>NZ_JBIRRA010000005.1:0-269988 GCF_044333485.1 Streptomyces sp. NPDC020983 | reverse complement strand
ACCTCAACTACCTGGGGCGCCCCCGGGGGGGGGGGGCGCGGGGGGGGGGGGGGGGGGGGGGGGGGGGGGGGGGGGGCGGGGGGGGGCCCCCCCCCCCCCCCCCCGGACCGGGCCTGCGGCGCCCGTGTCAGGGCGCCGCAGGCGGACGCAGCAGGCCCTCCAGCGCCGGGCCGATCCGGGCGGCCAGGACGTGCTCGCCGTCCGCCGTCGGGTGCAGTCCGTCGGCGAAGTGCTCGCCGGCCTCGTCGACGGGGACGACGGACAGGCCGTCGACGACGTGGAGGTTCCGGTCGCCGAGCGCTTCCAGCACCCGGACCGCGGCCACCGTCCCGTCGCGCACCTGCTCCAGCGTCAGCCCGACCTTGTTGGGGATGCGTTCGCGGGTGGGCGACGCCAGCGGGGTGATGACGGCGAGCGGCAGGTCGGGGTGCCCGTCCCGGACGGTCTCGACGAATCCGCACACCGCCGGGCCCCAGCTGCGGGGGGAGAAGCTCTCCCGCAGGTAGACGTTGATGCCCAGTTCGACGGAGATCAGATCGGCGGGGAGGCCCCTGATCGTCCGGGCGACCACCGGGTCGAGGTGCGCCTCGCCGGCGAAGCCGAGGTTGTGCAGCCGCCATCCGCGCCGGGCCGCGGTCAGCGCGGCCCAGGTCTCGGACGGACCGGCGGCGAACATGCTGTGGGTGAGGGAGCTCCCGTAGGTCACCCAGCGCGGGCCCGGCCGCTGCGCGGGCAGCAGCGCGCGGTGCCCGCGGAAGCCGACCTGCGCCACCTGGACGTGGCCCAGGTGCGGCAGCCACACCTCGACGTCGTGCGCCGCGGACCCGGCCTCCGCCGGCTCCGCGGCGCGGGCGGGCGGCGCGAGCGGGACGACGATCTCGCACGCGCCGGAGACGGCGGCCCGCCGCACGAGGGCGCCGTCGACCCGGACGTCCACGGGCGCGCTGTCGGCGGTCACGTTCAGCCGCAGGGTCACCTCGGCGGCGTCGGTGCGGACGCCGAACCGGACGCCGGCGGGCATGGCCGCGTAGCTCGCGAAGCTCTGGGAGAGCGTGGTGGCGAGCCGTCCTCCGGGGATCCGCCGGGGCAGCCAGCCGTCCGCGGTGCGCTCCAGCTCCGCGACCCCGTCCCAGGACAGCACCGGGTCGTCGGGCGCGAGCCACTCCACCGGTCCGGCGGCGACGCCCGGCGCGGCCGTCCCGCTCATGCGTGCTCGCTCCGGAGCCCGGCGCCGGACGGCTCGGCCGCCGGGGCCCCGGTGTCGCCCTTGCCGTCCGCCGCGGCGCTCCTGGGCGCACCGAGGCCCACCGCGGACGCGATCACGCCGACCAGCGAGAAGATGCTGACGGCGACGAAGGCGTGGTGGTAGCTCTGCACCCCGGAGCCGCTGGAGCCGGCCAGCACCGCGGCGCCCACCGCGACACCGAGGCCGCCGCCGAGCTGCACGGCGGACTGGATGAGCGAGGCCGCCAGGCCCTGCTTCTCGTCCGGTACGCCACCGACACCGGCGATGTTGAAGCTGAGGAAGCTGGTGCCGTTGCCGAGGCCGTGCAGGATCAGGGCGGGCAGCAGCGCGGCGGCGTACGAGGCGTGGGCTCCGGCCCGCAGGAACAGCACGATGCCGAGGCCCTGGAGCACCATGCCGATCACGGCCGGCACCCGCAGACCGGCCCGGCGGATGAGCCGGGGCGCGAGGTTGACGGCGACCAGGATCGACGCGGCCATCGGCACGATCGCCATGCCCGCCTGGAGCGCGCTGTAGCCGAGCACGTCCTGGAGGTAGAGCAGCGCGACGAACTGCCAGCCGATGGTCGCGCAGGCCCAGACGACGCCCACGACGTTGGCCGTGGACAGGGTGCGCGAGCGGAAGATGGCGAGGTCGACGAGGGGGTCCTTGCGGCGGCCCTCGATGAGGACGAAGACGGCGAGCAGCACCACCGCGACGGCCAGGCCGCCCACGGTGGACGCGGAGCCCCAGCCGGCGTCGGAGGCACGGGTCAGGGCGAACACCAGCAGCAGCAGTCCGGCGGTCGCCGTGACGGCGCCGACGACGTCGAAGCCGCGGCGCTCCCCCTGGCGGGACTCGTCGGGGGCGACGACGCCGCGCACGAGCGTGAGCACGAGGGCGGCCACCGCGAACGGGACGAAGAAGGTGAGCCGCCAGCTGACCGACGTGAGCAGCCCGGAGAAGACCAGGCCCGCCGCGTAGCCGCTGGCGCCGGTCAGGCCGAACACGCCCATCGCCCGGTTGCGTTCGGGCCCCTCGCGGAAGGTCGTGGTGATGATCGACAGCGCGGCCGGGGCGATGAACGCGGCGGCGACGCCCTTGACCACGCGGGTGAGGATCAGCAGCGACCCGCTGGAGACCAGGCCGCCGACGAGGCTGACGACGGCGAAGACCGCGGTGGCCCAGAAGAACATGCGGCGCCGGCCGAAGAGGTCGGCCGCCCGCCCGCCCAGGAGCAGGAAGCCGCCGTAGGCGACCGCGTAGCCCGAGATGACCCACTGGAGCTGCTGGGCGTCCAGATGCATCGAGTGCTGCATCTTGGGCAGCGCGACACCCATCAGCGAGACGTCCATGGAGTCCAGGAAGAGCTGTGCGCACAGCACCAGGAGCAGCAGGTTGCCGCTGCGGCCCGTGCTCGGCACCGGCACCGAGGCCTGTGATTGACGCTCCGTCATCATCCCCACCGTTCCGTTGCGGCAGACATGGTCTGCAGCTCAATGATTGGGTCATAAACGTAGCAGTGAAATCATCTTTCTTCCAACTGTTTTACAGCAGATGGGAGATCGGTCTTCCGCCGTCCCGGCGCCTGGAAACGCCAGGGCGGCGCCCCGGCCCCGGGCGCGGTTGCCGCGCGCCCGCGGCCGGAGGCACCGCCCCGGCGGCCCGTCAGTCCTGCCTGGTGCCCCAGGCGGTGAAGACGGCGAGCGAGAGGTCGTGGAAGCCGGGGTCGTTCAGCTCCCGGTAGGCGGCCTCGAAGTCCTCGTCCGTCGCCCGGCCCGCGGCGACCGCCGCCTCCCGGGTCTGCTCCAGCGTCAGCTGCCACCACGCCGCCTCGGCGTCGCCGCCGGCGATCCGCTGGAAGCGCGCGTCGTAGCCAATACCGCTGAGCCCCTTGCCCTCCAGCGGCACCGGAAGGGTGCGGGCCCATTCGGTGTCCGTGCCCACGGCGCTCTCCAGATGGTCCCGGAAGGCCCGCATGACGGTGCGGTAGGCCGGGTGCGGGGAGTCCTGGATGGGGAAGAAGGCCGGTTCCTCCAGCAGCAGCACGCCCCCGGGCCTGAGCCAGCCCGCGAGCCGGGCCACGGCCTTCTCCGGGTCCGGCAGGTGGATCACGACGTAGCGGGTGTGGATGAAGTCGAAGCTCCCCGCGGGGAAGTCCTCGGTGTACACGTCGTGCCGCAGCACCTGGACGCCGTGCCCGGCCAGCTCGTCGAGGTAGGTGGTGTCGAGGTCGGTGACGGTCACCTCGGCGCCCTGCTCGGCCAGCCAGCGGGCGACCGAGCCGCCACCGCCGCCGACCTCCAGGACGCGGTGGCCCGCGCGCAGGCCGCGGCGCCGGAAGCTCTCGCGGGTGTGCTCGTCCAGTACGGACTCCAGCAGCCGCAGCCGCTCGCGCTCGGTGCCCACCGCATGGCTGAACACGCCGTCCCTGTACCGCTCCTCCTTCCACTCCCAGCGCTCCCGGGGCGGGTGCACGGAGGCTGACGTACCCGATGATGAGGTCACGTGCGTTCTCCTAGATCGGTTCCGACTCGGGCCCGACGGCCCGCGGAGGCACTCATACGAACGCGAGGACGCGCGCCGGACCGCCCGTTCCCCCGGCGTGCTTGGGCGCTCCCACGACCAGCGTCGCGCCCACGTCCGGGACGGTGTCCAGGTTCGCCAGGTTCTCGATGCCGTACTTCCCCGCCGGGAGCAGCACCCGGTGGGTGAACGGGTCGGCCGGGCGGGTGCCGGGCTCCAGGCTCGGCGTGTCGGTGCCGACCCCGACGACGGAGCGCTCCGTGACGAGGAAGTGCGCGGCCTCCACGGAGATGCCGGGGTAGCGGTAGTGGCCCTCCTTCTCGTCGAAGTTGAGGAAGGCCCCGGGGACACCGATCCGCTCGGACCAGCCGTTGTCGACCGCCACCACGGCCCTGTCCGGGATGCGGCCGTTGCGGCTCTCCCAGCGCAGCAGGTCGTCCACGGTCAGCTCGGTGACGTTGTCGCGCGCCGCGCGCTCGCGCACCCGTACCACCGCGAGCGGGGCGACGAGGGTCTCGGGCGGGATCTCCGCCACCGTCAGCCCGCCGTCGTCGAAGTGCGCGGGCGCGTCGATGTGGGTGCCGATGTGCTCGTTGAACGTCAGCTCGAAGGCGTTGTACTCGTGCTCCGAGAGGTTGGCCAGCCGGGTGATCCGCATCGGCTTCACGTAGAGGTCGAACACCGGCCAGTCCTCGCCCAGGACGTGCGTGAGGTCGCGCAGGACGCCCCGGGGGACGTGGACCGGGGCCGCGCCCTCCGGCCGGGGCTGCGACCGCTGTGCCTGCTCCGGCGGCTGGGCGGTGACGGGCGTGTGCCGGCTCGGCGGCTCCGGGGACGCCGCCCCGAGGATCGTTTCAGGACCGCACATGGCGATTTGCTCCCTCTCTCAGTCCACCAGGGCCTGGTTGACCAGTTGCCGCAGGCGGCTGTGCAGCGGATGGGCGCTGGACGGCATGAGCTGGGTGAAGAACAGGACGGTGATCTCCTCCACCGGATCCACCCAGAAGACCGTCCCGGCCACGCTGTGCCAGGCGTACTCCCCCGGGCTCGCCGGGACGCCGGCCGCGGCCGGGTCCTCGACCACGGCGAAGCCGAGCCCGAACCCGACGCCCGAGGTCGGCATCTCCGAGAAGACCGGCCGCCCCACGGAGGCCAGGTCGGCGCCGCCGGGGAGGTGGTTGCGCAGCATGTGCCGCACGGTGCGCGGTCCGAGGACCCTCGCGCCGTCGAACGTGCCGCCGCCGAGGAGCATCTGGGTGAAGCGGTGGTAGTCGGCGAGCGTGGTGACCAGGCCCGCGCTGCCGGACAGGCACGCGGGGCGGTGCAGCGCGCCGGCCCCCAGGTGGTCGGCCCTGACGGCGCGTCCGGTGGCGGGGTCCGCGGTGTAGAAGGCGGCCAGCCGGTCGGCCTTCTCCGGCGGGACGAAGAACGCGGTGTCGGTCATCCCGAGGGGTTCCAGGACGCGTGCGGCGTAGAAGTCGTCGAGGCCGCTGCCGGAGGCGACCTCGACGACGCGGCCGAGCACGTCGCTCGACACGCCGTAGTTCCAGGCCGTTCCGGGCTCGAAGAGCAGCGGGAAGGACGCCCACTGCTCGCAGCACTCCGCCAGCGACAGACCGGGCGGGGTGGCCCACTCGTAGCCGTTCCGGGTGTAGATCTCGTCCACCGGGTGGGCGCCGTGGAAGCCGTAGGTCAGGCCCGAGGTGTGGGTGAGCAGGTGCTGGATCCTGATGGGCCCGGCGACGGGCGTGGTGACCGGCCGGGAGGCCGGTCCGCGCTGGTAGATCCGGACGTCCTCGAACGCGGGTATGTACCGGCTGACCGGGTCCTGGAGACCGATCGTGCCGTCCTCCACCAGTGTCATCGCGGCGACGGAGGTGACGGGCTTGGTCATCGACCACGCCCGGTAGAGGGTGTCCCCCTCACTGGGGAGGCCGTTCTCGACGTCGCGGTGGCCGTACTGCGCGAGGTGCGCCACCCGGCCCCTGCGCGTCACCGCGATCTGCCAGCCGGGCAGCCTTCCGTCGTCGACGTAGGCGGCGAGGTAGCGGTCGAGACGCTCCAGGCGTCCTGCGTCCAGGCCGACCTCTGCGGGGTCGACTTCGATCTTGAGCTCAGGCACCTTGTCTCCTCGTGATCCCCGGTACCATGGTTCGCAAGTTCGCAACGTATGGAACTATAGGAACAAGGCGGCTCGCACAACAAGGGTTTCCTCGGGCCGAGTTGACATGACCATCGACCGCGAAAGGGGCCTCGGGGCCATGAGTCCACTTGACCTGTCCGTCGACGAGCTGCTCACGACCACACGGGCCGTGCGCAAGCGGCTGGACCTGACGCGCCCGGTGGGACGCGAGGTGATCGAGGAGTGCCTCACGCTGGCCGTCCAGGCCCCGACCGGACGCAACCGGCAGCACTGGGACTTCGTGTTCGTGACCGACCCGCGGCAGCGGGCGGCGCTCGCCGACCTCTACCGGGCCGGCCTCACCAGCCCGCGCGAGCCCGTGGCGGGCACGAACGTCAACCGGGGCGACTCCGCGGGCTGGGAGCGCATCGCGGACAGCGCCCGCCATCTGTTCGAGCACCTGCACGAGGTGCCGGTGCTGGTCGTGCCCTGCGTCCGGGTGGCGGACCGCAAGGACCTCGACTGGCCGGTGCGCCGCGCCAACGTCTACGGCTCGATCTTCCCGGCGGTCTGGCAGTTCATGCTCGCGGCGCGGTCGCGCGGGCTCGGCACCGCCTGGACGACCCCGCACCTGCAGTACGAGCAGGAGGCCGCCGAGCTGCTCGGCATCCCGTACGCCACCGTCGTCCAGACCGCGCTGATCCCGCTCGCGTACACGATCGGCACCGGCTTCCGGCCCGGACCGCGCGTCGCGGCGGCCGAGGTGGCCCACTGGGACCGGTGGTAGGTGCGCACGCTCAAGCACCCGCTCCGCAGCGAGATCCAGCTGACCGACGTCTTCCACGCGCTGAGCGATCCGACGCGGCTGGCCATCGTGCGCGGTCTGGACGGCGTGGGCGAGCGCTCCTGCAGCGGCCTGGACGTCCCGCTGTCGAAGTCCACGCTCTCGCACCATCTCAAGGTGCTGCGGGACTCCGGGGTCACGCACACCCGTATCGAGGGGACCCATCGCCTGATGTCGCTGCGCCGCGAGGACCTGGAGGCCCGCTTCCCGGGCCTGCTGGAGGTCGCCCTGCGGCGGGAGCCGACCCCTTCCGGCTGATCCACCCGGCCGGGAGCCCCCTGCCCGCTCGTGTCAGAACCCGCCCCAACCTGCCCGAGGGAGAGATCCAGTGGACCGGTACGGAGTGACGATCCCGCTGCGGACGGTGCCCCTGTCCGCGCACCGGCGCGTCGTCGAGCAGCTGCCCGACCTCGGCTACACCGACGCCTGGACGGGCGAGGCCGCGGGCCACGACGGCTTCACCCCGCTCGCCCTGGCCGCGGCGTGGGCGCCGTCCCTGCGGGTGGGGACGGCGGTCGTCCCCGTGCAGACCCGCGGGCCGGCGCTGCTGGCGATGACCGCCGCCACGCTCGCCGAGGCCGCGCCGGGCCGGGTGGTGGTCGGGGTGGGGTCGTCAGGACCGCCGTTCGTGACGCGCATCAACGGGATCCCCTTCGAGCACCCCTACCGCCGGGTCCGGGACACCGTGCGCTTCCTGCGGTCCGCGCTGGCCGGCGAGTTCGTCGCGGGCGTCTACGACTCGTTCACGATCGAGGGCTTCCGGCTCGCGTCCGTGCCCCGGCCGGCGCCGCCGGTCATGGTCGGCGCGCTGCGTCCGCAGATGCTCCGGCTCGCGGGCCGGGAGGCCGACGGGCTCATCATCAACTTCCTGACCGTGCAGGACGTTCCACGGGTCGTCGAGGCGATGGGGCCCGAGGGCAAGGGCAAGGAGGTGGTGGCGCGGATCTTCGTCTGCCCCACCAGGGACCGCGGCTTCGCCCGGGCCCAGGGCCGGGCCATGCTCGGCGGGATCCTCAACGCCCGTACGTACTCCGCCTTCCACGACTGGCTCGGCCGCGGGGACGCCCTCGCGGCCAGCCACCGGGCCTGGCGCGGCGGCGACTTCGCGGGGGCCGCGGCGGCGGTGCCGGACGAGCTGGTCGACGCGCTGCTCGTGCACGGCAGCCCGGAGGAGTGCCGTGCGCAGGTGGCGGGCTACGTCGAGGCGGGCGTGGTGACACCGCTGCTCGCCGTCCTCCCCTCCCCCGAGTTCGGGGCGGGTCCCGACGGCATGCTGCGGGCGCTGCGGGCGCTGGCCCCCGTGTGACGCGGCCGGGCCGCGGGGCGGACCCGGCGGCGGCTCACGCCACGTCGAGGATCTTGATCATCAGCCGGGCCAGGGTCCTGCGCTCCGCGGGCGTGAGGGCCTGGAAGGCGCGGTCGAGAAAACCGGGCACCCCGTTCTCGACATCCGCCAGCGCGGCGAAACCGTCGGGCGTGGGCACGATGACGTTGGCCCGGCGGTCCTTCGGATGCCTTTCCCGGCGCACGAATCCCGAGTCCTCCAGCCCGTCGATGCAGCCGACCATCACGCTGCGGTCGATCCGCAGCTGCTCGCTCAGCTCCTGCTGCGAGCACGGGCCGACATCGCTCAGCATCTTCAGCACCAGGTGCTGGGCCGCCGAGATCTCGTAGCCGGTCAGATCGGCGTCGATGGACTTCGCCACCAGTGTCGTAGCCCGGCACAGGCCGACGTCCGGCCGGTCCAGGGCGAGTTTGGCGAAATACTGCTCGCGCTTGATGTCGCCCACGACCCTGCTCGGCGAGGCACGGCGGATTTTCGGCGGGTTGCTCATCTGGATTCCCTCGGGCGGCTCTTCCTGCTGACAGGATAGGCGGTGCCAAGAATGTTTTTCTTCTCTATTTCTTGCACCTTACCGCCTCCGCGACCCGGTGCGCTCCCCTGATCCTGTGAGCTTCGCTGCGCGGGGCGGGGCCGGACAGGAGGCCGCGGGGCGGGGTCGCCGCGGGCCGGCGGCGGCCCCGCCCCGGTGGGCGGCGGGTGGGAGCGCGTCACCACACCACAGGCATGGCCCTCGGACGGAGCGTCAGCAGCCCGCCCAGCCACTCCACCTCCTCGGCCGGCACCGCCAGGCGCAGCGAGGGGAGCCGCTGCGCGAGGACGCCGAAGGCCGTCTGCAGCTCCACCCGCGCGACACCGGCACCCGGGCAGTAGTGGTGGCCGTGGCCGAAGGCGAGGTGGGCGGTGTCGCTGCGCGTCAGGTCCAGGGTCTCCGGGTCGGAGACGCGCCGGACGTCCCGGCCCGCGGCGTGCATCACCGGGATGACGCCCTCGCCCCTGGCTATGTGCGTGCCGGCCAGGTCCACGTCCTCGGTGGCGATCCGCATGAAGCCGATCTCCGACGGCGGGGCGTAGCGCAGGAGTTCCTCGGTGGCCGCGGGCACCAGGTCGGGCTTCTCGGTGAGCAGGCGCCACTGGTCGGGGTGGCGGAGCAGCTGGAAGAGGCTGCGGGAGATGGCGCTGACCGTGGTGTCGTGGCCGGCGACCAGCAGGTTGATGCCGAGCCAGACCATCTCCCGCTCGTCCAGCCGGTCGTCGTCGTCGCGTGCGGCGATGAGCGTGCTGAGCAGGTCGTTGCCGGGGTTCTCGCGGTGCCGGGCGATCAGGCCCGCCACGTAGGCGGCGGACTCCTCGCGCGCCGCGAGGCGCTCCTCCGGGGTGTGCGCGGTGATGCTGACCAGGCGGTCCGTCCACTCCTGGAGCCGGGCGCGGTCCTCGACCGGCGCCCCGACCATCTCGCAGATCACCCATACCGGCAGCACGGCCGCGAAGTCGTGGTGCAGGTCGGCCGGCCGGGGGCCCGCCTCCAGACGGTCGATCAGCTCGTGGGCGATCTCCTCGATCCTGGGCCGCCACCGCTCCGCCTTGCGGGGCGTGAAGGCCGGGGAGATGAGCCGGCGCAGCCGGGTGTGGTCGGGCCCTTCCATGTTCAGCAGGTTGTAGGGGTTGTCGGAGAAGTCCTCGCCCGCGACCGTGCGGACGGCTCCCGGCTCGCGCAGCGCCGCCCGGGACAGCCGCCGGTCGGACATCGCGGCCTCGACCTCGTCGTAGCCGGTCACCATGAGTGCGGTGCTGCCGCTGGGCAGCCGGACCCGGGTCACCGGGCACTGGGCGCGCAGTTCGGAGTACTCCTGCGGAGGTTCGCTCAGGGGTCCGAGCGGGAGCGGGTACGGCAGGAGCGCGTCGTCGGACATGCTGTCGACCACCTTTCAGGCGGTGGGTGAGGGAGAGGGTCCGGGGGCCGCGGAGGACGGCACCGCCGGCGGTGCCGCCGGTTCCGGCTCCGGCACGGCGGCGGGGGCGGCCCGCTTCCCGCCGAGGTACCGCACGGCGGGGCGTTCGACGGCCACGTGCAGCGCCCCCGACAGCAGCAGGGACAGGGCGAAGGCCGCGGCCAGCATGCCGATCGCCGAGGGCGTCGACCAGGTCCGCCCGGCGCCGGTCCACCGGTGCCCGAACACCAGCAGCAGCCGGTGCACCATGTAGAAGGCGAAGGACCACTCGCCCAGCCGGACGGCGGTGGGGGTGGCGAGGACCGAGGACGCCCCGCTGGTGTCGCGCTGCGCGACCGCGGCGATGAGCAGCCCGACGGGCAGCACGGTCACACTGGTCAGGCCGTACAGGAACGGCAGTTGCAGGGACACCGCGTACCCGCCCAGGACGAGCGCGGCGGCCGGGAGCACCCCGATCGGGACGCGCCGCCCGGACAGCAGCAGCTGGGCCAGGAGGATGCCCAGGCAGAATTCCGGGAGGCGGCTGGCCGGCAGGACGTAGACGAACCAGAACTGCCACACCGAGCCGGAGCCGAACGGCAGCGCCGGCGACTGCGGGAGCAGTTCGGAGACGAGCGGCAGCAGGGGGACCAGGAGGGCCGTGGCGGCCGCCCACATCCACAGGTGCCCGGCGCGGATCCGCCGCACCCCGCGCAGGATCAGCGGGAAGCCGAAGTAGAAGAACACCTCGCAGGACAGCGACCAGGTCACGTCGTTGAGGCTGGAGAAGACCGGGCGGGTGGGGAACCACGCGTGGATCAGGAGCAGGTTGGGTAGCGCCTGGTGCGGCGTGGCGGCGGTGCCGGCCCAGGCCAGGAGGGCGAGGGCGGCGCCCCAGGTGAGGATGTGCAGGGGGTAGATCTTGGCCGCCCGGCGCCGCCAGAACCCTGTCGCGGTGTCACGGGGGCGGGCCGACCAGGTGAGGACGAAGCCGCTCAGCACGAAGAAGAAGCTGACGCCCAGCCAGCCGGCGTTCGCGACGACGTCCGCGTACCGCCGGTTGGCGCCGGTACGGGAAAACGGAGCCTCCAGGGAGGCGTGGAACGCGAAGACGAAGAGCACCGCGACGAAGCGCAGCCCGGTGAGGGAGGGGAGCCGGGAGCGGGTGGTCCGTGTACGTGGAGCCGTGGTCATGGAGCGCTCCGGGTCTAGGAGTCCATATTCCAACGTTCGCTAAGCATCGAACCATACGGGCGCACGGCCGGGCAACCGATCAGCGCGCCCCGGGCCGTGCGGCCGGACCGCGGTCCCGTCACGCCAGGTCGAGCACGCGCCCGGCCGGCCCTTCCACGCACCCCGGCCGGCGGACCTGCGCGACGGCCTGCAGCCGGGTCCTGACCCCGAGTTTGCGCAGAATGTTGGAGACGTGGAATTTCACGGTCTTCTGGCTCAGATAGCAGGCCAGGGCGATTTCCGCGTTCGACTGGCCGGCGACCATGTGGGAGTAGATTTCCCGCTCGCGGCCGGTGAGCTTGTCGACCGGCGCGGGAGTGCCGGGGCTGAAGAACGGCAAGTGCGGCAGCACGCTGTCGATGATCTGCACGGCGATTCCGTGCGGCAGGAAGACCTCGCCGCGATCGGCCGCCTGCACCGCGCCCAGGAGATCGGCGAGCGGTGCGTCATGGCACACGAAGACGCGCGCCCCGAGCTGGAGGTACTCCACGATGCGCTGGGCGCAGGCGCCCTGCATCACCATGGCCAGTCCGCTCAGCCAGCGGCGACTCGGCTCCCCGGCCGCCGCGAGGCTCCTGGTGATGACCTCGGAGGGCGAGGACGCCGGATCGTCCGCCACGAGGAGGACGCGCCCCCGCTGTGCGCCGCCGTCCGGGCCGTCCTCCCGTAACTGGGCCGGCCCCACGACCTTCACGCTGGAAACGGAGCGGAGCGCCGCGGCTATACCGGCGGCCAGGATCGACGTCCCCCGAGGGGCGACGACGCAGATGGGTTCTTCAAGACCGTTCGCGAAATCGATCATTGTTGCCCCCTGTAACGACCTCACGGGGATCACCCGCCGGTGGCGAAGCGCAGCAGCGGGCCTTCTCCCTCAATGACCGCCAGATGCTAACCCGCAAACAATCTGCGACACAATGAATTTATTATAGAGTTCACAATGATTCCTCGGCCTCCAAAGCGCCGCATCCCGGCCGAAATGCTGACATGTCAAGGGGATCCGGGGCCCGCCCCTGGCCCTTGGACCAGGGGCGGACTGGCCGGGCGGACGAAGCGCAGGCCGCGGCATCTCGCTGACGATTACCGGCATGATGAATCGAAGCGGGTCCGGGGATGGCCCGAAGTCCGCGCAGCCCGATGGCGCGTCAGTCGAGCTGGACGGCCGGTCCCTCACTCTCCGTGACGTGCTGCGGCTGGCCCGCCCACCGCGGGAGGGCAAGGCCGTCACGGCGGCGCTGAGTCCCGGGGCGGTCGCCGCGGCGCGGCGGAGCGTCCGCCTGCGCGACTCCCTCATCGCCGAACGCAAGCCGATCTACGGTGTGACCACCGGTTTCGGAGACAGCGTCACCAGCCAGGTCAGCCCCGAGCGGGCCGCCCGGCTCCAGCGCAACCTGATCCGCTACCACCTCAACGGCACCGGTCCCGACACCGCGCCCGACGTGGTCCGCGCGACCCTGCTCATCCGGGCCAACGCGCTGGCCCGCGGGAACTCCGGCATCCGCCCCGAGGTCATCGGCAAACTCCTGGAGCACCTGAACGCCGACATCCTCCCGCGCGTCCCCGAGCGCGGGTCGCTCGGAGCCAGCGGGGACCTCGTGCCGCTGTGCTACATCGCGTCCGTGCTGCTCGGCGACGGCGAGGTGCGCTTCGGCAAGAAGTCCGTGCCGGCCGCGGTGGCCCAGCGGGAGGCCGGCATCACGCCGGTGTCCCTGGAGGCCAAGGAGGGGCTGGCGCTCATCAACGGCACGTCCTTCACTGCGGCCTTCGCGGCGATCGCCGCCCACGACGCCGCCTGCCTGGCCCGGGCGGCGGAGATCGCCACCGCCTTCGCCGTCGAGGCGCTGCTCGGCAACACCTCGCACTACGCGGCGTTCGTCCACGACGCCAAGCCGCACCCCGGTCAGCGGACGTCCGCCGCGCACCTGCGCCGGCTGGCCGCGGGCTCGGGCCTGTCCACGACCTACGAGGCGATCCTCGACAGCACCGAACCGCTGCACGAGGACTACCGCCGGCTCGACCACCGGATCCAGGACCACTACTCGGTCCGGTGCGCGCCGCACGTCGTCGGAGTGCTGCGCGACACCCTGAGCTGGGTCGAGCAGTGGCTCACCACCGAGATCAACGCGTCGACCGACAACCCGCTCTTCTCCGCCGACGAGCAGCGGGTGCACCACGGCGGCAACTTCTACGCCGGGCACGTCGGCCAGGCCATGGACAGCCTCAAGGTCGCCACGGCAAGCGTGGCCGACCTGCTGGACCGCCAGCTGGCCCTGCTGGTCGACCCGAAGTTCAGCGCCGGGCTGCCGGCCAACCTCGTCCCGCCCTCGGCGGCCGCCGAGGCCGGCCTGCACCACGGCTTCAAGGGCATGCAGATCGCCGCCTCCGCGCTGACCGCCGAGGCGCTCAAGACCTCGTCCCCCGCGAGCGTCTTCTCCCGCTCCACCGAAGCGCACAACCAGGACAAGGTGAGCATGGGCACGATCGCCGCCCGTGACGCCCGCACGGTCAACGAGCTGACGGGCGAGGTGGCGGCGATCGCGCTGCTGGCCGGGGCCCAGGCCGTCGAGCTGCGGGGACTCTCCCGGGCCGCCCCGTCCGTCCAGCGCGTCCACGCGCTCATCCGGGCCCATGCGCCGTTCGCGGACGGCGACCGCCGCATGGAGCCGGACATCACCGCCGTCAGCGAACTGATCTTCAACGGCGAGCTGGCTCGCGCCGCCGGTTTCTCCCCTGACAAGGATTCCGATGCTGCTGCTGCGTGACACCCGATCCGGGCAGGCTCTCCTCGGCACTGCCACCTCCCACGCGGAACTCGTCCGCGCCAGCCACGCGGGGACGGCCGACCCCGCCGCCCTGGGGGAGAAGTTCACCGCCACCCTGGAGGCCGCCCTCCAGTCCGGGCTGTACGACCGCGCGCCCCTCGCCGAAGCGGCCAGGAAGGCGCGGGCGGCGGACCCGGCGACGGTCGTCGCGGAACTCCTCCCGCAGCTTCCGTTCCTGCCCAAGACCAGCCTCAGCTCCGCCGGGCACCAGGCCTTCACCCGGGAGCTGTCGGACTTCCTGCACTACTACGAGTCGTCCGGGACGACGGGCAACCCGGTCGCGGCACCGAAGTCGCTGGACGACCTGATCGTGAACACCATCAACATCGGGGAGCAGTGGGCGCGCGTCCTGGACCGCGCCGACCGCGCCCTGATCCTGATCAACGCGCCCTTCGCGCCCGCGGCCTACCAGTTCGAGAAGGTCCTGGAATACCTCCAGGTCATGTCGATGCGGCCGTGGGTGGACAACATCACGGGCGACTACACCCGCGTCCTGCGGCTGACCCGCGAGCTCTCCGTCAACGTTTTCGTCGGCCCGCCGTCGCGGCTGCTGGAGATGATCCAGTTCGCCTACCGCAACGACGAGCCGGTCCCGGCCTTCGACAAGCTCCTGCTGATGGCGGAGCAGACCGGCCCGGGCTTCGTCCGGCACCTGGAACGGCTCACCGGCGCCACCGCCTACGTCGCGTCCTACGGGTCGTCGGAGACCGGCACGACCGCGGTCACCTGCGAACGCAACAACCTCCACCTCCAGACGCAGAGCTACCTGCTGGAGCTCACCGACGACTCCGGGACACGGCGGATCGACGGCAGCGCCGACCGCGGCGAACTCGTCGTCACCAGCCTCGACATGCCGGCCCGGCCGCTGCTGCGCTACCGCACGGGCGACCTGGTGGAGATCCCGGGCACGCCGTGCCCGTGCGGGGTGGCCACCCCGCTGCTGCGCACGCTGGGCCGCTCCCAGGACCTCATCGTCCTGGAGGGCAACGGCATCCGGCAGAACGACTTCGAGGCCGCCCTGTGGCCCGCCGAGCACAGCGGGCCCACCGTGCTCAACTACATGCTGGTGATCCGCGGCGACGCGATCGTGTGCCTGGCGACCACCGACACGGACGTCGACGAGGACTGGTCGCGCGGCACGGCGGAGCGCCTGGGCGCCCTCTTCCCCGGTTACGACCTGGTGCTGCGCGCGGTGGAGAAGCTGCCTCCGCTGGCCTCCCTGGGCCAGTACCTGGGGTGGAAGCTGTCCCGCGTCCTCGACCTGAACGACGCGCGCAACTGGGACCGGCTGCCCGCGCCGATCCGCGGCGTCGTGGAGACCACCCTGGCCGACCTGGCCCCCGCATCCCCGCGTTAAGGAGCCTTCGACATGTGCGGCATCACAGGCTGGCTGGACTGGGAGCGCGACGTGTCCGGCCAGGCCGGCGTGCTCTCCCGGATGACCGAGACCCTCGCGCTGCGCGGCCCCGACGGCGCGGGCGCGTGGACCTCCGCACGCATCGGGCTGGGCCACCGCCGGCTCGCGGTGATCGACGTCGAGCACGGGCAGCAGCCGATGCCGGCGTACAGCCCGGACGACGGACGGGAGACGGCGGTCGTCACCTTCAGCGGTGAGATCCACAACTTCCGGCAGCTGCGCGGCGAGCTGGCCGCGCGCGGCCACCGCTTCCGGACCGGCACGGACACCGAGGTGCTGCTGGCCGCCTACGACGCGTGGGGGGAGGACGCCGTCACCCGGTTCGCCGGGATGTTCGCCTTCGCCCTGTGGGACGTCGCCCGGCAGAAGCTGCTGCTGGCCCGCGACCCGCTGGGCATCAAACCCCTCTACTACGCCGAGCACGCCACCGGGGTGGTCTTCGGCTCCGAGCCGAAGGCGCTGCTCGCCAGCGGGCTGGTCGCGGCCGAGGTCGACGCCGAGGGACTGGTGGACGTGTTCACGGTGGCCGCCAAGCGCCCCGGGGACGCGGTCTTCAGCAGCATGCGCGAGGTCCGGCCCGGCCACCTGCTGGCCTTCGAGGCCGGCGGCACCCGGGTGCACCGCTACTGGCAGCTGCGCAGCGCCCCGCA
This sequence comes from Streptomyces sp. NPDC020983, assembly GCF_044333485.1. Classification (NCBI taxonomy): domain Bacteria; kingdom Bacillati; phylum Actinomycetota; class Actinomycetes; order Kitasatosporales; family Streptomycetaceae; genus Streptomyces; species Streptomyces sp. NPDC020983. The sequence goes on along the minus strand of NZ_JBIRRA010000005.1, from coordinate 253,879 downwards.
CGAGGACGACGTACCGACCACCGTCGCCCGGGTGCGGGAGCTGCTGGGCCGGGCCGTCGCCGAGCAGACCGAGGCCGACGTGCCGCTGGGCGCCCTGCTGTCCGGCGGCATCGACTCCAGCGCCATCACCGCGCTGGGCGCCGGCGCCCTCGCCGCGGCGGGCGCGGAGCCGCTGGCCACCTACTCCGTCGACTTCGCCGGCAGCGAGGAGGAGTTCACCGCGGACGCGCTGCACGTCTCCCGGGACGCGCCGTTCGTCCAGGCGGTGGTGGGGCACCTGGGCACCAAGCACACCGAGGTGCTCGTGGAGCCCGCCTCGCTGCTCGGCGTGTCCGGGACCACGCTGGCGGCCCGCGACGTCCCCGGCGTCGGGGACCTCGACGCGTCGCTGTACCTGCTCTTCCGCGACGTCCGCCGGCATCTGACGGTGGCGCTGTCCGGGGAGGGCGCCGACGACGCCTTCGGCGGCTACCCGTGGTTCGCCGGCGAGGCCCGGCAGCCGACGGACGGCTTCCCCTGGTCGGCCGGCGTCCAGGACCGCAACGCGGTGCTGTCCGCGCAGCTGCGGCAGAGCCTGGACCTGCACGAGCGCCTCGACAACCGCTACCGGGAGGCGCTGGCGGAAGTGCCCCGGCTGGAGGGCGAGACGGGGACGGACCGGCGCATGCGGGAGGTGTACTACCTCCAGCAGACCCGCTTCCTGCCCTTCCTGCTCGACCGCAAGGACCGGATGAGCATGGCCAACGGGCTGGAGGTCCGGGTCCCGTTCTGCGACCACCGCCTGGTGGACTACGTGTGGAACGTGCCCTGGGAGGTCAAGCGGCTGGGCGGCCAGGAGAAGGGCCTGCTGCGCAGCGCGGTGGAGGACCTGCTGCCCGCCGAGGTCGTGCACCGGCCCAAGAGCGGCTTCCCCGTAGGGAAGAGCTCGGCGTACCTCGACTCGGTGCGCGAGGCGGTGTCGGCGATGATCGGCGACCCCGGCTCGCCCGCCATGGACCTGCTGGACGCCGGGGCCCTGCGCGCCATGGTCGACAACAAGGACTGGTTCAACGGCGCGTTCACCCCGCCCCCCGTCCTCCCGCGGGCTCTCCAGCTCGACGGCTGGATGCGCCGCTACGGGGTGCGGGTGGTCCTGTGACCCGCCGGCCCGGCACGGCGCGGGCACCGCAGACGGCAACCGGAGGTTGAGATGCGCATAGCGGTCACCGGTTCGATCGCCACGGACCATCTGACGCACTTCCCGGGCCGGTTCACCGACCAGCTCGTACCGGAGGAGCTGGACCACGTGTCCCTGTCCTTCCTGGCCGACGAGCTGCACGTCCGGCACGGGGGCGTCGCCGCCAACATCGCCTTCGGCCTCGGGCAGCTGGGGCTCGCCCCGCTCCTCGTCGGTGCGGCGGGAGCCGACTTCGCGGACTACGGGGCCCGGCTCGCCGGGCACGGCGTGGACATCAGCGCCGTCCACGTGTCGGCGACCCGCCACACCGCGCGGTTCATGTGCACGACCGACGAGGCCGGCAACCAGATCGCCACCTTCTACGCCGGTGCGATGAGCGAGGCGGCCGTGATCGACCTGCGGGCCCTCGCCTCGGCCGCCGGGGTGGACCTGGTGCTGATCGGGGCGAACGACCCGGAGGCGATGATCCGGCACACGCAGGACTGCCGGGCGGCCGGTCTGCCCTTCGCGGCCGACCCCTCGCAGCAGCTCGCCCGGCTCACCGCCGAGGCCGTCCAGGAGCTGGTCTCCGGGGCGGAGTACCTCTTCACCAACGAGTACGAGAGCACCCTGCTGCTGCACAAGACCGGGTGGTCGGCCGCGGACGTCCTCGACCGGGTCGGCGTCTGGGTCACGACGCTGGGCGGGAAGGGCTGCCGCATCCGGCGGCGGGGCGAGCCGCCCGCCGAGATCAGGGCGGTGCCCGTCGCGCGGCCGGCCGATCCCACCGGGGTCGGCGACGGTTTCCGCGCCGGCTTCCTGGCCGCCGTCGCCTGGGGGGCCGGGCCGCTGCGGGCCGCCCAGCTCGGCTGCGCGGTGGCCGCGGCCGTGCTGCGCTCCGTCGGGTCGCAGGAGTACCGGGTGCGCACCGGCGAGCTGCTGGCGCAGTGCGGTGACGTCTACGGTCCGCGGTGCGCCGAGGAGCTGGCGGCCTGCCTCGGCCGGGTCGGGGTGCGCACATGACGGCCGGCCGCCGGCCCCCGGGCGGGGTGCGCCGTGCGCTGGCCGGCCGCGGCCCGGTCCTCTCGTTCGAGGTCTTCCCGCCGGGGACCCCGCAGGGCGCCACCGCGCTGTGGCGCACCGTCCGTGCGCTGGAGGCGCTGCGCCCGGCGTTCGTCTCCGTCACCTACGGGGCCGGCGGCAGTTCGCGGGACCGCACCCTCGCACTCGCCGAGCGGCTGGCGCAGGAGACGACGCTCCCGGTCCTGGGCCACCTCACCGCGGTGGGGCACTCGGTCGCGGAGCTGCGCCGGGTCGTCGGGCAGTACGCGCAGGCGGGGGTGCTCGACCTCCTCGTGGTGCGCGGCGACCCGCCGTCCGACCCGCAGGGCCCCTGGACCGCGCACCCCGAGGGCGTCCGCCACGCCGCCGAACTGGTCCGCCTGGTACGGGAGTCGGGCGACTTCGGCATCGGGGTGGCGGCCTTCCCCGAACGGCACCCGCGCTCGCGCGACTGGGAGGAGGACATCCGGCACTTCGCGGCCAAGGTGCGGGCGGGAGCCGACTTCGCCGTCACGCAGATGTTCTTCGACGCCGAGGACTACTTCAGACTCCGCGACCGGCTCGACGCGGCCGGCTGCACCGTCCCCGTCATCCCCGCGATCATGCCCGCCACCCGCTACCGGCAGATCGCGCGCTTCGCCGAGCTGAGCGGCGCGGCCTTCCCCGGGGACCTGGCCCGCCGCCTGGAGGACGCGGGCGACGACGCGGCCGAGGGGCACCGTATCGGGGTCGCCCACGCGACCGCCCTGGCCGCGCGGCTGCTGGACCAGGGCGCCCCGGGACTGCACTTCATCACCCTCAACCGGCCCGAGGCGACCCTCGGCATCCACCACGGGCTCGGGCTCTCCGGCGCCCGCCGCACCCCGCAGACGGCTGCCGCGGGAGCGTCCCCCCATGCCCCCTGACCAGTGCGCCACCGCGGGTGCGGCAGCCGTACCCGCCAGGCCCGGCCCGGGGAGACGTGCCCAGGGCGTCCCCCGGACCGCCGGCCGACCCCGGTCCTCTTCCCGCGCCCCAGGAGAACCCGTCATGCAAGCGAACCCGGAGGGCCCGGTGCCGGCGCTGCCCGCCCGGCGCGGCCTGCCCGCGGCGCAGCAGCCCGACTACCCCGACCCGCAGGCCCTGCGCGAGGTGGTCGCCGACCTGGAGGCCTGTCCGCCGCTCGTCTTCGCCGGGGAGTGCGACCGGCTGCGCGAGCGCATGGCGGCCGTCGCCCGCGGGGAGGCCTTCCTCCTCCAGGGCGGCGACTGCGCGGAGACCTTCGCGGCGGTGTCCGCCGACCAGATCCGCAACAAGCTCAAGACGCTGCTCCAGATGAGCGCCGTGCTGACGTACGCGGCACGGGTACCGGTGGTGAAGGTCGGCCGGATCGCCGGGCAGTACGCCAAACCGCGCTCCAGCGCGTACGAGACGCGCGACGGGGTGACGCTGCCGAGCTACCGCGGCGACGCCGTCAACGGGCTCGCCTTCACCGGCCGGTCCCGTACGCCCGACCCCGCCCGGCTGCGGCGCATGTACCACTCCTCGGCGGCGACGCTCAACCTCGTACGCGCCCTGTCCACCGGCGGCTTCGCCGACCTGCGCCAGGTGCACGCCTGGAACCGGGACTTCGTGGCGTCCTCCCCCTCCGGGGAGCGCTACGAGCGGCTGGCCCGCGAGATCGACAGCGCACTGAGCTTCATCCACGCGTGCGGGGCGAGCCCGGAGGAGTTCGACAAGGTCGAGTTCTTCGCCTCCCACGAGGCGCTGCTGCTGGACTACGAGCGCGCGCTGACCCGGGTGGACTCGCGTACCGGCGAGCTGTACGACGTCTCGGGCCACATGCTGTGGATCGGCGAGCGGACCCGGCAGCTGGACGGCGCGCACATCGCGTTCGCCGCGCGGATCCGCAATCCGGTCGCCGTCAAGCTGGGCCCGTCCACGACCGTGGACGAGGCGCTGCAGTACGCCGAGCGCCTCGACCCGGACCGTGAGCCGGGCCGGCTGACCTTCGTCGTCCGCATGGGCGCGAAGCGGATCCGCGACCGGCTCCCCGAACTGGTGGAGAAGGTCACCGCCTCCGGCCTGACCGTGGCGTGGGTGAGCGACCCCATGCACGGCAACACCTACGAGGCCCCCTCCGGTCACAAGACCCGGAGCTTCGACGACGTCCTCGACGAGGTCAGGGGCTTCTTCGAGGTGCACCGGGCGCTCGGCACCCATCCCGGCGGCATCCACGTCGAGCTGACCGGCGACGACGTCACGGAGTGCGTCGGCGGTGGCGCCGAGGTCTTCGTCGGCGACCTGCACCGGCGCTACGAGACCGCCTGCGACCCGCGCCTGAACCACAGCCAGTCCCTGGACCTGGCCTTCCTGGTGGCCGAGATGTACCCGCACCGCGGCGGCCCGGCCCGGCCCGCGCCCGGTGCCGCGGGCGGCGGGGAGCGGGCCGGGGCGCGACCGAGGAGCACCGCATGAACCGACTGCGCTGGCTCACCGCCGGCGAATCCCACGGCCCGGCCCTGGTCGCGACGCTGGAGGGGCTGCCCGCGGGCACCCCGCTGACCACGGAGATGGTCACCGCCGCCCTCGCCCGCCGCCGGCTCGGTCACGGCCGGGGCGCCCGGATGGCGTTCGAGCAGGACACGGTGACCCTGCTCGGCGGGGTACGGCACGGGCTGACGCTCGGCTCGCCGGTCGCCGTCATGGTCGGGAACACCGAGTGGCCCAAGTGGGAGCAGGTCATGGCGGCCGATCCGGTCGACCCGCAGATCCTCGCCGGGCTGGCCCGCAACGCCCCGCTGACCCGCCCCCGGCCCGGCCACGCCGACCTGGCCGGCATGCAGAAGTACGGCTTCACCGAGGCCCGCCCGGTCCTGGAGCGCGCCTCGGCACGCGAGACCGCCGCCCGGGTCGCGCTGGGCGCCGCCGCGCGCTCCTTCCTGGCGGAGACCGTCGGCGTCGAGCTGGTCTCGCACGTGGTCGGGCTCGGCGGGGCGGAGAGCCCGTACGGCGTCGTCCCGCTGCCCGCCGACCAGGACCGGCTGGACGCCGACCCCGTGCGGTGCCTGGACGCCGCCGCCTCCGCGGCGATGGTCGAGGAGATCGAACGGGCCCGCAAGGACGGCGACACCCTGGGCGGCGTGGTGGAGGTCCTGGCCTACGGCGTCCCGGTGGGCCTGGGCTCGCACACCCACTGGGACCGGCGGCTGGACGCCCGGCTGGCCGCCGCCCTGATGGGGGTGCAGGCGATCAAGGGGGTCGAGGTCGGCGACGGCTTCGGTCTCGCCCGGGTGCGCGGCTCCCTGGCCCACGACGAGATCGAGCCCGGCCCCGGCGGCATCCGGCGCAGGTCCGGCCGCTCGGGAGGCACCGAGGGCGGCGTGTCCACCGGCGAGACCCTGCGGGTGCGCGCCGCGATGAAGCCGATCGCCACCGTCCCGCGCGCGCTGGCCACCGTGGACGTGTCCACCGGTGAGGCCGCCCGGGCCCACCACCAGCGCAGCGACGTCTGCGCGGTGCCGGCCGCCGGGATCGTCGCCGAGGCGGTCGTCGCGCTGGTGCTCGCGGACGCCGTGGTGGAGAAGTTCGGCGGCGACAGCGTCGCCGAGACCCGGCGCAACGCCGCGGCCTTCCTCGCACGTCTCGCGGTGCGCTGATGGGCGGCCCGCGGGTCGTCCTGGTGGGGCCGACGGGGGTCGGGAAGACCACCGTCGGCGCGCTCCTTGCCGCGCGGCTCGGCCTGCCGTGCCGCGACACCGACGCGGACGTCGCGGCCGCCGAGGGCCGCCCGGTCGCGGAGATCTTCGCCGGCGAGGGCGAGGAGTACCTGCGGGAGGTGGAGGAGCGCGCGGTGGCCGCCGCCCTCGCCGAGCACCCGGGGGTGCTCTCGCTCGGCGGCGGGGCGGTGCTGCGCGCGCGGACCCGCGCGAGGCTGGCCGGCCGGCCGGTGGCGTTCCTGTCGATGGGGCCCGGGACCGCCCTCGGCCGGTTGCGGCGCGGCGGCGCCCGGCCGCTGCTGGCGGACGACCCGCTCGGCCGGTGGCGCGCGCTGGCGGACCTGCGGCGCCCCCTGTACACCGCGGTGGCCCGGGTGGTGATCGACACCGACGGCCTGGAACCGGACCAGGTCGCCGAGGACGTGATGCGAGCCTTGGAGCTGAGCCATGACGGGCATTCAGGAAAGCTGCAGGAGCACCGGTCCACGGCGGGGCGCACACCCCCGCCCTGACCGGACCGGGCCGCAGGGGCCCGCGGAGCCGCCGGGGCCGCCGGACTTCACCGTCCTCATCGGCGGTGACTTCGCCGGCAAGTCGACCGTCCTCGGCGCCCTGGCGGCGGCGGATCCCGCGGTGCAGGTGCTGTCGACCGACGAGGGGTTCCTCGGCCCGCGGCACCTCCAGGTCGGCCAGCTGCGCCGGCTCGCCGGGGGGCTGCTGCCGCACGTCGGGGGCGACTACACCCCGGACTTCCTGGCCGCGCTGTTCCACGCGGCGGTGGTGCACCTGCGCGACCAGCTGCGCCGCTGCGATCCCGGGCGACCGGTGATCATGGACTCCTATTACTACAAGTTCCTCGCCAAGTGCCGGCTGGCCGGCGCCCAGGAGAGCCCGCTGTTCGCCTGGTGGCGCTCCTACCCGCAGCCGCACCGCGTCATCGAGCTGGACGTGCCGCCCGCCACGGCCTGGGAGCGCTGCGGCCGCGGCGCCGGCCTCAACGCGCTGGAGTTCTACGGTGCCTCCCCGGTCCGGCCCGCCTTCGAGGACTACCAGAGCGACCTGCGCAGGCTGATGCGCGAGGAGGTCCGCCACCTGCCGCTGCGGCGCCTTCCCGCGATCGGCGACCCGTCGGTCACCGCCCACCGGATCAAGGAGGCACTCGCCGATGTCCGCGCCTGACCCCACCGCCTTCCACGACCGCAACGCCCGCTACCGCGCACGGGTCTTCGCCGAACGGGCCCGGCTGCGCGACGCCCTCGCCGACCCGGCCGCCCACCAGCGCAAGGTGCTCCGGGACCTGCTCGACCTCAACGCCGGCACCCGCTTCGGCACCGCCCACGGTTTCCGGCGGATCCGCTCGCTCGACGACTTCCGCAAGGCCGTCCCGATCCACGCCTACGCCGACCTGGCGCCCTGGATCGAACGGGCCGCGGCGGGCGAGGCGGACGTGCTGAGCGCCGATCCGCCCGCGGTGTGGTTCACCAGCAGCGGCAGTACGGGCGCGCACAAGAAGATCCCGGTGACACCGGCCTTCGTGCGCACCACCTTCCTGCCGTTCTACTTCGCCGCCTGGGCTCCCCTGCTGGAGCACTTCCCCGAGGTGCTCGACCGCCCGGACGCCGTGCTCAACCTCAAGCACGACCCGCTGGCGGCCCCGCCGACGCTCGCCGACGGCCGGCCCCACGTCGGCGCCAGCCAGGTCGACTTCGGGGAGCGGTTCGGCGAGCCGCTGGCGGCCGAGCCGGGCTCCTTCGCCCCCTGGGGGACGCTCCCGGTCCCGCTCGCCGCGGACGACCACGAGGGCAAGATGTACGCCCGGCTGCGGCTGGCCATGGAGAGCGACGTGCGGCTGGTGATCGGGATCAACCCGGCGATGGTCGCCGCCCTGCCCTTCCAGCTGCGCCTGTGGTGGCCGCGGCTGCTGCGCGACATCCGCGACGGCACCGTCGCCGGCGTCCCCGCCCGCGACCCCAACCCGCAGCGCGCGGCGGAGCTGGAGCGGGCGGCGCACCGCGCGGGGGAACCGCGGCCGGCCGTCGTGTGGCCGCGGATGCGGGCGCTGTTCTGCTGGACCACCGGCATGGCGAGCCTGTACCTGCCGCGGCTGCGCGAGGAGTACGGGACCGGGGTGACGGCCCTGCCCGCGCCGGTGGCCGCCTCCGAGGGCCCGGTCGGCACCGCGCTGGACCGGCACCCCACCGCGGGAAGCCCCGTCGTGACCGCCTCCGTCCTGGAATTCGCCGACGCCGACGAGGACATCGGCCCCGAGACCCCCACGTGGGACGTGCGGCAGCTCGACGTGGGCCACGACTACCACGTCGTCTTCAGCCACGTCGGCGGCCTGTACCGCTACGCCGTCGGCGACGTGGTCCGGGTCGTGGACCGGGTCGGCGGCGTCCCCCGGCTGGAGTACGCCGGCCGGGCCACGCGCTCGGACGCGGCGGGCGAGCGGCTGCGCGACGCGCAGGTGATCAGGGCGCTGGGCGGCGCCGCGGCGGCGGGCGGGCTCGCCGTGCGCAACGCCGCCTGCCGCGTGGAGCCGGACCCGGGCACCGGGCGCCCCGGCTACCGCTTCGCCCTGGCCCCGGCAGGCCCGTGGAGCGAGGACGAGCTGCACCGCTTCGGCGAACGCCTCGACGAGGAACTGCGGCACGGCTCCGCGGGCTACCGGTCGGCCCGGGAGGCGGCCCGCCTGGCCCCCGCGCGGGTCACCCTCCTGGACGGCGACGCCTTCGACCGCGACTGGCTCGCCGCCGTCGCCGGGGGCACCCGCCCGACGCAGGTCAAGGACCGTCTCTTCCGCCAGGACAGCCGGCAGTGGGACCGGCTGACCGCCCCCGGCCACGCTCCCGCCGACCGAGGTGAATGATGCACCAGCAGACCCGGCTCCCCGGCCACGCCCCCCACTCCCCCGCCGACACCGCACTGGACGCCGTCGAGCGCACCGCCCTGCTCACCGCCGCGCTGCGGGCGGCCGAGAGCCGGCGCCCCGACCGCATCTACGACGACCCGTACGCGGCCGCGCTCTGCGGCGACCTCGGCCCCCAGCTCCTCGCGGAGATCCGGGCGGTGACCTTCCCGCAGGACGCCGAGCGGACGCTGCCCAGCACCCCCGACTACAACGCGATCCGCACCCGGCTGTTCGACGACCTCCTCCAGGACGCCGCACACCGGCAGGGCCTGCGGCAGGTCGTGCTCGCCCCCGCGGGGATGGACTCGCGCGCCTACCGGCTGGACTGGCCGAGCGGCGTCAGGTACTTCGAGGTCGACCGCCCCGCGGTGCTCGCGTACAAGCGCGGGCGCCTCGCGGGCCTGGCCACGCCCCGGGCCGACCACCACGCGGTGGCCGTGGACCTGACCTCCCCGGACTGGGAGAGCCGCCTGACCGCCGCCGGGTACGACCCGGCGGCCCCCTCCGTGTGGCTGCTGGAGGGCCTGCTCTACTACATCCCCGAGGCGGACGCGCACCGCATGCTCGGCCGGGTGGCCGCGCTGATGGCCCCGGGCAGCCGGATCGTCGCGGACATCGTGAACCGCGCCGCGCTGACGCTGCCCGGCATGCGGGGCCTGCTGGAGGTGTTCGAGGGCTGGGGCTGCCCCTGGCTGTTCGGCGAGGACGAGCCCGAGCGGCTCTTCGCGCGCCACGGCTTCGACGTGACGGCGACGCAGCCCGGCGAGGGGGCCGCCGACTACGGCCGCTGGCCCGACCCGGTGCCGCCGCGCGCCGCCGGGCCAGTCCGCCGGGTGTTCTTCGTCCACGGTGCGAAACGCTGATGCGCGTCGTCGTGGCCGGAGGAAGCGTCGCGGGGCTGGCCGCCGCGCTCGCGTTCGCTGCCCGGGGGCACCGGGTCGACGTCCTGGAGGCGACACCGCCACCGCCGGACGGACCCGGAGAATGGCGGCGCGCGGCCGTACCGCAGGCCCTGCACGCGCACACCTTCACCTCGCTCGGCACCTGCCTGCTGCGGGACAGGGCCCCGGAGCTGCTGCAGGAGCTGCTGGCGGCCGGTGCCACGCTCCTGGACCTGACCCGGGCGGCCCCGCGCGGCGGCCCGCCGGTCGCCGACCCGGACCTGATCGGCCTCGCGTGCCGCCGGACCGTCTTCGAACAGGTCCTGCACCGGCACGTCGCGGCCCTGCCGGGTGTCCGCGTACGGCACGGCCGCCCCGTCACCGGCGTGCTGGCCGACGACGGGCGGGTGCGCGGGGTGCGGCTGGGCGGCGAGGAGGTGCGGGCCGACCTGGTCGTCGACGCCACCGGCCGCAGGGGCGCCGCCCGCCGCTGGCTGGCGGCGGCCGGGATCCCGCTGCCCGCGGACCGCGTCGAGCGCTCGGCGATCACCAGCTTCTCCCGGCTGTACCGGCGCACATCCGCGCAGCCGCCCGGCGCGCTCAACCGGGGCAACGCCGCCGGGGGGATCTGGGACGGCTACGCCGCGGTCCTGCACCCCGGCGACGGGGCGACCTTCACCGTCGCGCTGGGCACCCTGCCCGCCGACCGCACCCTGGGACGGCTGCGCGACGCCGGGGACTTCACCCGGGTGGCGGCCGCGAGCCCCTTCCTGGGCCCGTGGCTCGCGCCCGGCGCCGCCGAGCCCGTCTCCGCCGTGCACGCGCTCACCTGCCCGCCGAACGTGCTCCGCGCCGCGGCCGTCCGCCCGCCGGTGGCCGGGCTCTACCCGGTGGGCGACGCGGCGGTGGTCACCGACCCGATCTTCGGGCGCGGCATGTCACTGGCGTTCTCCCACGCCTTCGCGCTGGCCGGGCTGCTGGACACCCACCCCGGGGTGGACGCCGCGCAGCGCGCCGCCGCCGGGCGGCTGGCCGAGACCGCGCTGCGCCCGTGGTTCGAGCACGCGGCCGCCGCCGACCGGTCGCGCACCGCCGCCTGGACCGCCGGGATCCCGGCCGCCGGCTCGCCCGCGTTCGGGCTGCCCGGGGTGACCGCGGGCGAACTCGCGGCGGCGGCCGCCGTGGACGGCACGGTGTGGCGGGCCCTCACCCGTACGCTGATGAGCCTCGACACCCCGCAGCGGGCGTTCGCCGGCGACGCCCTGGCCGCGCGCGTACGGGCCGTGGCCGGCAGCCGGGAGCGTCCCGCGGCAGGAGCCCGGGCATGACGGCGCCGACCACCGCCGCCGCGACCGCCCGGCCGGCGGGCCCGGCCGCCCCGGCGGCGCCCCGCAGGCCGCGCGTGCTCATCGCTCCCGTGACCGTCACCCCGTCCAAGCCGCTCACGCCCTCGCACCTGAAGGGCCTGCTGTGGGCGGACGTGATGTACCGGGCGACCGGCCAGGTGGCCGACGCCGCGCTCCGCTACAGCCACACCGCCTACCACCCCACCGAGCAGACCCTGGGGTTCTGGGAGTTCCTGGACCGCGCGGTGGGGGACGCCGACTTCGGCGCCATGGACGAGGAGGGCATCGGCGCGCTGTACGTGCGCTTCCGGCAGGAGGGGCGGCGCGCGCCCGCCGCGGCCCTGCGCCCCTACGCCGACGCCGTCGAGCACCAGGGGTGGACCCACCCGGCGGCGCTGCGGGTGCTGGAGCTGTGGCAGCGGCACTACGCCCGGCTGGGCATGCACGACCCGGGCCTGACGGCCCACCAGCCGCCGGGCCTCGCCCTGGACGACGCCCTCGGCCTCCTCGCCGCCGACGGGCTGTGCCTGGACCAGCGCCCCATGGGCGGGCCGGTCTACCTCGACCTGACCGCCCAGGGCCTGCCGCTGCGGCAGATCGTGACCGCCGACGGGCGGCCCAACTACCTGGCGTGCGCCCTGCGCGACCTGCTCCCGCTGGCCGGCCGCTACGACGAGGTCGTGCTGCTGTACGACCCGGACCTCGACGCGGACTACCAGCTCCTCCAGCGCGTGCTCCAGGCGCGCGGCCCGGCGGTGCACCGGGTGGCGGTGGGGCGGGTGCCGATCGACGGGCGGATCCGCTCGGCCCGCGAGGGCGGCTGGCACGGCCTGCACGCCGGGGCGCTGCTGGACGCCCTGCTGTCCGGCCACGACCGCGCCGCCGTCGCCCTCGGGGCGCGGCTGTACTTCCTGGCCTGCCTCGGACCGGGGCAGCAGGAGTCCTTCCGCGCCGGGCTCCTCGTCCAGCAGGTCCGGCGGGCCCGGCGGATCCTGGACGCCGGCGGGGCCCCCGGCGCCCCGGCGGCCGAGCTGATCGGCCGTCACCGGCGCGGCCACGCCCACGTCGACGCCTACCGGCTCACCTCCGGCCTGCTGGGGCGGCGCCCCACCCGGCTGCCCCCGGACACCCTGCGGGAGGTGTTCCTGTGACGCCGGTCGGGACGGCCGGGGTGCTCGGCCAGGAGGAGCTGCGGCGCGCGGCCGCGGCCCGGCTGCACCGGGCCCGCCCGGACCTGCTGGACGGCGCCGACGCGGATCTGGAGCGGCTGCTGCGCGCCGCGGACGCCCTCGCGGAGGAGGACGAGCGCGACCCGCGCAGCGCGCACGCCGTCGCGGTGGTGCGCAGTTACGCGCCCGCCCGCTGGGTCGCGCAGGCCTGCGCGTTCGGCCTGTCGCTGCAGTCCCGCCCGGACGCCGAGCGCGTCGCGGCCTGGCGCCGCTCGCTGACCCGCACCGTCTTCCTGGCCGGTGACCCACGCCGCCTCCAGCGCCGCTTCGACTTCCACCACCTGTCCCCCGACGGGTCCGTCGCGTGGTGCGCACCGGGGCCGCCGGCCGCGACCGCGCCGCTGCGCCGGCTGCTCAAGACGCTGCGCGCCTCCGGCGGGGCCCCGGCGATCCCGCCCACCCCGGTGCGCGTCCCCGACGCCGCCCGGCCGGCCCGCCGGGCGCCGCTGCGCCGGCAGCTCTACGTCGCCACGGCGCGCACGCCGCTCCCCCGCCTGCTGGTGCACACCCACCACCTGCTGGTCGAGGCGGTGCTCGACGGACTCGTCGAACCCGGCGACCGGCTCGTCCTGCACCACGTCCCGTCGCTCGGCGGGCTGCGCGCCCACTTCGACGCGCTGCGCGTCGACGCCGAGGAACCGCCCTCCCACGGCACCTCCGCCCCGCCCCGCCTGCGCGCGTGGGCCGCCCTGACCCGAGGAGAACGCCTGTGACCACCTCCGCCCCGTCCGCGCGCGCGGACCGTGCCCGCGCGGAACACCCCCCGATCCGCTGCGGGCTGCACGCCTCCCACACCATGGCCGACCGGATCGTGGCGGGAGCGGGATGGCCCGCGGACGCCGTGCGGTGGCTCCCGTTCGAGGTGGACGACCCCTTCACCGCGCTGCGTGCCGGGCAGACGGACCTCATGGTCGTCAAGTACCTGCCGCGGACGCCCGATCTGGAGGTCAGCCGCCCGGTGTGGCACGACCCGCGGGCCGTGGCGGTGGGCGCGCACCACCCGCTGACCCGCCGCGGCGCCCTCACCCTGGAGGACGTCGCCGACTTCCCGGACTTCCGCTGCCCCGCGGACTTCCCGCCCGAGGTGTGGGACGAGGTGGTGCCCCGCACGGCCCCGTCCGGGCGTCCGATCCGCCGCGTCCACCCCATGACGACGGTGCGGGCCATGGCGGACGTCCTCCTCGCCGGCGACGCCGTCCACCTCTCCTTCCTGTCGCTGGCCACGGCCGTCCCCGCGGGGATCGAGGTGCTGCCCGTCCACGGCCTCCCGCCGGGTCCCGTCGCCCTGGCCTGGCTCCGCGGCACCCCGTTGCCCGGCCACGTGGCCCGCTTCGTGCGGGACGCCGAGAACGCCGAGGCCCGCCGCACGGCGGCCGCGGAGCCGGCCCGGTGACCGCGCCCCGATCCGGCGCCGGGGCCCGGCCGCCGGTGGTGCTGCTGCACGCCCTCGCGCTCGACGCCACGATGTGGCGGGCCCAGCAGCACGCCCTGGCCGGGCGCGGGCACCGGGTGCTCGCCCCGCACCAGCGCGGGTTCGGCGGCACGCCGCTGGGCGCGGAGCCGCCCTCCGTCGACGTGCTCGCGGACGACCTGCGCCGTGCCATGGACGGCCGCGGCGTGGAGCGGGCGGTCCTGGCCGGGGTGTCGATGGGCGGGTACGTGGCCATGGCTTTCGCCCGGCGCTGGCCGGACCGCGTGCTCGGCCTGGGGCTGGTCTCCACGCGGGCCGCGGCGGACGACGCGGCGGCACGCGAGGGCCGGCTGGCGTTCGCGGCCGCCATGGCCGATCCCGCCGCCGCGCCCGCCTGGGCCGCGGCGGCGGCCGGCCGGCTCTTCGGCCCCACCACGCGGGACCGCCGGCCCGCGGTCGCGGCGGAGCTGCGGGCCGCCGGGGCGGCCGCGCCGCCCGCGTCCGTCGCCTGGGCCCAGCGCGCCGCCGCCGAACGCCCGGACTCCGGGCCGCACCTGGCCGCTCTGGCGGTGCCCGCGCTGGTCGCCGTGGGCGAGGAGGACGGCCTCGTCACGGTCGGGGAGGCGGAGGCGACCGCACGCAGCCTCCCCGGCGCACGGCTGGCCGTGGTACCCACCTCGGGCCACCTGCCGCCGCTGGAGACCCCGCACACCCTGACCGGGCTGCTCGCCGACCTGCTCGACGAGGTCGCGGGCACCACCCGCGTCCCCGTCCCCGGCACGGCCCACCGCCCCCTCGTCACCGTCCACCCGGAGGACCTGCCGTGCTGACCGACGACCACGCGGCATGGGGCCACACCGCCTCCACCGGTCTGGGCTTCAGCACCGGGAACATCGTGGACGCGCACTTCGCGGCGTGCGCCGGCGCCTACCGCACCGCCCTGGACCTGGCCGGGGTGCACCGCGGCTGGCACGTGCTGGACGCCGGGTGCGGCAGCGGCACCTTCCTGCCGCTGCTGGCCGAACGCGTCGGCCCGCAGGGCAGGGTGTCGGCGGTGGACCTCGCGCCGGAGAACGCCGCGCTCGCCGGGCGCCGGGCGCGGCAGGAGCTGCCGGGCGGGAGCGGCGCGCCGCCGGTCGACGTCCGGACCGGCGACGTCCTCGACCTGCCCTACCCCGACGGCACCTTCGACGCCGTGTGGTGCGCCAACACCGTCCAGTACCTCGACGACGGCGAACTGCCGCGCGCACTGGCCGAGTTCCGGCGGGTGGTGCGCCCGGGCGGGGTCGTCGCCGTCAAGGACCTCGACGCCGCGCTCCTCACCCTCCGCCCCGGCGACCCCTTCCAGCTCACCGACTTCTTCCGGCACGCCGCCCGGGTCCCCGGCTACGCCCACCAGCTGCTGCGCACCCGGGACCTGCATCTGTGGCTGCGCCGGGCGGGCCTGACCGGCGTCCGCCAGCAGACCCTGCTGATCGAGCACTACGCGCCGCTCACCCCGGCGGCCGCCCACTTCTACGGCCTGGCCACGGCGAGCGTCGCCCGCCAGGCCCTCGACAGCGGCCTCCCGGAACGGACCTGGGCCCCCCTGCTGACCCCGGACCACCCCGGCCACCCGCTGCGCTCCCCCGACGCCTACATCAGCGAGGGCAACGTCGTGGCCGTCGGCACCGTCCCGCCGGACCGGCCGTAGCCGCCGGGCAGCCGTCGCCGGGCGGCAGGGCGGTGTCCGGCCGGCTGCTGCCGCGGGCCTCAGGTGAGCGGGATGGTGAAGTCGTCCTCGACCGGCGGTTCCAGCTCGTGGGGGCGCAGTCCTGTCGCGGCGAAGCAGCGGACGCGGACCGCCGTGGGGGTCACGTCCAGGCGCAGGAAGCTCTTGAAGAACGGCGGGCTGAAGGTGGCCGAGCCCGGTGACAGCACGCGGGTCAGCATGCGCCGCACCGGCAGCCGCAGCCGGCGCCTGCGGCCGGGGCGGGAGGCCACGCCGAGCACCGCGGCCACGAAGCGGGTGCGCCAGGTCACCTCGGCGCCCGCCGCCGTGCGGACGGGGGTGAGGCCCAGGCGGGCGGCGATCACGGCGGCCGCCTGGTCCGGCGTCAGGTCGAACAGCTTCGGCAGCCGCAGCCGGCGGCCGTACAGGCGGCTGTAGAAGGCCAGCGAGTCCGCGCGCAGCGGGTAGCAGCGGAACCGGTCCTCCGTCACGCCGCCCACGGTGACCGGGGGGATGGTGTGGGTGGCGTGCATGAAGGCGCCGCCGCCGCCCGAGACGACGTACTCGATGCGCCGCCCGTCCACGTCGACCGGGTAGTGCTGGTAGTTGTGGATGTCGCCGCCTATCGCCGCGACGAAGCGGTTCCGCGGGTCGCGCACGATGGCGTCGACGGTGCCGCCGCCCTCGATGGGACAGGGGTGGTGCTCGCCGTCGACGTAGAGCGGGGAGCCGGTCACCAGGATCTTCGGCCGGGGCCCGCTCGCCACCCGGGCGAGCCACTCGCCCTGCTCGCGGTCGATCCGGCCGAGCAGCCCGGTGTCTATCCCGATGATCCGCAGCGGCCCGGAGTCCATGGCCCAGTACGGCCCGGGGCACCGGGCGGCCTGCGCGGGCCGGTCCCGCATCCGGCGGGCCCGCGCGAGCCGCTCCTCGTCGACCGCCGCGGGCGACCGCCACAGCAGGGACCGCCACCACGCCGCCGACCCGAACCGCGGGCGGGGCGGGGCCGGGGGCTCCGGGGCGTCGCAGAAGACCCGCATGAAGCCGGTGAGGCCGTCGTACCAGTCGTGGTTGCCGGGTATCGGGTAGATCGGCGCGTCGTAGTCGCGGTAGGGCCGGAAGAACTTCGTGCCGTACTCGTCGGCGCTGCCCACCGGGTAGAGCACGTCGCTGCACAGCACCGCGTAACGGGTGCCCGCCCCGGCCTTCAGCAGGCCGGGGACGACGGCGTACTGCGGGGCGTCGCCCTCGCCGGTGTCGCCGAGCAGGAGGAAGGAGAAGGTGTCGGGGTCGTCCCGCTCGATCAGCAGGTCCTCGCCCGCGGCGCCGCGCTCGATCTGCCCGCGCACCCACTGGCGGCGCCGGTCCCCGGTCGGGTCGCCCAGCAGCGCGGCGAGCGGGCCGTTGCGCGCCTTCCACAGCGTCGCCGGGTTCAGCCACGACAGGTTCGACACCCGCGGCGGCATCAACGCGGAGTACGTGCCCGGTTCCTGAGCCTCCCAGCCGGCGCCCGCGAGCGAGCCACGGGAGGACGGCGGCGGCGCGGAGGAGGCCCCCGGGGAGGCTCCCGACGAGGTGGAAGGCGTCATGGGGCGACTCTAACTCCCCTGCGTGGCACGGAAGACGGAGTCCCTGGAGCTGCCCGCCGGACCGCCGCGGCGGTGCTAGGACCGGCCCTGCTTCCACTGGTCCCAGTGCAGGACGTGCTCGCGCGGGATGCGCGGAGCCGGTCTGAAGTCGGTGCCGATGCTGTAGGCCAGCGGGATGAACGCGGCCAGCATGACCTCGTCGTAGGGGACACCGAGCACCCCGGCCAGCTCCCGCTCCAGCGGGGCCTGCGCGGTCGTCCAGGTCGTACCCAGGCCGCGGGCGCGCGCGGCGAGCATGAAGCTCCACACGGCGGGCAGGATCGAGCCCCAGGTCCCGGCCTGCTCGGCGACGTTCGCCCGGTCGGTGCGCCCCTCCACCGCGGGGATGACGAACACCGGCACCCGGTGGATGTTCGCGGCCAGGTGGCGCAGGCCGTCGAAGACCCGCTCGGTGGAACCGGGGTGGTAGCCCATGCGCCAGGTGTCGCGCGCGGTCAGCCGCTGCCCCTGGGCCACGGAGAGGGCCCGCAGGAAGAGGTCGGCCACGGCATGCCGCTGAACGTCCTCGGTGACGACGACGAAGTGCCAGCGCTGCCGGTTGCGGCCGGTCGGGGCCTGGACGGCGAGGTCCACGCACTCCTCGATCAGCTCGCGCGGGACGGGACGGTCGAAGTCCAGGCGCCGGCGGACCGCGCGCGTGGTCGACAGGAGTTGGTCGGGCGTCAGATCCAAGGTCACTAAATCATCTTAGGGCAGACGATCAGCACGCATACAAATCAGCTGGTGGGCGGCGCGGAACGCCCCACGGGCACAGCCGGGACCAGGCGGAGGCGAGCAGGCGGGATCAGGCGGAGGCGAGCAGGGTGAGCGGCGCGTCGGGGAGCTGGGCGAGGATCGACCCCATGAGCCCGGGGAATCGCGCGTCCAGGTCGTCGCGCCGCAGGGAGATGTAGCGGTGCGTGCCCTCGAGGCGGGTGTTGGTGACGCCGGCCTCGCGCAGGATCTTCAGATGGTGGGAGAGCGTCGACTTCGACAGCGGGATCGCCATCGCGCCGCACGACATCTCGCCGCCGGCCACCAGCCCGACTATGGCCAGCCGCACGGGGTCGCTCAGCGCGTGGAAGAGCACGGCGAGTTCGAGGTCGTCGGCCTTGGGGTGGACCGGAGTGCGCACGGACGGTACCTCCCTTCCCGTGACCGCCGGCCGTGGGCGGGGCCCCGGTTCGCGGACTGCTCGCGGCCTGTCGTTTGACGGTTCAAGGATACTCGACCCTCCTCAGGAGGCGGCTGCCGGAAGGGTGCGGAAGTAGACGACGGCCTGGGTGCGGCTGCGCACCCGGAGCTTGGTCAGCACGTTGGAGACGTGGAACTTCACCGTCTTCTCGCTCAGGTGCAGCGCGGCCGCGACCTCCGCGTTCGACATGCCGGTGGCGACCAGGTCGAGTATCTCCCGCTCACGGGGCGTGAGTTCGCGCAGCGCGCCCTCCTCGGCGGCCGGCTCCTCGCCCTCCCCCGGCGGTACGGGCAGGTGCGGGGCGGCGAGGTCCAGGGCGACGCGGGCGAGCGGCGGCGAGAAGTAGGCGTGCCCGGCGGCGACCGCGCGCACCGCGGCGAGCAGCTCGTACTCCCGGGCGTCGCGGTGCACCAGCGCGCTCGCGCCGGCCCGCAGCAGCGCGCTGACCCGCCGCTCGCTGCGGCAGGTGATCACGACCGCGCCGGCGGCGCCCGCGGTGCGGCCGACCATCGACCGCACCAGGTCGGCGGTGTCCCCGTCCAGCCCGCCGTCCTCCAGGACGACCACGGCGGGACGGGCGTCGACGGACATCCGCAGCACGTGGCGGCTCCGGCAGACCTCGGCGACCACGTCGATGCCGCCGGCCGCGAGGAAGATGGTGCGCAGCCCTGTCCGCATCACCGGACTGCCCGCGCCCAGCAGCACGCGGGTCCCGCCGGGCACCGGGAGGCCGCCGCCTGACGCCGCGGCGCCGGCCGGGCGCGCCGGTGCCTCCGCGGGCAGGTGGGACATCGCCATGGATCCTCCCCTGTGGTGTCGCCGCGGGCGGGCGGCGCCGCGCGCGGGGCCAGCGCCCCGGGCGCGCCTGGAGTTCGATTGTTCCACGTTTTCCGAATCAGTACCCCGTCCGGAACCCGTACGTGCCGGGGCGCGGCCGGGGACGGGCGACGGCCCGCACGGCAGGCGAGCCCCGGGGACATCCTCCGGTCCCGCCCGCCGCCGGCGTCACCGATCACCCGGACCCCCGACCAAAGTCCAGGCCGGTGCGCCCGGTGACGGCCTTTCGGCGGGCACGCAGTCCCGCCTTGCGGCCGAGGCAGCCCGGGCTCCGCACACCGCAGACTGTGCGGCGACCGTTCACGTAGCCGGAGTGACCATGACGACGCAGCCGCCCCGCACGGGATCCGCACCCGGCGCCCACCGGTACCCGCCGGCCGGCGCCGCACCCGTGTCGCGGCCCCGGCCCGCTCCGATCCCCGCCGCGGGGGTCTGATGCCCTGCGTGCTCGCGCCGCCGCTCGTACGGCGGCGCCACATCGACCTGCTGCGGGTCTGCACCGCGGCGTGTCCGGGCCGACCGCCCCGCCCGCCGCCTCGCACCCGACCCGCCCGGAAGAGAGATCCGTCATGCCCACCCCGCTCCGCCGCGCCGCGTCCACCGCCGGCGCCGCCCTGCTCGCGGTCGCCCTCGCGGCCACCACCGGCTGCTCCGCCGACAGCGGTTCCGGCACCGCCGCCCCGGGCGGGAAGCCCGTCAACGGCGGCAGCCTGACCTTCGCCGTCAGCTCCGAGCCGTCCTGCCTCGATCCGCACGTCTCCCCCACCGACGCCTCCGCCGTCATCCAGCGCGGCGTCTTCGACTCCCTGGTCTCGGAGGACACCACCGGCACCGTCCACCCCTGGCTGGCGAAGTCCTGGAAGATCTCCCCCGACGGGCTCACCTACGACTTCACCCTCCGCGACGACGTGCTCTTCCACGACGGCACCCGGCTGGACGCCGCCGCCGTCAAGGCCAACTTCGACCAGATCACCGCGCCGGAGACGAAGTCGGCCTACGCGGCCAGCCTGTTCGGCCCCTCCTACAAGGGGACCGCCGTCACCGGCAAGGACACCGTCCGGGTGTCCTTCAGCCGCCCGTTCTCCCCCTTCCTCCAGGCCGTCAGCACCACCTACCTGGGCATCGAGTCGCCGAAGGCGCTCAAGGCGGGGTCGAGCGCGCTGTGCGCGGGCGGCGCCCACTCCGTCGGCAGCGGGCCCTTCGTGGAGGCCTCCCGGACCGTGGGCCGGCAGATCGTCTTCCACCGCAACCCCGCCTACCGGTGGGGCCCGCAGGACGGCGGCTACAACGGTCCCGCCCACCTGGACACCTTCACCATCCGCTTCCTCACCGACGACACCACCCGGCTGGGCACCCTGACGAGCGGACAGATCGACGCGGCCGTGGTGCCGGTGATCGCGGCGACCCAGGTCCGCACCGACCCGCGCCTGCGCCTGCTGTCCCACCAGTCGCCCGGCGCGGTCTACAGCCTCCAGCTCAACACCACCCGGGCGCCGCTGTCCGACGAGCGGGTGCGCACCGCCCTGCTGCACGCGCTGGACGTCGACAGCCTTGTCACGGCCATCTACATCGGCGTCTACCAGCGCGCCTGGAGCCCGCTGAGCCCGTCCACGCCGAACGCCTACGACGCCTCGCTGAAGGACACCTGGGCGTACGACCCGAAGCAGGCCGCGGCTCTGCTGGACCAGGCGGGCTGGACCGGCCGCGACAAGCAGGGCTACCGCACCAAGGACGGCAGGCGGCTCACCCTGTCGTGGCCCGTCCTCGCCGCCAACGTCACCCGCGACCAGCGCGGCGCCCTCGCCGACGGGATGAAGTCGCAGGCCAAGGCGGTCGGCATCGAACTCAAGCAGGTGACGGTGGACTCCGGCGGCTACTTCAAGGCCGCCTACTCCGCCGGCTACGACGTCCTGGACCTCAGCTGGTCGCGCGGTGACGGCGACATCCTGCGCGGTCTGTACTTCGGCGGCGCCAACCTGGAGAAGGGCGGCCAGAACGCCTCCCGCGTCGACGACCCGCAGCTCGACTCGTGGCTGCTGGCGGCCTCCGCCACCACCGACCCGGCGCAGCGCAGGGCCGCGTACGCGAAGGTCCAGCACTGGGTGCTCGACCACGCCGTGACCATCCCGCTGTACGTCGGCACCTACCTGCTGGGCACCTCGAAGTCGGTGCAGGGCGTCACCTTCGACGTCTCCGGCTGGCCGCTGTTCGCGCGCGCCTGGACCACCGGCCGGTGAAGGGCGCAGGCGTCGCACGCTACCTCGCGGGCCGGGCCGCGGCAGCGGTGCTGGTGGTCTGGGCAGCGGCCACCGTCGCCTTCGCCGTCCTGCACCTGCTGCCCGGCGACCCGGTGCAGATCATGCTGGGCAACGGCTACGCCGCCTCGCCCGGCATGGCTGCCCGCATCCGCCACGACTACGGTTTCGACCGCCCGTTCGCCGTGCAGTACGTCCGGTTCCTCACCCGGCTGCTGCACGGCGACCTGGGCACCTCCTACCAGCAGCAGCGGCCCGTGACCGCGATCGTCGGCGAACAGCTCGGGCCCACGCTCCAGCTGGCCGGCGCGGCCACCGTGCTCATCCTGCTGGTCGCGGTGGTGCTGTCGGTGGCCACCGCGGGCACCGGCGGCGGGCGCGGTCCGCTCGCCCGGCTCGGACGGCTGGGCCGCGGCGTGCTGTCCGGCGCGGAGCTGACGGCGATCTCACTGCCGTCCTTCTGGCTCGGGATGCTGCTGCTGACGGCCTTCTCCTTCCGGCTCCGGCTGCTCCCGGCCGCGGGCGCGGGGGGGTTCGAGGCCCTGGTGCTCCCGGCGGTCACGCTGGCGCTGCCGGCCGCCGGGCTGCTCACCCAGGTGCTGCGGGACGGCATGCAGGCGGCCTGGCAGGAGCCGTACACGCTCACCGCCCGCGCCCGCGGGCTGTCGGAGTGGGCGGTGCGGGCCCGGCACACCCTGCGGCACGCGGCGCTGCCCGCGCTCAACCTCACCGGCTGGTTCGTCGGCCACCTGCTGGGCGGCGCGGTCCTGATCGAGACGGTCTTCGCCCGGCCGGGGCTGGGCAAGGTGGCACTCGACGCTGTCGGGACCCGGGACATGCCGGTGGTGCTCGGCGTGGTGATCGTCGCGGCGCTCGCGTACGCGGCCGTCAGCACCGTCGTCGACCTGCTGTGCCTGGTGGTCGATCCGCGGCTGCGGGTGAGGGGGGCGGCGGTGTGACGGACGTGGAGCAGGCCGCGGGTGCGGCCGTGGAGCGGGCCGTCGGAGCCCCGGCGGCTTCCGGCGCGCCGCGGGGCACGCGGCGGTTGCGACGGTGGCCGCGGTGGCGGCGGGTGCGGCCGGGCACGGCGCTGGCGGTCGCGGTGCTGGTGGTGATCGCCGCGGTGGCCGCCATGCCGTGGCTCTTCACCGACGGCTCGCCGCTGGCCCCGCACCTCGACAGGGTGCTGCGCCCGCCGAGCCTCGCGCACCCGTTCGGCACCGACCAGCTGGGACGCGACGTGCTGACCCGGGTGGTGTACGGGTCACGGCAGTCGCTGGCCACGGGCCTGGGCGCGACCGCGCTGGCAGCCGTCGCCGGACTGGTGATCGGGATGGTCGCGGCGCTGACCGGCCGCGCCGCGGACGCGGTCGTGATGCGGCTGGTGGACGCGCTGCTGGCGCTGCCGTCGCTGCTGGTGTCGCTGCTGGTGCTGACCCTGGCCGGGCGCGGCTCGGGCAGCGAGGCGATCGCCATCGCCGTGCCCACCGCGCTGGGGTACGCCCGGCTGGTGCGTACCCAGGCGATGTCGGTGCGCAAGTCCGGTTACGTGCGGGCGGCGGTGTGCCTGGGGCAGCGGCCGGCCGTCCTGGTGGCGCGGCACGTCCTGCCGAACACCGTCGGGCCCCTCGCGCTCGTCGCGGCGATCGGCACGGGCTCCGCCATCACCTCCGGCGCCGCCCTGAGCTATCTGGGCCTCGGCCCGGAGCCGCCCTCCCCGGAGTGGGGCGCGATGCTCTCCCAGGGCCAGCAGTACCTGCCGGTGGCCTGGTGGACGGGCGTCTTCCCGGGCCTGGCCGTCACGGTCGCGGCGGTCGCGATCAGCGTGGCGGGCCGGAGAATGCACCACAGCTTCGCGGGCCGGAGCGCCGGGTGAGCCCGCAGCGGCAGCGGCCGCACGTACGCCGCCGGGCGACGCCGGCGCCCGCCGCGCCGGGCCCGGAGCGGCGACACCCCGCGCCGCAGCCGGCGGCGGCACCGGCCGCCCCGCACGCGACCGGCCCGGCACCGGCCGTACGCGCCCGCCCGCCCGTATCCGGTCCGCGGCGGCGGTACCCGCCGGGGCGCGGCCCGGCGACGGCGGCACCCGTCCGCCCGCCCGAGAGGAGCACCCGGTCATGACCGACGCCGTCGAGGCCGTCCCCGGCACCGCCGGACCCGCCGATACGGGCCCGCACGGGCCGCTCGTGGCCGATGTCGCGTCCCTGCACGTGCGGTTCGGCACCCCGGCCGGCCCGGTGGAGGCCGTGCGCGGCGTGTCGTTCCGGCTGGCCGCCGGGCGGTCCCTGGCGCTGGTCGGGGAGTCCGGGTCGGGCAAGAGCGTGACCGCGCGCAGCCTGCTGGGGCTGGTCGGCGGCCGGTCAGAGGTGCGGGCCGAGCGCCTGGAGGTGGGCGGCGCCGACGTGCGCCGGTACGGCGAGCGCGAGTGGCGGGCGGTGCGCGGCGTGGACGTCGGGCTGGTCTCCCAGGACGCGCTCGTCTCGCTCGACCCGCTGCGGCCCGTCGGCCGGGAGATCGCCGAGTCGCTCACCGCCCACCGCCGCGCCTCCCGGGAGGAGGTGGGCGCCCGGGTCCTGGAGCTGCTCACCAGGGTCGGCGTGCCCGAGCCGGAGCAGCGGGCCCGGCAGCGCCCGTACGAGCTGTCCGGGGGGCTGCGCCAGCGGGCGCTGATCGCCTCGGCCCTGGCCGGCGGCCCCCGGCTGCTGATCGCCGACGAGCCGACCACCGCGCTGGACGCCACCGTGCAGGCCCGCGTCCTGGCGCTGCTGCGGGAGCTGCGGGACGCGGGCACGGCGGTGCTGCTGATCAGCCACGACCTGGCCGCGGTGGCGCAGGTCGCGGACGACATCGCGGTGATGCGCGAGGGCGTCGTCGTGGAGCAGGCCCCGGCCCGGCGCATCCTGACGGCACCCGAACACCCCTACACGCGGGCGCTGCTGGACGCCGTGCCCGGGCGGCGCCCGCCCCGCGCCCGGACGGCGAGGCCGGACCCCGCACCCGCCGGGGAGACCGCGGGGCCGGGGAGGGCCGGGGGGCCCGGGGCGGTGGCGGGGCCCGCGGCGGCCGCGGAGGCGGAGACGGGGCAGTCGCCGGACCCCGCCGACGCGAGGGCCGCGCAGGCCGGGAAGCAGGCCGGCCCCGGGGCCGCAAAGCCCCGGGAGCAGGCAGGCGCCGGGGAAACCGGGGACTCCGGGGGCCCGGCAGCCGGGCCCGTGCTGGAGGCGAGCGGGCTGCGGTTGCGCTACCGGCGGCCGGGGGGCGGTTGGCGCGAGGCCGTGCACGAGGTGTCCCTCGCTCTCACGCCGGGCCGCACGCTCGGCGTCGTCGGGGAGTCCGGATCGGGGAAGTCCACGCTGGCGCGGCTGGTGCTGGGACTGGAACAGCCTGACGCGGGCTCCGTACGGCTGGACGGCGCCGTCTGGAGCCCTGCCCCCGAGCGGGCCCGGCGGCAGCGGCGGCGGCTCGTCCAGCTCGTGGACCAGGACCCGCTGAGCGCGCTGGACCCGCGCTACCCGGTACGGCGGCTGCTCGGCGAAGCACTGGCCGCGGCAGGGGTCGCCCGGGCGGACCGGCCGGCCGGCTGCGCCGAGCTGCTGGCGATGGTGGGGCTGGCGCCGGAGCACCTGCGGCGCCGGCCGAGGGAGCTGTCCGGCGGCCAGCGGCAGCGGGTGGCGATCGCCCGGGCGCTGGCCACCCGCCCGCGGGTGCTGGTGTGCGACGAGCCGGTCTCCGCGCTGGACGTGTCGCTCCAGGCCCAGGTGCTCGACCTGCTGGCCTCCCTGCGGGACCGGCTGGGCCTGGCGATGCTCTTCATCTCGCACGACCTGGCGGTGATCCGGGAGATCGCCGACGAGGTGATGGTCATGCGGGACGGGCGGGTCCTGGAGAGCGGTCCCGTGGAGCGGGTCTTCGCCGATCCGGCGGACCCGTGGACGCGCGAACTGATCGCTGCGGCACCGGCGTTGTGACCCGGTGGCCGTACCGCCCGCGCCGGGCGGTACGGCCGGCCGGCTACTCGAAGCGCGCGGCGTCCCCCGCGCCGTGGCGCAGGATCTCGGCGCCGCCGCCGGAGAAGTCGACGACGGTCGTCGGCTCGGTGCCGCAGTCGCCGGAGTCGACCACCGCGTCGACCACGTGGTCGAGCCGCTCCTTGATCTCCCAGCCCTGCGTCATCGGCTCGGCCTCGTCGGGCAGCAGCAGGGTGCTGGAGACCAGCGGCGTGTCCAGCTCCGCGAGCAGCGCCTGCGTCACGACGTGGTCGGGGATACGGACGCCGACCGTCCTCTTCTTCGGGTGCTGCAGCTGCCGCGGCACCTCCTTCGTCGCGGGGAGGATGAAGGTGTAGCTGCCCGGGGTGGCCGCCTTCACCGCCCGGAAGACGTCGTTGTCGATCTGCACGAACTGGCCGAGCTGGGCGAAGTCCCGGCAGACCAGCGTGAAGTGGTGCCGCTCGTCGAGCTTGCGGATCGTGCGGATGCGGTCGACGCCCTCGCGGTTGCCCAGCCGGCAACCCAGCGCGTAGCAGGAGTCCGTGGGGTACGCGACCAGCGCACCGTCCCGGATGCTCTCGACCACGCCGCTGATGATGCGCGGCTGCGGATTCTGGGGATGTACATCGAAGTAGCGTGCCATCGGCCCAGCCTAGGGCGGTCCGCCCGGTGACGGTGGTCACCGGGCCGCCGTGGCGGGACGCGGCCGCCGGAACCGAGAGGTGCGGACCGGGCGTCAAACCCTCGCCGAGGTAAGGCGGTTGCCCCCGCGGCGCCGGGCGGCAGGCCGTACCCCTCACGCACCGGACCGGGGAGTGGGAGACATGGAGATCGTCGTTGTACTGCTGATCGTCCTGGCCGTGGTGGGCCTGATCGTGCTGCCGAGCAGCATGCGCGTCGTCAAACAGTACGAGCGCGGGGTGATCTACCGCTTCGGCCGGGTCAGCCCGCTCCCGAAGCAGCCCGGCCCGCGGCTGCTGGTGCCCTTCGTCGACAAGATGACCAAGGTCAACATGCAGGTCGTCACGATGCCGGTGCCCTCCCAGGAGGGCATCACCCGCGACAACGTGTCGGTACGGGTGGACGCCGTGCTGTACTTCCGCGTCGTCGACCCGATCCGCGCGACGGTCGACGTGCAGAACTACCAGTTCGCCATGCTGCAGGTCGCCCAGACCTCGCTGCGGTCGATCATCGGCAAGAGCGAGCTGGACGACCTGCTGTCCGGCCGCGAGCGGCTGCACGAGGGCCTGGAGCTGATGCTGGCCACCCCGGCGACCGGCTGGGGTGTGCACATCGACCGGGTGGAGATCAAGGACGTGGCGCTGCCGGAGTCGATGAAGCGGTCGATGGCCCGGCAGGCCGAGGCCGACCGCGAGCGGCGGGCCAGGATCATCACCGCGGACGGCGAGCTCCAGGCGTCGCAGAAGCTGTCGGAGGCGGCCCGCACGATGGACGCCAACCCGGCGGCGCTGCAACTGCGCATGCTGCAGACCGTCGTGGAGGTGGCGGCCGAGAAGAACTCGACGCTCGTGCTGCCCTTCCCCGTCGAGCTGCTGCGGTTCTTCGACCGCGCGGCGTCGGGCGCGTCCGGCGGCGCGGCCCCGCAGCCGGCGGCGGCGTCCGCCCCGGTGGAGCCCGCCGGGGCGGACGGGGCCGGAGAAGTCGCCGGCGGGGCGGACGGGACCGGCGAACTCGCGGCGGCCGAGGAGCGGGCGGAGCTGCCCGGGGCCGTACCGCCGCAGGCCGCGTCGCCGAAGCCCGCCGGGTCGCCCGCCGCCGAGGCGTAACCCCGCGCCGCGGCACCCGCGCGGGTCCGCCGGCCGTGGCCCGCGCGGGTTTCCGTCGCCCAATCCTGTTACATCAGTTGTTTCATCGTTGCCCCCGCGACAAGCCCTCGCGGCACACCTCTTGACACCCGAGAGGCGTGCCGTCTTTGCTGATGCCCGCGCACACTGATGTCACCGGTGTTTCATTCCGTTTCACCCGGGCCGGGTCGCGCGACCGGTGGTCGGGTCCCGTCAGCAAGGAGAACCGTCCATGAAACGCGCCTTCGGTGCCTCGGCCCTCATGGCCGCCACACTGTGCATGGCCTGCCTGCCGGCCACCGCCACCGCCGCCGCGCACCCGGCCGGCGGGCCCGCCGGCCCGCAGGCACAGGTGTGGCTCACGACCGCCGACGACTCCGCGCAGCTTCAGCGGCAGGCACCGGTCGCCTTCCACGAGGGGGGTTCGGACCTCACGACCGTCACCGTCGACCCCACGCGGCGCTTCCAGCGGATGGACGGTTTCGGCGGCGCCCTCACCGACTCCTCGGCCGCGGTGCTCGGCGCGCTCCCCCGGCAGGCGCGGGACGACGCGATGCGGCGGCTGTTCGACCCGGTGTCCGGGATCGGCGTGAGCTTCCTGCGCCAGCCGGTCGGATCCTCCGACTTCACCGCCGAGGCCGAGCACTACACGTACGACGACATGCCCGCCGGGCAGACGGACTTCGCGCTGCGCCACTTCAGCATCGCGCACGACCGGAAGCTCGTCCTGCCCCTGCTGCGGCAGGCCGGGAAGCTGAACCCGCAGCTCACCGTGCTGGCCACCCCGTGGAGCCCGCCCGCCTGGATGAAGGACTCGGACTCCCTGGTCGGCGGCCACCTCAAGGACGACCCCGCGGTCTACCGGGCGTACGCCCGCTACCTGGTGAAATTCGTGCAGGCCTACGCCGCCGCCGGCGTCCGCGTCGACTACCTGACCGTGCAGAACGAGCCGCAGAACCGCACGCCCAGCGCGTATCCCGGTACCGACCTGCCGGTCGAGCAGGAGGCGAAGGTCATCGAGGCGCTCGGCCCGATGCTGCGGGCCGCCGGGCTGCGCACGAAGATCCTTGCCTACGACCACAACTGGACGACGCACCCCGGTGACGTCGCCACCGCCGAGAAGCTCGGCGAGGACCCGCAGACGGACTACCCGTACGAGATCCTCGACGGTCCGGCCGCCCGGTGGGTCGCGGGCACCGCCTACCACTGCTACTCGGGCGACCCGAGCGCCCAGAGCGCGCTGCACGACGCCCATCCCGGCAAGGGCATCTGGTTCACCGAGTGCTCCGGCTCGCACGGCGCCACCGACACCCCCGCGGAGATCTTCCGCGGCACCCTGACCTGGCACGCCCGTACCGTCACCGTGGGCACCACCCGCAACTGGGCGAAGTCCGTGGCCGACTGGAACCTCGCCCTGGACGCCGACGGCGGCCCGCACAACGGCGGCTGCGACACCTGCACCGCGCTGCTCACCGTCCGGCCGGACGGCACGGTGGCCGCCAACGCCGAGTACAGCACCATCGGGCACCTGTCGAAGTTCGTGAAACCGGGCGCCGTCCGCATCGCCAGCACCAGCTACGGCACCACCGGCTGGAACGGCAGGCTCACCGACGTGGCCTTCACCAACCCGGACGGCTCCACGGCCCTCGTCGTCCACAACGAGAACGACGCGCCGCGCTCCTTCAGCGTCGCGGTCGGCGACCGCTCCTTCGACTACACCCTGCCCGGCGGGGCGCTCGCCACCTTCACGTGGCCCGCCTCCGGCGCGCTGCACACCGCACTGCACCAGCTGGACCTTTCCGGAGCCACCGCCACCGCCTCACCCGGGGGCCAGGGCCCGGCCGCGGCCGTGCTGGACGACGACGGCAGCACCCGCTGGACGAGCGGCACCGCGCAGGCGCCCGGGCAGTACGTGCAGCTCGACCTCGGGCGCCGCACCGCCTTCGGCACGGTGGCGGTCGACACCGGCGACAACCCCGGTGACCACGCCCGCGGCTGGCAGCTGTCCGTGAGCGACGACGGCACGCACTGGCGGACCGCCGCGCAGGGGACGGGTACGGGGCAGCTCACCACCGTCCGCCTGCCCCGCACCGCCGAGAGCCGGTACCTGCGCATCACCCAGACCGGTACGGCCGCCAACTGGTGGAGCCTCGCGGACGTCCGCCTCTACCGCTGACCGCCCGCCGCCCCGCGCCGCGCGCGCGGGGCGGCGGTCACGCGTCCGGGCGGGCGCCGCGCGTCGCGCCCGCGGAGGCGGCCATCACGCACAGCACCGCCAGCCACTGCGACCAGTGCAGGGACTCGCCCAGCACGACGAAGCCGATGACCGCCGCCGTCGCCGGTTCGAGGCTCATCAGGATGCCGAAGACGTGCGGCGGGATCCGGCGCAGCGCCTCCAGCTCCAGCGAGTACGGCACCACCGACGACAGCAGCGCCACCCCGAGCCCGGCGATCAGCACCCACGGCCGGGCCAGGGCCGTACCGCTGTCCGCCACACCGAACGGCACGGCCAGCAGCGCGGCCACGGCCATTCCCAGCGCCAGCCCGTTGCCCTCCGTGGTGTGCCGTCCGAGCGCCGCGCCCAGCAGGATGTAGAGGCCCCAGCAGGCTCCGGCGGCCAGGGCGAGCAGCAGGCCCACGAGGTCGAGATCGCCACGCCCCTCCGCCAGCAGCGCCACACCGGCGCCGGCGAGCAGCGCCCAGAAGGCGTCCAGCCGCCGCCGCGAGCCGCCGAGGGCCACGGCGAGCGGCCCGAGGAATTCGGTCGTCACCGCGATGCCCAGCGGGAGCCGGGCGAGCGCCAGGTAGAAGCAGAGGTTCATCGTCCCCAGGACGGCTCCGTAACCGAGCACCACCGTCCACGCGCGGCGCCCCATCCGCAGCGGCGGCCGCCAGGCCGCCATCAGCACCGCGGCGGCGAAGAAGAGCCGCAGCGCGACGGTTCCGGAGCTGCCGACCGCGCCGAAGAGGTGCTTGGCCAGCGCCGCGCCCACCTGGACGCTCACGATGCCGAGCAGCACCAGGGCGGGCGGCGGGACGGCGCCGAAGGCACGCCCGGCGAGCGCGCGCGGCGAGGGGTGCGGGAGCGGGGCGGCGCCGGTCCCGTCCGCGTTCATGACGGCCATCCGGGGATTCTCCGCGATCGGCCGCCCGGCGGCACCCCCTTTCCTGCCGCCGGACGGGCGCCCGTCCGGCTCAGTGCGTCCGCAGCAGGTACGGGCCGCTCGCCCCGTACGCGCAGACGCAGACGCAGAGGCGGGTGCAGACCGGCCCGTGCACGGGCGCGTACGCCTGCGCCGGGGGGCACCGCTCTCGTTCGCGCGCGGTACCCACGGAACGCGAATCCGCTGCCGAGCGGCGGCGAAAGGCCTGCGCCGTCGTGGCGAGGCGAGGGGCGCACGCCGCTCACGGCTCCTTCCGGGCAGGCGGAGGTGGTGCGCTGCCCGTCCGGCGGCGGACGCGGGGCCGGTGCGCGCGCTGCAACGGAGCCCGGCCGGTGCGGAGGCGGCGTTGCGTGCGCGGGCGGCAGGCTAGGCTCCGCGCATGGTCTGGCCGTTCAGCCGCCCGGGGCTCGCCCCCTACCGCGGCATCCTCGAGGCCGCCGCACCGGCGGAGGGCGGCAGCGGGGTGCGGGCGACATGGCTCGGGGTCTCCACGCTGCTGTTCGACGACGGGGAGACGGCCCTGATGACCGACGGCTTCCTCTCCCGTCCCGGGCCGCTGCGCTGCCTCGGCCGGATCGCCCCGGACGAGCGCGTGGTGCGCCGCTGCCTGGCGCGGCTGGGCGTCAGGCGCCTGGCGGCCGTGGTCTGCGCCCACTCGCACTACGACCACGCCCTCGACGCCCCGCTGGTGTGCCGCCTCACCGGCGCCCGCCTGGTGGGCTCGGCGTCGACCGCCCACATCGGCCGCGGCGGCGGCCTCCCCGAGGACCGGCTGGCCGTGCCGGCCGAGGGCGAGCCGCTGGAGTTCGGCGCGTTCACGGTGACGCTCCTCGCCTCCCCGCACAGTCCCGGCGACCGCTTCCCGGGCACCGTCGACCGCCCCCTCGTGCCCCCGGCCCGGCTGCGTGCCTGGGCGACCGGCACCTCGTACACCGTCCACGTGCGTCACCGCCGCAGGGCCCTGCTCGTCCACGCCAGCGCCAACTACCGCCCCGGCGCGCTGGCCGGGGTGCGGGCCGAGACCGTCTACCTGGGGGTCGGGGCGCTCGGCCGGCAGAGCGCGGCGTTCCGGACGGCCTACTGGGACGAGGTCGTGGCCGCCACCGGCGCCCGCCGCGTCGTGCCCGTGCACTGGGACGACTTCACCCGGCCGCTCGAGCGCCCCCTCGTCCCGCTGCCGCGGATCGCCGACGACCTCGCCACCAGCATGGACTTCCTCCTCCACCGAGCGGCCGCCGAACGGGTGGAGGTCGCCCTGCCGGTGGCATGGCAGCCCGCGGACCCCTTCGCCCCGGGCCGCGCCCCGGCGTAGCCGCGCACTGCCGCGCGCCCCGGCCGCTGCCGCCGGTAGATTGCCCCCGGGGAGGCGTCGATGCAGCCAGGACTCGGGCGCGGGATCAATTTCGGCAACGCGCTGGACGCGCTGCCCGGCGGACCCCGGCTGCCGCTGGACGAGCGGTACTTCGACGAGGTGGCTTCGGCCGGCTTCGACACCGTCCGGCTGCCGGTCCGGTGGTCCGCGCACGCCGGGACCACCGCTCCGTACACGATCGACCCGGCGTTCCTCGCACGGGTGGACGCCGGGGTGCGCGCCGCCCTCGACCGCGGACTGAACGCCGTGGTGAACGTCCACCACTACCAGGAGATGAGCACCGCCCCCGACGCGCACCTGCCGCGTTTCCTCGCCCTCTGGCGGCAGATCGCGGCCCATTACGCCGGCCGCTTCGGACAGCTCTCCTTCGAACTGCTCAACGAACCGGGCGGCCGGCTCACCGCGAGCCGCTGGAACACCGTGCTGGCGCAGGCGCTCGCGGCCGTCCGCGCGTCGGATCCCGAGCGCACCGTGGTCATCGGCCCCGCCGAGCATAACGACCCGCGCGCCCTGCCCGCCCTCGCCGTCCCGGACGACGCCCACCTGGTGGCGTCCTTCCACTACTACGCGCCCTTCGGCTTCACCCACCAGGGCGCGGGCTGGGTCCCGGGCGCCGAAGGGTGGCTCGGCCGGTCCTGGGGCGGCGCGGCGGACGAGGACGCCGTGCGAGCCGATCTCGCCCGGGCCGCGGCGTGGGGGCGCGAGCACGGACTCCCCCTTTTCGTCGGCGAGTTCGGCGCCTTCCAGGCCGCGGCGACGGACTCCCGCGAGCGGTGGACGGCCTTCGTGCGCGCCGAGGCCGAGGCCCTCGGCATGAGCTGGGCCTACTGGGAGTTCGGCACGGACTTCGGCGCCTTCGACCCCGCCCGCGGCGTCTGGCGCGAGCCCCTCCGGCGGGCCCTGCTCGGCGGGGCGCCGCCCGCGCCCTGACGCGCCGGCCTCAGCCGCCGGGGGCCGGGGCGGGCGGGGCGGCGGGGCGCCCGAGCGTGAAGACGAGGCTCACCGGGTCGACACGGGCGGGCAGGACGGTGCCCTGCGCGGCGGCGCCGAACCGGTAGCTGTGGACCTCCACCTCGACCTCGAACGGCTCGACGCCCGCGCCGCCGATCCGCAGCCGGAGCCGTACCTGCGGGTGGTCGTCGTGCGTGGGAGGGGCCGAGGCGACGGCGAGCACCAGCGCCGTCGCCTCCAGGCCGCCGGCGGCGAGCCGCAGCGTCAATTCCCGCTCCTGCCGGGCGTTCACGGCGGTGGAGTAGCCGACGAGGCAGACGAACACCCCGAACACCGCCAGCACCCCGGCGACCGGCACCAGGCCGCCGTGCGTCCCGCCCGCCCCCGTCACAGCGAGGACGGCGCACACCACGGCGCCGCCGCACCCGGCCACCGCCAGGAGCACGCCGACGACGCAGGCGACGGCGGTGATCACCGGTCCCTTGGGATCCAGCAGCGCGGGCTCGGGTTCGGCGGTTGCGGCCACGGCGGCAGCGTAACCGCCCGGGCACCGTCAGGTCCCGGGCTTCGCCGACCGCCCCGGCCCGCTGCCGCGGCCGGACCCGCGAACCGCTCGGACGCGGCGCCTCCCGGGTCCCTCCGGCCCCGCGAGGCATCTCGCCTCCCAGCGCCGTCTTCATTACCGTGGCCGTACGTGCACTTTCCTGATCGGCGTCCGCCGGTTCCGGCCCGCGCGGTGACGGCCGCGGCGGCGGGAAGGCCGGCGAACGCCCCTTCGACGACGCCGAGGAGATGGTCTCCGTGCCGGGGACGACGCACAGGCGACGACGGACCGCGGCCGCCGTGAGCGCGCTCGCGCTGTTCCTCGCGGTGGGCCCCGCCGCGGGCCCGGCGCACGCGGCGGCGGTCTACGACCGCCGGCCCGCGGCGACGGCCGGGCTGTTCGCGGTCAACGGCCCGGACCACGCCGCGGCGCAGCAGTTCAGCACGGCCGGGCGCCACGTCCGCAGCGTCAGCGCCTTCCTGGTGAGCGCCTCACCGGCCGGGACGCTGGACGCGCAGATCCGCACCGACGTCGCCGACCCGGCCACCGCGGTCGCGGAGGGCCGGGTCGAGCTCGCGGACCTCGGCGGCGCCGGGGAGGGGTGGGTCGACTTCCCCGTCGACGCCGAACTGGCGGCCGGGCAGGACTACTACCTCGTCGTGCAGGCGAGCGGCACCTCCGGCAGCGTGGTGTGGAACGGCGTCAGGTCCGCCGTCCCCGGCGCGCTGCCGTCGTGGAACTACGACGTCGCCTACTGGGGCGGCTGGCACGCGTACGACTCCGGCACCCTGGCCACCACCCACGCCGCCTTCGGGATCGGCCTGACCGGCGCGGACGCCTGCGGCGCGTCCCACACCTGCTACCGGCCGGTCCCGGCCGGGGATCTCGCCGCCACCACCGCCGGGCTGCTCGGCAACGGCACGACCACGGTGGCGCTCTCCCCCCTCGATGCCCACGGCGCCTCCTACGTGCCGGACAGCAACGTCCTGCGGCTGCCGGACGGCGACTGGCGCTACCTGCCGGACGGTGCCGCGCAGCCCGTGACCGTACCGGCCGGCGACCCCGGTGCCGCGGCGCAGATCGCCGCCTCCCGGGCCTGGCTCGCCGCGGGCACCGTGCCCGGCCGCACCCCCGCCGAGAGGGACGCCGCCGCGCGGGCCCTGCTGACGCTCCGTCTCCTCACGCAGCCGAACGGGGCGGTCGCGGCGGCCTGGTACGGCGCGTGGAAGTACTCCTGGCCGCGCGACGCCGGTTTCACCGCCGCCGCCTTCGCCGCCACCGGCCACACCGACGAGGCCTACCGGATACTGGCCTACAACGCGCGGACCCAGCGCGCCGACGGCACCTGGGACGCGCGCACGCGGCTCGACGGCTCCGGCCCCCCGGACAGCCGGCACTGGCAGCTGGACGCCAACGGCTGGGTGCCGTGGGCGGTCTGGGAGTGGTACGAGGCCGCGCCCGGGGCGCACCGCGAGCGGGAGCTGCGCGCGCTCTACCCGATGCTGGAGAAGTCCGAGGACCACGTGGCCGGTTCGCTGGATGCCGGCGGGCTGCCGCCCGCGTCACCGGACTACTGGGAGATCGCCACCGCCGCACCGAACATCGGCACCGCCGCACCGCTGCTGTCGGGGCTGCGGGCCGCGGCCGACCTCGCGCGCGTCACCGGCCACCCCGCCGACGCGCACGCCTGGACGGACGCCGCGGGCCGGCTATCCGCCGGGATCGCGCGGGACTTCGCGCCGGGCGGCTACCCGCGCACCGCCGACGGCCTGCACGGCCGGGACGCCGCGGTGACGTTCATGGCGCCGCCCTTCGGCCCCGCTCCGGACGGGCTGGCCGGCGCGGTCGACGCCACCTACCGGGCCCTGCTGCGCCCCGGCGGCGGTGTCGTGCCGGGCGACGACCCCGGCCACCCCTGGGCCGACGCCTGGGGCCCCGAGACCGCCTTCTTCGCCCTGGCGTGGTCCGGCACGGGCCGTCCCGGCGCGGCGGGCCAGGTCGTGGACTGGCTGCTGGGCCACCGCAACATGCTCGGCGAGCTGCCCGAGCAGGTCGACCCCGCGGGCAACCCGGCGTCCGTCGTCCCCCTCGCCTGGACCGGCGCCGTCACGCTGCTCGCCCTCACCCAGCTCGACGGGCACCGGCTGCCCGTCCCGCCGGTCCGCTGCGCGCCCGCCGGCCACGGGCGGTACGGCGGCTGACGCGCCGTCTTCCGCAAGGCCGCACCCGGCGGTGACGGACCGGCCACACTGGGCTCATGCTCCCTCACCGCAAGGCGTGCGCCACCGCGTTCGCCACCGCCGTGCTCGTCCTCGGGCCCGCCGTCTCGGGCTGCTCGGACTCCGGCGGCAGCCCCGAGCCGGCGCCGCCCTCCGGCGCGCCGCGCACCACCACGACGTACACCGCGAGCCGCCCCGACTCCGGCCCGCCGACCGCCGAGGACATGCGGACGACCGCCGTGCGGCTGCGCGAGCGCGCGAAGTCCCTCGGGCTCCAGGCCACGGACGTGACGGTGACGGGCGACGTCGTCACCATCGAGGCCCCCCGCGCCGACGCCGACCGGGTGGCGCGGATGACGGCGACGGCCCTGCTGGAATTCCGCCCCGTGCTCGACCCGGCCGGCGCCGCGGGCGGCGGTCTCCGGCAGCGCTACGACGCCATGGTCTGCGACGGCACCACACGGGCGGTCACCTCGCTGCCGGACGGCCCGACCGTGGCCTGCGACCGCCGGATGAAGCAGAAGTACCTGCTCGGACCGACCGCGCTGCCCGGCGCCGAGGTGAGGACCGCGACAGCGGCCTTCGACTCCGCCAACGGCAACGGGTGGCTCGTCGACCTCTCCTTCACCCCGGCCGGCTCCACCCTCTTCACGGAGATCACCACCACCCTGTCGCGGAACACGCAGCCCGCCGACCAGCTCGCCATCGTGGTCGACGGCGAGGTCGTCTCCGCCCCCGCCATCAGCTCCCCCATCACCGGCGGCCAGGCCCAGATCAGCGGCAGCTTCACCCGCGACAGCGCCCAGGCCCTCGCCGCCGCGGTCTCCAGCGGCGCCCTCCCCGTCCGGCTCACCGCCAACGGCCGGTCCCGGTAGCCCGGCCCGCCGGGAAATGGCGGCGGGCGTGCAACCTCCACGGCGGTGCGGGAGTGAAGGAGGGAGGAGGAGCCGCGGGGGTGCTCCTCCCGTCGGAACCGGGAACACCGTTACGGAGGAGCTCCATGAAACTGCGTCATCTCGCGTCGGCCGCGGCCGTCGCCACCGCGGCCACGGTCGCCGCCGCCACCGCGCACGCGTCCGCCGCCCCGGAGCCCGCGGCCGCCGGGGCCGGGGCGAAGGCCGCGGCGCACGCCCCGGCCCACGCCGCTCCCGCCACGGCAGCCCCCGCCGTGGCGGCGAAGGCGCCCGGCGTGCTGGTGGTCGGGCCCGGACAGCTGGTGGACGCCGGGCACGGCCAGTACCTGAAGCTCACACGGACCGAGCGGTGCATCGGTACGCCGCCGGAGGACTGGGCCACGTGCAAGAGCGTGGTCGACGGGAACCAGGGCGCGGGGACGGTGAGCCTGCAGAGCACGGGTGACGCCTCGGGCACGCTGTACTCGCCGCTCTACATCGGCGACGGCCGGGCGGCGCGGATGACGGTGACCGCGGGCGGCGTCACCTACCAGGTGCAGGTGGTCACGCTCGGCGGGCACCCGGGGTACGCGACCGGGTACGTCTGGGGCGCCCCCGGCCAGGGCCCCGGCGCCATGTCCGAGGTCACGGTGTACGACGCCGCGGGCACGGTCCTTGCGCACTTCTGACGGGCCGTTGCTCGACGCCTCCGCGGTCGGCGGCGACGTCCCGGGACACCGGCTGTCCCGGGACGCCGCCGGCGCGGAGGCCTCGCCGGACTTCGAGTCGTGGGCGGCGCCGCGGTGGTCGCGGCTGGTGCGGACGGCGTACCTGCTGACCGGCGACCACCACGAGGCCGAGGACCTGGTGCAGACGACCCTCGCCAAGGTCTACGCCGGCTGGGCGCGTATCGGCCAGCTCGACGAGCCCGACGCCTACGTCCACCGCGCGCTGGTGAACAACAACCTCAGCAGGTTCCGCCGGCGACGGGTCGTCCACCTGCTCACCCCCCGGCTGCCGGAGCGGAGCCGGCCGGAGACCACCGCCAGTGTCGAGACCCGGGCGTCGCTGGTCGCCGCCCTCGCCGCGCTCCCGCCGCGCATGCGCGCGGTGGTGGTGCTGCGCTACTGGGAGGACCTGGGCGAACAGCAGGTCGCCGACGTGCTCGGCTGCTCGGTCGGCAACGTCAAGAGCCAGGCGAGCCGGGCCTTGCGCAAACTACGGGATCATCCGGCGCTGGCCGCCGCGGAGAGCGGGGAGAGGTGACGGGCGTGAGCAGCGACCGGCAGGAGGGCCGGGGCGGCACGGCCCCCGGGGACTCCCGCGAACTGGAGGAGCGGGTGCGCCGCGCCCTGTCCGACGCGGCGGGCGCGATCGAGCCCCGCCCCTGGCACGCCGGGCAGGTGCTGGGGCGCGCGGCGCGCCGGCGGAAGAGGCGGGTCGCGGTGTGGCTGCCGGCGCTGGGCGCGGTCGCGGCGGTGGCCGCCGTGGCGGTGGTGGCGGGCGTGCCGCGCGGCCCGGACGAGCCGGGCCCGGTGGCGGCCGCCCCGGTGCCGCGGCCGCACCCCGCCACTGCCTCCTCCCCCGCGCTCGTCTGGCCCGCCGTGCGGGTGGTGGCGCCGGGCAGGGCGTTCGGTATCGGCGGGGGGCACCGGATGCGCGTCACCCCCGGGGAACGCTGCGTCGACTGGGACGACGGCACCGGCTGGGACTGCCGGGACGAGTCCGACAAGGACGGGAACCAGCCGCAGGGCACCGTGGGCATGCAGGGCTTCGGCTACGGCGGCGGCACCCACGTCCTGCTGGTCTACCGGGGGCCGGCCGTGCCCGCGCGGATGGCCGTCACCACCCGGGGCCGCGTCCGTCCTGCGCAGGTGGTGACGCTCGCGGTGCACCCGGGGTGGGCGGGCGGGTACCTCGACCTCCCGGCGTCCGCCCTGTCGCACGACCCGCTCGACATCTCCGCCGTCACGGTGTGGGACGCGAAGGGCAGGGTGCTCGCGTCGCTCGCCGAGCCCTCCGCCCGCACCACGCCGTGAGGGGGGCGCCGCGGCACGGTGGCCGCGCGCCCGGCGCGCGCTGACCGGCCGCGGGGACCCCCGGTACCGGCCGCGGGCCGCGGCCGGTACCGGGGGCGCTGCTCAGGCCAGGGCGAATTTCTGGGCGCCGGAGCCGTTGCAGTCCCAGATCTGCAGCCGCGTGCCGTTGGCCGTCGCGCCCGACGGCGAGTCGATGCAGCGGCCGGTGGTCGGGTTGGACAGCGAGCCGTCCGCGCCGGCGACCCAGTTCTGGTAGCCGCCGCCGTTGCAGGTGGCCAGCTGGAGCTTGGTGCCGGCCGCGTTCACGCCACCGGCGATGTCCAGGCAGCGGCCCAGGGTGCGCAGGGTCTGGCCGCTCCAGGTCCACTTCTGGTCCTGGGCGGTGGCCTGCTGGCAGTCCCACAGCTGGACGGCGGTGCCGTCGCCGCCGGTGTCGTCACCGGCGACGTCCACGCACTTGCCGCCGGGGCCGTAGATCGGGGTGCCGATGGCGAAGGCCTGCGCGCCGGAGCCGTTGCAGTCCCAGATCTGCAGCCGCGTGCCGTTGGCCGTCGCGCCCGAGGGCGAGTCGATGCAGCGGCCGCTGGTGGGGTTGCGCAGCGAGCCGTCCGGCTGCCTGACCCAGGACTGGTAGCCGCCGGTGTTGCACGTGGCCAGTTGCAGTTTGGTGCCCGCGGCGCTGTTGCCGCCGGCGATGTCCAGGCACTTGCCGAGGGTCTGGAGGGTCTGGCCGCTCCACGTCCAGTGCTGGTCCTTCGCCCCGGACTGGCAGTCCCACAGCTGGACCGCGGTGCCGTCGCCGCCGGTGTCGTCACCGGCGACGTCCACGCACTTGCCGCCCGGGCCGGTGATCGCCTGGCCGGTCACCGAACCGCCGGTGCCCCCGGAGCCGGGGCCCTTGTTGTAGACGGCCACCGAGTCGATCACCAGCTTGCCGCCGGAGACGGTGGCCGCGTTCGGGCCGCCGCCGAAGGCGTCGGGGAAGCCGCCGCCGATCGCCAGGTCGTAGATGATGAAGAAGGGGTGGTCGACGGCGTCGGCCCAGGTCGTGGCGTCCACCTGGTTGGCGCTGACGGTGAAGAAGTTGCTGCCGTCGAGGTAGAAGCGGATCTGCTCGGGCGACACCGAGCGGTCGATCTCCGCCGCGTAGTCGTGGAAGCCGGTCTGGCAGCCGGAGCAGGCGCGCTCGCCCGAGCCGATGCCCGTCGACTCGTTGCACGGACCGCCGGGGTTGACGCCGCAGTGCAGGGTGCTGAAGTCGGAGCTGCGGCCGTTGATGTCCTCCATGATGTCGATCTCGCCGGACTTCGGCCATGTCACGCCGCTGCGCAGCGGCGCGCCGAGCATCCAGAACGCGGGCCAGTAGCCGGCGCCGTTGGCGGTGCTGACGTTCGGCTGCTGGAGGACGGACTCGATGCGGACGACGCCGCCCGCGGGGGCGCCGAAGGTGGCGGCCTGGGTCTCCACGCGCCCGGACGTCCAGCCGCTGCGCGCGTCGGAGCCGGAGTGCTGCGCCTGCAGCACCAGGTGGCCCTGGCCGTCGTAGTACACGTTGGACGTGCTGCTGGTCATGGTCTCGATCTCACCGGTGCCGAAGGTGCTGCCGGGGCCGGTGTCGTACTTCCACAGGCCCTGGTCGATGCCGGTGCCGGCGGCGCCGTTGAAGTCGTCGCTCCAGGTGAGCGAGAAACCGGACGGCGGCGCGGGCACCGCCGCCTCGGCGGCCGGTGACGCGGTGACGGTGGCCGCCACCGTGGCCACCACGACGGGGAGCGCAGAGAGCGCTCTCATCCACGCACGGCGTCGTGCTCGCAGGAAATTCCAGCGCATAGGTCCAACTCCAGGGAGAAGGCGTGAGGTCCGCATGTGCACCGCGCGGGGGCGCGCGGAAGCCCGTCAGCGCGCCGCGCGGAGCGGGCGGCACCGACGTGTCATGTACACAGCTTGGGGATCAGCCGAGCGTCCGGCAAGACGCCTGACCCGTTTCGCCGAACAGCTCCGCGGACAGGCCCAGGTGCCGGTGCAGCGCCTCGCGGCCGTGCGGGGTGACGGTGACCGCGCGCGTGGTGCCGACACGAACGACCCAGCCCTCGTCGAAGGCGTGGCGGCACAGGGCGCCGCCGACCGCGCCGGCCAGGTGCGGCCGGCGCTCCGTCCAGTCCAGGCACGGCCGCACCGAGGGCCGCCGGGTGCCCGCCGGCACGGTGACGCCGAGACCCGCGAGCCACTCCGCCCCGGCGCCGGTGAGGCCGAGCCCGTGCTCCGGGTCCAGCAGCCGCCGCTCGATCATCGCGTCGGCGACGGCCACCCCGAGGGCCCCGGCGAGGTGGTCGTAGCAGGTACGGGCGTGGGCCAGGGCCCGCCGGCGGCCCGCTCCCGACAGCGTGCGCGGGGACGCGGCACGCTCGGGCGCCAGCGCCGCCAGGCTCTCGATCACCTCCGCGACCTGCGGACCGGCCAGGCGTACGTAGCGGTGCCGCCCCTGCCGCTCCTCGGCCAGCAGGTTGCCGCGGACGAGCGCGTGCAGGTGCTCGGTCGCGGTCGACCGCGCCACCCCCATGTGCCGCGCCAGCTCCGTCGCCGTCCAGGCCCGGCCGTCGAGCAGCGCCACGCAGAAGCCCGCCCGGGTGCCGTCGGCCAGCAGTGCCGCCACGGAGGCCAGATCGGGGCCGGTCCCTCGCTCGCGCCGTACGTCCATGCACCCCATTGTCGCCCCGGACGCTTCGGCCGCCGCCGAACCGGCCCGCTCCTAGGCTGCCGGGCATGGACACCGCAACGCCGGACGCGCCGGCCACCACCGTGGAGATCGAGCCCGCCATCCTGTACTTCGGTACGCCCGTGGTGCTGCTGTCGACGGAGAACGAGGACGGCTCCTTCAACCTCGCGCCCATGTCCTCCGCCTGGGCGCTGGGGCGCACGGTCGTGCTCGGCCTGGGCGGCGAGGGCCAGACCGCCCGCAACCTCGCCCGCCGCCCCGACGTGGTGATCAGCCTCCCCTCGGCCGGGCAGTGGCCCGCGGTGGAACGGCTCGCGCCACTGACCGGCCGCTACCCGGTGCCCGCGGGCAAGCCGGCGGGCTGCCGCTTTGAACCCGACAAGTTCGGCGCCGCGGGCCTGACCCCCGAGCCCTCCCGCCTGGTCCGCCCGCCCCGCGTCGCCGGCTGCCCGCTCCAGCTGGAGGCCCGCGCCGAGCGCGTACGGACCGGCGCCGCCGGCGGCTTCGTCATCGCCGAGGCCGCCGTCCGCGCGGTCCACGCCGACCCCCGCATCGTCGTCCCCGGCACCGACCACGTCTCCCCCGCCGCCTGGAACCCCCTCATCTACAACTTCCGGCACTACTTCGGCCTCGGACCGGAGCTGGGCCACACCTACCGCTCCGAGACACCCCCGGCGGCGGACTGACGCGGGCCGGGACCGCCGCTCCCCCGGCGGCACGGGTGGTGACAGTCCTGTTGCAGGAAGTGTGGCCTCCGTCACAGTCACCGGGCTCGGCCTCTGCTGGACTCGCCCGATGGCCTACGCCCTGTTCGCCCTCCTGCCCGGGTGCCCGATCGCCGCCCTGGCCCTGGCCGGTTACGGCCTCGGCCGCCACCGGCTGCGGCAGGCCGGCCTGCAGGAACGGCTGCGCTCGCTGGCCGCGCTGCTGGGGGCCGTCGCGGCCGCCGTCTGCACCGTCGGCCTGCTCTGCCTGACCGGCGCGATCCTGGAGACGGACGACTCCGGGGCCGACTCCTCGCCGCTGCTGCCGTGCCGGGTGGCGGGGCATCCGGAACGGGCGGCGCACGTGACCGGCTACCGGGTGGAGTACGTGCCCCTCCGCTTCGTCTGCGAGACCGCGGACGGAGGCGGCTACCGGGCCGCGGCGGTACCCGGCTGGGTCAACCCGGCCGCGGCCGGCTTCGCGCTGGCGGCCGTGGTGTGCGCGTGCGCCGCGGCGGTCGAGGGCGAACGGCGCGCCCGCCGCGCCGCGGCCGCCGCGCAGAGCTCCTGACGGGAGCCGACGCGGCCGAGCCGGGGGCCTGCCCCCGGCTGCACCGCCGCAGGCGCCGTGCGGCGTCACGCCCGCAGCCGGCCCCCGCGCCCGGAGTTGCCCGGACCACCGGTGCCGGTCGGCGCGCGCTCCCCGCACTCCGCCGGGGGCAGCACGGCACCTGTGCGGCCGTTCGCCCGGATGCCGGCCGGACACACCCGTGTGCGCGGGGCACGCCGCGACAGCCGACCAGATCGCCCGCCACCGGCTCCCGTCCGTGCCGCAGAAGTCCACCGACCGGCGCGGGGCGCGCGAGCGGCACTCCGTTCCGTCCGAAGCCATGAGCCCCACCGGGACCGGCGAATTCCGCGTCGTCCTCGCCGATGTGGTCGGCCTCCCGGCACCGGACGCCGCCCGCCGCCGCAGGGAACGCGGAACGCGCCGCCGTCCCCGACCGCCTCACCGGCCTCGGCACCGGCGGCCGACCGCTGGACGGAGCGGCCCGCCCTCTCCCCCGTGCCCGGCCACTGCAGGACCACTGCGGGCTCAACCTCTCATCCAGAATCTGCGGCCGGTCTTCGTGGGCGAGCCCCCCGGCCATCAGAAGATCGCGCCAGTCGACCAGCTGCAGGCCCTCGACAAACCGGTCGACGTCCCCGGCGGCGAAGAGCACGACTGCGGCCAGCGGGCGCTCGCCGTCC
The DNA here is from genome assembly GCF_044333485.1 of Streptomyces sp. NPDC020983. Classification (NCBI taxonomy): domain Bacteria; kingdom Bacillati; phylum Actinomycetota; class Actinomycetes; order Kitasatosporales; family Streptomycetaceae; genus Streptomyces; species Streptomyces sp. NPDC020983. Next base: position 210,912 of record NZ_JBIRRA010000005.1, on the reverse strand, counting down.
TGACGGCTGTCGACGAGGTCGGCGGCCGGCGAGCGCAAGGCATCAGCCACCTCCTGCTGTACCTCCGGACAGGCACGCCGGATCCACTCCACCGGACGCGCACCGATCACGTCCTGTTCCACGCCCGCCCCCTCGTGGCAGGGCGGCCCGCTTCTCGCCGAAGTCCCGGGCCGCCCCCGGCAACCCACCCCGGCGCCGAACCGGAGACGCCAAGCACGGCTCAGCGCGACCGTCTGCGTACCGTATCGCCGCCCTCGGGCACGCTCCGGGAGGGACCTTCCGCGGGCAGGTGCCCAGCGGCGGGTGTGCCCCGCACGGTGGCGGCACCCGCGACGCGCTTCTGCGCCGCCCGCACGCCGTCGGGCGGACCCCCGGGGCCGGCCCGGCGACCGCGGCGGTGCGATGCCGGGGCTTCGCCCGCGCGTCGGCCGCTGTTCGCCTTGCGCGGCTAGTGTCCACACGCCCGGTCCTGCGCAGGGAAGGCACGTCCATGAGCACCCCGCTCCACCGCACGCCGGACCGCCGGTCCGATGCCGTCACCGCGCGGGGCCGCGGACGCCAGGAGCGGGGGCGTGCCGCGGGGCCGGCGGAGCGCGGGCTGCTCGCCGTGCAGGCCGGTGCGGGGAACCGGGCCGCCACCGCGATGGTGCAGCGTGCCGGGAACGCGGACGCGAAGGGGAAGGCACCCGAGGGCGGCGGGAAGGGCGCGCCGGCGTCGCCGGGCTACCGCGACCGGATCGCGGCCGTCCTGGACCGGCTCAAGAAGAATTTCGAGGTGATCGACACCTTCGTCAAGAACGTCCAGGTGCCCGCCAACGCGGGCTACGCGCAGCACGCGGCCGCCACCGCCGACGACGCCCTGAAGCACTCCGCCGCCGCCTCCGGGGGCGCCGCCGGGTCGGAGAGCCTCGTCGCGGAGGCCGTGGGCGCGGCGCTCGGCGGCATGGAGGCGGCCAAGGCACGCAAGGACGCCGCCAAGCACAAGGCCGGGGCCGCCTTCCACGGGGCGAACAAGAAGTTCACCTCCAAGGCGGCCGAGGCGGTCGTGGGCGCGGCGAGTGCCGGGAACAACGCGCTCGGTGTCGCCAAGGAGCTGACGAAGGCCGAGAAGGCGCTGCACGCCGCGCAGGCGGCCGAGGTGAGCGGCATCGGATCGAGCGTCGTGGGCGCAGTGAAGGGGGCGCGCGCCGCGCGCCGCGTCGGGCTGACAGCCCGCAAGTACCGCGCCCTGAAGGGCATCGAGCGGCCCGGCCGCACGGGCGAGGAGGCGCTCGCCCGGCTCCGGTCGGCGCGCGACGACGCGGAATGGGCCGCCGCCGAGGCGTACGTGGCCCTCGACGCGCAGTGGGACCACGAGGGCGGGGACCGGCTGGACCGGGTGTCGGAGGCGATCGACGCCGCCTGGTCGGCGATGGGCGAGGCCCGGGACGCGGGCCGGGACCTGCGGCGCGCCGAGGACGTCAACACGATGGACACCGCGCTGACGTACGCGCTCGGCAAGCAGCGCAACAAGATGGGCAAGCAGGCGCTCACGGCCGTGGGCGAGTCCACCAAGGCCGCCGGCGGCATCGTGACGGCGATCGCCGCGACCGCGGGAGGAGCGGCGCTGGCGAGCAACCCGGTCGGCTGGGGCCTCGCCGCGGGCGCGGCCGGCCTCATCCTCGGCGTCACCGCCTACAAGGCGGGCCGCGCGGGCACCAAGCGCTACGACGGGGCCCGCCACCCGGACCGCTGGGCGGCGGAGGGCGCGACGGCGGCGGAGCCCGCGTCCCGCGGGGACGCGCTGAAGGAGGCACTGAAGTTCTGGAAGAAGGTGGAGAACGGCGAGCGCCAGGCCATGGCCCGCAGGATCTACGCCCTCGCCGCGGGCCCGTCCGTCAGGGGAAGCGGCGACACCTCCGCGCAGATGCGGGAGTCGGCCAGGGACCTCCTCGTCGCCCTCAAGGCGGGCCCCGCCGACCAGCGGCTGACGCCCGAGGAGTGGGCCGCCTCCCTCGACGACCCCGCCGGAACGGCCGCCTGGGTCAAGGAGATCGCGGAGCAGCTGTCCTCGGCGTGACGGCGCGGCCCGGCGCCCGGCCGGCGCGGTCGCGCCCCGCGCTCAGTGCGTCAGCGCGTTCGCGCTCACGATGAACAGCCCGAGCAGGACGTCCACCAGGCCCACGCGGCAGGCCGGCGCCCAGCCCTGGCCGGCCGCCCGGGCCGCCAGCAGCCCCCACCCGAAGAGGGCGGCGGTGTTGACGACGAGGACGACGCCGACGGCGCCCTGCTCGCCCCACCAGCCGGCGGCGGCACCCAGCAGCGCGGCCACGGTGGGGAGGACCGCGGCGACGAGGGGCCACTCGGCGAGCACCGAGCGCACGCTCTCCGCGGTGGCCCGCTTCCCGCCGGCCGTCCAGTGGGCGACGGCGTGCGCGTAGCCGTGCGCCGCTGCGGCGGCCAGGGCCGCCACCAGGATCCACAGCGCGTCGTAGCCCGGGTTGTGCGTGCCGCCGTCCTCGTCCAGGGCGGAGGCGAGGGCGCTGGCGAGCACCGTGCCGTACACGCCGCCGAACAGCAGTCGCTGGAGCGGCACGCCCAGCGGCGCGGCGGGCGTGCCTTGCCCCGCGCCCTCCGGCGCGGCGCCGCCCCTCGGCGGAAGCGTCATCGCTCCACGATGTCACCGTGCCCGCGGGTGCGGCACGGGGGCGCGCCGCGCCGCCTTCCGGATCGGCGACCGGGGCCGTGGTGGGATGGGGGTGGCGGAGCAACGGAACGCGGAGAGGTCGGGAGATGGCCGGGAAGACCATGCGAGCGATTGTCTACGAGACGTACGGCGGGACGGAGGTGCTGCGCGAGGCCCAGGTGCCGATGCCGAAGGTCGGCCCGGGCGAGGTGCTCGTCAAGGTGCGCTGCGCGGGGGTCAACCCGGTCGACTGGAAGCTCATGGCGGGCGGGCTCGACGGCATGATGGACGTGGTGTTCCCGGTGGTCCCCGGGTGGGACGTCTCCGGCACCGTGGCGGAGGTCGGCATCGACGCCCCGGAGTTCGCCGTCGGCGACGAGGTGATGGGCTACGCCCGCAAGGACTACGTGCACGGCGGCACGTTCGCCGAGTACGTCAGCGCGCCCGTGCGCACCCTCGCGCCCAAGCCCGCCGCGCTCGGCTGGGCGCAGGCCGCCGGACTGCCGCTGGCCGGGCTCACGGCCTACCAGGTGCTGACGCGCCTGCACACGCGCGCCGGCGACACCGTGCTCGTGCACAACGCGGCGGGCGGCGTGGGCTCCTTCGGCGTGCAGATCGCCCGCTCGCTGGGCGCCCGCGTCATCGGCACGGCCTCCCCGCGCAACCACGAGCGGCTGCGCGCGCTGGGCTGCGAGCCGGTGGAGTACGGCGACGGGCTCACCGAGCGGGTCCGCGCCCTGGCCCCGGACGGCGTCGACGTCGTGGCCGACTTCGTCGGCGGGGTCCTGGACAGCACGCTCGCCGTCCTGGCCCCGGAGGGGCGGCACGCGTCCATCGCCGACCCCGCCGTGACCGGCTCCGGCGGCCAGTGGATGTGGGTGCGGCCGGACGCCGGGGACCTCGCCGCGCTGGGCCGGCTCGCCGACGCGGGCGACCTCGCGGTGGAGGTCGCGGAGACCTTCCCGCTGGGCGACCTCGCGGCGGCGTTCGCCCGCAGCCAGGAGGGCCACGCCGCCGGGAAGATCGTCGTCGAGGTCTGAGGCCGCGCCCCGGGGCGGTCGGGTCCGGCGGCCCCGGGCCCCGCACCGTCGCGCCGCCCCGGGCGGCCCGGTCGGGGGTGCGCCCTCCCGCGCCCCGGCAGGGCGGCGGCTGCCGCCGGGGCGGCGGAGGCGCGGCAGCTCGGCGGCGGCTCCTCCGGTCGCCGGTGCGGGCGCAGGACCCGCCCCGACCCCGACGCCCGGGCACACCGGAGTGACAGCCCGTCCGCCGGACCGGGCGGCGGGCGGCGGGCGGCGGGCACGGCGTACCGGCCGCCGGGGCGCGCCTGCGGGCCTGCGGGCCCTGCGTCGCCGATCATGCTGCCGACGGCCGGCGCGGCGCCGGAGCACGGCAGCGGGAGGTGGCCATGGCTGATCCGCACTGGTTGTTCGGCGACCAGCTCGGCCCCGCCTTCCTGCGGCCGGACGCGCGGGAGGCGGGTCCGCACCGCGACAGTCCCGTCGTGATGATCGAGGCGCGCTCGGTCTTCCGCCGGCGGCGCTTCCACCGGGCCAAGGCCCATCTCGTGCTCTCCGCGATGCGGCACCGCGCCGCCGAGCTCGGGAACCGCGTCCGCTACGTCCGGGCCGAGACGTACCGTGACGGGCTGCGCGAGGCGGTGCCCTCCGGGCCGGTCACCGTGCACCACCCCACCTCGCGTGCGGCGCTGGCCCTGGCGGAGCGTCTGGAGCGGGTGCGGGTGCTGCCCGCCCGCGGTTTCCTCGTCCCGCACGACGCCTTCGCGTCCTGGGCGGCCGGCCGCGAGGGGCACCGGCTGCGCCTGGAGGACTTCTACCGCTGGGTCAGGCGCACGCACGGGCTGCTGATGGACGGCGCGGAGCCGGCCGGCGGCCGGTGGAACCTGGACCGCGACAACCGCGAGCCGCCGCCCGCCACCGCCACCCTCGGCTCCCCCGCGCCCTACCGCCCGCGGGAGGACGACATCGACGCCGAGGTCCGGCACGACCTGGACCGCTGGGAGCGCGACGGTGACGTGAGCTTCGCCGGACGGGACGGGCCGCGGGTGTTCCCCGCCACGCGCCGCGAGGCCCTGGCGGCGCTGCGCCGTTTCGTCGGCACCCGGCTGGCGGGCTTCGGTCCGTACGAGGACGCGATGCTCGCCGGGGACCAGGTGATGAGCCACAGCCTGCTGTCGTCCTCGCTCAACCTCGGCCTGCTCGACCCGGCCGAGTGCGTGGAGCGGGCGGAGGCGGCCTGGCGGGCCGGCGAGGCCCCGCTGAACAGCGTCGAGGGCTTCGTACGGCAGGTCGCCGGGTGGCGCGAGTACGTCTGGCAGCTCTACTGGCACTTCGGTGAGGACTACCGGCGGCTCAACGCCCTCGGGCACCGCGGCCGGCTGCCGCGGTGGTTCACGGAGCTGGACGCGGAGGCGGTCACCGCGCGGTGCCTGTCCACCGTGCTGGCCCAGGTCCGCGACACCGGCTGGACGCACCACATCCCGCGCCTGATGGTGCTGGGCAGCCACGCCCTCCAGCAGGGGTGGGACCCCGCCGCGGTGACCGGCTGGTTCCACCGCAGCTTCGTCGACGGCTACGACTGGGTGATGCTGCCCAACGTCGTCGGCATGTCGCAGTACGCCGACGGCGGCCGCATGACGACGAAGCCGTACACCTCGGGCGGCGCCTACATCGACTCCATGAGCGACTTCTGCGGATCCTGCGCCTACCGCCCCGGGGACCGCACCGGCGACCGGGCGTGCCCGTACACCCGTGGCTACTGGTCCTTCCTGCACCGCCACCGCGAGCGGCTCGGCGCGAACCCGCGCACGGCGCGTGCCGTCTCGGGCCTGGACCGCCTCTCCGACCTCGACGCGCTGCTGCGCGAGGAGCGGCGCCGGGGGGACGGGCCGCCGTGACCCGGCCGGCGGCGTGCCGACCGGGACCGCCGGCAAGGACCGGTCGCCCCGGCTTCCTCCCACCGGGACGGCGACCGCCACGGCCCCGCACCGGGCCGCCCGCGTCCCGCCGCCCACCGCGGAGGACGGCGCGGGCGGCACCGTCACCCGGCCGTGACGGGGCGTACGCGCTCAGGCAGGACGACGGGAAACGCCGAAGGGCGGCGGGGCCGGTGTGGCCCCGCCGCCCTTCGTCTGCTGCTTTCCGGCGGTGACGGATCAGTACGCGGAATCCACGTTGTCCATCGTGCCGTAGCGGTCGGCCGCGTAATTGCAGGCCGCGGTGATGTTGGCGACCGGGTCGTAGATGTTGTGCGACGTACCGGCCACGTGGAAACGGTCGAACGTCGGGTCGATCACCTGGAGCAGACCCTTCGAGGGAATGCCGTTGCGGGCGTTGATGTCCCACAGGTTGATCGCCTTCGGGTCACCGCTCGACTCACGGATGATGTTGCGGTGGATTCCCTCGTACGTGCCGGGGATCCCCTTCTTGTGCATGATGTCGAGCGACTCGCGGATCCAGCCGTCCAGGTTGTTCGCGTAGGTCTTCGCGGCCGGCTTGGACGCGGTCACGTGCTTCTTCGGCACGGCCTTGGTGATGCTCTTCTTCACGACCTCGGCACGGTGGGCCGAGCGGTTCGCGGCGGCCTTCTTCGCGGCGCGCTCGTTCGCCTCGGCTGCGGCCTTCCCCGCCGCCGCGTCGGCGGCCTTCTTCTTGGCCGGCGCGGTCAGGTCCGCCTTGGCCTGAGCCTTCGGCGCGGCCAGCGCGGTCTTCGGCGCGGCCTTCTGCTGCGTGGTGCCGGTGGCCGCCTTCAGCTGCGCCGTACCGCTTCGCGCACCGAGTTCCTTGGCGTGCGTGACGGCGGACGCCGAGACCCCGGCCGTGCTGCTCGCCGCGGACGCCGAACCGGCGCCGGCGGTCGCTTGCAGCCCGGTGACGGTCAGCACGACCGCGGCAGCGGCGCCTGCGCCGGCTGCGGTGACCTTGTGCTTGGTCGACATCTGGTTGAACTTCGCGAACGTCGGGCGCTTCTTCGGAATCATGGGGAGCTGCATGGGGGAATTACCTCTTCCGTAGCGGGACCCCTGAAGTGTTAGGGGGCGGCGATCCGCGGGTCAAAGACCCCCACTACGGCGTGCTTTCGTAGTGCGCTCATTCGGCGCCGATATGCCGCGCAACCGGGCGGCGGGCGTCTACTAAGCGGCCTCGTATGTGATCCACGCCCTGTAGAGGGCATCACGTCGGGGCGCTTTTCCTCTCACCGGAAGCAAGGGCGGACGTGCGTTGCGTGAGCGGAAAAGGTGACGCCGGTCACGCGGAAATGGCATTTCGGCGCGCTCCGGTTCACCCGGCCGCGGACGTGCCGCGGCGGCCGGCCCGGAACTGCGGGCCGGCCGCCGCGGTGGAGCGGGAGCGGGTCAGGACACGGTGCAGGCGGCACCGTTCAGGGTGAAGGCGGTGGGCGAGCCGGTGCTGCTGCCCGTCCCCTGGAAGCCGAAGTTCGTGGAGCCGCCGGCCGGGATCGTCCCGTTGTAGCTCAGGTTGGTGGCGGTCACGGAGGCGCCGGACTGGGTGGCGGCGGCGTTCCAGGCGCTGGTGATCTTCTGGTCGCCCGGGAAGGTCCACTTGAGGGACCAGCCGTTGAGGCTGGTGCTGCCGTTGTTGCGCACGGTGACGTCCGCGGTGAAGCCGCCCGTCCAGGCACTGGGGACCTTGTAGGTGACGGAGCAGCCCGAGCCGGTCGGCGGGGTGGTCGGCGGCGTCGTGGGGGGCGTCGTCGGCGGGGTGGTCGGCGGGGTGGTGGGAGGCGTCGTCGGCGGGGTCGTCGGCGTCGTCGTCGGGTCGGAGGCCCCCGCGGACGCGAGCGCGTAGGCCACGTCCGGCAGGAAGGTGCCCGCGGCGCCCGCGCAGCCGTCGGCCTCACCCGGGGGCTTCACCCAGAGGAAGGCGTCGATCGCCTGGTCACCGGTGTTCGTCGTGGGGTAGGTGCCGATCGCCCGGCCGGACGGGTCGCACCACTCCCCTCCCGATGCCGGGCCGTTGCCGTTGCGGCTGGTGTCGACGACGGCGTGCAGGTTGCCCGGGTTGCCCAGGGCGGACAGCACGTTCTTGGCGTAGTTGACCTCGTTCCCCGTGGTGTTGAAGTTGGAGACGTTGGTGAAGAAGCCGTCGGCGTTGTTCAGGATGCCCGCGCTGCGCAGCCGGTTGGCCTGCTCCGAGGCGCTGTTCCAGGCCGAGTGCCCGCCGTCCAGGTAGACCTTGGCGTTGGGGTCGGCGGCGTGGATGGCGGCGCCCGCCCGGGAGAGCGAGGCGAAGCGGTCGGACTGCTGCTGCGAGGAGAGGCACGTCGTCAGCGAGACGGAGTCGGGCTCCAGGATGACGATCGTCCGCCCGCTGCCCAGCCCCGCGGCGAAGCTGCGCACCCAGGCGTCGTACGAGGAGAGGTCCGGTGCGCCGCCGGCGGAGGCGCCGCCGCAGTCGCGGTTGGGGATCTCGTACACGGCCAGCACCGGCACCTGCCCGGCGGCGGCCGCGGCCGAGGTGATCTTCTGGACGTCGCCGGTGATGGTGGACGGGCTGTAGTTGGCGAACCAGACCGCCTGCGGCTGGGAGGCGATCCGCCGGGCGATGATCGGCTCGCGGGAGTCGCCGGGATTCGCGGCGACCCAGCGGTTGACCTGCGAGTTCGGGTCCTTGTAGAGCTGCGTGCCGGTGGGCAGGCTGCCCTGGGCCGCGGCGCCGGCGGAGATCTCGGTGCCGAGCGCGATACCGGCGGCGGCGAGGCCGGTGGCCACGCCGAGCGCCAGGGCCTTCCGCAGCCGCGGCCCGCGAGCGGCGGCCGGTCCGTCAGGGCGGATGGGGGGTGTCACAGTCGTCCTCCGTGCTCTCGTGGGGGGAGAGGGCGGGCCCTCGGGTGAGGGCCGGGTGCGGCGGGGCGTTCCATGGGAGCGCTCCCGCGCAACCGGCCCCGAGCCTAGCCAGTGCGGCCGAGCTGCGTAATCCCTGTGCGGCATGCACTTTCCGCCAAATGGGAGCGCTCCCATTCATGGGCGATGCTCCGGGGCCGGATCCGCGGGCCGGGCTCCCGCCGCCGGAGCTTCGCCGGACGGGCGGGGCCGGGCGTCAGGAGGCCGCCGGGGCGGGCTCCCCGGCCGGGACACCCGCCCCCTGCGGCACCACGGCCACCGGGCACTCCGCGTGGTGCAACAGGGCATGGCTGACCGGTCCCAGGTGGAGCCCCACCGCGCCGACGCGGCGCCGCGCACCCACCACGAGCAGGTCGCCGGCCGCCGACGCCGCCAGCAGCGGCGTCCTCGCCTTCGCCTCCACGGCGCTCGCCCGCACCGCGACCTCCGGGTGCTCGCGGCGGGCGGCGCGCAGCGCCTCGTCGAGCGCGCGCTCGGCCGCCGGCCGGTCCGCGCCCGCGTCCCCGCCGCCCTCCGGGCTGCGCCAGGCGTGCAGGGCCTCGACACCGGCGCCGCGGGCCCGCGCCGTGCGGAAGGCGAAGCGCGCCGCGTCCGGCGCGTCGTCCGCGCCGCCCACCCCGAGGACGACGCTGCCGAAGCGCCCGGAGACGTTCGCGTCCCTGCCCCGGACGACGACGACCGGGCAGGGCGCCTGGCCGGCCACCGTGAGGCCCACCGAGCCCAGCAGCATGTCGCCGAGCTCGCCGCGGCCGCGGTTGCCCACCACCAGGGCGTACGCCTCGGGCGCCGCCCGCAGCAGGGCGCCGAACGGGTCGTCGGCGACGTCCTGCACCGACAGCGGGACCCCGGGCCCGAGCCGGGCGGCCCGCTCGCGGGCGTTGTCCACGACGGCGGCGTCCCGGGCGGGCTGGCCGGGCCGCACGGCGGCGAGCCGGGGGGCGGGCCGCACGTAGTGGTCCCACAGCGACGCGTGGAGGATGTGCAGCGGCAGGCCCAGGCGTGCCGCCTCGGCGACGGCCCAGTCCAGGGCCCGCAGACTCCCGTCGGATCCGTCGACGCCGACCGTCAGTGGCTTCGTCATGGCCCTGCACCCGCTTCCCGGCCGCGCACCGTCTCGCACCGTCTCCTTCCACCGTGCCCCCCGTGGCGGCAGGCGGCACGGCGGACCCGGGCCGCACGGCGGCCGGCTTCGCAGCGCGGGCGGGCCCGGAGTGCCCCGTGCGGCCGGGACGACCACCGTGCGCCGCCCTCGACGGGGCCCGGCCGCGCTGACCGCCGGCCACTGACGCCGACGGCTCCTGGCGCGTCCCGGACGCCTCGTACGACCCGCAGCAGTGGGGCAACGAGTACACCGGGACCAAGCCTGGAACTACGCCTTCACCCCGGGCGGCCGGTCACCGGCCGGGGCGGGCGGCGAGGCCGTCGCACAGGACGGCCGTCATGACCTCCTGGTCCGCGGGGGCCGCCGGGTCGCGGGACCGGCCGCGCAGCGCGTGCAGCAGGCCCGACAGGAGCGCCATCAGGTCGCCGGCGCCGAGGTCGGGGCGTACGGCGCCGCTGCGCTGGGCCCGCGCGAGGAGGCGGCCGACCTCCTCGCGCAGCTCCCCCGCGGTGGCGGCGAGGGCGGTCTGCAGCTCGGCCCCGGCGCCGCCCAGGGCGTCGACGAGATCCTGCTTCGGGGCGGCCTCGCGCACCATGTGGGCGACGAAGCCGAAGAAGGCGGCGCCCGGGTCGGCGGCGTCCGCCGCCTCCCGCGCGCGGGCGGCGAGCTCGCGCAGCCGCTCGTGCACGACGGCCTCGAAGAGCGCCTCCTTGGTCGGGAAGTGCCGGTACAAGGTGCCCGGGCCGACCCCGGCCCGGCGGGCGACCTCGTCCAGCGGCACCCCGATCCCCTCCTCGGCGAAGGCGTCCTGCGCCGCCCGCAGCAGCAGTTCGCGGTTGCGCCGCGCGTCGGCCCGCATGAACCGTCCACCTCTCTCCCCGTGAACCCCGCAACCGGGGCGCACTCTCCGGTACTGTTCAACCGGGGCGCGCTCTCCGCTTTCCTCGCCCCGATCCTAGACCGGTCCCCGCAGGCCCGGTCCACCGACGGCGGGTGCCGCAGCGCGGCCCCGCCGGACCCTTCCGGAAGGACACCAGCATGCCGAGCACCGCCCGCGCCACCGCCGAACGCTTCCTCGCCGCCACGACCGGGGCCGACCTCGGGGACCTCGCCGACTGCTACGCCCCGCACACCGTCATCGAGATGCCCTTCGCCCCGCCCGCCCTCCACCCGGTCCGCACCGAGACGGACCGCGAGTCCCTGCGCGCCCGTTTCCGGGCCGGCGCCGCCGTGCGCCGGTACGAGCGCGTCACCGGCGTGCGGATCCACGAGACGGCCGATCCCGAGGTCGTGATCGTCGAGTACGACCTGCACGGACGGCTCGTCGGCGGCGGGGAGCCGTTCACGCTGTCGTTCCTGATGGTGATGACCGTCAGGGACGGCCTGATCGTGCACACACGCGACTACGCCGACCCGATCGCCGGCGCGACCGCCCTCGGCCGGCTGCCCGCCCTCCTCGAAGCCCTCGCCGCGCCTCGGGCGTAGCCGGCGCGGCCGGCCGGGCGTCAGCTCCCGTGCGCGGCGCGCTCCGCGGCGATGAAGTCCCGGTACCAGCGGTAGCTGTCCTTGGGCGTGCGGCGCAGCGTGTCGTAGTCGACGCGGACGATGCCGAAGCGGCGGTCGTAGCCGAAGGCCCACTCGAAGTTGTCCAGCAGGGACCACACGTAGTAGGCGCGCACGTCGACGCCCTCGGCGACGGCCTGGGCCAGCGCGTCGAGGTGGTCGCGGAGGTAGGCGACACGGTCGGTGTCGTGGACCGTGCCGTCCTCGTCGGGGACGTCGGCCTCGGCGGAGCCGTTCTCGGTGACGACCACGGGCGGCAGGCCGGGGTAGCGGCGGGTGAGGTCGACGAGCAGGTCGCGGAAGGAGGAGGGGACCACCGGCCAGCCCATGGTGGTGCGGCGGGCGCCCGGGTCGCCCCAGGTCTCCTCGGCGCGGATGTCGACGGCGGTGCGCAGCGCCGGATCGGCCTCGCGGTAGGGGGCGTCGGCGACGGTGATGGGCCGGTAGTAGTTGACGCCGCAGAAGTCCAGGGGGCGGGAGGCGAGCGCGAGGTCGCCGTCACGGCGGAAGGAGAAGCGGCTGATGTCGCCCCACAGGTCCTCCTCGCCCTCCGGGTAGCGGCCGAGGAAGATCGGGTCGAACCAGCAGCGGTTGTGCAGGATCTCGGCACGCCCGACGGCCTCGGCGTCGGCCTGCGAGCCGGTGGCGGGCAGCAGCCGGTCGGGGTTGAGGGCGATGCCGACCTCGCGGGCCCCCGCGGCGCGCAGCGCGTCGACCGCCAGGCCGTGCCCGACCAGCAGGTGGTGCACGACGGCGAGGGCGCCGTCGCCCTCACGGGTGCCGGGCGCGTGCCGCCCGACGGCGTGGCCGACGAAGGCCGTGCAGAAGGGCTCGTTGAGCGTCATCCAGCGCCCCGCGCGGTCGGCGAGGCGGTCGGCGACGACGGCCGCGTAGTCGGCGAAGGCCTCGGCGGTGTCGCGGACCCGCCAGCCGCCGGTGTCCTCCAGCGTCTGGGGCAGGTCCCAGTGGTAGAGCGTGGGAGCCGGTTCGACACCCGCCGCGAGCAGCTCGTCCACCAGGCGGTCGTAGAAGTCGAGGCCGGCCGCATTGACCGCTCCCCTGCCCTCCGGCACGATCCGCGGCCAGGCGACCGAGAAGCGGTACGTGTCGGCGCCCAGGTCGCGCAGGAGGGCGACGTCCTCCTTGTAGCGGTGGTAGTGGTCGCACGCGATGTCGCCGGTGGCACCCTCGGCGGTGGCCCCGGGCGTGCGGGAGTACGTGTCCCAGATGGACACGCCGCGGCCGTCCTCGCCGGTGGCGCCCTCGATCTGGTAGGCCGCGGTGGCGGCGCCGAACCGGAAGCCGCGCGGGAAGCGCGGGGCGGCGGGGGCGGACGTCATGGGGCGGCTCCTCGTTCTGTCGATCTTCGCGGCCGCCACCTTACGCGGCGGCCGCCGCGGCCCGTCGGAGGGCCTGCCCCCGGGCGGGTCCCGGCGCCCGCCCGGGGGCGCCGGGTCACACCCGGCTGGCCACCCCGCACGTGCGCTCGTTCGAGAGCGGCCTGCTGCGGTCGTACGGGTCGATGGCCGGCCCGGAGGGGGTGACGCCCGGGGCGGTGCCGGGGAGCGGGTGCAGGAAGCCGTCGTACGGGCCGCAGCCCGCGCCGCCGAAGGAGGCCCCGACCTTCACGAGCTGCACCTTGCCGCGCGCCGACCGCGGGAACCACTCGGTGTCCACCACGCGCCGCGCGACGAGCCGGGTCACCGGCCCGTTCGGATCCCCGGTCCTGGTGAAGGCGTAGACGAAGCTGTAGTCGGCGTGCACGCGCACGGCGCCGTGGTCGGCGGCGGCGAAGGTCATGCGGCCGCGCACCTTGACCACCGTGCCCACCGGCCGGACCTCCTGCGGGTCGTACCGGGTGAACCAGACCGTCGGGTCCTTCGTCCGGCTGGGCGAGCGCAGCGCGGCCTTCATCACGGCCGGTTCGCCGTTGGCCGGGTCGATCACGCGCAGGGCCGCCGCCGGGAAGCCGCCGCGCAGCGCCGCCGGGTCGAGGTCGGCCGCGACGAGATACGCCCTGGTCTCCTCCAGCGCGGCGGCGACCTGCCCGGCGGTCACGCCGCCGACGGCCGTGGCGTGCGGTGGCTGGATGCCGGCCGCGCCGTCGGCCCAGCCGAGCGCGGGTGATCCCGCGAAGGGGTGGCTCACGGTGGGGATGCCGGGGTCCACGGCCGGGGGCGGTGCGCTCGGCGGCGCGGTCTCGGGCGGGAGCGGCGTGCTGCCGGCGGGGTCCTGGCCGGCGCCGGAGGCGTTGTCGTGGCTGCCGGAGGAGTGCCAGTGCCCGCGGACCAGCGCCCGCGCGCCGGACGGGTTGACGGCGATCAGCGCGAGCACCGCCACCACCACGACGACCAGGCCCGCCCGGAGGCGGTCCCGCCACGACCGCCGCCCGTCCCGCCGCATCTCCCGCCAGGCGGGCCCGGTCCGCCACCCCGCCGGCTCCTGGGGCCGGCGCCGCCCGCGGCCCCACCGGCGCCTGTCGCGCCGCTCGCGCTCCGCCGCCGCCTCGTCCTCGCGCCGCAGCCGTTCCGTCACCATGCGGGCGCGCGCCGAGGGTTCCTTGGGCGCGGTCGCCCTGATCGCGCCGAACGTGTCCCCCGCGAACTCCTCCCACACCGCCTCGGGTACGGCGGACGGCTCGTCGTCTTCCTCACGCGGAGGCGGGGTTGCGGTTGTCATCAGGTGCCCTTGGTCTCGCCGGAAGTCGGCAGAGACTACCGCACGCCTGAACTGCTGTTCGCACGGCCCCGGGGACGCGCGGCGCGGCCCGGGGATGCGCCGCCGGCCCGGACGCGGGGGGCGTCCGGGCCGGCGGATGGTGCGTCGTGGCGGGGTGTCAGCCGCGGGCCAGCAGCTCCACCTCCGCCAGTGAGGTCGCGTCCGGGTCACCGTTGCCGGCCGTCACCACCAGGCGGTAGGAGGTGTACGCGCCGGGGTGGGCGATCTCGAACGGGCGGGTCTGCAGGCGGTCGGTGAACGTCTGGCCGGTGCGCGTGTCGAGCGTCCTCCAGTGCACGCCGTCCGTGGAGCCCTGCAGCCGCCAGCTCCGCGGGTCCTGGGCGGCCGCGGTGCTGCCCGAGGTGAGGGTGTAGAAGGTGGCCTCCTTCCCGGACGTCGCGGACCGCCCGGACGTCGCGGCGGTGTCACCGGCGAAGGTGTACCGCACGGTCGGGTCGGCGGCGGGGAAGGTGACCGCGGTCTTCGAGGTGTTGTCGAAGAGCCTGCTCACGTCCGTGCCGTCGCCCGCGGTCGCGGTGCCCTTGCCCGCGCCGGTCAGGTCGGCCAGCGGCTGCGGGGTGTCACCGGGCGCGGTCAGGGACGGCGGCAGCGCGTCCTTGCCGCTGCCCCATTCCGAGGGCCGGGGGCCCATCGTGAAGTCCAGGCGCGCGCCGGAGGAGAGCTGGGCCTGCGTCAGGTACACCTTGTCCCACGGCTTGCCGTTGACCTTCAGCGCCTGCACGTAGACGTTGCTGCCGCTGTTCCCCGGCGCGTTGACGACGATGCTGCGGCCGTTGTCCAGGTGGACGGTGGCCCTGGTGAACAGCGGGGAGCCGATCACGTAGTTGTCGTTGCCGACCTGGAGCGGGTAGAAGCCCAGCGCGCTGAAGACCTGCCAGGTGGCGGTGGCGCCGTTGTCCTCGTCGCCCGGGTAGCCCTGGCCGATCGAGCTGCCGGTGAACAGCCGCCGCTGGATCTCGCGGACGGCGGCCTGGGTCTTGGCCGGGGCGCCGGCGTAGTCGTACATGTACGGGATGCCGAAGGACGGCTGGTTGCTCATGCCCAGCTCGCCCATCCGCACGTCACGGGCCTCCAGCATCTCGTGGATGGTGCCGTTGTACCCGCCGCCGTCGCCGTCCGCGGTCTCCTGCGTGGCGAAGAACGCGTCGAGCTTCTTTTCCAGGCCCTTCCGGCCGCCGTAGAGCGCGGCGAGGCCGTTCGGGTCCTGCGGCACGGTGAAGGCGTAGTTCCAGGCGTTGGTCTCGGTGTACTCGTTGCCCCACTGCTGCGGGTCGTACGAGGCGTCCGGGACGCGCCAGGAGCCGTCGGCGTCGCGGCCCTCGAAGAAGCCGACGTTCGGGTTGAACAGCCTGGTGTAGTTCTGGGCGCGGCCCAGGAAGTACGCCGACTCCTCCCGGTAGCGCTCGCGCTCGGCACGGGAGGTGTGCGGGGCCCCGGCGAGCCGGGCGGCCATCATGCCGATGCCGTAGTCGTTGATGTAGCCGTCCAGCGACCAGGAGACGCTGCCGCCGACCGAGGTGCTGGTCCAGCCGTTGAAGACCGAGGTGTCCAGGCCCTTGCGGCCCACCCCGCCGGCCGTCGGGACGACGGTGGCGTTCTTCACGGCCGCCTCGTAGGCCGCCTTCGCGTCGAAGTTGCGGACGCCCTTGGCGAAGGCGTCGGCGAAGGCGACGTCGGAGCTGGTGCCCGTCATCAGGTCGGCGTAGCCCGGCGAGGACCAGCGGGCGGTCCAGCCGCCGTCCTTGTACTGCTGCACGAAGCCGTCGGCGAGTTCTCCGGCGGTCCCGGACTCCAGCAGGGAGTAGGCGGGCCACTCGCTGCGGTAGGTGTCCCAGAAGCCGTTGTTGACGTAGACCCTGCCGTCGACGATCTTCGCGCCGGTCTGCGTGGGCGTGCTTTCACCGGTGGCCGGGGAGAAGGGGCTGGCGTACCTGTACACCGGCCGGGCGGCCGTACCGGTGTTCTCCGCGCCGGAGTTGGGATACAGGTTCATCCGGTAGAGGTTCGAGTAGAGCGTGGTGAGCTGGTCCGGGCTCGCACCCTGCACCTCGACCTTGCCGAGCCTGGCGTTCCACTGCCGTTCGGCGTTCTTCTCGACGGTGCCGAAGGACGTGCCCTTCGGGATCTCCAGGTCCAGGTTCTTCCTCGCCTGGTCGGCGCCGATGAAGGAGGTGGCGATCCGCATCGTCACCGTCCGGTCGCCCGAGGTGTCGAAGGCGGCGTAGCCGGTGACGTTGTCACGGCCCTGACCGGTGACCTTGGTGGCCGTGCCCGGGGCGCGGTCGAACTCGCCGTGCACGTACATCCGCGTCGCGGCCTCGCCGCCGCCGGTGTTGACGTCCGACCAGCCGTCGAGGGTGCCCCTCGCGGCGTCGAAGGTCAGGCCGCCGTTGTCGTCGACGTTGTCGAACAGCAGGTTGCCGTGGTCACCGGGGAAGGTGAAGCGGAATTCCGCGGCGTGGTCGGTGGGCGCGATCTCCGCCTTGATGCCGTTGGTGAAGGTGACGCCGTAGTAGTGCGGCTGCGCCACCTCGTCCTTGTGGTCGAAGGCCAGCGCGCGCTTGCCGCGGTTCAGGTCGGGGGTACCGGACGCGGCGGACGGCATGACCTGGAAGGTGTCGCGGTCGCCCATCCAGGGGCTGGGCTCGTGGCTGATGCCGAGCGCCTGGAGCGCGGGGAGGTTGTCGGCGTTGTTCTGCGCCGCGTAGCTGTACTCCCAGCTGGTCGAGCCCGCGTCGGTGACGGGGGTGAAGAAGTTGAAGCCGTTCGGGACGGCCGTCAGCGGCAGGTTGTTGCCGCGTGAGAAGGAGCCGGAGGAGTTGGTGCCGCGCCGGGTGTCGACGTACCCGGCGTAGCTCGCCGAGCGGTCGGGGGCCGGGGCGGAACCGATGACCAGATCGTCGATCCAGCCCTTGAACCGGGTGTTCGCCCCGGCGGCCGCGCTGCCGGCCGGGTTGTCGTAGCCCAGCAGGATGCGGTCGACCGTCCTGCCCGCGGCGACCCTGCCGATGTCGGAGGCGACGGCGTTCCACTGCGAGGCGTAGAGGATCTTGGCGGCGCCCTGGCCGCCCGGGGTGAGCGGCACGCCGTTCTGGTCCTGCGCCGGTGTGCGCAGCCCGCTGAGGTAGCTGCCGTCGGTGAAGTGCAGGTCGATCGAGGCGTACGTGCTCGGGTACGCCAGGTCCGCGCCCGTCAGCTCGGGGAAGATGTCGTACGACAGCCGTGTGTCGCGCCGCACCGGGATGTGCACGTCGTAGAGCTTGTTGTACGCGTGAACGGCGCCCGGCCGGGTGTGGGTGCCCGCGTACTCCAGGGCCTTCCGGCCGCTGAAGCCCACGTCCGGCCTGACGTTCGGCCCCGAGGAGGGGCCCTTGCCGATCTCGGTGGTCATGCCGGCCACGGGCGGGGGCGCCGCGGAGCCGTCGGACAGGACGAGGTCGGCGAGCTGCACGATGGAGCCGCTGGTGTTCGCCGTGACGTCCAGCCGGTAGTAGCGGTAGGCGCCCGGGTGGGCGACGTCGTAGACGTTGCTCCTGAACCGGCCGCTGAACTTCACACCGCTGCGGGAGTCGACGGTGGTCCAGTCGGTGCCGTTCGCGGAACCCTGGAGGGTGAAGTCCCTGGGGTCGCGCTCCGGGGAGTCGTTGGCGGACGTGAGCGCGTACTTCTTCACCGTCACGTCCGCCGCCAGCTGGTACCGCACCCAGCCGGTGGCGGCGAAGGCGAGCCACTTGGTGTTCGGGTCCTCGTCGGCGGCGTTCTTCGCGACCTCGTTCGGCGGGTTGTCCGAGCTCGCCGTCACGCCCGTGATCTCGTCCCTGACACTGCCGGGGAGCACGGGCAGCGTGCCCGCGGTCACACCGGAGACCTCCGGCTCGCCCTTGGCGTCGGTCTCCGCGGTGTCGGTCCAGGTCGGCTGCGTGTCACCGGGCTCGAAGGACGTCGTGAAGGCGGGGGCGCCGCCGCCCGCCCGCGCGGTGTCCGCGTGCGCGAGTGCGCCCGCGGGCACGGTCAGTGCCATCGACACCGCGCCCGCCAGCGCGGCTCTGGTGAGGGTGCGGCGCAGTGGGCCACGTCTCATGGGTGCTGCCTTTCTCCGTGCGGATCCGGTGTGCTCGCGGGCCCTCATGCGTCACGCCCGCTCAGCGCGTACAGCGCCAGCCGGGGGTCGTCGGGCAGGGTGAGCGAGACCGCGGTCCTGGTGCTGTCGAGGGGGACGGCCAGGTGCCAGATGCTGACGCCGACGCCGTCGGGCGCTCCCTGCGCGTCGTAGCGGCTGCCGGCGTGGACCGCCGGGTCCTCGCCGAGCCGCGGGGATCCCGCGGCCCAGTCGGTGGCGGCCAGCCGGACGGCGGCCGAGGTGCCGTCGGAGTAGGTGACGGTGGCGGTGCCGTCCACGTCCCCGTGGTGGGCGGTGAGCAGCACGTCGAGCGCCGAGTAGCCGCGCGCCACCAGCGGCACGGTCTGGCCGTGGGCGGTCGCGAAGTTCGGGGCTGCGCCGGTGGTGTCGGGGAAGCGGTACGCGTGGCCGCCGAGCACGCCGAGGCCGGGGGCGGGCAGGCTCTCGGCCGGGAAGCCGGTGCCCGTGCCGTCGAAGTCCGCGCCTGCGGTTCCGGCCGTGCCGACGCCGTCGACGTCGTACTGCGCCGACAGGTCCTGCACGCAGGAGCCGGTCGCGGCCGTGCAGCTCGCCGTCGTCACCGAGACGGGGACGGTCCTGGTGGCCGTCGGCCCGCCGGCCTGGGTCACCGTGACGGTCACCGGGTAGGTGCCGTCCGGGGTGCCCGCGGGGGCGGTGAGGTGCACCGGCACCTGGTGGGTGGCCGGCAGCGTGCCGGAGGTGACCTGGAAGGAGGTCTGCCCGGGGTCCGCGGTGAGCGGGGCGGGCGCCGAGACCGTGACGGTGCCGGAGGCGCTGCCGGGCGCGGTCAGGACGGCGGAGACCGTGACGTCGGCGGCGGTGCCGCCGCCGAGGACGCCGACCGACGCGGGCGACACCGCGGCCGCGGTGCGGACCTGGGTACCGGCGTCCGTGTCGAGCGCGGGCGGGGCGTCGGAGCGCCCGGTGCCCCACGCCGAGGGCGCGGCGCCCAGCGTCAGCGCGATGTCCCTGCCGGCCCTGATGTCGCCGGTCGTGACGTAGGTACGGGTGAGGGTGCGGCCGCCGAGCCGGGCCGACTGGACGTAGCGGTCGGTGTCCGAGCTGCCGGGGGCGGTGACGGTCAGCCGGCCGTGCGGGTAGTACCGCTTGTCGAGCGTCACGTCGACCCGGCTGAACAGCGGCGTGGACAGCCCCCACAGGTCGGTGCCCGGCTCCATCGGGTAGACACCGATCGCCGAGAGCACCTGCCACGCCGACATCGTCCCGAGGTCGTCGTTGCCCGTCACGCCGTTCGGCGCGTCGGTGAAGAGCGTCAGCGCCGCGTGCACCACGTCGGTGGTCTTCCACGGCTGCCCGGTCGACAGGTAGGTGTACGGCGCGCCGAGGTCGGGCTCGTTCTGCGGGTTGTACTTGTCCTGGTTGTAGTACGCGTAGGGGCCGTTGACCCACACGTCGCGCGCGGTGCCGGCCGGGTCCTCCAGCAGCCGGTCGTAGGCGAAGAAGGAGTCCAGCCGGGAGTTGGCCGCGTCCGCGCCGCCGATCAGGCGGACGAGGCCGGGCACGTCCTGCGGGACGAGCCACATGTACTGCCACGAGGTGCCCTCGTGGAAGCCGACGCTCTGCGCCGGGTCGGAAGGCCCGGTGAAGCCGCCGTCGGTGTCACGGGCCCGGAAGAACCCGGTGGCCGGGTCGAGGATGTTGCGGTAGTTCTGGCCGCGGGCCAGGTACCGCCGCGCGTCGGCGGTGTGGCCGAGGGAGCGCGCCATGCCGCCCAGCGCGGCGTCCGCGAGGGCGTACTCCAGGGTGGCCGAGGGGCCGTGCTGGAAGTCGTTGTCGCCCGGCTTGCCGGGGTGCTCGGGGGCGTAGGGGACGTAGCCGCCCGCCAGGTACTCCGCGTCGGCCTGCCGCCCGGCCGCCTGCGAGGACGCCGGGGGCACGGTGTCCGCGTGCTTCTTCAGCGCGCGGTACGCCTCCTCCTCGTGGCCCTTGAGCAGGCCCTGCCGGTAGGCGTCCACCAGGAACGGCGTGACGGGGTCGCCGGTCATGATGTTGGTCTCGGCCGTCGCGTACCCCCAGCGCGGCAGCTGGCCGCTCTGCTCGGCCACCTTCAGCAGCGAGAGCGCCATGTCCCGGGACTCGCGCGGGGCGAGCAGCGAGAGCAGCTGCTGCTGGGTGCGGTAGGTGTCCCACAGCGACCAGTTCTGGTAGTACGTCGCGCCGTCGCCCGCGTGCACCTTCTCGTCCCAGCCGGTGTAGCGGCCGTCGACGTCGCTGCCGACGTTCGGGGCGAGGAAGGAGCGGTAGAGCGAGGAGTAGAACGTGCGCTGCTGCTCGCCGCTGCCGCCCTGCACGCGGATCCCGGCCAGGCGGTCCTGCCAGGCCTGCTTCGCCGCGGCCGCGGTGGCGTCGAAGCTGCCGTGTCCCTCGGCGGCGAGGTTCTTCGCCGCGCCTTCGGCGTCCACCCAGGACAGCGAGGTCACGGCGGTGACGCTGCGGTCCCCGGTGGTGTCGAAGCGGACGTAGGCGCCGCCGAGCCCGGTCGAGGTGGAGGTGCGCGCGCCGGCGGTGACGTCGGTGCCCTTCCAGGTGCCGTACGAGGCGAAGGGCCGGTCGAACCGGGTCTCGGTGTGGAGGGTGTACGGCCGGGTGTCCTGGCAGAAGCCGCTGCCGGTGATCGAGGTGACCACGGTGCGGTCGTCGAGCACCGTCACGGTGCTGCTGGTGACCTTGTGCAGCGCCTGCCCGGAGTTGAGCAGGACGTTGGCCCGGTCGGTCGGCGGGAAGGTGTAGCGCTGCCAGCCGGTGCGGTCGGTGGCGCTCAGCTCGGCGGTGACGCCGGTGCCGAGGGTGACCTTGTAGTAGCCGGGTGACGCGCTCTCGTCGGCATGGCGGTACGGCGCCGCGTAGGCGGCGTCGTCGGTGGCGGTGACGGCGCCGGTCGTCGGCAGGACGGGCAGGTCGCCGCCGAGACCGCAGCCCACGCCGGAGAGGTGGACGGCGCTGAAGCCGCGGATGTGGTCCTCGTCGTAGTCGTAGCCCGTGTTGTGGCCGGTGTCGGGCGAGAGCTGCACCATGCCGAAGGGGACGGCCGCTCCCGGGTAGGTGTTGCCGTCGTTCTGGGTGCCGATGAACGGGTTGACCAGGTGGGTGAGGTCGCCGGTGGCGCGGGCGCCGCCGGCGTCCGCGGCCGCGGCGGGGAGCGGCGCGATCGCCGCCCCGGCTGCCAGGAGCGCGGTGGCCGCGGCCACCGCGGCTGTGCGCAGACGCTGCGTTCTTGGAGGCATACGTCCTCTCTCCATTCTCTGACAACGTTGTCAGAGCGTCGGGTTCGCCTGTCGCGCAAGGGACTTGAGGTACGGGAAACGCGCGTGGGTCGTGAGGAATCTTGTCCTCCGCGCTCCGCGGCGTCAATGATGTAGGGGTAAACAATCCTGGCGGCAGGGCCCGCCGGCCCGCCCGGGCAGCCCTCCTGCCCCGCCCGCGCCGCCGACCGTCCGCCCTGGTCGGCGGTCCCGCCACCGTGGTGGCGGGACCGCGCGGGCAGGCCGCCCGCCGGCCGGTGCGGCGGGCGGGCGAGGGGTGGGTCACGGCGCCCCGGCGGCGGGGCCGGGCGGTCGCGCCGTCAGCTCGGCGGCGTCCGGCGCAGCGTCAGGCGTGCGGTGTAGGCGGGTTCTTGCTCCCCGCAGCTCCACACGAGCGCGGGCACCGCGTACCGGGGGTCGTCCGCGAGCCAGTCCGCCGCCGCCTGCAGGAGGTCCCCCGGGTTCTGCCCGGCGAGGACCAGCGTGCCGTCGTCCTCCACGGCGACCCACAGGTCGACGTGCGAGTTGACGAACGCTCCTGCCCGCTCCCTCAGTTCCTCGGCAGCGGATCGGCTGTGCGCGAGCTCTGTCACGGTCACTCTCCTCCGGTGAACGAACGACTGCACCTCGTGTTCCCCGCCGCGCGCCCTCCATCCTCCCCCGGCGCGGCGGAACCTGCCGACCCGTCACCGCGCGCGCCGGCTGCGCATGCGCCCGGCGTACGGGGAAGACGGAAGGGGAGCCGTTCGACGACGGCACGGAGGTGGTGCGGATGGACGGCAGGGAGCGTGCGCTGCTGTGGCTGCTGGCGGTGGTCGCCGTGGTCAGCCTGGTGGTGGCGGTCGGGCTGCTGGTCCGGCTGGTGAAGTTCCGGAACCTGCTCAAGGCCTCGGGCGTGCCCATGTCCCGCAGGACGACGTTCTGGGCGTCGGTGGCCTACCTCGTCTGGCCGGTGGACCTCCTTCCGGATCCGGTGTACCTCGACGACATCGGCTTCCTGCTCATCGCCCTGCGCACCCTGCACGCGGCGGCGCGCAGCCGCAAGGCGGTCCGCTCCGGCGGCGGAGGGCCCCGCGACGGCGGGTGACCCCGGCCGGGCACGCCCGGGACCGGGCCACCCTCCGCCCCGGCCCGGACACGGCGAGCCGGGCCCGGACACGGCGACTCCCCGCGTCCCGGCCGGGACGCGGGGAGTACGGCACGAGGCCCGCGGTCAGTGCTCGCGCAGGCGCTTCACCGCGTCCTTCGCCTTCTTGCCGGCCTGACGCATGTCGCCCCTGGCCTGCTCACCGCGGCCCTCGGCCTCCAGCCCCTCGTCGTGCGTGACGCGGCCGACCGTCTCCTTGACCTTGCCGGTGGCCTGCTCGGTGCGCGCGCGGGTGGTGTCGTTCTCGCTCATGGCGTGCTCCTCTCGTTCACCGGGTCGCCTTCCCCCGTACCGGCGCGTCATGGATCCCGCCCCGCCTGCGCGTGCCGGGCGGGTACGCCGCCGCGTCGCCGCCGCCCTGCTCAGCCGCCGCCGGGGCCGCGGCGCGGCGCGCCCGCTCGGCGTTGTAGTGGGCGCCGACGAGCAGCGCGAGATTGCTGAACCACAGCCACACCAGGAAGGCGACCGCGCCGGACAGCCGGCCGTACAGCCGGTCGTACGTGCCCAGGCGGGTGGTGTACGCCGCGAAACCGGCCGAGCTGAGCAGCCAGAGGCAGATGGCCACACAGCCGCCCGGCACGGCCGCCCGCAGTCCGCGCGCCACGGGCGGCCCCGAGCGGAAGAGGATCAGCACCGTGGCGGCGGCCACCGCGACGAGCCCCGGCCAGCGCAGCGCACGCCACGCCGCGAACAAGGGACTGCCCACGTGCAGCACGTCACCGGTCCTGCGGGCGAGTTCACCGCTGACCACCACGCAGATGGTGCTGCACACCATCAGGACCAGCAGCAGGAGCGCGGTGAGGACCACCCGCGGCGCGGTGCGCCAGGCGGGCCGGTGGTCGGCCACGCCGTGGATGTGGTGCAGCGCGCGCCGGAAGACGGCCGCGTAGCTGCACGCGGCCCAGGCGGCACCCGCCCCGCTCACCGCGGCCAGCGAGGTCGTCGAGGAGGCGTCCTCGGCCATGTGGCGCAGCGCGTCGGCGACGAGTGGACGGGACTCCCCGGGCATGAGCGCCTCGAGTCCGCCCGGCACCCCGCTGCCGTCGGGGCTCCCCGTCAGCCCCACCAAGGACAGCGTCATCAGCAGCGCCGGGAAGAGGGCCAGCACCGTGTAGTACGTCAGCGCGGCGGCCCGCTCGGTCGCGTCCTTGTCCCAGGCCGACGCCATGGCCCGCGCCAGGGTCCCGAGCACGTCCGGCACCGTGGCCGTCCACCGTCTGCGCCGCCGCGGCCCGCCGGCCGGTCTCCCCCGGCCGGCGGGCCGCGGCGTGCCCTCGCGCGTCGCCATGAGCTCTCCCTGTCGCCGCATCCCGGGCCGTAGCCCTCTCCTGAAGGTCTGTCCGCGTTCCGGCGTCCCACGCGGAAGGCGGGTGAGCGGTCCGGTCCTCTCCCCGGACGGAGGCGGCCGGCAGCCGCCGCGCGGGCCCCGGCGGACCCGCGCGGTGGGCGGCGGGCCCCTCCTGCGCCTTCCGCGCGGGACGGCCGGAACGGGAGGGCCCCCGTCCGCGGCCGTACGCGGCACGCCCCCGCAGGCGCTCTCAGAACCGGCGCCAGCGGGCCGAGGCGAAGGAGAACAGCCCGAAGAGGAGCAGCCCGGCGGCCGTGACCACCAGCAGCCACGGCCCGGCGGGGGTGTGCGCGAAGGACCGCAGGGTGTCGTCCAGGCCCTTGGCCTCGTGCGGGTCGAAGCGCACGGCAGCGACGAGGACGAAGACACCCGCGCCCACGTAGACGGCGCCGCGCGCGGTCCCGCCTCCGGCCCCGGCGGCGGTCACGGCCTGCCGCATGCGGGCGCCCATCCTGCCGGTCTCCAGCTTCTCCAGGAACTTCCGCCGCACCGCGCGAAAGGCGATCACCGCGCCCGCCGCGCACAGGGCCACACCGGCGGCGCCGACGATCCAGCGCCCGCCGGGCTTCTCCAGCACGGTGGCCGTCCAGTCCTTGGACTTCGAGTCGCTGCTGCTCGAACCGCCCGATCCGGCGGCGAAGGTGGCGGTCCCCCAGCACACCGCGGCGTAGAAGACCGCCCGGCCCGCCGACGCCAGCCGCTTGCCCGCGCCGTCCTCGCCCTCGGCGAGCACGGCCTGGGCCGCGCGCCACAGGGCCATGCCGGCGATCCCCACCACGAGCAGCCACAGCAGTGCCGTGCCGAAGGGCTGCGCCGCGATCTGCCGCAGGGCGCCCTGGCGGTCCGCCTGGCCGCCGCCGTCGCCGAAGGCGATCCGCAGGGCCAGGCTGCCGACGAGCAGGTAGAGCACCCCCCGCGCCGTGAAACCCGCCCGGCCGGCCGGGCGGAGTACGTCGTGCACCTCGGACTGCGCCCGCGGGGCCGTGACCCGTTTCGCCTGCTCTGCCTGCATCGCCGCCTCGCTCGTTGGTCTGGGGGTGGATGGGAGCGGTCGCGGTCCGCCGCACCGGGCGGCCGTCCGTGGCGGCCGTCTTCCCCCGTCGCACGTTCGCACGCACGATCGGGCCGGCAGGTCCCGCTCCGCCCGCACCGCACCCCGCCCGGACGCCTGCCTCTCCGGCGGGGCAGGCGTGCCGCTCGCGGGGCGGGCCGGTACGCGGCGGGCCCGCCGGCCCCGCCCGCGCCCGGGAGGTGAGCGCGGGGGCACCCGCCGGGGCCGCCGTCCCGCCGTGCCCGGCGGGCACGCCGCGGCCGTCCCCGCGGCCTCACGCCGCCCGGGGGTGCCCGCTCCCCCGGGGGGCAAGGCGGCAGGCGGCGGGAACCGGCGCCCCGGCCCGCTCCCGGCGCGGCCCGCGCCGCCGCCCGGGCGGCGGCGCAGACACCGTCCCGCGTGTCCGGTCACGGCACGATCCGCCGCGTGAGGGTGCGTCCCGGCGCGGCGGGTGCCCGGCGGCGGGACCGGAGGAGGCGCCGCAGGTGTGCGGGCCCCGCTTCCGGGCACACGCCCTGTGGGCCCCCCGGGGTGTCCGTTTCCCCCACGGGGCCGGCGGCGCCGCCGCCCGGCAGCGCCCGGCCGTCCTTCCCCCTGGCGTCCGAGCGCACCGGTCCGCCCGGACACGCCTGGGCGGCGGCACCCCCTCCCGGCGGGCGCCGCGGCGCGTCACGAGCCCTTGGGATAGATCTCCTTCACCTTGCCGTGCGGGTCGGCCTCCAGGTAGCCGGCGCCGTAGTCGTCGACGAGGTAGACGAGGAGGGAGGGCGTGTCGTCGAACAGGTCGGGCTTGGCGACGACGTAACGCAGCGTCGGATGCGGGACCTTCAGGGTCTGCTCGGCCTTGGACAGCAGTTGCGGCAGGGCGTCCCAGTCGTAGTCGGAGAGGTTGACGAGGGCGTCGCCGGGGTCCAGCGTCTCGTGCGGTTCGCGGGTGACCTCGCCGCGCCGGTAGGTGAGGTCGTCGAGGCTCTTCGGGTCGGCGGGAGTGGGCGCCTCGGCCGTCGCGAAGTCGGTGTAGACGGTGAACTCCCTCAGTTTCGTGCCGCTCATGTGGGGCTTCATCGCGGCGATCACGGCCCGTACCGCGGCCGGCGTGAGGAGCGTCCCCGAAGGCGCGGCGGAGGATCCGCCGGAGACGCCGCCGGTGGATCCGGCGCTGTCCCCGGCGCCCGGCGTCGGCGTGCCGAGCGATGCGAGCGGTCCGGCCGCGCTGTGCCGGGGCGCCGACGACGCGCCGGTACGGGAGCCGTCCGGACCGGCGTGCGGCACCAGCTGCCACACGCCGAATGTCACCAGGCCGATGGTCGTGGTGGAGGACAGCACCGCGAGCGCGATGCGGCCGGTCCTGCGCCTGCCGGGGTCGCGGCCCGCGGGGGCGTGCGGGGCGGGCGTGCCGTGGGACGGCGGGCCGTAGGACAGGGGCGTGTACGGCGGCGTGCGTCCCAAGCCGTGGGCGGCGGGCCCGGGGTACGGACCCGGCAGGCCGGGCGTTCCCCCGCCGGGTGTCCCGGCGTCCGGGGGGTACGGGGTGCCGCCCTGCCCCGGGAAGGGCGGCGCGAGGTGCACCGTCCCGGTTGACGGGGCGGCGCCGCGGTGGGGCGAGGCCGCCGGTCCGCCGGACGGGGCGGACCGCTCGGCGGCGGCCAGCAGTTCGTCGATCCGGTCGGCGTCGGGACGGGAGCGCGGGTCCTTGACCAGCAGCGCTGTCAGCAGCGGACCCAGCGCCCCGGCGCGCTCCGGGGCGGGCAGCGGTGCGTCCAGCACGGCGGCGAGCGTGGCCAGCGCGGTGGAGCGGCGCAGCGGGTGGCGGCCCTCGACGGCGACGTACAGCAGCATGCCCAGGGACCACAGGTCGGAGGCGGGGTCGCCCTCCTGGCCGCGGATCCGCTCGGGTGCGATGTACTCCGGGGAGCCGATGAGGGCGCCTGCCGCGGTCAGCGCGGTGGCGTCGCGTACCGCGGCGATGCCGAAGTCGGTCAGCACCGGGGTGCCCACCGCCGGGGACCCGCCGGGGGTGGCGCCGGACGTGCGCAGCAGTACGTTGCCGGGCTTGACGTCACGGTGCTGGATGCCCGCGGCGTGCGCGGCTCTGAGCGCGCTGAGCACCCCCCGCCCGACCCACGCCGCCTCCGGCACGGTGAGCGGCCCGCGGGCCAGCCGTTCGGACAGGCTGCCTCCCGCCACCAGTTCCATGACGAGCCAGGGGTAGGGGTGTTCGGGGGTGTCGACGATGTGGTGGATCGTCACCACGTTCGGGTGCTGGATGCGGGCCAGTGCCCGCGCCTCGCGCAGCACCCGCGCACGCATCAGCCGCGCGGCCTCCGGGTCCGCGGCCGCCTCCGCCAGGTCCGGCGGCCGCACCTCCTTCAGGGCGACCTCGCGGTCCAGCGCGGTGTCCCTGGCCCGCCACACCAGCCCCATGCCCCCGCCGCCGAGACGTGTCAGCAGCTCGAAGCGGCCGTCGACGACCCGCCCGTCCAGCCCCCCAGCATTCATGGCGCACATCGTAGAGGAACGCGTCACGCTCAGTTGCCGCCCGTCGCACGGCGGCCGGGCCACGGGCGGGTACGGTCACCGTCCCGCGCGGGGCGGCGCGGGCGGCCGTGTCCGCCGGGGGGGGGTGGGGCACGCCCCGTGGGCGCCCCCGTCGTGCGGGCGGATCGGCGCGGCGGCGGCCGGCCCGGCGGCCGCCAACGGGGCCGCGGGCCCCGGCTCGTGCCCCCGGCCGGCGCGCGGCGGCCGCACCGCGGGCGGGCGGCCCGCTGCCGCGCGGCGGGCGGGGCGGCCGTACCTCGGTCGGGCCCGGGGCGCTGACGGCGGCGCTCCCCCGCGGTGCCCGGCCCCGGGAGCCGCGGCGGGGCCCGGGACTTAAGACCCGCTTCATGTCCGGGCCCTTTGCTGGTGGCCGGCCGGCGCCGACCGCCGGACGCGGACATCCACCGGACGGCCCCTGGCACGGGTGTGCCGGGTGAGAGGGGAGGTCGCGTGCCGTATCGACGCGGACGCGGGCGCAGCCGGTATGCGGCGGCCGCCGTGCTGCTGCTGGGCACGCTGGTGGGGTGCGGCACGGCGCAGGCCGGGGGCGGCGGCCAGGTGCTGCGCTTCGCCACCGACACGCAGCCCGACTGCCTGGACCCGCAGGTCAGTCCGGACGACATCACCGCGGTGATCGACCGCAACATCTTCGACTCGCTGGTCGACGTGACCTCCGACGGCACCGTGCACCCGTGGCTGGCCACGCGCTGGAAGGTGTCGCCGGACGGGCTCGTCTACACCTTCACCCTGCGCGAGGGGGTGACCTTCCAGGACGGGACGCCGCTGGACGCGGCCGCCGTCAAGGCGACCCTGGACCACGCGGTCGCCCCGGCGACCAAGTCGCAGTACGCGGTCAACCTGATCAGCGGCTACCGCGAGGCCACCGTCCTCGACCCGCACACCGTCACGGTGCGCCTGGCCCGGCCGAGCGCCTCCTTCCTGCAGGCGCTCGGCACGCCCTACCTGGGGATCCAGTCGCCCACGTCGCTGCGGGAGAACGCCGGCAAGCTGTGCCGGCACCTGGTGGGCAGCGGGCCCTTCCGGTTCACCGGCTGGAAGACCAACCGCAGCATCGACATGGTGCGCAACGACGCCTACGACTGGGGGCCGCAGGGCAGCCACGCGGGCCCCGCGTACGTGCGCGGCCTGCAGATCCAGTTCGTGCCGGAGAACTCGGTGCGGTTCGGCATGCTGACGAGCGGCCAGACCGACGTCGCGGGCGGGCTGCCGCCCGCCGAGGCCGGCACCCTGTCGCGCGCCTCCGGCTTCCGCCTGGCCGTCGCGCAGGCGCCCGGCGGGGTCTACACGGCCTTCTTCAACTCCCGCCGGGGGCCGCTGAAGGACGAGCGGGTCCGGCTGGCGCTGACCCGCGCGGTGCGGATCGACCAGCTGGTCAAGAGCATCTACTTCGGCCGCTACCAGCGGGCCTGGAGCCCGCTCAGCCCGGCCACCGTCGACTACGACCCGTCCCTGGCCGGCAGCTGGCGCTACGACCCGGCGCTCGCCGCCCGGCTGCTGGACCAGGCCGGCTGGACCGGCCGGGACCCCCAGGGCTACCGCACCAAGGACGGCCGGCGGCTGACCCTGAAGTGGCCCTACACCCAGCAGCTGATCCGCGAGCAGCGCGACATCCTGGGCCAGGGCATCCAGGCCGAGGCGCGCAGGGCCGGCATCGACATCGAGTACGTCAAGGAGGACGCCGGCGCCTTCATCAAGGACATCGTCGCCGGCAACGCCGACATGCACGCCTTCAGCTTCGAGCGGGCGGAACCGGACGTGCTGCGCTACCCGTTCGCCTCGGACCAGACCCTGACCCACGGCGGCGGCAACGTGTTCGGTGTCCGCTTCCCGCAGCTGGACGGCTGGCTGGACGAGGCGGCCCGGTCCGGTGACCCGGCCGTGCGCGCGGCCGACTACGCGAAGGCGCAGCGGTACATCGTCCGGCACGCCGTGGCCATGCCGCTGTACGTGCCGCAGTACCTGGCCGGGGTGTCCGGCCGAGTGAGCGGACTGCGCTTCGACGCCCAGTCCGACCCGGTGTTCTTCGACGTCAGACTGGAGGGCTCGTGAGCTGGCTGAGATGGCTGGTACGCCGCCTGCTCCTGGCGGTGCTGGTGGTGTACGGGGCGGCGACGGCCGGCTTCCTGGCGCTGCGGCTGACCCCCGGGGACCCGGCCCGCACCCTGCTCGGGCTGACCGTGCCCGACCCGCAGCAGCTGACCCTGGTGCGCCACGACCTGGGCTTCGACCGGCCGCTGGTGGTGCAGTACGGGATCTACCTGGGCCACCTGGTCCGCGGCGACCTCGGGCTCTCCTACCAGCTGCAGGAGCCGGTGAGCACGGTGATCGGCTCGCAGCTGTGGTCGACGGTGCAACTGGCGCTCAGCGCCCTGGCGCTGGCGCTGCTGTTCGCGGCACTGCTCGCGGTGAGCAGCGCCGGACGGTGGCCGGTGCTGCGCGGGCTCTTCTCCGCCGTGGAGCTGTCGCTGACCGCGGTGCCCTCCTTCGGCGTCGGGGTCCTGCTGCTGACCGTCTTCTCGTTCCGGCTCACCGTCTTCCCGGCGGCGGGCGGCAGCGGTCCGAGCGGCCTGGTGCTGCCGGCCGTCACGCTGGCGCTCAGCCTCACCGGGGTCTTCGCCCAGGTGCTGCGGCACGGGCTGGAGGAGGCGCTGGAGCAGCCGTTCACGCTCACCGCCCGGGCCCGCGGCACCGGTGAGACGGCGGTGCGGCTGCGGCACGCGGTGCGGCACGCGCTGATCCCGCTGATCACGCTCTCCGGCTGGACGGTGGGCACGCTGCTGGGCGGCGCCGTGGTGGTCGAGACGGTCTTCAGCCGCCAGGGCCTCGGCCAGGTGGTCGCCGTCGCGGTCGAGCACCGCGACTTCCCCGTCGTGACCGGCGTGATCGTGGTGACGGCGAGCGTCTTCGCACTGCTCAGCATCGTGGTGGACGGGCTCTACCGGGTGGTCGACCCGCGGCTTCGGGAGGTCGTGTGAGCAGCGTGGTGACGGTCGCCGGGCAGACCGTGCAGGCGGATGCGGTCCCCCGCACCGCACGCGGCGGGCGGCTGGGCCGGGCGGTGCTGGCCGGGGCCTGGCTGGTCCTCGCGGTGGCGCTGCTGTGCGCCCTGCGCCCGGGGCTGGTGGCCGGTCAGGACCCGAACGCGGTGGACCCCATCTCCTCCTTCGCCGGGCCCGGCCGGGCCCATCTGCTGGGCACCGACGAGCTGGGGCGGGACGTGTTCAGCCGGGTGGTGCACGGCGCGGCGCCCTCGCTGGCGATCGGCTTCGGCGCGACCGCGTTCGCGCTGGTGCTGGGCACCGCCCTCGGAGTGCTCGCGGCGGTCGCCGGGCGTGCGGTCGGCGCCGTGGTGATGCGGCTGACCGATGTGCTGCTGGCCATCCCCGGACTGCTGCTGGCGCTGCTGGTGGTCGCGGTGCTCGGGCCGGGGACGCTCAACGCGACGGTCGCGATCGGCTTCGCGATGATGCCGGGCTTCGTCCGGATCGCCCGCGTCCAGGCGCTGACGGTGCTGGACTCCGGTTACGTGCGGGCGGCGGTGACCTTCGGGCGCCGCAGCCCCGGCATCTACCTGCGGCACCTGCTGCCCAACGCGGTGCCGCCGCTGCTGGTGCTGGCCACCGCCACCGTCGGCACCGCGATCATCTCCGGCTCCTCGCTGAGCTTCCTGGGCCTCGGGCCCGGCCAGCCGTCCCCCGAGTGGGGCGCGATGCTCGCCGACAGCCGGGACTTCCTCGACATCTCCGTCGGCGGCGCGCTGTGGCCCTGCGCCGCGATCATCGTGACGGTCCTCGCCCTCCAGGTCGCCGGGCGCGACCTGCGCGCCCGGTTCGAAGGGAAGCGGCATGGCTGAGACGCTGCTGGCGGTACGGGACCTGCGGGTGAGCTTCGCCGCCCCCGGCCGCGAGGTCGCCGCCGTCCGCGGCATCGACCTCGACCTGCACGCCCACGAGTGCCTGGCGGTGGTCGGCGAGTCCGGCTCGGGCAAGAGCGTCACCGCCCGCGCGCTGCTGGGGCTCGCCGGGCCGGGCGCCACCGTCCGGGCGCGGCAGCTCAGCGTGGCGGGCACCGATCTGCGCGGCCTCACCGAGCGGCAGTGGCGGCGGGTCCGCGGCGCCCGCATCGGCCTGGTGTCGCAGGACGCCCTCACCGCGCTCGACCCGCTGCGCACGGTCGGCGCCGAGGTGGCCGAGGCGCTGCGCAACCACGAGCGCCCGTCCCGGCCCGCCCGCGCCGAAAAGGTGCTCTCACTGCTCACCGAGGTGGGCCTGCCGGAACCCGCGCTGCGCGCGGGGCAGCGCCCGTACGAGCTCTCCGGCGGCCAGCGGCAGCGGGCGCTGATCGCCTCGGCGATCGCCGCGGGACCCGCGGTGCTGGTCGCCGACGAGCCGACCACCGCGCTGGACGTGATCGGGCAGGCGCAGCTGCTGGAACTGCTCGCCGCCCGCCGGGACGCGGGCACCGGGCTGCTGCTGATCAGCCACGACCTGGCGGTGGTGGCGCGGCTGGCGGACCGGATCGCCGTGATGTACCGCGGCCGGATCGTGGAGCAGGGACCGGCCGCCGCGCTGCTGGCCGCGCCCGCGCACCCGTACACCCGCGAGCTGCTGGCCGCCGTCCCCGGCACCAGGCCCAGGGGGGTGCGGCTGAGCACCCGCACGGGGGCCGCGGCGGCGGGCGGCGCCGCGTGCGGCTACGCACCGGTGTGCCCGCTGGCCACCGACCGGTGCCGCACCGAGGAACCGCCGGCCGCGGAGACCGGCCCCGGGCACACGGCGCTGTGCTGGCGCACCGCGGAGCGGCTGCCCGCGCCGCCCCCGCTGCCGGTCCCGCGGAGCGCTCCGGTGGGCGAGCCGGTCCTGGAGGTCTGCGGGCTGGCCCGCAGCTTCGGCGGGCGCCCCGCCGTGCGCGAGGTGTCCTTCACCGTCGGGCGGGGCGAGAGCCTCGGGGTGCTGGGCGAGTCGGGGTCGGGCAAGAGCACGGTGGCCGCGATGGTCATGGGGCTGCTGGAGCCGGACGCCGGCACCGTGACGCTGCTGGGCACGCCGTGGTCCGGCCTGCCGGAGTCGCGCCGCCGTCCGCTGCGCGACCGGCTCCAGCTGGTGCACCAGGACCCGCTGAGCGCCTTCGACCCCCGCTACTCGGTGCAGCGCATCGTCGGCGAGGCGCTGGGTGCGACGAGCCCGAGGGCCGCCGCCCGCCGCCGTGAGGAGATCACGGCCCTGCTGCAGCGCGTCGGCCTGGACGCCGGGCTGCTGGACCGCCGCCCCCGCCAGCTCTCCGGCGGCCAGCGCCAGAGGGTCGCCCTGGCCCGCGCACTGGCGCCGCGGCCGGAGGTGCTGGTGTGCGACGAGCCGGTCTCGGCGCTGGACGTCTCGGTGCAGGCGCAGATCCTCGACCTCTTCGCCGAGGTGCGGGCCGAGCTGGGGCTCGCGACCGTCTTCATCTCGCACGACCTGGGCGTCATCCGGCACACCTGCGACCGGGTGATCGTGCTGCGCGCGGGCACCGTGGTGGAGTCCGGGCCGGTCGAGGACGTGTTCCGCGCACCGGCCCACCCCTACACCCGGGAGCTGCTGGCCGCACTGCCGTCACCCACCGCATCCGTCCGCACCGAACCCACCACCACGAGGAGTTGACGATGTCGCCAGCCGCGTCACCGCCGCCCGTCGCCCCGCTGTCCGTGCTCGACCTGGTCCCCGTCAGCGCGGGCGGGACCCCGGGCGACGCGGTGCGCCGCAGCATCGACCTGGCCCGGCGCGCGGAGGCGGCCGGCTACCACCGCTACTGGCTGGCCGAGCACCACCTGTCCCCCGGCCTCGCCGGGGCGTCGCCCGCGGTGACGGCGGCGCTCGTCGCCTCGGCCACCGAGCGGATCCGGGTCGGCAGCGGCGCGGTCCAGCTGGGCCACCACACCCCGCTGTCGGTCGTCGAGCAGTTCGGCCTGGTCGAAGCGGCCTTCCCCGGCCGGGTGGACATCGGGCTCGGCCGCTCCCCGAGCCGCCCCTCGGTGCCGCCGCGCGGCGCCGGCACGGCGGGCGGCGCCCCGCCCGCGGCGGCGGCACGGCCGGCCCCGGCCGGCCGGCGGCTGGAGAGCGGCCTCTACCTGCCGCCGCCCTACCGGCACCCGCCGACCGGTCCGGTACGCGACCGGACCGCCCGGATGTTCGAGCTGATCACCCTGCCCGGCGCGGAGGCCAACGGATACGCCCGGCAGGTGGACGACATCCTCGGCCTGCTGGCCGGCACCCACCGGGTCAAGGCCGAGGGGCCGGTGCGGGCGGTGCCCGGGGAGGGTGCCCGGGTGGAGGTGTGGGTGGTCGGCAGCAGCGCGGGCGAGAGCGCGGAGGTCGCCGGGGCGCGCGGCCTGCCGTTCGCCGCCAGCTACCACATCAGCCCCGGTACGGTCCTGGAGGCCGTCGACGCCTACCGGAAGGCGTTCCGGCCCTCGGCGCAGCTGGCGCAGCCGCGGGTGCTGGTGTCCGCCGACGTGGTGGTCGGCACCGACGACGCGCACGCCGCGCACCTCGCGCTGCCGTTCGGCCGCTGGGTGCTCAGCTCGCGGGTCGGCGAGGAGGGCGCGATACCGTTCCCGTCGCCCGCGCAGGCGGCCGCCGAGCCGCTGACACCGGCCGAACGGGAGCTGGTGGCGGACCGGGTGGAGACGCAGGTGGTCGGTTCGGCGGCGACGGTGGCGGCGAAGCTGCGCGTCCTGCAGGAGGCCACCGGGGCGGACGAGCTCATCGTCACCACCATCACCCACGACCACGCCGACCGGGTGCGCTCCTACGAGCTGCTCGCCCGGGAGTGGTACGGCTGAAGCGCCGGGGCCGCGGCCGGCCCCGGCGGCCCGTCAGCGGGTCTCGGCCACCATGCGGGCCAGGGCGGCCCGTGACCGGATCCCCAGCTTCCGGTAGATCCGGGTGAGATGGACGTCGACGGTGCGCGGGCTGAGCCCGAGCTGCTGGGCGATCTCCCGGGTGCGCTTGCCGGTGCTGGCCGCGTCGGCCACCTCCCGCTCGCGGTCGGTGAGGGCGGCGAGCGAGTCGCCGCCGCTCTCCGGCTCCGGGCGGGCGGCGGGACGCTGCTCGGCCACCTGCTGGTACTGGCCGTCGGCGTCGGCGTAGAGGAGGCTGGCGCCGCTGCGCCGGGCGAGCTGCTTGGCGAGCACCAGCAGTGCCGCCGCGGTGTCGGGGTCGGCGGCCCGGGTCGCGGCGGCGGCCGCGTGCACCAGCGTCCTGGCCTGGAGGCAGGTCATCCGGGACTGGCAGAACGCCTTGGCCGCGTCGCGCAGCAGCGCGGCGGCGATCGCGGCCTGGCCGTTGTGGTCGGCCATGTGGCCGCGGGCCAGCAGCACGAACCCGCGGTGCTGCGGCAGGGTGGCGCTGGAGACCGTGCGCTGCATCCAGGTGTCGGCGTCGGCACCCGCACTCAGCGCGCTCACCGTCAGGCAGGCGAAGGCCGGGGCCTGGAGGGACGCGGGCAGGTCCGGCAGCTCGGCGCCGCCGCCCGCCGACAGCAGCAGGCTGGCCGACAGCTCCGGGTCGCCGGACAGCCCGGCGGCGTCCGCCAGGCAGAGGGCGGCGATCTGGCTCCAGCGCGAGTCGCTGGACAGGTCCGCGGTGTCCGTGAGCTGGCTCAGCAGGGTGTTGCTGCCGCAGACCAGCTCGTCGGTGAGCAGCATGTTGCGCCACTCCACGCACAGCAGCAGGGCGCGCTGCGCGTCGTCGCCGGCCGGCAGCGCGCTGTGCGCCTCGGCGATGGTGCGG
Source organism: Streptomyces sp. NPDC020983 (assembly GCF_044333485.1). Lineage (NCBI taxonomy): Bacteria > Bacillati > Actinomycetota > Actinomycetes > Kitasatosporales > Streptomycetaceae > Streptomyces > Streptomyces sp. NPDC020983. The sequence goes on along the minus strand of NZ_JBIRRA010000005.1, from coordinate 175,684 downwards.
GCCGCGTCGGTGAGCCGTCCCAGGGACTGGTAGGCGAAGGCGAGACCGTTGAGCATCACCGGCTGCAGGTGGTAGTGGCCCTGGCCGCGGACGATGCCCAGCCCGCGGCGCAGGTGCCGCTCGGCGTCGTCGAAGCGCAGCAGGATCACCTCCGTCCAGCCGAGGACGGCCAGGCACTCCAGGTGGCTGCCGACGATTGCGGCGTCCGGCAGCGAGTCCACCAGGTCCCCCGCCTCGGCCACCACGTCCGCCGCCGCCGTGCTCGCCCCGTCGGCCACCAGGCGCAGCGCGTGCAGCGCGAGCCCGGTCGCCTCCGCGGCCGGCTGGCGCTGCGCGCGGGCGTACCGCAGCGTCGCCTCGACGTCGGTGGCGGCGGCGGCGTTGCCGCTGAGGAACTCCACGATCGCCCGGGTGCAGCGCAGTACGGCGAGCTGGTCGGGCCGGTCCGCGGGCGCCTGCGCGACGGCCGTGTCCAGCATCGCGCGCGCCTCCACGTCGCGGCCCAGGGTCGCCTCCAGGGAGGCGCAGAACACGATCGCCTGCGTCTTGACCTCCGGCGAGGCGTGCTGCGCCGCCACCTGGATCTCGCGCACCACGTGGTGCCCGGCGCCGTCCTCCTCGGTCAGCAGCAGGATCTGGGTGAGCGCTATCAGCAGGTGCACGCTGGTGTCGTAGCGGCGGTCGTCGTCGGGCAGCCGGCGCAGCGCGGAGCGCAGCCAGCGGGCGGCCGCGGCCGGGTCGTTGGGCAGCGTGTCCTGCGCGGCCTGGACCAGCACCGCGTGGTCGTCGGGATGGACGCCCTCGGCGAGGTCGATGTGCTCGGCCAGTTCGGTGGCGGGGGTGCCGCGCAGCGCGAGCGCGCCGATCGCCCGGCGGTGCGCGCGCGAGAGCCAGGAGAGCGAGGCGCTCGCCCTGATCACCGTGGCCACCAGCGGATGTCGGAAGACCAGCTTGTGACTGGCGGTGAGCCGCAACACGTCGCGCCGGCGCAGTCCGTCCAGCGCGGCGCCGGCCCGGCGCGGGTCCAGGTCGGCGACGGCCGCCAGCTGGGCCAGGTCGAAGCGGGGGCCCAGGATGGTCGCCGCGGTGGCGACCGCCGACTCGGCCGGGTCGAGGGAGGCGAGTTCGGCCAGCAGCCGGGTGCCGAAGGGACCGTCGAGCGCGGGGATGCCGTTGCCCGCGGCCTGGGCCTGGGCGAGCGTGAGCAGGTAGAGCGGGTTGCCCTCGGCCTCGGCGTGCAGGCGCCGCAGGTCGGGATCCGTCGGCTCGGTGCCGAGCAGCTCGGCCGACTGCTCCTCCGTCAGTGCGGGCAGCACCACCCGCCGTACGCCGCCGCAGGCCGCGAACTCCGCGAGCGCCCCGCGCAGGGCGGCCGGCGACTGGCGCGGGCGGTGGGCCGCGACCAGCAGCAGCGGGGCCTGCGCCGGCCAGCGCAGCAGGTGTTCCACCAGGCCCACCGAGACGCTGTCGGCCTGGTGCAGGTCGTCCAGCAGCAGCACCAGCCCGTCGCCGGATAACTTCTCCAGCAGCGCCCGGACCGGTGCGTAGAGGGTGCACCCGAGCGTGCCGCGGTCGGGGCGGGACAGGGCCGCGCGGACGGCGTCGGAGGCGAGCAGCCGGTCGAGCTCCGTCCCGCTGTCGTGCCCGCGCAGGGCGTGCCGCAGGGGGTAGAGCGGCAGGTGCGCCTGCGCGGCGGGTGACGCGCCGCGCAGCACGGTCAGGCCGCGCGCGCGGGCCCGGTCGGCGAGCTCGGTCAGCAGCGTGGTCTTGCCGGCGCCGGGGTCGCCGGCCAGCTCGACGACCGCGGCCCCGCCGTCCTGCACGGTCCCCAGCACGTCGAGGACTTCCGCCAGTTCGGCACGGAGCATCACAACTGTGTTCACGCGTTCCCCCTGTCGCTGCGCGATCCCTCGCGCGACTCGCCGCGCCCGGCCGACCGGCCCGGTCCGGGCGCTGGCGGCGGAGCTGCCACTCGCGGACGTGTCCGTACCGGCGAGAGCGCCGGGCGGGCCGATCCACTGTTTGACCGGCCACAGTCAGGATGATTCGAAGCTTAGCTCGGGGCAAGACCGGCCCAGCAGGATGGCTCCGTTCCGTGCGACGACGGGAGAGACGCGATGACCGACATCCGGGCGATGGCCAGGGAGCGGCGCCACACCCTCTACTTCCTCGGCGAGATCCGCGGTATCTCGCCGGTCTTCCTGGACACCGAGGTCGACATGACCGGGGTCCGGGCCCACCGGCAGGCCGCGCGGGAGGCGGGGACGAGGCTGTCCACGGTGACCTACGTGCTCCGGGCCGCCGGGCGGGCGCTCGCCAAGCACCCGGAGGCCAACGCGGCGGTGCGCGGCCGGTGGCGCCGGCGGGTGGCCCGCTACGGGCGGGTGAACGGCAAGGTGACCTTCGACAAGACCTTCAACGGACACCGGGTGGTGGCCTCCACCGTGCTGCCCGACGTGGACCGGGCCGAACTCGGCGAGCTGCAGGAGCAGATCGGCCGGATCCGCGACGGGGACCCGGCCGAGCTGCCGGAGTTCGCCGGGATCCGGCTGCTGCACCGGCTGCCGCAGCCACTGGCCGCCGCGGCCTTCCGCGCCAGGACCAGGCCGCTGGCCGGCCGCGACCTGGTGCTCGGCACCTTCGCGGTCACCTCCCTGGGCCACCGGCCGGTCGACGGCTTCCACTCCGTCGGCGGCACCACGGTGACCTTCGGCGTCGGCCGCACGCTGGAGCGGCCGGTGGTACGGGACGGGGCCGTCACCGTCGCGCCGGTGCTGCGGCTGAACCTGGCGTTCGACCACCGGGTGATCGACGGCGCCGAGGCCGCGGACCTGCTGGCCGACGTCCGCGACGAGCTGGAGTCGGTGCGTCCCGCGCCCTGAGCCGTACCGGACGCGGGACGGCGGCGGTGGGGGTGCGGCGGTCTCCACCGCACCCCCGCCGCCGCGCGTCGTCGCCGTCCTCAGTCCTCGGTCGTGATGACCCGCTCGGGGCACGCGAGCGCGCCGCGCCGGGCGCTCTCCTGCCGCTCCGGGTCGCTCTCCTCGAAGTCGGGCAGGTCGTTGAAGCCGTCCTCGTTGAGGACGTACACCTCGGGTGCGCGCATCGCGCACAGCCCGTGGCCCATGCAGTTCCCTGCGTCGATGCGCACCTTCATCAGCGGCCTCCCCGCTCGTTCACCAGGTCGAGCGCGAGCAGGCCGCGCCCGGGAGAGTAGTGCCGGATCGGCGGGTGGTCGGGGTGGACGTGGTAGTCGGGGATGCGCCTGTGCCACTCCTCGAAGGCGATCGAGAGGATCCGCCGGGCCAGGTGCATCCCGAGGCAGCGGTGCGGTCCGACGCCGAAGCCGAGGTGGCGGGTGGAGGGGCGGTCGAAGTCGACCTCGTCGGGACGGTCGAAGACGTCGGGGTCACGCCCCGCCATGCCCCAGGACATCAGCACCCGGTCGCCCTTGCGCAGCAGCACCCCGTGCCGCTCCACGTCCTCGGTGACGAGCCGTCCGGTGGTGGACACCGGTTCGTGCCGCATCAGCTCCTCGACCATCAGCGGCACCTTCGCCGGCTGCTCGACGATGAGGCGGCGCGCCTCGGGATGCTCGGCCAGGTAGAGGAACTGCAGGCCGAGCGAGGCGGTGGTGGTGTCCAGACTCGCCATCATGTTGACGAACGCGGTGTTGATCATCTCGTCCCGGGTCAGCTCACGGCCCTCGAAGCGCGAGCGCAGCAGCTGGCTGAAGACGTCGCGCCGGCCCTCGATGCCGGCGGCGCGGCGCCGGTCGAGCGCCTCGCCGAAGAAGTCCCGGATGGGCTGGTTGGCGATCCGGATGTCCTCGTCGGTCCTGGCGTTCGGGATGCCCTCGCGGCGCAGCCACGTCTTGTGGTTGAGCAGCATGTCGAGGTACTCGCGCCCGATGCCGAAGGTGATCAGGAAGGTCTCGGCGGGCAGCGCGGTGGCGAAGTCCGTGACGAACTCCACCTCGCCGCGGCCGGCGAGCCGGTCCACCGCCTCGGCCGCGGCCCGGCGGATCTCGGGGGTGAAGTGGTTGACCATCTTGGGGTTGAAGAGCTCCGCGAGGGTCTGGCGCCAGCTGCGATGCTCCTCGCCGTCGAGCATGATCGGGATCTGCTTCTCCGGGAAGATGTCCCGGTGCGGGATGCCCAGCTGGGAGCTGGAGAAGATCTGCGGGTTGCGGGCGGCCCACTCGATGTCCTCGTAGCGGGTCAGGATCCAGTATCCGCCGGCGGCCTCGGACCGCAGGACCGGACCCTCCTCGCGGATCTCCCGCCAGTACTGGACCGCGGTCTCCTGCAGCCAGGGCTGGTAGATCGACCACTGCCGGATGCGTTCCTGCACCGTTGCGGGCGCACCGGCGGCGTCCTGCCGTTCACTCGTACTGGTCATGTTGCGAGCCCCTGCCAGTCTGCGAAGGGGAGGCGATGCGCCGCCGGCGGCGCCGGGCGCATCGGCCACGGTTGTGCCGCCAGCCTCGCCGCCGCGACTAGGGCGGGCCTTGGCGGGTCCTAAAGCTCGCCGCGCCACGGCCCTGACGACCTATCACGGTGGTTGCCAGCGGTAAAGCCCGTGCCGTACCCTCGCCAACGAAGCGGATAATTAATCCGTTTGGCCGCGAGGCGGTCCGACCACGCCGTCCGGACCATTCCCCCCTGCATGCCGCCGCACCCCTTCCTGGTGCCACCTCCCAAGGACGCAGATGAGTGAGCAAGGTTCCAAGTCCACCGCCCTGGCGGATGCCGGCGTCCCGGCGCCGGCATCCGGCCGCGGCCCCAACAAGGCGTTAGTCCTCGGCATCATCCTCACCTGCCAGCTGATGGTGGTGCTGGACGTCACGATCGTGAACATCGCGCTGCCCAAGATGCAGGACGCGCTGTCCTTCTCCCCCACCGGCGCGGCCTGGGTGCTCAACGGCTACACCCTGGCCTTCGGCGGCCTGCTGCTGCTCGGCGGGCGGGCCGGCGACACCTTCGGGCGGCGCCGGATGCTGCTGATCGGCCTGTCCGTCTTCACCCTGGCCTCGCTGGCCGGCGGCCTCGCACCCAACGCCGGGGTGCTCATGGCCGCCCGGGCGGTCCAGGGCGCCGGCGGCGCGATGACCGCGCCGAGCGTACTGGCGCTGCTGGCCTCCAACTTCGAGGAGGGCCCGGAGCGCAACAAGGCGCTGGGCCGCTTCTCCATGGTGCTCGGCCTCGGGCTGACCCTGGGCTTCGTGCTGGGCGGCCTGCTGACCTCCGCCTCCTGGCGGCTGGTGTTCTTCATCAACGTGCCGATCGGCGCGGTGGCGATCGTCCTGGCACTGCGCTTCCTGGCCGAGACCGAACTGCACCGGGCGAAGTTCGACGTGGTGGGCGCCGTACTGTCCACCCTCGGCGTGGTGTCGGTCGTCTTCGCGCTGATCCACGCCGCCTCGGACGGCTGGGGCAACGGCCTGACGATCGCCGGCTTCGCCGTCGGCGCGGCCCTGCTGGTCGCCTTCGTCCTGGGCGAGCGCGGCGCCGCGCAGCCGATCATGCCGCTGCGGCTGGTGACCGAACGCAACCGCGGCGGCGCCTACCTGAACAACCTGATGCTGCCCGCGGCCACCACCGGCATGCTCTTCCTGCTCTCGCAGTACGTGCAGGAGGTGCACGGCTTCAAGCCGCTGGAGGCGGGCCTCGCCTTCCTTCCGCAGGCCGCCGCGCAGTTCGCCGCCGCCCGCACCGCGCCCAAGGTGATCGGCAAGGTGGGTGCCAAACGCCTGACCGTCATCGGCACCACCCTGGTGCTGGCCGCCGCCGCCTGGCTCACCCAGGTCGGCGCGGACAGCGGCTACGCCGCGCACGTCGTCGGCCCGATGATCCTGCTCGGGGCCGGACTCGGCCTGAGCTTCATGCCGCTGAGCGCCACCGTGCTGGGCGGGCTGCCGCGCAGCGACACCGGCGCCGCCTCCGGCCTGATGCAGGCGCTGCAGCAGATGGGCGTCTCGCTGGGCGTGGCGATCCTGGCGACGGTGTACGGCACCTCGGTGCACGGCAGCTCCCACCCCGCGCGCAGCGCCCAGGCGCACGGCTTCGCGATGGCCTTCGTGGCCGCGACGGTCGTCACCGTCGCCGCGGTCCTGGTGGCCGCACTGGTGATCAAGAGCCCGAAGAAGGCGGCCGCCGCGAGCTGACCGCCGCCCGCACCCGGCACGAGAAGGCCCGCTCCCGCGTCCGACGCGGGAGCGGGCCTTCTCGCGTCCCCTGCGGCCGCAGGCCGCCGCGGCGCCCCGGCCTAAGCTCCGCTTCAGCCGGCCGGGCCACCATCGGAGGTACACCGCACGCCCGGCGCGCAAGGCCCCGGCCGGAGCACACGCACGGCGGGTGGACGCCCGCCGCGCTCCCCGGCGGCGACGCGGGCGCGGCCGGGCCGCCGGGCCCGGCGGGAGTCCGGGGAGTCCGGGGAGGACGAGGAGCGCCGGCAGGAGGGCAGGGGATGACAACGCACAGGACATCAGCCGATCTGGTCGCGGCACCGGACCAGGAGCACTTCCGGGAGGTGCTGGGGCACTTCGCCAGCGGGGTGATCGCGGTCACCGGGACGGCGCCGGACGGCGGGCCGGCCGGGCTGACGGTCAGCTCGTTCACCTCGGTCTCGCTGGAGCCGCCCCTGCTCTCCTTCTGCGTCGCGCACACCAGCCGCAGCTGGCCGCGGCTGCGCGCCTCGAAGGGCGTCTGCGTCAACATCCTGAGCGACGGCCAGCAGGACGTCGCCACCCGGCTGGCCCGCAGCGACGAGCGGAAGTTCGAGGGCCTGCGCCTGTCGTCCTCGCCGGGGGGCCTGCCGGTGCTCGACGGCGCACTCGCATGGCTGGAGGGCGCCGTGGTCGCCGAACACCCCGCCGGGGACCACGACATCGTGGTCGTCCAGGTGCACCGGCTCGCCGCCGCCGGCCGCCTGGGCCCGCTGCTGCGCTTCCGCGGGGCCTTCGAGCGGCTCGCCGAGCGCCGGGAGGGCGCGTGAGCCCCGCACGCCGGGCCCGCCGGGAGGCGGGGCCCTGAACCGCCGTCGCGCGGCGGCACGCCGGTGGCCCCCTCGCCGTACCGCCGAGGGGGCCACCGGCGTGCTGCCGCCGTCCGGCGGGCCGTCAGAGCGTCAGGGCGTGGATCCGCTCCAGCGTCGGGGCCTCCAGGACGTCCGGGAGCGAGAGGGCCCGCCCGGTGCGCTGCTCCAGCACGGTGAGCAGTGCCAGCAGGTGCACCGAGTCCCAGGCGGCGACCTCGTCCAGCGGGCGGGTCGCCTCCTCCGGGGTGACGGCGAGTCCGAGCTCGTCGTGGATCAGCGTGAGGAAGTCGTCCAGGGTGTTCATCGTCGTGCTCCCACCGTCTGGGCGAAGCCCGCGTCCAGGGTCAGATGCCCGGGCACCGCCGCGATCGAGACCAGGTCGTGCCGGTAGAGGGTGGCGCCGGCCTGCTCGCCGGTCACCGTGAAGCCGTTCGCGGGCAGGAAGTCCCGCAGCTTGGCGTTCTTCCTGGTCGGCGCGTACCGGCCGACCACCGCCGTGGCGCCGTGCCCGGCGGCGTGGCGCAGCAGTGTGCTCAGGGTGGCCTGCTCGATGCCGCGCCCGAAGACCCGGCAGCTGAGCAGCATGTTGTCCAGGTGCAGCACGGTGCCCTCCCAGTGGGCGAAGACCGCGCCGACGGTGCCGTTGGAACCGAACCGGTCGGCCGCGCCGATCGCCAGCACCAGCGCGTCGCGGTCCTCGGCCAGCGCCGCGACCTCGGCGGGCTGCAGGCGCTGCGTGGTGAGGTTGAACTGGTTGGTGCGCAGGGTGATCTGCGCGACGCGCGGCACGTCCGCCGCGGCCGCCTCGGTCAGCCGGACCACGACGCCGAGCGCGCGCAGGTACTCCTCGACGGAGTCGAAGCCCTGCTGGAAGTCGGTGCGCGCCAGCTCGGTGCGGTACATCCCGCCGCGGGCCCGGTCCTCGGCGGTCAGCTCGCGGGTGTCGAACCAGCCGCCGCGCAGCAGCGCACCGGTGTGCCCGGCGGGGTCGGCGCCCACCGGCACCGTCGCCACCTGCGGCAGGGTCGCGCGCACCATGCCGATCTCGGCGGCGCTGTCGTCGACGAAGACGAGGCTGTCCACGCCGATGTTCAGCTCGGCTGCCAGCGCCCGCAGGTTGTGCGGCTTGGGCTGCCAGTTCGCCACGATCCGCACGAAGTCGTCCTCGCGCAGCACCATGCCGGGGTGGCCGGCCAGCGCGGCCCGTACCGCGTCGAGGTCGTTCTTGCTGGCCACGGCGAGCAGCACGCCCTGGGACCCGAGCTGCTTGACCACCCGCTGAAAGGACGCGAACGCCTCGCCCCGGTAGCCCTCGCCGATCTCGATGCCCTCCACGCCGTCCTCGGCGAGGATGCCGCCCCACAGCGTGCCGTCCAGGTCGAGCACCAGGCACTTGCGCCCGCGCCCGGCGGCCTGCACGGCCAGCTGCCCGACCTCGGCGGCGAAGGCGGCCAGCAGCGCGTCGGGCAGGTGCGCCTTCGCGTAGCTGCTCAGCCGGGCGTCGTGGGCCGCGACGCCCTCGGCGACCAGCGGGTCCAGGTCGATCACCACCACCCTGGGACTGCCCTCGGCGATCCGCAGCAGCCGGGCGTTGGCCTCCCGCCACAGCGCGCCGAGCCGGGCCCGGGAGCGGTGGTCGATCAGCTGGGCGGTGTAACGGCGCGGCAGCGGAAGGGTGGCGAGCACCAGGGTGCCGCGCGCGTGCTCGGCGAACCGTGTGCTCAGCGCCTCCAGGAGGGCGATCTTCTCCTCCAGCACCCGCTGCACGTCCGCGGGCTGCCAGGGCACCGGCACCTCGTCGAAGACGAGCGTGGCGTCCAGCAGGCACAGCGCCAGATCGGGGTCGGCGGCGTGGAGTTCGCCGCCCGGATCCGACAGCGCGAACACCCAGCTGTCGTGGTCGGTGACGGTGGCCCGCAACAGCAGCCCGTGGCGGGCGAGTTGCGCGGTGAGCGCGGGCACCAGCGCGGCCAGGGTGCCGTGCCCGGTGATCGCGACCGACACGACGGGGGTGCCGGGTGCCGCGGCCGTGACGGCCTCGACCGGCACCTGGGCCAGCAGGCGTCCGGCGCGGATCAGGTCCTCGTCCGGCAGGTCCGCCAGCAGCCCGGCGATCTGCGGGTAATCGGCGGGGATTCGGCCGGACCGGTGCAACTCGCGCAGCCGGTCCAGGGACGCCCCGTCCGGATGCGGTAGCGCTGAGCCGTTCATTTCCCATCCTCTCCCGACGACGCGGTTCGATCGGATCGTGGCCAGCGCGCCTAAAGCTCCCCTAATCCGGCCGCGGGCGCGTACCGCACGGGCGGGGCGGCCCGCACGGGTGCCGGCGGCGGGGAGGGTCACGCGGTTTTCGGGTAATCCACCTCCTGGTAGCCGGCGTAGCCGGAGAATTCGGTGTAGTCGGCGCGCAGGATCGTCTGGTGGAGTTCGCGCAGCATCCGGCACGGTTCCAGGCCGAGTTCGCGGTTGAGGGTCTCCCGGGCGAGCTGGTACGTGCGCAGGGCGTCGGCCCGCCGGTTGCTGCGGTAGAGCGCCAGCATCAGCTGCTGGTAGAACTCCTCGTGCAGCGGGTGGTCGGCGATGAGCCGGGAGAGCACGCTGACCATCGCCCGGTGGTGGCCGAGCCGCAGATTGGCCTCCACGCACATCTGCGCGCACTCCAGCCGCAGTTCGTCGACCCAGGTGACGAACTCGGCGACGATCGGCCCGTCCCGCAGTTCGCTCAGCGCCGGACCGCGCCACAGGTCGAGCGCCGACTCGAACGAGGCGGCGGCCTCCTCGTAGCGTCCGGCCCGCAGCTGCGAGCGCCCCTGGAAGGCGGCGGCGCGGAAGACGTGCAGGTCGAGCTCGTCGTCGGCGACCTGGAGCAGGTAGCCGGGAGAGCAGGTGACCAGCGGTCCGGCCGCGGAACCGCCCTCGGGTGCGAGCAGCTTGCGCAGCTGGGAGATGTAGACGTACAGGCCGGCGGTCGCCTGCCGGGGCGGGTGGTTGCCCCACAGCTCCTCGATGATCCGGTCCTGGGAGACCACCTGGTTCGCCTTGACCAGCAGGGTGGCAAGGAGCTGTTCGATCTTTCGGGCGCTGAGCGACGCGTAGGTGTCCCCGTCGGCGATCTGGAGTGTGCCGAGCACACGGTACTTCATTTCCCGCTCCTCCTCCGGGCAGCCGTCGCCGGCCGGGCCCGCCAGTGTTCGGCGGGACGTCGCCGGCGACACGGTGATCGGGAGGCACGCTACCCAGATCACCTCACCCGCCACATCAGCGAAACTACGTACCCCTGCTACCGCGGAGGTGCCGCCCGGAGCGGGCAAACGGCGCCGTCCCCCCGCCACGGGCAAAGGGATGGCATCGCGCGGTTCACAGGCGGGTCACGAAACGGGGCAGGAAAGCGGGCAAAGATGGCGGATTGCCCGGTGGGCCGTGCGGCGGGCGCCATTTGCACGTAACGCCGCGGCAAGAAACACCACCGCAACGGAATGCGCCCGGTCCGGGCGCGTACGGCGCCGTTCCGCAAAGGGAACCCGCCCCGCTTTAGCCCGCAGCTAGAACTCGCTTAGCCATTCCGCCCATCGTCGGTGCCGGCACTCTTCCCGCTCACGATGAGGGGCATGCGCGTGCGCGATCGTAGTAATCCCCCGGACCGGATCGCCGTCATCGGCCTCGCCTGCAGACTCCCCGGTGCGCCCGACCCCGCCGCCTACTGGCGGCTGCTGGCCGGCGGCGTGGACGCCGTGGGGCCCACGCCGCCGGACCGCTGGACCGGCGACGGGCGCCCGGTGGACGGCGACGGCACCCGGTTCGGCGGCTTCCTGGGGCAGGTGGACGGCTTCGACCCGGAGTTCTTCGGCATCTCGCCGCGCGAGGCGGCCGCGATGGACCCGCAGCAGCGCCTCATGCTGGAGCTGGGCTGGGAGGTCATCGAGGACGCCGGCATCGCGGCCGGCGAGCTGGCGGGCACCGGCACCGGGGTCTTCGTCGGCGCGATCTGGGACGACTACGCCACGCTCAGCTGGCGCGACGGCCCGGACGCCGTCACCCCGCACACCGTGACCGGCTCGCACCGCAGCATCATCGCCAACCGCGTCTCCTACGCCCTGGGGCTGCACGGCCCCAGCCTGGCGGTCGACGCCGCGCAGTCCTCGTCGCTGGTCGCGGTGCACCTGGCGGTGCAGAGCCTGCGCCGGGGCGAGTCCCGGCTCGCGGTGGCGGCCGGGGTGAACCTCAACCTGATCCCGGAGAGCACCGTCGGCGCCGCCCGCTTCGGCGGACTCTCCCCGGACGGGCGCTGCTTCACCTTCGACGAGCGGGCCAACGGCTACGTGCGCGGCGAGGGCGGCGCGGCCGTGCTGCTCAAGCCGCTGGCGGACGCCCTCGCCGACGGGGACCGGGTCTACTGCGTGATCCGCGGCAGCGCGGTGAACAACGACGGAGCCACCGACGGCCTGACCGTGCCGAGCGTCCGGGCCCAGCACGAGGTCATCCGGCTGGCCCACGCGGACGCCGGGATCGACGCCGGGCAGGTGCAGTACGTCGAGCTGCACGGCACCGGCACCGCGGTCGGCGACCCGGTCGAGGCGGCGGCGCTCGGCGCCGCGATCGGCGCGGCACGGGCAGCGGACGAGCCGCTGCTCGTCGGCTCGGCGAAGACCAACATCGGCCACCTGGAGGGCGCGGCCGGTATCGCCGGCTTCGTCAAGGCGGCGCTGAGCATCGCCCACCGCGAGCTGCCGCCCAGCCTCAACTTCCGCCGCGCCAACCCGGCGATCCCGCTGGACGAGCTGGGCCTGCGGGTCCAGCAGGAGCACTCGCCCTGGCCGCGCCCCGAGCGGCCGCTGATCGCCGGGGTGAGCTCCTTCGGCATGGGCGGCACCAACTGCCACGTGGTGCTGGAGCAGGGCGCCCCGGCAGCGGCCGCCCCCGCCGCGCCGCCCGCCGGGGACCGGGCGCTGCCCTGGCTGCTGTCCGCGCGCGACGGCGCGGCCCTGCGCGAGCAGGCCCGGCGGCTGCGCGCGCACCTGACCGCCGAGCCGTCCGCGCCCGGCGGCCGGCTCGATCCGCCCGCCACCGACCTGGACATCGCCTTCTCGCTGGCCACCACCCGCTCCGCACTCCCCCACCGGGCCGCCGTGATCGGCGCCGGCCGGGACGAACTGCTCGCCGGGCTGCGGGCGCTGGAGCACGGCGAGCCGCTCGCGACGGTGCTGCGCGGACGCCCGCACGCCGCACCCGGCAAGCTGGCCTTCCTGTTCGCCGGCCAGGGCAGCCAGCGCGCCGCGACGGGCCGCGAACTGCACCGCGCCCACCCGGTGTTCGCCGCCGCCTTCGACGAGGTGTGCGCCGGGCTCGACGTCCACCTGGACCGGCCGCTGCGCGACGTGGTCTTCGCCGCCCCCGGCAGCCCGCAGGCGGCGCTGCTGGACGAGACCGGCTGGACCCAGCCCGCGCTGTTCGCCGTCGAGGTGGCCCTCCACCGGCTCGTCACGCACTGGGGTGTACGGCCGGACCTGCTGCTCGGGCACTCGATCGGCGAGCTGGCGGCCGCGCACGTGGCCGGGGTGCTGTCGCTGCCGGACGCCTGCGCGCTGGTGGCCGCCCGGGCACGCCTGATGCAGGAGCTTCCGCCGGGCGGTGCGATGGCCGCGCTGCAGGCGGGCGAGCAGGAGGCGCTGGAGCTGATCGCCGCTCACGGGCCGGAGCTGGACGTCGCCGCCGTCAACGGCCCGCGCGCCACCGTGGTCTCCGGGCCCGCGGAGGCGGTGGAGCGTGTCGTGCGCGCGGTGCGCGCGGGAGGCGGCAAGGCCACCCGGCTGCGGGTCAGCCACGCCTTCCACTCCGCGCTGATGGAACCGATGCTGGCCCGCTTCCGGGCGGTCGCCGAGCAGCTGCACTACTCCGAGCCGACACTGCCCGTCATCGCCAACCTGACCGGCGAGCCCGCCGCGCCCGGGCAGTTGAGCACCCCCGGCTACTGGGTCGAGCACGTCCGGCGGGCGGTGCGCTACGCCGACGGCGTCGGCGCGCTGCGCGCGCTGGGCGCCACCGCCTACCTGGAGCTGGGCCCCGGCCGGACGCTCACCGCCCTGGCCGAGCAGACGGCGCCGGACGGGACGGCGCTGGCCGCGCTGGGCCGCGACCTGCCCGAACCGCAGGCGCTGCTCGCCGCCGTCGCCGCCCTGCACACGCACGGCGTCCCCGTCGACTGGCGTACCGTGCTGGACGGCGGACGCCGTACCGCGCTGCCGTCCTACCCCTTCCAGCGCCGCCGCTACTGGCTCGGCGAGGAGCCCGTGCAGCCCGTGACCGGGGGGACGGACCCGGCGGACCCGGCGGACCCGGCGGACCTGGTCGCCGTCACCGTCGCCGCCGTGCTCGGCCACGACCCGTCGCAGGTGACCGGCGACCGCACCTTCCGGGACCTGGGCTTCGACTCACTGACCGCGGTGGAGTTCCGCGACCTGCTGTCGGCCGCCACCGGCCTGCGGCTGGGCACCGGACTGCTCTACGACCACCCGACGCCGGACGCGCTCGCCGCGCACCTGCGGACCCTCGGCGCCGACCCCTCGGCGGCCGGGCCCCCGCTCCCGGCCCGGAGGCCGGGCCGTCCGTCCGCCCCGGCGGATTCCGCGGCCGACCCGGTGGTGGTCGTCGGCATGGCCTGCCGCTACCCGGGCGGGGTGGACACCCCGGAGGACCTGTGGCGGCTCGTCATGGACGGCCGCGACGCGATCGGCCCCTTCCCCGAGGACCGCGGCTGGGACCTGGAGCGCCTGGTGCACCCGGACCGGCCGGGCAGCACCTACGTGGCGCTCGGCGGCTTCCTGGACGGCGCGGACCGCTTCGACCCGGAGTTCTTCGGCATCTCGCCGCGCGAGGCGGCCGCGATGGACCCGCAGCAGCGGCTGCTGCTGGAAACCTCCTGGGAGGCCCTGGAGCGGGCCGGGATCGACCCGCTCAGCACCCGCGGCAGCGGCGTCGGCGTCTTCGTCGGCACCACCGCGCAGGACTACGGTCCGCGGCTGGACGAACCCGCAGGCGGCTACGACGGCTACCTGCTCACCGGCAGCACCACCAGCGTGGCCTCCGGCCGGATCGCGTACGTGCTGGGCACCGAGGGCCCGGCGGTCACCGTGGACACCGCCTGCTCGTCCTCACTGGTCGCCCTGCACCTGGCGGTGGCCTCGCTGCGGCGCGGCGAGTGCGAGCTGGCGCTCGCCGGCGGGGCGACGGTCATGGCCACGCCCGGCATGTTCGTGGAGTTCAGCCGGCAGCGCGGGCTTGCCCCGGACGGCCGCTGCAAGGCGTTCGCCTCCACCGCGGACGGCACGGCGTGGGCGGAGGGCGTCGGCGTGGTCGCGGTCGAGCGGCTCTCCCGGGCCCGCGCGCTCGGGCACCCGGTGCTCGCCGTGCTGCGCGGCTCGGCGGTCAACTCCGACGGCGCCTCCAACGGCCTCACCGCGCCCAACGGCCCCTCCCAGCAGCGGGTGATCCGCGCCGCGCTGGCGGACGCCGGACTGGAGCCCGCCGAGGTGGACGCGGTCGAGGCGCACGGCACCGGCACCGCGCTCGGCGACCCGATCGAGGCGGAGGCGATCCTCGCCACCTACGGCCGCCGCGACCCGGCCGGCCCGCTGCTGCTCGGCTCGCTCAAGTCGAACATCGGGCACAGCCAGGCGGCGGCCGGCATCGGCGGCGTGATCAAGATGGTGCAGGCCATGCAGCACGGGGTGCTGCCGCGCACGCTGCACGTGGACCGCCCGACCCCGCACGTCGACTGGTCCGCCGGAACGGTCGCCCTGGTCACCGAGCAGCGCCCCTGGCCGGAGACCGGCCGCCCGCGCCGCTCGGCGGTCTCCTCCTTCGGGATCAGCGGCACCAACGCCCACGTCGTGCTCGAAGCGGCCCCCGCCGGGACCGGACCCGTACCGCCCGCCGGGCCGGACGGGGAACCGCGCATCGTCGCCTGGCCGCTGGCCGCCCGCACCGGGTCGGCGCTGCACGAGCACGCCGCCCGCCTGCTGGCCGCCACCACCGGCGCCGCGGAACCCGACCCCGCCGCGGTGGGCCGCGCGCTCGCGACCGCGCGGCCCGCTTTCGCCCACCGCGCCGTGGTGCTGGGCCGCGACCGCGCCGAACTCGCCGCCGGGCTCGGCGCCCTGAGCGGTGACACGCAGGCCGCGGGGCTGGTGCGCGGGACCGCGGGGCCGGGCCGGACCGCCTTCCTGTTCAGCGGCCAGGGCAGCCAGCGGGCCGGGATGGGCGGTGAACTGGAGCGCGCCTTCCCCGTCTTCCGCGCCGCGCTGGACGAGATCGCGGCGCACCTGGACGGCCCGCTGGGCAGGCCGCTGCGCGAGGTGCTGGCCGGCGGGCAGGAGCTGCTCGACCGCACCCGCTACACCCAGGCCGCGCTGTTCGCGTTCGAGGTGGCCGCCTTCCGGCTGGTCGAGCACTTCGGGCTGCGGCCGGACTTCCTCATCGGCCACTCCGTCGGAGAGCTCGCCGCCGCCCATGTGGCCGGGGTGCTGTCGCTGCCCGACGCGTGCACCCTGGTGGCCGCGCGCGGCCGGCTGATGCAGGCGGCGCAGGCCGGCGGCGCGATGTTCGCGATCGAGGCGACCGAGGAGGAGGTGCTCGGCGACCTCGGCGGAAAGCTGAGCCTGGCGGCCGTCAACGGGCCGCGCTCGGTGGTGGTCTCCGGGGACGCGGCGGCGGCCGGGGCCGCGGCCGAGCGGTGGCGGCAGGCCGGCCGGCGGGTGCGCCGGCTGCGGGTCAGCCACGCCTTCCACTCCCCGCACATGGACCCGGTGCTCGCGGAGTTCCGCGAGAGCGCCGCCGCCCTCACCTTCCACGCCCCGCGCATCCCGCTGGTCGGCAACGTCACCGGTGCCCCGGTGGGTGCCGAGGAGCTGGCCTCGCCCGACTACTGGGTGCACCAGCTGCGCGGCACCGTGCGGTTCGCCGACGGCATCGCCCACCTGGGCGCCCAGGGCGTGCGCACCTTCGTCGAACTCGGGCCGGACGGGACGCTGTCCGGCCTGGTCGGCCAGTGCCTGCCCGACCACGACGCGGCCGCCGTACCGGTGGTCCGCCGGGACCGCCCCGAGGCCGACGCGCTGCACACCGCGCTGGCCGTGGCGTACACCCGCGGCGCGCGCCTGGACTGGGCGGCGCTGCTGCCCGGTTCCGGCACCGCACCGGTGCCCACGTCGGTCTTCGAGCGCCGCCGCTTCTGGCTGGACGCGCCCCGCGGAACGCGCGGCGACGGGCACCCGCTGGTGGCCGCCCCGATCAGCCTGGCCTCCGGTGAGGGCACGGTGTTCAGCGGGCGGCTGTCCCGCCGCACCCACCCCTGGCTGGCCGACCACACCGTCGCGGACACCGTGCTGGTGCCCGCCACCGCGCTGCTGGAGCTGGCCGTGTACGCGGCCGGCCGGCTCGGCGCGGCCCGGGTCGCCGAACTGACGCTCCAGGCACCGCTGGTGCTGCCCGAGCAGGGCGAGGTGGAGATCCAGGTCCGGGCCGGCAACCCGGACGGCACCGGCCTGCGGCAGCTCACCGTGGACGCCCGCGGCGAGGACGCCGCGTGGACCCGGCACGCGGCCGCCCTGCTGGCGGACGACGCCCCCGAACCGCCCGCCGGCTTCACCGTCCCGGCCGACGCCGAACCGCTGGACCCGGACGAGCTCTACGACCGGCTCGCCGGTCTCGGCTACGCCTACGGCCCGGCCTTCCGCGGCGTGCGGGCCGCCTGGCGCCGCGCCGGCGAGCTGTACGCCGAGGTGGAGCTGGACGGCGCGCTGCGCTCCGGCGCCGACGCCTTCGTGCTGCACCCGGCGCTGCTGGACGCGGCGCTGCACCCGCTGGTCGGCGAGGGCGGCGAGCTGCGGGTCCCCTTCCAGCTCGCCGACGTCTCCTGGCGGGCCGGTGCGGAGGGCACGACCGGCGCCACCGCGCTCACGGTGCGCTGGAGCGGCGATTCCATGACCGCGGTCGACGCCGGGGGCACCCCGGTCGTCGCGATCGGCTCGCTCGGGCTGCGCCCGCTGCCCGGCGGCCGGTTCACGGCCGCGGCGGCGGGCGGCGAGGGCCGGGTGCTCGACTGGGTGGCCGCGCCCCCCGCCGGTCCGCCGGTCGAACCGGTCATGCTGGGCGACGCGGCCTCCCCGGACCCCGCGGCGCCCGCCGCCGCCGACTTCCGGGCGCCCGGCGCCGACGACCCGGTCGCCGCCGCCCACGCCGCCGCGGCCCGCGCCCTGGCTCTGATCCAGGAGTGGCTGGCGGCGGAGGGCGACGCCGTGCTGACCCTGGTCACCGGCACCGACCTGGCGAGCGCGCCGGTCCGCGGCCTGGTGCGTACCGCCCAGTCCGAACACCCGGGCCGTTTCCGGCTGGTCACCCTCGACCCGCGGGAGGAGGGTCCCGCCGATCCGGGCCAGGGTTCGGCGCTGGCCCGCGCGCTGGCGACCGGGGCACCGGAGACCGCGGTGTCCGGCGGCCGGATCCTGGTGCCCCGGCTGGTACGGGACGAGCGCGGCGGCCCCGGCGGCGACCGCCCCGCCGCACGGCCCCTGGACCCGTCCGGCACCGTGCTGGTCACCGGCGGCACCGGCGGGCTCGGCTCCCTGGTCGCCCGGCGCCTGGTGGCCGAGCACGGCGTGCGGCACCTGCTGCTGGCCGGACGGCGCGGCCCGGACGCCCCGGGTGCCGCCGAACTGGCCGCCGAGCTGGCCGGGTCGGGCGCCGAGGTGCGGCTCGCGGCGGCCGACACCGCCGATCCGGCGGCCGTCGCCGCGCTGCTGGCGTCGGTCGACCCCGCGCACCCGCTGACGGCCGTGGTGCACGCCGCCGGCGTCCTGGACGACGCCACCGTCACCCGCCTGACGCCGGGGCAGCTCGCCGCCGTCCTGCGCGCGAAGCTCGACGGCGCCTGGCACCTGCACCGGGCCACCCGCGACCTGGACCTGGCCGCCTTCGTCCTGTTCTCCTCGATCAGCGGCCTGGTCGGCACCCCGGGCCAGGCCAACTACGCCGCCGCCAACACCTTCCTGGACGCGCTCGCCGCCCACCGGCAGGACCTCGGCCTGCCCGCGACCTCGCTGGCCTGGGGGCTGTGGGAGACCGAGCACGGCATGGGCGGGCGGCTGGACGGCGCCGCGCGGGCACGCTGGCAGCGCTCCGGCATCCGCGCCCTGACCACCGGGCAGGGCCTCGCGCTGTTCGACGCCGCCCTCGGCGACGCCCGTCCGCTGCTGGTTCCGGCCGCGCTCGACCTGCCCGCGCTGCGCGCCGCCGCCCGCGAGGGCACCCTGCCGCCGCTTCTCGACCGGCTGGTCACCGTGCCCCCCGCGCCGGCGCGCAGGGCCGCCGCACCCGGTTCCTGGGCCGCCCGGGTCCGGGCGCTGCCCGAGCAGGAGCGCCCCGCCGCCGTGCTCGCCCAGGTGACGGCCGCGGCCGGCGCCGTGCTCGGGCACGACGGCGGCACCGCGATCGACGCGACACGGGCCTTCCGCGACCTCGGCTTCGACTCGCTGACCGCCGTCGAGCTGCGCAACAGGATCGCCACGAGCACCGGCCTGCGGCTGCCGGGCTCCGTCGTCTTCGACCACCCGACGCCCGAGGCACTGGCCGCCCACCTGCTGGCCACCGCCGTCGGCGCCGGGCGCGCCCCCGAGGAGCGGCCGGCCGCCGATCCGGACGAGCCGATCGCCGTCATCGGCCTGGCCTGCCGCTACCCGGGCGGCGTGGACACCCCGGAGGCCCTGTGGCGGCTGGTCGCCGACGGCGTGGACGCCGTCAGCGGCTTCCCGGTCAACCGCGGCTGGGACCTCGACGGCCTCTACGACCCCGACCCCGAGCGGACCGGCCGCTCCTACGCGCGGGAGGGCGGCTTCCTGCACGACGCCGACCTCTTCGACGCCGACTTCTTCGGGGTGAGCCCGCGCGAGGCCCATGCCATGGACCCGCAGCAGCGGCTGCTGCTGGAGACGGCCTGGGAGACCTTCGAGCGGGCCGGGATCGACCCGACGGCCCTGCGCGGCTCGCGCACCGGCGTCTTCGCCGGGGTGATGTACAACGACTACGGGGCCCGTCTGCAGACGGCTCCCGAGGGCTACGAGGGCTACCTGCTCACGGGCAACACCGCGAGCGTTCTGTCCGGCCGGATCGCGTACACCTACGGCCTGGAAGGGCCCGCGGTCACCGTCGACACGGCCTGCTCCTCCTCGCTGGTGGCGCTGCACCTGGCCGGCCAGTCGCTGCGCTCCGGAGAGTGCTCGCTGGCGCTCGCCGGCGGCGTGACCGTCATGGCCACGCCGAACACCTTCATCGAGTTCAGCCGGCAGCGCGGGCTCGCTCCGGACGGCCGCTGCAAGTCGTTCTCCGCCGACGCGGACGGCACCGGCTGGAGCGAGGGGGCCGGGCTGCTGCTGCTGGAACGGCTCTCCGACGCGCGCCGCAACGGCCACCCGGTGCTCGCCGTGGTCCGCGGCACCGCCGTCAACTCCGACGGCGCCTCCAACGGGCTCACCGCGCCCAACGGCCCCTCCCAGGAGCGGGTGATACGGTCCGCGCTCGCCGCCGCGGGCCTGGCCCCGGCCGACGTCGACGCGGTCGAGGCGCACGGCACCGGCACCCGGCTCGGCGACCCGATCGAGGCGCAGGCGCTGCTCAACACCTACGGCGCCGACCGCCCGGAGGGGCGGCAGCCGCTGTACCTCGGTTCCCTCAAGTCCAACATCGGGCACGCGCAGGCCGCGGCGGGCGTCGGCGGTGTGATCAAGATGGTGCAGGCGATGCGGCACGGCGTGCTGCCCCGCACGCTGCACCTGAACGAGCCGACCGGCGAGGTCGACTGGAGCTCCGGCGCGGTCAGCCTGCTCGCCGAGCAGCGCCCCTGGCCGGAGACCGGCCGGCCGCGGCGGGCCGCCGTCTCCTCCTTCGGCATCAGCGGCACCAACGCCCACGTCGTGCTGGAGCAGGGCGACGTGCGGCCGCCGGCCGCCGAGGAGCCGTCCGCCGTACTGCCCTGGACGCTCAGTGCCCGCACCGGCACCGCGCTGCGCGCCGCCGCCCGGCGGCTGCTCGGCGCCGACGCCGGCGCGGCCGACATCGGCCGCACCCTCGCCACCGGCCGCGCGCTGGACCAGGAGCGGGCCGTGATCGTCGGCGCCGACACCGTGGGCCTGCGGGCCGGTCTGGCCGCGCTCGCCGAGAGCGGCCGGGTGAGCGACCCGACGGTCGAGGTGGTACGCGGCAGCGCCGCCGCCCCGGGCCCGCTGGCCCTGCTGTTCACCGGCCAGGGCAGCCAGCGGGTGGGCGCGGGCAGCGAGCTGTACCGCGAGAACGCGGTGTTCCGGGAGGCCCTCGACGAGGTGTGCGCCGCGTTCGCACCGCACCTGGAGCGGCCGCTGCGCGAGGTGATGTTCACCGACCCGGCGGCGCTGGACCGTACCGACCTCACCCAGCCCGCGCTGTTCGCGCTGCAGGTGTCGCTCCACCGGCTGGCCGAACACCTCGGCCAGCGGCCGGACTTCGTGATCGGCCACTCCATCGGCGAACTGGCCGCCGCCCACGTGGCCGGGGTGTTCGACCTGCCGGACGCGGCCCGCCTGGTGGCCGCGCGCGGCCGGCTGATGCAGGCGGCACGCTCCGACGGCGCGATGCTCGCCGTCGCCGCGGACGCCGAGGCCGTCGCCGAGACCCTCGCGCCCTACCGGGACGCGGCCACCGTCGCCGCGGTGAACGGGCCGCTGGCGACCGTGGTGGCCGGTGACGAGGACGCGGTCGCCGCCGTCGAGGCCCACTGGCGCGAGCGCGGGCACAAGACCCGGCGGCTGCGCGTCAGCCACGCCTTCCACTCCCCGCACATGGACGGGGTGCTGGAGGAGTTCCGGGCGGTCGCGGCCGGGATCGGCTACGCGGCGCCGCGGATCCCCGTGGTCTCCAACGTGACGGGCGCGCCGGTCGGAGCCGACGAGCTCTGCTCACCCGGCTACTGGGCCGAGCACATCCGCCGCCCGGTGCGCTTCCTCGACGGCGTGCGCGCGCTCGCCGGCCTGGGCGTGCGCTCCTTCCTGGAACTCGGCCCGGACGGGGTGCTCAGCGCGCTGACCGCCGACTGCCTGCCCGAGCACGACATCCTCGCGGTGCCGCTGCTGCGCGGCGACCGCCCCGAGACGCACTCCGTGCTGACGGCCCTCGCGCACGCGCACGTACGCGGGCACACCGTGGCCTGGGAGCGCGCGGTGCCCGGCGGCCGCACCGTCGAACTGCCCGGCTACCCCTTCGAGCGGCGGCGCTTCTGGCTGCACCCGAACCGCTCGGCGGCCGGCACCGGCGGCCTCGGACTCGGCGAGGCCGGGCACCCGCTGCTGGGCGCCCGCGTCGACCTGGCCGACCGGGACGGCCTGCTGCTCACCGCCCGGCTGTCCGCCACCGCCCAGCCCTGGCTGGCCGACCACGCCGTGGGCGCCTCCGTGCTGCTGCCCGGTACCGCGCTGCTGGAGCTGGCGGCCCACGCCGGGGCACGCGCGGGCACCCCGGCGGTCGCCGAGCTGACCTTCCACGCGCCGCTCGTCCTTCCCGCCGGCGCCCCCCGCCAGGTGCAGGTCAGCGTGGGCGAGGAGAGCGGCGGCAGCCGCCCGGTGGCGATCCACTCCCGGGCGCTGGACGGCACCGGATGGACCCGGCACGCGGCCGGCACCCTGGCCGCCGAGACCGTCGGGCCGGAGCCGCTCGCGCTGCCCCCGCAGGCCGTCCCGCTCGACCTGACCGGTGTCTACGAGGAGCTGGCCGGACGCGGCTACCGCTACGGCCCGGCCTTCCGCGGGCTGCGCGAGGCGTGGCAGCACGGCGAGGACCGCTGGGTGCGCGTCGGGCTGGCGCCCGAACTGCACGAGGACGCGGCCCGCTTCGCGCTGCACCCCGCGCTGCTGGACGCCGCGCTCCACGTGGCGGCCTGGCAGTCCCCGCAGGACGGCACCGTACGGCTGCCGTTCTCCGTCTCCGGCGCGCACGTCCACGCGCCCGGCGCCACCGAGCTGCTGGTACGGCTGCGGCCGGCCGGTAGCGGCACCTGGACGCTGCACGCCGCCGACGGCGCCGGGCGGCCGGTCGCGACCGTGGAGTCGCTCGTCCTGCGCCCGGTACCGGCCGGCGGCCTCGCGGTCGCCACCGACCCGCTCTACGAGCTGAGCTGGGTGGACGTCGGCGGCACGGAGGCGGCGGACGCCGGCGGCTTCACCGTGCACCAGGTGCCCCCGGCGGCCGGTCCGGCCCCGGCGGCGGCCCGCGCCGCGGTGCTCGGCACACTGGCCGCGCTGCGCGCGCACCTGGCGGACGAGACCGGCGGCACCCGCCTCGTGGTCCGCACCGCCCAGGCCTTCGCGGACACGGAGGCCGGGCTCGCCGACGCCGCCGTCTGGGGCCTGGTGCGCACCGCGCAGCAGGAGCACCCCGGCCGCTTCGTGCTGCTCGACGGCGCGGGCGAAGGCCAGGTGGCCGCCGCGGCCGCCACCGGCGAGCCGGAGATCGCGGTGACCGGCGGGGTGCTGCGCGCGCCGCGGCTCACCCGGAGGGACGCCCCGGACGGACCCGCCTGGGCACCGGACCCGGACGCCGCCGTGCTGATCACCGGCGGCACCGGACTGCTCGGCCGCCTGGTCGCCCGGCACCTGGTGACCGCGCACGGCGTACGCCGCCTGGTGCTGACCGGCCGCCGGGGCCCGCAGGCGCCTGGGGCAGAGGAGCTGGCCGGTGAACTGACCGCGCTGGGAGCCGAGGTGACGGTGGCCGCGTGCGACGTGGCCGACCGCCGGTCGCTCGCCGCGCTGCTGGGGACGGTGCCGCGGCTCGGCCTGGTCGTCCACGCCGCGGGCGTGCTCGCCGACGCCTCGCTGGCCTCGCTGACGCCGGAGCAGCTGGACACCGTGCTGCGGCCCAAGGCCGAGGCCGCCTGGCTGCTGCACGAGCTGGCCGGGCCGGTCCCGCTGGTGCTGTTCTCCTCGGTCACCGGAACGGTGGGCACCCCGGGACAGGCCAACTACGCCGCCGCGAACGCCTTCCTGGACGCGCTGGCCGGCTTCCGCCAGGCACGGGGGCTGCCCGCCGTGTCGCTGGCCTGGGGCCTGTGGGCGGACGAGGCGGGGATGGCCGGCAGCCTCGGCGCGGCGGACCTGGCGCGGCTGGGCCGGGCCGGAATCGCCCCGATGACCGCCGGGAGCGGCCTGGCACTGCTGGACGCCGCGCTGGCGGCCGGACTCGGGCACAAGCCCGGGGAGGGGCGGCCCGTGCTCGTCCCCGCCCGGCTCGACCTGGCCGCGCTGCGCGCCCTGGGGCAGGAGCTGCCCCCGCGCTTCACCGCCCTGCTGCCCGCCGCCCCCCGGGCGGCGCGCGGCGCCCCGGGGACGGCCGGGCCCGCGGCGCTCGCCGAGGAACTGGCCGGGCTCGGCGACCGGGCACGGGAGCAGCGGGTGCTCGACCTGGTGCGCACCCACGTGGCCGAGGTGCTCGGACACGCCAGGCCGCAGACCGTCGACCCCGAACGCGGCCTGCTGGACATGGGGTTCGACTCCCTCACCGCGGTCGACCTCCGCAACCGGCTGACCGCGGCGACCGGGCTGCGGCTGCCCACCACGCTGGTCTTCGACCACCCCACCGTCGCCGCACTGGCCGGGCACCTGCTGGCCGCCCTCGTACCCGACGACACCGAACGGGCGCTGGCACAGGTGGAGTCGCTGCGCGAGCTGCTGGCGGGCCTGGACGCCGAGGCCTACCGGACGGTGGCCGGGCGGCTGCGCGAGGCACTGCCCGGCTGGTCCGGGCCCGGGCGGGGCGACGGCGGGCCCGACCCCGCCGACGACCTCGGCCAGGCCACCGACGAGGAGCTCTTCGAGGCCCTCGACAGCGAACTCGGTGACACCCAAGCGGCGCCTTAGACCGGCCTCAGCCGGGCCCAGCACGATCGGAGCAGACCTCCCGGTGCACCCCGGGCGCACCCCGGACAACCCATCCACGAACCCCCTTTCGGACATGGCGGAGGCGTCGACCAGGTGAACGATGTCGAGGAACTCAGGGAGTTCGCGCTCGTCCACGCGCGTACCCAGCAGATACCCCCCGTGCGGTACACCGAGGTGCTGCACCGCATCACCCACGACGGCGACGGCGACGGCTCCTGGGTCGGCGAGTGGAGCGCGGCGGCCGCGGCCACCGCGGCCGGGGGCGACCTGCTCACCGCCTCCCGGCTCTACACCATGGCCCGCTTCCCCTACGTGGACGGCGAGCCGCGGCAGCGGGCGCAGGACGAGGCCCGGGCCGTCTTCGAGCGCTGGCGCACCGAGAACGCCCCCGAGCTGCGGCCGCTGACCGTGCAGTCGCCGGACGGGCCGGTGCACGCGTTCAGCACCGGCGGCCCCGCCGACCGCGGCCGTCCTTTCGTGATCCTCATGGGCGGCATCATCAGCACCAAGGAGCAGTGGGCACCCACCCTGCTGCGGCTGGGCCGGCTCGGCATCCGGGGCGTGGTGACCGAGCTGCCGGGCATCTCCACCGGCCGCTACCGGCCGGACAGCTGGCAGCTGCTGCCGCAGCTGCTGGACGCCGTCGCCGACCGGGCCGACACCCGCCGCACGTACGCGATGACCATGAGTTTCAGCGGCCAGCTGGGGCTGCGCGCGGCCCTGGCGGACCGCCGGATCAAGGGCGTCGCGACCGTCGGGGCGCCCCTGCACCACGCCTTCACCGACACCGCCTGGCAGCAGCGCAGCTGGCCGCGCATCACGGTGGACACCCTCGCCCACCTGACCGGGACCGACGCCGCGAAGGTCGGCGCCCACCTCGCCGACTGGGCGCTCACGCCGGAGCAGCTGGCCGCCGTGGACGTGCCGGTGGCGTACGTGGCCAGCCGGCGCGACGAGGTGATCCCGGCCGAGGACATCAACCTCCTGCGCCGCCAGGTACGGGCGCTGGAGCTGCTGGAGTTCGACGACGTGCACGCCTCGCCCCGGCACGTCGGGGTGACGGCGCCCTGGCTGGCCGGCGCCGTGCTGCGCATGCACGGCGCGCCACCGCCCCAGCGGCTCGTGCTGCGCGCGGTGGTCGCGGCGCAGCGGGCGAAGGCCGCACTGGAACGGAGGACGCGATGACCGCCACCGAGGACAAGCTGCGCGACTACCTCAGGCGCGCCACCACCGACCTGCGCACCGCCAACCGGCGGGTGGCCGAACTGGACGCCCGCGGGCGGGAGCCCATCGCGATCGTCGCGATGGCCTGCCGCTACCCCGGCGGGGTGCGCGGCCCGGAAGACCTGTGGCAGCTGGTGGCCGAGGGACGCGACGCGATCGGCGGCTTCCCGCAGGACCGCGGCTGGGACTTCGAGCGGCTGCACGGCGCGGACCCGGAGCAGCCGGGCACCAGCCACACCCGGTACGGCGGCTTCCTGGACGGCGCCGACCGCTTCGACGCCGAGTTCTTCGGGATCTCACCGCGCGAGGCGCTGGCCGTCGACCCGCAGCACCGGCTGCTGCTGACGCTCGCGTGGGAGGCCGTCGAGCGGGCCCGGATCGACCCGCTGTCGCTGCGCGGGTCGAGCACCGGGGTGTTCACCGGCGTCATGTACGACGACTACGCCTCCCGGCTGCTGCCGCAGGCGCCCGACGGTTTCGAGGGCTACCTGGTGACCGGCAGCGCGCCGAGCGTGGCCTCGGGGCGGGTCGCCTACACCCTGGGGCTGGAGGGGCCCGCGGTCACCGTCGACACGGCGTGCTCGTCCTCGCTGGTCGCCGTCCACCTGGCGGCGCAGGCGCTGCGGGCGGGCGAGTGCTCGCTGGCGCTGGCCGGCGGGGTGACGGTGATGGCCACCCCCAACACCTTCGTGGAGTTCAGCCGCCAGCGCGGCCTGGCGGCGGACGGCCGGTGCAAGTCCTTCGCCGCCGCCGCCGACGGCACCGGCTGGGGCGAGGGCGCGGGACTGCTGGTGCTGGAGCGCGTGTCCGACGCGCGCCGCAACGGCCACCCGGTGCTCGCCGTGCTGACCGGCTCCGCGGTCAACTCCGACGGGGCCAGCAGCCAGCTGACGGCGCCCAACGGCCCCTCCCAGGAGCGGGTGATCCGCGCGGCGCTCGCCGCGGCGCGGCTGGGCCCTGCGGACGTCGACGCGGTCGAGGCGCACGGCACCGGCACGTCGCTCGGCGACCCCATCGAGGCGCAGGCCCTGCTCAACACCTACGGCGCCGACCGCCCGCACGGGCGGCCGCTGCACCTGGGCTCCCTCAAGTCGAACATCGGCCACACCCAGGCGGCGGCCGGGGTCGCGGGCATCATCAAGATGGTCCAGGCGATCCGGCACGGCGCGCTGCCGCGCACCCTGCACGTGGACCGGCCGACCCCCAAGGTGGACTGGTCCGCGGGCGCGGTCGAGCTGCTCGTCGAGCACACCGCCTGGCCGCAGTCGGGCCGGCCGCGCCGGGCGGGCGTCTCCTCCTTCGGCATCAGCGGCACGAACGCGCACGTCATCGTGGAGAGTGCCGAGGCCCCGGCGCCGGACCGGACCGCCGCCGCCCCGCGGCCCGCGCCCGCGGCGGTGCCGCTGACGCTGTCCGGGCGCACCGAGGCCGCGGTGCGTGCCCGCGCCCGGGCGCTGCACGCCCACCTCGTACAGCACCCCGACGCCGACCCGGCCGACGTCGCCTTCTCGCTGGCCACCACCCGCTCGGCCTTCGCGCACCGCGCGGTCGTCTCCGGCGCCGGACCGGCCGAACTGCTCCAGGGCCTGGACGAGCTGGCCCGGGGCACGTCCCCGCTGCCGCCGCCCGCCACCGCGGGCGGCCGTACGGTCTTCGTCTTCCCCGGCCAGGGCTCCCAGTGGGCGGGGATGGCGGCCGAGCTGATGGCGGGCAACGAGGTCTTCCGTGCCCGCATGCTGGAGTGCGCCGAGGCGCTCGCCCCGTACCTGGACGTGCCGCTGACGGACGTGGTGACCGGCGCCGCCGGCGGCGACCTGCTGGAGCGGGTGGACGTCGTGCAGCCCGCCCTCTTCGCCATGATGGTGAGCCTCGCCGCCGTGTGGGAGGCGGCCGGGGTACGGCCGGACGCCGTGGTCGGCCACTCGCAGGGCGAGATCGCCGCGGCCTGCGTGGCCGGTGCGCTGTCGCTGGACGACGCCGCACGGGTGGTGGCCCTGCGCAGCAGGGCGCTGACCGCGCTCGCCGGGCAGGGCGGCATGGTCTCGCTGGCCCTGGGCCGCGCGGACGCAGCCGAGCTGATCGCGCCGTGGGGCGAGCAGCTGTCCGTCGCCGCCGCCAACGGCCCCGGCTCGACCGTGGTCTCCGGCACCCCCGACGCGCTCCAGGCGCTGCTGGACACCGCCGTCCGGGGCGGGGCCCGGGCCCGGCGGATCCCGGTGGACTACGCCTCGCACTCGCCCCAGGTCGCCGCCATCGAGAGCGAGCTGACCGCCGCCCTCGCCCCGATCCGGCCGCGGGCGGCCGCGACGGCCTTCTACTCCACCGTCACCGCCCAGCCGTACGCGACAGCCGGCCTGGACGCCGGCTACTGGTACCGCAACCTGCGCAACCCGGTGGAACTGGAAGCCACCGTGCGCGTCCTTCTCGACGCGGGCCACACCACCTTCGTGGAGGTCAGCCCGCACCCGGTGCTCACGCTCGGAATCGAGCAGACCGTGGACGGCACCGAGCACCCGGCCGCCGTCGTCCCCACCCTGCGCCGCGACCACGGCGGCCCGCGCGAGCTGCACGCCGCCTTCGGCCGGGCCTGGCAGCAGGGCGTGGCCGTGGACTGGGTGGCCGCCCTCGGCCGCCCGGACGCCCGCACCACCGACCTGCCCACCTACCCCTTCGACGAGCGCTCCTACTGGCTGGAGCCGGCCGCGGGCCGCGCCGCGGGCGACCTGACCGCGGCCGGGCTGCGCCGCGCCGGCCACCCGCTGCTGGGCGCCGCCGTGCCGCTCGCCGGCGCCGACACCGCCGTCTTCACCGGCAGCCTCGGCACCGCGGCCCATCCCTGGCTGGCCGACCACCAGGTGCTGGGCTCGGTGCTGCTGCCGGGCGCCGCCTTCGTCGACCTGGCGCTGCACGCGGCGGAGGCCGGCCAGGAGCTGGCCGAACTGACCCTGGAGGCACCGCTCGTCCTGCCCGCCGGAACCACCGTCGACGTGCAGGTGATCCGCTCCGGGAGCGCCGTGTCGGTGCACTCCCGGCAGGGTGACGATCCGTGGACCCGGCACGCCTCCGGCCGGTTCGACACCGCCGGCGGCGCCCCCGACGGCCCGCCGCCCGCGCTCGCGGGCGAGGCGGTGGACGGCGCCGCGCTCTACGCCTCGCTGGCCGAGCGCGGCTACCACTACGGCCCCGCCTTCCGCGGCCTGCGCGCCGCCCGGCACGACGGCCTGGCCGCCCGCGCCGAGGTCGAGGTGGCGGACGCCGACCCCGGCTTCGCGCTGCACCCGGCGCTGCTGGACGCGGCCCTGCACGCCGCCTCACTGGTGCTCGCCCGGCCGGCCGAGGGCACCGTGCTGGTGCCGTTCGCCTGGCGCGGGGTGCGGGTGCACCGGCCGGGTGCGTCCGCGGCGCAGGTGCACGTGCAGGCCACCGAGGCGGACACCGTCGCCCTGCGGCTGACCGACGCCGCGGGCGCGCCGGTGGCCACCGTGGACGCGGTGACGCTGCGGCCGCTGGCCCTGGCGGATCTGGCCGCCGCCGGCTCCGCGGCGCTCTTCGGCCTGGAGTGGCAGCCCGTCGCGGACCCGGCCCCGCTGCGCTTCGCGGTGCTCGGCACCGACCCGTGGGGGACCGGAGCGCCGGTGGTGGCCGGTCCGGCCGCCGCGGCCGCGCTCCCCGAGGCGGTCGAGGCGCTGCTCGTGCCCGTGGTGCCCGCGGCCGCACCCGGCGCGGCCGCCGCCAAGGCGTCGGTGACCGAGGCACTGCGCCTGGTCGGCGCCGTCCTGGACGGCGAACTGCCGGACGGCGTCCGGGTGGTCTTCGTGACGGAGAACGCGGTGGCCACCCACCCCGGCCACGCGCTCGCGGGCCTTGCCGCCGCGCCCGTCTGGGGACTGGTGCGCAGCGCCAGGAGCGAGCACCCCGAGCGCTTCGGCCTGCTCGACCTGGACGGCCGCAGCGCCCCGCTCGCCTCGGCCGAACCCGAACTCGCGCTGCGGGAGGGCGTCGCGTACTCCCCCGTCCTGGCGAAACTCACCGCCGGCGACGCCCTCGTCCCGCCCGACCCGCAGCGGCCCTGGCAGCTCGGCTACACCGGTGCCGGGGCGGTCGACGCCGTCGAACTGACCGCCAACGAGGCGGCGCTCGCCCCGCTGGCGGACGGCCAGGTGCGGGTGGCCGTGCACGCGGCGGGCCTGAACTTCCGCGAGGTGGTGCTCGCCCTGGACATGGTGCGCGGCGACCACCGGCCGCCGGCCTGCGAGGGCGCGGGGGTGATCGTCGAGGTCGGCCCGGGGGTCACCGGACTCGCCGTCGGCGACCGGGTGATGGGACTGCTGAGCCACGGCGCCGGCCCGCTGTCGGTGGCCGAGCACCGGCTGCTCGCCCGGATGCCGGACGGCATCAGCTACGCCGAGGGCGCCACCGTGCCGGTGGTCTTCCTCACCGCCTACTACGGCCTGGCCGAGATCGCCGGGGTGACGCGGGGCCAGTCGCTGCTGCTGCACGCGGCCACCGGCGGCGTCGGCATGGCCGCGCTGCAACTGGCCCGCGCCTGGGGACTGACCGTCTTCGGCACCGCCAGCCGCCCCAAGTGGGACGCGCTGCGGGCGCTCGGGCTGCCCGAGGAGCGGATCGCCTCCTCGCGCGACCTCGACTTCGCGCGGCGCTTCGCCGGGGAGCGCATCGACGTGGTGCTCAACTCGCTCGCGGGCGAGTTCGTCGACGCCTCGCTGCGGCTGCTGGCGCCCGGCGGCCACTTCGTCGAGATGGGCAAGACCGACATCCGCGAGCCCGGGCAGGTGGCGGCGATCCGCCCCGACGTCCACTACCGGGCCTACGACGTCACCGACCAGGGCCCCGACCACGTACGCGGCATGTTCGCCGCGCTGGCGCCGATGTTCGAGCGCGGCGAGCTGGCCCCGCTGCCGGTCACCGCGTGGGACGTGCGGCGGGCCAGGGAGGCGTTCCGCCACCTGGGCCAGGCCCGGCACACCGGCAAGATCGTGCTGACAGTGCCGCGCCCGCTCGACCCGCAGGGCACGGTGCTGATCACCGGCGGCACCGGCATGCTCGGCCGCCACCTGGCCCGGCACCTGGCGGCCGAGCACGGTGTGCGGCACCTGCTGCTGCTCAGCCGCTCGGGCGCGCGCCCCGCCGAAGCCGACGAGCTGGGCGAGCGGTTCGGCGCCACCGTCACGGTGGCCGCGTGCGACGCGGCCGACCGGCAGGCGCTCGCGGCGGTGCTGGCGGCCGTCCCGGCCGAGCACCCGCTGACCGCGGTGGTGCACGCGGCCGGGGTGATCGACGACGGGCCGGTGGCCGCCCTCACCCCCGAACGGCTGGACGCCGTGCTGCGGCCGAAGATCGACGCGGCCTGGAACCTGCACGAGCTGACCGCGGGCAGCGACCTGGCCGCCTTCGTCCTCTTCTCCTCGCTGGCCGGGGTGCTCGGCAACGCCGGGCAGGCCGGCTACGCGGCCGCCAACACGTACCTGGACGCGCTCGCCCAGCACCGGCGTTCGCGCGGCCTGCCCGGCGTCTCCGTCGCCTGGAGCCTGTGGGCCGAGGCGAGCGCGATGACCGGCCACCTCGGGGAGCGCGACCTCGGCCGGCTGGCCCGGCAGGGGATCGTCCCGCTGGCCACGCAGGAGGGCCTGCGGCTCTTCGACGCGGCGATCGGCTCCTCCCGTGCCCAGGTCGCGGCCGCCGTGCTCGCCCCCGGCGGAGACCCGGAGCACCTGCCGCCGGTGCTGCGCGCGCTGGCCGCCGGCGCCCCGCGCCCGGCACGGGCGGACGAGCCCGGGCAGGGGTGGGCGCAGCAGCTGGCCGCCGCCACCGGGGCGGCCCGGCTGCCGCTGCTGCTGGGCCTGGTCCAGCAGCAGGTGGCGGCGGTGCTCGGGCACGGCGACCCGGGCGCGGTGCGGCCGGACGACGCCTTCAAGGAGATCGGCTTCGACTCGCTGACCGCCGTCGAGCTGCGCAACCGGCTGGCGCGGGCCACCGGCCTGCGGCTGCCCGCCACCCTCGTCTTCGACCACCCCACCGCCCGCCGGCTGGCAGAGCAGCTGAACTCCGCGCTGGGCGAGCAGCAGTCCCCCGAGCCGCAGGAGCCCGGGGTGCTGGCCGAGCTGGACCGGCTGGAATCCGCGCTCGGCGCGCTCGACGCGCAGCTCACCGACCAGGTGACCGAGCGGCTGACGGCCCTGCTGGCGGGCCTGCGCGGCACGGGCGGCGGCCCCGTCAGCCTGGACGGCGCCAGCGACGACGAGATCTTCGAGTTCATCGACAACGAGCTGTAAGGACCGCTTGATGGCGAACGAGCAGAAGCTGCGGGACTACCTCAAGCGGGTCACCGGCGACCTGCAGCAGACCAGGGAGCGGCTGCGCGCGGTGGAGGACCGCGCGCAGGCCAGGGACGGCGAGCCGATCGCCGTGATCGGGATGGCCTGCCGCTACCCGGGCGCACCGGACGGCCCCGAGGAACTGTGGCGGCTGGTCGAGGGGGGCGGCGACGCGATCGGCGACTTCCCCGAGGACCGCGGCTGGGACCTGGCGCGGCTGCACGCCGCCGACCCGGACCGCCCGGGCACGAGCTACGTGCGGCAGGGCGGCTTCCTCGACGACGTCGCCGGTTTCGACGCCGGGCTGTTCGGCATGAACCCGCGGGAGGCCGCGGCCACCGACCCGCAGCAGCGGCTGTTGCTGGAGCTCACCTGGCGCCTCTTCGAGGACGCCGGGATCCCGGTCGCCGGGCTGCGCGGCAGCACCACCGGGGTCTACGCCGGGGTGATCGCCCAGGAGTACGGGCCGCGGCTGCAGGACGGCTCCGCCGGGCACGGCGGCTACCTGCTCACCGGCACCACGACCAGCGTGGCGTCCGGGCGGATCGCGTACCAGTTCGGCTTCGAGGGGCCCGCGGTCACCGTCGACACGGCGTGCTCCTCCTCGCTGGTCGCCGTCCACCTGGCGGCCCAGGCGCTGCGCGGCGGCGAGTGCACGCTCGCCGTCGCGGGCGGGGCCACCGTCCTCACCTCGCCCGGTGTGTTCGTCGAGTTCAGCCGCCAGCGCGGGCTCGCGCCCGACGGCCGCTGCAAGTCCTTCGGCGAGGGCGCGGACGGTACCAACTTCGCCGAGGGCGGCGGCCTGCTGCTGCTCGAGCGGCTGTCGGACGCGCGGCGCGCCGGGCACCGGGTGCTCGCGGTCCTGGCCGGGTCGGCGGTCAACTCCGACGGCGCCTCCAACGGGCTCACCGCGCCCAACGGCCCCTCCCAGGAACGGGTGATACGGGCCGCGCTCGCCGCCGCCCGGCTGTCTCCCGCGGACGTCGACGCGGTCGAGGCGCACGGCACCGGGACCTCGCTCGGCGACCCGATCGAGGCCCAGGCGCTGCTGGCCACCTACGGCCGGGGCCGGGCCGGGCGCCCGCTGCTGCTCGGCTCGGTCAAGTCCAACATCGGGCACACCCAGGCGGCAGCCGGGGTGGCCGGTGTGATCAAGACGATCCTGGCGCTCCGGCACGGCGCGCTGCCGCCCACCCTGCACGCGGGCACCCCCTCCGCGCAGGTCGACTGGGAACAGGGCGCCGTCGAGCTGGTGCAGGAGCGCACCCCGTGGCCGCGCGGCGAGCGGCCGCGCCGGGCGGGCGTCTCCTCCTTCGGCATCAGCGGCACCAACGCGCACGTCATCGTGGCGGAGGCGCCCGCCGAGGAGCCGTCCGAGGGCGAACCGGCCGCCGACGGGCCTCCCGTGCTGTCGTGGGTGCTCTCCGGCGCCACCCCCGGCGCGCTGCGGGCCCACGCCGGGCAGCTGCACGCCGACCTGCTCGCGCGCCCCGCACTCGCCGCCGCCGACGTCGCGCACACCCTGGCCGCGCGCCGCACCGCCCTGGAGCACCGGGCCGCCGTGACCGGCGCCGACCGCGGCGAACTGCTCGCGGGGCTCGCCGCCCTGGCGGAGGGAGCCGAGCACCCCGGCGTCGACCGCGGCACCGCGCTGCCCGGCGGCACCGCCTTCCTGTTCACCGGGCAGGGCAGCCAGCACCCCGGCATGGGCGCCGCGCTCCGCGCCCACCCGGTGTTCGCCCGCGCCTTCGACGAGGTCGCCGCCCACCTCGACCCGCTGCTCGACCGGCCGCTGCGCGACCTGCTGGAGGACGCGGACGGCGCCGCGCTCGACCGCACCGGCAACGCCCAGCCCGCGCTGTTCGCCCATCAGGTCGCGCTGGCCCGGCTGCTGGAGTCCTGGGGGGTGCGGCCGGACTTCCTGGTCGGCCACTCGGTGGGCGAGATCGCCGCCGCGCATCTGGCGGGCGTGCTCCCGCTGGCCGACGCCTGCACGCTGGTCGCCGCGCGCGGCCGGCTGATGCAGGCGCTGCCCGAGGGCGGGGCGATGAGCGCGATCGAGGCCACCGAGGACGAGGTGCGCGCCTCGCTGGCGGGCGTCGAGGACCGGGTGGCGCTCGCCGCCGTCAACGGCCCGGCCGCCGTGGTGGTCTCCGGCGAGGCCGGGGCGGTGGCCCGCGTCACCGAGCAGTGGCGGGCCGGCGGCCGCCGGGTCCGGCGGCTGCGGGTCAGCCACGCCTTCCACTCCCCGCTGATGGATCCGGTGCTGGCACCGTTCCGTGCCGCGGTCCGCGGCCTCGCCTTCGCCGAGCCGGAGCTGCCCATCGTCTCCACCGTCACCGGCGCGCTGGCCGCGCCCGGCGAGCTGAGCGACCCCGAGTACTGGGTGCGCCAGGTCCGGGCCACCGTGCGGTTCGCCGACGCGGCGGCCACCGCCACCGGGCTCGGCGCCGGCGTCTTCCTGGAACTCGGCCCGGACAGCGTGCTGACCCAGCTGGTCGACACCGCCTCCGGCCGCGCCGCGGCCGTCGCCACCGCCCGCGCGGGCCAGGACGAGGCGCGGACGCTGGCCCGCGCGCTGGCGCGGCTGCACGTGCACGGCGCGGGACCCGACTGGTCCGCCGTCCTGCCCGGCCGTGCGGTCGAGCTGCCCGGCTACCCCTTCCAGCACGCCCGGTTCTGGCTGGACGGCGGCGAGCGCGCGGCGCTCGGCGGCCACCCGCTGCTCACCGGGGAACTCGACCTGGCCGCCGGCGGGTCCTCGGCCGCGGTGTTCACCGGCCGGCTCTCCACCACCGCCCAGGCCTGGGCGGCCGACCACACCATCGCGGGCACGGTCCTGCTGCCCGGCACCGCCTTCGTCGAGCTCGCCGTGCACGCGGGCCGCCGGCTGGGCTGCCCGGTGGTCGAGGAGCTGGTCCTCGCCGCCCCGCTGCCGCTGCGCGCGGCACCGCTCCAGCTCCAGGTCACCGTCGGAACGGCCGACGAGGAGGGTGTACGGGAGCTGCTGATCCACTCGCGTCCCGAGGACGGCGCTCCCTGGACCCGGCACGCGAGCGGCACCGTGCGGCCGGCCCGGGCCAGCGCCGCCGGCCCGGCCCCGGACGCCGCCTGGCCGCCCGCCGGGGCGGTGCCGCTGGACAGCGCCGGGCTCTACCCGCAGCTGGCGGAGCGCGGCTACGCCTACGGCCCGCAGTTCCGCCTGGTGCGCGCGCTCTGGCGGGCCGGCGACGTGCTCGCCGCCGAACTGCGCGCCCCGCAGGACACCGAGGGCTTCGGCGTGCACCCGGCGCTGCTGGACGCCGCGCTGCACGCGCTGGTGACCGCCGTCCCGGGCGAGCCGGGCAGCGTGCTGATCCCGTTCGCCTGGTCGGGGGTGCGGGTGCACGCCACCGGCGCGGGCGACGTGCGGGTGCTGCTGCGGCCCGCCGGGGGCGAGGGGGAGTTCCGCGTCGAGGTCACCGACCCGGCCGGCGGCCCGGTGGTCACCGTCGAGCGGCTCACGCTGCGCCCGCTGGCCGCCGCGGCGCTCGCCGCCGGCCCGGCGCCGGCGGCCGGCCACGAGCTGGGCTGGGTGCCGGTCGACCCGCCGCGGGCCACCGGGCCCGCGCCCGAGGTACTGCTGCGCAGCCCCGGCACGGCCGCCGAACTGCTCGCGCTCCTCCAGGACTTCACGGAGGACCCGGCGCGGTCGTCGGCGACGCTGGTGGTCGCCACCGGCGGCGCCGTGGCCGCCGCCCCCGGCGACCGGGTGGAGGCCCTGGACCAGGCCCCGCTGTGGGGCCTGGCACGCTCCGCGCAGGCCGAGTACCCGGGCCGGATCGTGCTGGTCGACACCGATGCGCCGATCACCGACCCGGCGGCACTGGTGCGCACCGGCGAACCGCAACTCGCCCTGCGCGGGGGCGTCCTGACCGCCCCGCGGATCCTCCGCAGCGACCCGGCACGCCGGCTGCGGCCGCCGGCCGGGCCCGGCTGGCGCCTGGACGTCACCCGCCCCGGCACCTTCGCCGGCCTCGCCCTCGTGCCCGTCGAGCCCGCGCCGCTGGCCGCCGGGCAGGTGCGGATCGCGGTCCGCGCGGCCGGGCTGAACTTCCGCGACGTGATGATCGCGCTCGGCATGTACCCGGGCCGGGCCCAGCTGGGCGGTGAGGCCGCCGGGGTGGTGGTGGAGACCGCTTCCGACGTGACCGGGCTGCGCCCGGGGGACCGCGTGATGGGCCTGGTGCCCGGGGCGGTGGGCCCGTACGCGGTGACGGACCGGCGCCACCTGGTGCCGCTCCCCGAGGGCTGGACCTTCGCGCAGGGCGCGGCCACCCCGATCGTCTTCATGACCGCCTACTACGGTCTGGTCGACCTCGCCGGGCTGCGCCCCGGGCAGTCTGTGCTGATCCACGCCGCGGCCGGCGGCGTGGGCATGGCCGCCACCCAGCTGGCCCGCCACCTCGGCGCCGAGGTCTACGGCACGGCGAGCCCGGCCAAGTGGCCGGTGCTGCGCGCGGCCGGGCTGGACGCGGAGCACATCGCCTCCTCCCGCACCCTGGAGTTCGCCGGCGCCTTCCCCGGCGGCTTCGACGTCGTGCTGAACTCGCTGGCCGGCGAGTTCGTCGACGCCTCGCTCGGGCTGCTCGCGCCCGGCGGCCGCTTCCTGGAGATGGGCAAGACCGACATCCGGGAGCTGCCCGCCCCCGGCTACCAGGCCTTCGACCTGCTGGAGGCCGGCCCGGACCGGATCCAGCAGCTGCTCACCGCGCTGACCGGCCTGTTCGCCGCCGGCGCGCTGCACCCGCTGCCGGTCACGGCCTGGGACGTCACCGAGGCCCCGGAAGCCTTCCGCCACATCAGCCAGGCCCGGCACGTCGGCAAGGTCGTGCTGACCCTGCCGCGCGCCCTGGACCCGGACGGCACCGTGCTGGTCACCGGCGGCACCTCGGGCCTGGGCGCGCTGGCCGCCCGGCACCTGGTCGCCGCCCACGGCGCCCGTCACGTGCTGCTCGCCGGCCGCACCGGGCAGGCCCCCGGCCTCGCGGCGGAACTCACCGCCGCGGGCGCCGAGGTGACGGTGGCCCGGTGCGACGTGGCCGACCGCGGGGCGCTCGCCGGCCTGCTCGCCGGCATCCCGGCCGCGCACCCGCTGACCGCCGTGGTGCACGCCGCCGGGGTCCTCGACGACGCCCCGCTCGGCGCGCTCGACCCGGAGCGGCTGGCCGCCGTGCTGCGCCCCAAGGCGGACGCCGCCCGGCACCTGCACGAGCTGACCGCGGACGCCGACCTGGCCGCCTTCGTCCTCTTCTCCTCCGTCGCCGGGGTGCTCGGCAACGCCGGGCAGGCCAACTACGCGGCGGCCAACGCCTACCTGGACGCCCTGGCCGCGCAGCGCCGCACCGCCGGCCTGACCGCCGTCTCGATCGCCTGGGGGCCGTGGGCCGAGGGCGGCGGCATGACCGGGCGGCTGGCCGAACGCGACCTGGACCGGATCCGGGCGAGCGGCCTGGCCGCGCTGTCGGTGCCGCAGGGCCTGGCCCTGCTGGACGCCGCGCTGGCCGGCGGCCCGGCGCTGCTCGTGGCCGCCCGGCCGCACCAGCCGGGTCTGGACGCCCGCGCCGCCCGCGGCGAACTGCCGCCGCTGCTCGGCCTGCTGGCGGACGCCCCGGTGCGTACCGCGGCCACCGCCGCGGCGGGCGCCGCCCCGCTCGCCGAGCGGCTCGCGGGCACGCCCGCCGACCAGCGCGAGCACCTGCTGCTCGACCTGATCCGCACCCAGGTGGCGACGGTCCTGGGGCACGCGGCACCGCAGGCCCTGGAGCGCGACCGCCCGTTCAGCGCCCTCGGCTTCGACTCGCTGACCGCCGTGGAGCTGCGCAACCGGCTCGCCGCCGCCACGGGGCTGCGGCTGTCCGCCACCCTGCTGTTCGACCACCCGAGCCCCGGTGCGCTCGCCGCCCACCTGTACGCGGAACTCCTCGGCGGCCCCGCCGCCGGGGCCGGGGCACCCCTCCCGGAGACCGCCGCCGGCGCGGACGAGGAGATCGCGATCATCGCGATGAGCTGCCGCTACCCGGGCGGCGTCCGCACCCCCGAGGACCTCTGGCGGCTGGTGGCGGAGGGACGCGACGCGATCGGGGAGTTCCCGGTCAACCGCGGCTGGCAGCTGGACGGGCTCTTCGACCCCGACCCCGACCACCCGGGCACCAGCTACACCGACCGGGGCGCCTTCCTGCACGACGCCGACCAGTTCGACGCCGAACTGTTCGGACTCAGCCCGCGCGAGACGGTCGCGGCCGACCCGCAGCAGCGGCTGCTGCTGGAGGCGGCCTGGGAGCTCTTCGAGCGCGCCGGGATCGACCCCACCGGGCTGGCGGGCACCCAGACCGGGGTGTTCACCGGTGTCATCGCCCAGGACTACGGGGTGGCCCCCAGCGACCCGGCGACCGGTGTCGAGGGCTACCTGTCCACCGGCACCACCACGAGCGTGGCCTCCGGGCGGATCGCGTACACCTTCGGGCTGGAGGGGCCCGCGGTCACCGTGGACACCGCCTGCTCCTCCTCGCTGGTGGCGATCCACCTCGCCGGGCAGGCGCTGCGCTCGGGCGAGTGCTCGCTCGCGCTGGCCGGCGGCGCGACCGTGATGGCGACCCCGCGCACCTTCGTGGAGTTCAGCCGGCAGCGCGGGCTCGCCCCGGACGGCCGTACGAAGGCCTTCGCGGACGCCGCCGACGGCACCGGCTGGGGCGAGGGAGCGGGGCTGCTGCTGCTGGAGCGGCTCGGCGACGCCCGCCGCAACGGGCACCGGGTGCTCGCGGTGGTCAAGGGCTCCGCGGTCAACTCCGACGGCGCCTCCAACGGCCTGACCGCGCCGAGCGGTCCCTCCCAGCAGCGCGTCATCCGCCGCGCGCTCGCCGCGGCGAACCTGCGGCCCGCCGACGTCGACGCGGTGGAGGCGCACGGCACCGGCACGGTGCTCGGCGACCCGATCGAGGCGCAGGCGCTGCTGGCGACCTACGGGCAGGACCGGCAGGTGCCGCTGCGCCTCGGCTCGGTGAAGTCCAACATCGGGCACACCCTGGCGGCGGCCGGGGTCGCCGGGGTGATCAAGATGGTGCAGGCGATGCACCACCAGGAGCTGCCGCGCACCCTGCACGTGGACCGCCCCAGTTCGCACGTGGACTGGACGGCCGGGGCCGTGGAGCTGCTGACGGAGCCGGTGCCGTGGCCGCGCGGCGAACGGCCGCGCCGGGCCGGGGTCTCCTCCTTCGGGATCAGCGGCACCAACGCGCACGTGATCGTCGAGGAGCCGCCCGCCGCCCCGGAGGAACCCGGGGCCGCCCCCGCGGACGGTCCGGCGCAGCCGGTGGCGTGGGTGCTGTCCGGGCAGGACGAGCGGGCGCTGCGGGCCCAGGCCGCGAACCTCGCGGACCACCTGCGCGCCACGCCGGCGCCGCCCGCCGCCGTCGCCGCGGCGCTGGCGACCGGCCGCGCCGCGCTCGCGCGGCGGGCGGTGGTGGTCGGCACCGGCGGGGAACTGCACGCGGGGCTGCGCGCCCTGGCGGCCGGCGAGGAGGCGCCGAACGCGGTCGCCGGCAGCGTCACCGACGCCTCCCGGGTGGTCTTCGTCTTCCCCGGCCAGGGCTCGCAGTGGCACGGCATGGCGCGGGAACTGCTGGACTCCAGCGAGGTCTTCCGGACCGCGCTGGAGGAGTGCGACCGGGCGCTCGGCCGCCACGTGGACTGGTCGCTGCTCGCGGTGCTGCGCGGCGAGGACGGCGCGCCGCCGGCCGACCGGGTCGACGTGGTGCAGCCCGCGCTGTTCGCCGTCATGGTCGCCCTCGCCCGGCTCTGGCAGGCGCACGGGGTCCGGCCCAGCGCGGTGGTCGGCCACTCGCAGGGCGAGATCGCGGCGGCCTGCGTGGCCGGGGCGCTGTCGCTGGAGGACGCGGCCGCCGTGGTCGCGCTGCGCAGCCGGGCCATCGCCGGGATCGCCGGTGACGGCGGGATGGCCTCGGTGGCCGGGCCGGTGGAGCAGGTGGAGGCGCTGCTCGCCCGGTTCGGGGGCCGGCTCGGCGTGGCCGCCGTCAACGGCCCGGCGGCCACCGTGGTCTCCGGCCCCGCCGCCGACCTCGACGAGCTGCTCGCCGGGGACACGGCGGGCCTGCGGGTGCGCCGGGTGCCGGTGGACTACGCCTCGCACTCGCCGTTGATGGCCGGGCTGCGCGAGCGGATCCTGCACGACCTGGCCGCCGTACGCCCCCGGCCCGCCGGCGTCGCCGTCTACTCCGCGCTCACCGGCGACGCCGTCGACCCGCTGACGCTCACCGCCGACTACTGGTACACCAACCTGCGCGAGACGGTCCGCTTCGACCGGGCGAGCGAGGCGCTGCTGCGCGACGGGTACCGCGTCTTCGTCGAGTGCAGCCCCCATCCCGTCCTCACCCACGGCCTGCACGACACCATCGAGGCCGGCGGCCACACCGAGGGCCGGACCCGCGCCGTGGCGCTCGGCACCCTGCGCCGCGACCAGGGCGGCCCGCACCGGTTCCTGCTGGCGCTCGGCGAGGCGCACACGGCCGGCGTGCGGGTGGAGTGGCCCGGTCCGTCCGGCGCGTCCGGCACACCGCCGCAGCTGCCCACCTACCCGTTCCAGCGCAGCAGTTACTGGCTGGCCCCGGCCGCCCGCGCCGGCGACCCGGCCGGGCTGGGGCTGGAGGGCCTGGGGCATGGCCTGCTCGGGGCGCTGCTGGACGACGTGGAGTCCGGCGGGCCGGTGCTCACCGGGCTGCTCTCCACCACCGCGCAGCCGTGGCTGCGCGACCACGCGGTGGACGGCACCGTGCTGCTGCCCGGCACCGCCTTCGTCGAGCTGGCGGTGACCGCCGCCCAGCGGTCCGGCTGCGAGCGGGTCGAGGAACTCACCGTCCAGGCCCCGCTGCCGCTGCCCACCGACGGCGGCGGCGTGCGGCTGCGCGTCACCGTCGGAGCGTGGCAGGACGGGCGCCGCACGCTGGCCGTGCACGCCCGCCCGGAGCACGGCGGCAGCTGGCAGCGGCACGCGACCGGCGTGCTCGGCGCCGCAGCCGGGCAGCCCCCCGCCCCGGTGCCGCTGCCCGCCGCGGCCGCGCCCGTCGACCTGGCCGGCGCGTACGACCGGCTCGCCGACGCGGCCCTGGAGTACGGACCCGCCTTCCAGGGCCTGACCGCGGCCTGGCGCTCCGCCGCCGGCCTGCACGCCCGGGTGGAGCTCGCCCAGGGCCTCGCCCCCGACGCCTTCACGCTGCACCCGGCGCTGCTGGACGCCGCCCTGCACGTCCTCGCGCTCGACCAGGACGCCGGGCCCGGCACCGTGCCGCTGCCGTTCAGCTGGTCCGGGGTGACCTGGTGGCGCCGGGGCGGCCGCGAGCTGCTCGCGCATCTGCGCCCGACCGGCCAGGACACCTTCGCGCTGCTGGTCACCGACCCGCTCGGCGAGCCGGTGGCCGAGGTCACCGGACTCGCCGTGCGCCGGGTGCCGCTGGAGCGGGTGCACGGCGGGCGCGGGCGGACGCTGTTCACGGTCGACCGGGTGGACGCCCCGCCCGGGCAGGAGCCGGTCGGGGCGCGCTGGGCACTGCTCGGCCCGGACCACCACGGCGTCGTGGTCCCGCACGCCGGGCCGGCCGTGGACGCCGCCACCGCGGCGGCCGACGTGCTGGTCGTCCAGGTCGCGCCCGGCGGCACCGCCGAGGCGGCCCGGGCCGCGGCCCGCGGGCTGCTCCCGGTGCTGCGGTCCTGGCTGGCCCGCGAGGACCGCGGCCCGGACGCCCGGCTGGTCGTGGTCACCCGGGAGCACGACCTCGCGGGAGCCACCGCGGCCGGCCTGGTGCGCGCCGCCCAGGCCGAGCACCCCGGCGCGCTGGTGCTGCTCGCCGTGGACGGCCCGCCGGCAGGCGACCTGCTGCGGGCCGCCCTCGCCACCGGTGAGCCGCAGCTGTCGGCCCGTCAGGGACGTCTCCTGGTGCCCCGGCTGGCGACGGCCGCGGCGGGCGCGGAGCTGCCGGTGTGGCGGGCCGACGGCACCGTGCTGATCACCGGCGGCACCGGCACCCTCGGCCGGCTCCTCGCCCGCCACCTGCTCGCCCGGCACGGAGCCGGCCAGGTGCTGCTGGTCTCCCGCGGCGGCGAGGCGGGCGACGTCGCCTCGTGGGCCGGGGAGTTCGCCGACCGGGTACGGGTCGCCGCCTGCGACGTCACCGACCGCGGCCGGCTGGCCGCGCTGCTGGCCTCCGTTCCGGCGGACCGCCCCCTGCGCGCGGTGGTGCACGCCGCCGGGGTGCTCGACGACGGGGTGCTCCAGTCGCTGACCGAAGAGCGGCTGGAGGCGGTGCTGCGGGTCAAGGCGGACGCGGCCTGGCACCTGCACGAGCTGACCCGCGGCCTGCCGCTGGACGCCTTCGTGCTCTACTCCTCCTTCGCCGGGGTGGCCGGCAGCGCGGGCCAGGCAGCTTACGCGGCGGGCAACGCCTTCCTCGACGAGCTGGCCGCCCGCCGCCGCGCCGAGGGGCTCCCGGCCGTCTCGTTGGCCTGGGGGCTGTGGGAGCCGCGCAGCGAGCTGACGGACGGCGCCGACGTCGCCAGGACCGGGGTGCGGGCGCTGGACGCGGAGACCGGCCTCGCGCTGTTCGACGAGGCCCTGGCGACCGGCCTGCCGCTGGTCGCACCTGTCGCGCTCGACCTGCCCACGCTGCGCGCCCGGGCCCGCGACGGCGAACTCCCGCCGCTGCTGCGCTCCCTGGTGCCGGTCGCCGCGAAGGAGCGGACGGCCGACCTGGCGGGCCTGCCGGAGGCCGAACGGGCCAAGGCCGTGGCCGAGCTGGTCACCACCACGGTCGCCGCCGTGCTGGGGCACCGGTCGGCGGCCGCGGTGGACGCCCACCTCAGCTTCGCCGAGCTGGGCTTCGACTCGCTGACCGGCCTGGAACTGCGCAACCGCCTCGGCGCCCGCACCGGGCTGCGGCTGCCCGCCGCGACGGTCTTCGACCACCCGACCCCGGCGCAGCTCACCGCACACCTGACCGCGCTGCTGGAGCCCGCGCCGCCGGCGCCCCCGGGCAGCGCCGAACTCGACGGCCTGGAGCTGCTGCTCGGCGCCGCCGACCCGCGAGCACGCGACGAGCTGACCGCCCGGCTGCGCGCCCTGCTCGGCCGCTGGGAGACCGGCGCCGCGGATGCGGAGGCCGGGGACGCCGCGGCGGCGGAGGACGTCGCGGAGCGGATCAGGACGGCCGACACGGCCTCCGTACTGGCCTTCATCGACAGCGAACTGGGCCGGGCCCGGTGAGCGCCGGACAGGGAGGAGAACGCCCGATGACCGACGAGGCCCAGCTCGTGGACTACCTCAAGTGGGTCACCGCTGATCTGCACCGGACCCGGCGGCAACTGGCCGAGGCCGAGGCGCGCGACCACGAGCCGGTCGCGATCGTCGCGATGGCCTGCCGCTACCCCGGCGGCGTCCGGAGCCCCGAGGAGCTGTGGGAGCTGCTGCTCTCCGAACGCGACACCCGCACGGAGTTCCCGGCCGAGCGCGGCTGGTCGGCCGACGAGCTGTACGACCCGGACCCGACCGCGAGCGGGCGCACCAGCACCCGCTGGGGCGGCTTCCTCACCGACGCGGACGGCTTCGACGCGGCGCTGTTCGGCATGGGCCCGCGGGAGGCGCTGGCCACCGACCCTCAGCAGCGGCTGCTGCTGGAGACCGCCTGGGAGGCGTTCGAGCGCGCCGGCCTCGACCCGCTCTCGCTGCGCGGCAGCGACACCGGGGTCTTCGCCGGGGTGATGTACGACGACTACGCCTCACGGCTGGGCCAGGTCCCGGCCGAGTACGAGGGCTTCATCGGCAACGGCAGCGCGGGCAGCGTCGCCTCGGGTCGGATCGCCTACACCTTCGGGCTGGAGGGCCCGGCGATCAGCGTGGACACCGCCTGCTCGTCCTCGCTGGTCGCGGTCCACCTGGCCGCGCAGGCGCTGCGGCGCGGCGAGTGCTCGCTCGCGCTGGCCGGCGGGGTCACCGTGATGGCCACCCCCGGGGTCTTCCTGGAGTTCAGCCGCCAGCAGGGGCTGTCGCCCGACGGCCGCTGCCGCAGCTACGCCGACTCCGCGGACGGCACCGGCTTCAGCGAGGGCGCCGGGCTGCTGCTCATGACGCGGCTGTCGGACGCGGTACGCCAGGGGTACCCGGTGCTGGCCGTACTGCGCGGCAGCGCGGTCAACTCCGACGGCGCCAGCAACGGGCTGACGGCGCCCAACGGCCCCGCGCAGCAGCGGGTGATCCGCAAGGCGCTCGCCGACGCCCGGGTGGAACCGGCCGACGTCGACGCCGTGGAGGGCCACGGCACCGGCACGACGCTGGGCGACCCGATCGAGGCCCAGGCGCTGCTGGCGACGTACGGCCAGGGCCGCACCCGGCCCCTGCGGCTGCGCTCGGTGAAGTCGGTGATCGGGCACACCCAGGCGGCGGCCGGGGTCGCCGGGGTGATCGCCATGGTGCAGGCGATCCGGCACGCCACCCT
This sequence comes from Streptomyces sp. NPDC020983, assembly GCF_044333485.1. NCBI lineage: Bacteria > Bacillati > Actinomycetota > Actinomycetes > Kitasatosporales > Streptomycetaceae > Streptomyces > Streptomyces sp. NPDC020983. The sequence goes on along the minus strand of NZ_JBIRRA010000005.1, from coordinate 131,596 downwards.
GCCCCGCAGCCGCTACGCGGACCGCCCCTCCGGGCACGTGGACTGGGCCGCGGGCGCGGTCTCGCTGCTCGCCGAGACCGAGCCGTGGCCGCGGACCGGCCGGCCGCGCCGGGCGGGGGTCTCCGCGTTCGGGATCAGCGGCACCAACGCCCACGTGATCCTGGAACAGGCGCCGGACACAACCGCCGCCGCACCCGCTGCGGCCGGCGAACCCGGCACGGCCGCCGCACCCGTCCCGGACACCGGCACCGGAACCGAAACCGAAACCGCCGCCGGGCCCGCTCCCGCCGGCGAACCCGGCGGAGTCAGCGAGCCCGGCGGAGTCGGCGAACCCGGCGGAGTCGGCGAGTCCGGCGGAGTCGGCGAGTCCGGCGGAGTCGGCGAACCCGGCGGAGTCGGCGAACCCGGCGGAGTCGCCCGCACCGGACCCGGCACGGCCGCCGGGGGCGGCGCGCCCTTCCTGGTCTTCCCGCTCTCCGGGCACGGAACGGCCGCCGTCCGCGACCAGGCGCGCCTGCTCGGCGAGTTCCTCGCCACCGAACCGGCGGTGGACCTCGCCGACGTGGCGCACGCCCTGGCCACCGGGCGTGCCGCGCTGGCCGACCGGGCCGCGGTGGTGGCCGGCGACCACGCCGGACTGCGGCGCGCGCTGGAGGCGCTGCGGCACGGCGAGGCCGATCCCGCGGTGGTCGGCCCGGCCGGCGCGCGGGCGCAGGGCGGCACCGCGTTCCTCTTCTCCGGCCAGGGCAGCCAGCGCCCGGGCATGGGCGGCGGCCTGGCGGCCGCCCACCCGGTCTTCGCCCAGGCCCTGGCCGAGGTGTGCCAGGAGCTGGACCGGCACCTGGACCGGCCGCTGGCCGAGGTGATGGCGGGTCAGGACACCGCGCTGCTGGACCGTACCCGCTACGCGCAGCCCGCGCTGTTCGCCGTCGAGGTCGCCCTGTTCCGGCTGCTGGCCGACCTGGGTCTGCGCCCCGACGCGCTGCTCGGGCACTCGGTGGGCGAGCTGGCCGCGGTGCACGTGGCCGGGGTGCTCGACCTGCCCGACGCCGCCGCGCTGGTCACCGCCCGGGCCCGGCTGATGGACCAGGTCACCGCGGACGGCGTGATGGTCTCCGTACGGGCGCCCGAGGACGAGGTGCAGGCGCTGCTCGACGGGTACGCCGGCCGGCTCGCCGTCGCCGCCGTCAACGGACCGGCCAGCGTGGTGCTGTCCGGTGACCGGGCGGCCGCCGAGGAGGTGGTGCGGGCGCTGCGCGAGCGGGGCCGCCGGACCAAGCGGCTGCGCGTCAGCCACGCCTTCCACTCCCCGCACATGGAGGGGGCGCTCGCCGGGCTGCGCGAGGTGGCCGCCGGACTGCGGTTCGCCGCGCCCCGGATCCCGGTCGTCTCCAACGTGACCGGCAAGCAGATCGGCCGGGAGGAGCTGGCCGCACCGGACTACTGGGCCGCCCAGGTGCGCGGCACGGTGCGGTTCGCGGACGGCGTCGCCTCGCTGCGGGCCGCCGGGATCGGCGCGTTCGTCGAGCTCGGGCCGAGCCCCGCGCTCGCCCCGCTGGTGCCCGACTGCGCGCCCGGCGAACCGGCGCCCGTGGTCGTCCCGACCCTGCGCACCGGCGAGCGGCCCGACGCCGCGGCGCTGGCCACCGCGCTGGCCGCCGCCTTTGTGCACGGCCTGCCGGTCGACCTGGCGGCCACCACGGGCCCGCGCCCCCGGGTCCCCGGCCTGCCCACCTACCCGTTCCAGCACCGCCGCTACTGGCTGGCCGCCCGGCCGGGCGCCGGGCGCGCCGCGGACGGGGCGCAGGACGCCTTCTGGTCGGCGGTGCGCGAGGGCGACAGCGGGCTGCTGGCGGCCACGCTCGGCGTGGACGCGCAGGCGCTGGCCCCGCTGCTGCCCGCGCTGGACGCGGCGCACCGCCAGCAGGACTGGCGCTACCGGGTCGTGGAGACGGCCGAGGCGGGCGGCGGGCAGCCGCAGCGCCGCCTGCTGCGGGCCCCGGCGGCGCCGCCGCCCGGGAACCCGGGCGAGGTGCTGGTGGTCGGCGGCACCGCGGGCCTGGGCGCGAGCGCCGCGCGCTGGCTGGCCGCCGCCGGGGCCGAGGTGACCGTCTGCGGCGGCGAACCCGGCGCGCCGGACCGGGCGACAGCCGACGGGCGTCACCGCCATCTCGTGGTGGCCGCGGCGGACGACGTCGTCGAGCGGCTGGACGCGCTGCACCGCGCCCCGGACCGGGCGTTCGTGGTGCTCGGCGAGCTGCCGGTGGAGTTCGCCGACTCCGGTGCGCTGGCCTCGCCCGCGCTGGCCGCGGTGCTGGAGCGGCGGCGCGAACAGGGCCTGCCCGCCTCGCTGGTGGCCTGGGGACCGCTCGCCGGGCAGCCGGGCCGGTGGCCGCGGACACCGGGGGTGCGGGAGCTGACCCCGTACCCGGCCATGCCGGTGCTCGCCGCCGCGCTGGCCGACCCCGCCGCCCGGCTGGTGGTGGCCGACATCGACTGGCCGCGCTTCCCCGCGGCCGCCTCGGTGCCCTTCTTCGCGCACCTCGCCGCCGAGGCGGCGCCCGGGACCGGCCTGCCGGACGAGGTCGACGAGGGCCTGCGCGAGCGGCTGCGGACCGCGGACGCGGGCGAGGTCCGGGCGATCCTGCGCGAGGCGCTCGGCGGGCACGCGGCCGTGGTGCTCGGGCACGGCGCCGGTGAGGCCCTCGACGAGGACCGCTCCTTCTGGGACCTCGGACTCACCTCGTTCACCGCCCTGGAGCTGGTCAACCGGGTGCGCGCCGCCACCGGGCTCGACCTGCCCACCAGCGCGGTCTTCGACCACCCCACCCTGGGCGGCCTGGTCGAGCACGTCCACGGGCTGCTGGACGGGCCGGGCTGACGCCCGGCCACGAAGCCCTCCCCCGTTCCTCCCGTCCCCCTCCCGTTCTCCGAAAGGATCACCATGGACGGCTCTGCCGTTTCCGAGGTACCCGTCGTCATCGCCGGGGCCGGCCCGACCGGTCTGATGCTCGCGAGTGAACTGCGCCTGGCCGGCGTCGAGGTGGTGGTCGTCGAGCGGCTGCTCGCCGCACCCGTCTGGTCGCGGGCGCAGACCCTCCAGCTGCGCTCGATCGAGACCTTCCACCAGCGCGGCCTCGACTGGTTCGGCGAGTACGGCCAGGTGCGCACCCACAACTTCGGCCTGCTGGAGCTGATCGGCGCCGTCGACCCCGAGCTGATCGCCAAGCGGGTGCCGCAGCGCGACATCGAGGTCAAGCTGGAGCAGCGCGCCCGGGAGCTGGGCGCCGAGGTCCGCCGAGGGCACGAGCTGACGGCCCTGGAGCAGGACGGGGACGGGGTCACCGTCACCGTCCGGCACGACGGCGGCGACTACCGGCTGCGTGCCGCCTACCTGGTGGGTGCCGACGGCGGCCGCAGCTCGGTGCGCAAGCTGGCCGGCATCCCGTTCGTCGGCGGGCCCTCGCCGTACACCTTCAGCGGCGTCACCGGCGACATCGAGCTGGTCGACCCCGAGCCGCTGCGGATCGGCCCCGACCTGCACCCGCGCGGGCTGTTCGCGGTCATCCCGATGGAGCCGGGCGTGCACCGCGTCACCGTGCTGGAGTTCGGCGCCACCCCCCCGCCCGACGACCGGCCGGTCACGGTCGCGGAGGTGCAGGAGGGCGCCCGGCGGCTGGCGGGCGTGGACCTGGACATCGGCGAGAACAACCTGCTGTCCCGGTTCGGCGGCGCGACGTTCCTGGCCGGGCAGTACCGCGCCGGGCGGGTCTTCCTGGCCGGCGACGCGGCCCACGTGCACATGCCGTTCGGCGGACAGGGCCTCAACACCGGGATCCAGGACGCGATGAACCTCGGCTGGAAGCTCGCCGCCGCCCTCAACGGCTGGGCCCCCGAAGGGCTGCTGGACACCTACCACGTCGAGCGGCACCCGGCGGGCGAGTGGGTCTGCTGGAACACCCGCGCCCAGATCGGGCTGCTGCACCCGCTGGACCGGGTCGGCGCGCTGCGCGAGCTGCTGGGCGAGCTGATGACCTACGACGAGGTGAGCACCCACGTCGCCGAACGGCTGGCGGCCGTCGACCTGCGGTACCCGACCCACTACCCCGACCTGCAGGCCGAGGACGAGGAGCACCCGCTGCAGGGCAGGCGGCTGCCGCCCGTCCCGCTGGAGACCGCGAGCGGCCCGGGGCACGTCTCGCAGACCCTGCACGCCGGGCGCGGGGTGCTGCTCGACCTGTCCGCGGGGGCGCCGCTGCCGGACGTGTCCGGCTGGGCCGGGCGGGTGGACGTGGTCCGCGCCGAGCCCACCGCCCGGATCGACGCCGCCTTCGTCGTGCTGCGCCCGGACGGCTACGTGGCCTGGGCGCACCGCGAGCCGCGGACCGACGGCGTCCTGGCCGCGCTGACCGCCTGGTTCGGCGCCCCCGGCACGTCTCCCGCCGGCCGGCCGGGGAGGGGGGAACCGCTGGTGTCCTCCGCCTCCTGACCGAGAGAGCCTCGCTTCCCTCCCCCGGCCAGAGCCGGGGTACCCCTAAGGAGATCTGATGAGCGACCCCGTAGTCATCGTGGGCGGCGGCCCGGCCGGCCTGCTGCTCGCCGCCGAACTGCGGCTGGGCGGCGTGGAGACCGTGCTGCTGGAGCGCAACGCCGAGCCCCCGGACGGGGTCTCGGAGGGCATGACCGTGCACGGCCGCACGCTGGAGCTGCTGCGGCACCGCGGGATCGAGGACCGGATCGAGCCGGAGCTGCTGCTGCGCTGGCCCCGCACCCCGTTCTCGCTGATGTGGCTGGACATGACCGGCGTGCCGGACCAGGACTTCACCTTCATGTACCCGCAGTGGCGGGTGGAGCGCCTGCTGGAGGCGCGGGCCAGGGAGCTGGGCGCCGACGTGCGGCGCGGCCACCGCGTCACCGCCGTCGCACCGGACGCCGGCGGGGTCACCGTGAGCGTCACCGGCGGCGGGGAGGAGTACACGCTGCGTGCCGCGTACCTGGTCGGCGCGGACGGACCGGACAGCCTGGTGCGCCAGGCGGCCGGGATCGGGTACGAGACGATCGGGCGCGGCTACTACGGGGTCTTCGGCGACATGGAGCCGGCCGAGGACGCCGACCGGACCTTCGACTCCGGGGTCTTCCCGAACGGCATGTTCGGGGCGGTGCCGATCTCCGCCACGCTGCTGCGGCTGATGACCATCGAGTTCGACGTGCCGCGGCCGCCGGACGAGGAGCCGGTCACCGAGCAGGAGCTGGTCGAGCGGATCACCCACATCACCGGCCGCCGTCCGCGGCTCGGCACGATCCGCTGGGTCTCCCGCTACGGGCGCCCGACGCAGCTGGCCGAGCGCTACCGGGCCGGGCGGGTGCTGCTGGTCGGTGACGCGGCGCACCACCTGTTCATCTCCGGCACCCACGGCCTGAACACGGGCCTGCACGACGCGGCCAACCTCGGCTGGAAGCTCGCCGCGACCGTCAACGGCTGGGCCCCGGAGGGGCTGCTGGACACCTACGAGGCGGAGCGGCGCCCGGTGGGGCTGCGGATGTGCAAGCACGCGACCGCCGTGATGGCGCTCGCCCACCCGGTCGACCAGATCGGCCCGCTGCGCGAGTTCGTCTCCCAGCTCATCGCCTTCGACAGCGTCAGCAAGCACCTGCTGCGGATGACGACCGAGGTGCGCTACCCGATCGGCGCCGGGGACGACCCGCTGGCCGGCCGGCAGGTACCGGAGTTCACCCCGGTCGGCGCGTCCCCGGGGGCGCCGCTCGCCGCGGCCCGCGGGCTGCTGCTGGACCTCTCCGACGGCGCCGCCGACCTGAGCGGCGCGGCGGGCTGGGCGGACCGGGTGGAGGTGGTCGCGGCCAAGGCGGCCGCCGACACCGGGGCCCCGGTGGTGCTGGTGCGGCCCGACGGGCACGTCGCGTACAGCGGTACGGCGGGCGCCGGGCTCCAGGACGCGCTGCGCACCTGGTTCGGGGAGCCGGGCACCGTCTGACGCACCCGTCGCGGCGGGGGGGGGGGGGGGGGGGGGGGGGGGGGGGGGGGGGGTGGGGTGGGGGGGGGGGGGGGGGGGGGGGGGGGGGGGGGGGGGGGGGGGGGGGGGGCCGGTGGCGTGCGGGGCGGGGCCCCCCCCCCGGGGGGGGGCCCCCCCGGGGGGGGGGGGGGGGGCCGCGCCCCCCCCCCCCGGGGGGGGGGGCCCCCCCGGGGCCGGGGGGCCCCCCCGCCCGCAATGCCGTGCCGAAGCTTTTCCGGCCGAGGAGGAATGACGGCGTAATCTGGGGACAGGAGAGTCCTGCCGAGGGCTTTCCGGGAACGGGGAGCGCCCTCCTTTCGCCGGGCCATTCCGGTGACCGGGACCACCAGTTGTTTCCCGCGGAATCCGGCCGCTTTTCTTCACGGCCGGCCGCCGGGGAATGACCAGAAAACCGAGGAGCCATCCATGGACGCCAGCGACAAGTTCGAAGCCAGGACCGACCAGGCCAAGGGTGAGGTCAAGGAGACGGTCGGCAGGGCGGTCGGCAACGAGAGCCTGGAGGCCGAGGGCCGTGGCGACCAGGCCAAGGGCGACGCACGTGAGGGCGTGGAGAAGATCAAGGATGCCGTGAAGGACGTCTTCCACCGCAAGCACTGACCGCGGGAACGGGTGCCCGGGACCGCACGGGCCGGGCACCACCGCCGCTCGGGCCGGCCCCCCAGGGGGCCGGCCCCGGCCGTGCCGTGACGCCTGCCGGGCGCGGCGGGGTGCGGTCCGTTCGGCGGGGTAGGCGCCCTGGGCGGTGCAGGGCGTACCGGCGCGCTGTGAGGGAGAGGCAGCTGATGCAGTTCGACGACGACGCCGCCCTGGACACCTCCGAGGTGCAGGACAACCGGGGCGGGGCGCTGGGAGGGATTCCCGGTGGGGGAAGGACCGTGGGCGGCGGGCTGGTCGGCCTGCTGGTCGTGATCGCCTCGGTGGTGTTCGGGCTGGACCCGGGTCTGCTCAGCTCGGGCGGCACCTCCGGGAGCGCCGCCCGGTCCGGTGGTACCCAGGGCGCCGCGGCGGGCGACCTGGCGGCGGAGTGCCGGACCGGCGCTGACGCGAACAAGAAGGAGGACTGCCGGATCGTGGCCGTGGTCGACAGCGTGCAGGCGTTCTGGAAGCAGACGGAAACAGCCGCGGGCACGTCCTACACCCCCGCCCCGACCTGGCTGTTCACCGACAGGGTCAGCACCGGCTGCGGGGAGGCGACGTCGGAGGTCGGCCCCTTCTACTGCTCCGCCGACGACAAAGTCTACCTCGACCTCGGTTTCTTCGACGAGCTCACCGCCGAATACGGCGCCAAGGGCGGCCCCTTCGCCGAGGCCTACGTCATCGCGCACGAGTACGGGCACCACGTCCAGGACCTCAGCGGCACCATCTCGCGCGGCAGCGGCCGGGGCGAGAACAGCGGCTCGGTCCGGCTCGAGCTCCAGGCGGACTGCTACGCCGGGGTGTGGGCGCACCACGCCACCACCACCGCGGACCCGGGGAGCGGAAAACCGCTGATCACCGAACTGACCCCGGCCGACATCGATCTGGGCCTGGACGCGGCCGCCGCCGTCGGGGACGACCGTATCCAGCAGAAGTACCAGGGCAAGGTCTCCCCGGACACCTGGACCCACGGCTCCGCGGCACAGCGCCGGCAGTGGTTCACCACGGGCTACAGGTCCGGCAGCGTCGCGGCCTGCGACACCTTCGCATGACGGTGCGCCGCACCCGTCCGCTGCCACGCCGTCCCCGAGCCGGGCCGGCCCGGTGAACAGCCCGCCCCCGCCCGACGCGTCCTCCGCGTTCCGCCGACCCCTGCGAGCGGTCGGCAGGTCTCCGGGCGGTCCGCGGGCCGCCGGGAGCGGAGAACGGCGACCGTGTCCGGCCTTCGGCCCGCCGGGGAATCCGCCGTTCGCCGGGCCGGGAGGGCCGACGGCAACCCACCGCTGACGTCAGGCGGCTGCGTCCCGGGCCAGAAGAGCCTGGAAGCGCCGCTTACCGGGCTGGGCACCGGCCTCCCCGAAGCGGGCCTCCCCCGCGCGGCAGGTGGCGGCGACAAGCGCGTGCACGGCCACGGGGTCGGCCCGTCGCCACGACTCGAACTGCCGGGCCCAGTCGAGCGCGTCGGCCGACGGCCACCCGGCTTCCATCAGCAGGACCGCCATGTACGCCACATCCACCCAGGCCGGCCCCGCGGCGACCTTCGCCCAGTCCGCCATGTATGCGCGGTCACCGGCGATCAGCATGTTCTGCGGGTCGGTGTCCGTGTGCAGCAGGGCGTCACCGGCGAGCAGCAGACGCCCCGCATCGTCCAGGTGGTTCCCGAACCGGTCGGCGAGCCGCGGCGCCAGGCCGCCCGCCGCCACATCCTGGGTCGCCTGCAGGGCTTTTGTCACCAGAGCCACATCCGGGCTCTCCGGGGACAGGTCGGCGTGCCGCCCGTCGACGCATTCGAAGATCAGCACGTCCCAGCCGCCCGCCGTCACCCGAGCCAGCATCAGCGGCGCCACTCCGGCCACCAGCGGGTTCACCGCCGTCTCCCAGCTCTGTCCCGCCATGCCCTCCGCGTCGCCCGCCGACACACCCTTCACGAAGACGCGCCCGTCGGCGGTGGTGAGAACCGCGGCCATGTGGCAGGTCAACCCATGGGCCACCGGTGTCGCGTCCAGCACCGCACCCACTTGGGCTGACACTGCGACACGCACTACCGACGGCAGCTCGGACCAATCAACGCGGGCCACAGGTCCTCCCCGGTGCGGTTGTCGGGAGTGTGCCCGCCCAACGCGTGCTCACGCCCCCGAGGTCACGTCCCGCGGCATCGTCGAAGGCCTGCCGGCGGGCCTGCACCGGGCCCGGCGCTCATGACCAGAGCTTGACGCGGCGGGCGGCGTGGAGGTGCGTTCTCCGGTAATGCGCCTGAGGTGACGAGATTCGGAGCGGTGGCCCTGACCCTTCTTCTGGCTGCCGCGGCGCTCATCGCAGCCCTGGGCACCTCGGCCTGGTGGTGGGTGGCCGCGGCGCCTCTAGCCCTCCTCGGCCTGCTGGGCGCGTACGACCTGCTGCAACGGCGCCACTCGGTGCTGCGCAACTACCCGGTGATCGGCCACGCCCGCTACCTGCTGGAGAAGATCCGCCCCGAGCTGCAGCAGTACTTCGTCGAGCGCAACTTCGACGGCCGGCCGTTCGACCGCGACACCCGGAGCATCGTCTACGAGCGCGCCAAGGGCACCGACGCCGAGGAGCCCTACGGCACCGAACGCGACGTCTACCGCCCGGGCCACGAGTTCCTCGTGCCGTCGATGGCCCCGCGTCCGGTCCCCGACACGGCGCCGCGGGTGCGGATCGGCGGCCCGGACTGCACCAGGCCGTACGACATGGCGCTGCTCAACGTGTCCGCCATGAGCTTCGGCTCGCTGTCCGCGCAGGCGGTCCTGGCGCTCAACAAGGGCGCCGCCGCCGGTGGTTTCGCGCACGACACCGGGGAGGGCGGTCTGTCGGAGTACCACCTGCGGCACGGCGGCGACCTCGTCTGGGAGATCGGCACCGGCTATTTCGGCTGCCGCACCGGCGACGGGGACTTCGACCCGGGGGAGTTCGCGGACAAGGCCGCGCACGACAGCGTCAAATGCGTCTCGCTGAAGCTGTCGCAAGGCGCCAAGCCCGGTATCGGCGGGGTACTGCCCGGCCCGAAGGTGAACGCGGAGATCGCCCGCGTGCGGGGTGTCCCGCAGGGGAGGACCGTCGTCTCACCCCCGTACCACCGGGTGTTCGGCACGCCCCGCGAACTGGTGCGGTTCGTCGCCCGGATGCGGGAGCTGTCGGGCGGGAAGCCGGCCGGCTTCAAGCTGTGCGTCGGCTCGCGCCGCCAGTTCCTCGCCGTCTGCAAGGCGATGATCGAGGAGGGCACCACGCCGGACTTCATCATCGTCGACGGCGCCGAGGGAGGCACCGGGGCGGCGCCGCTGGAGTTCGCCGACCACGTCGGCAGCCCCCTCACCGAGGGCCTGATCACCGTGCACAACGCCCTGGTCGGCGCGGGGTTGCGGGATCGGATCCGGATCGGCGCCAGCGGCAAGATCGCCACGGGCAGCGACCTCGTCAAGCGCATGGTCCAGGGTGCGGACTACGGGAACGCCGCGCGCGCCATGATGTTCGCCGTCGGATGCATCCAGGCGCAGCGCTGCCACACCAACACCTGCCCGACAGGCGTCACCACGCAGGATCCGCGGCGCGCCCGTGCCCTCGACGTCGGCGACAAGTCCGCCCGCGTGCAGCGGCTCCAGGAGGCGACGGTCGCCAGCGCGCTCCAGATCATGGCGTCCATGGGCGTCACCGACCCGGCGCAGCTGCGCCCGCACATGGTGCGCCGGCGGATCGACCCCCACACGGTCCGCTCCTACGACGAACTGTACGAGTGGCTGTCGCCGGGGCAGTTGCGGGCCGAGCCGCCCGCCTCGTGGGCGGCCGACTGGTCCGCCGCCGATCCCGACCGCTTCACCGTCTGAGATCCGTCCGCCTTGTCCCCGAACTGGAGGAACCGTGGCCCGTACCGTTGCCCGCGTCATCGTGGACGCCCTGGCCGAACTCGGCGTGGGCCAGGTCTTCGGGGTGGTCGGCGACGCCCTGAACCCGTTGACCGACGCCATCCGCACCTCCGACGGCGTGGAGTGGGTGGGCTGCCGGCACGAGGAGGCGGCGGCCTTCGCCGCGAGCGCGCAGTCACAGCTCACCGGGGGGCTCGGGGTCTGCATGGGGACGGTCGGTCCGGGCTCGGTGCACCTGCTCAACGGCCTCTACGACGCGGCCAAGAGCCGCACCCCGGTGCTGGCCATAGCCGGCCAGGTGCCGCTGCCCGAACTCGGCAGCGACTACTTCCAGGAGGTCGACAACGACGCCCTGTTCAGCGACGTCGCGGTCTTCCGCGCCACGGTGACCTCCCCGGAGCAGATGCCGCTGCTGCTGGAGACCGCGGTCCGCACCGCGCTCGGGCGCAGGGGGGTTGCCGTGCTCTCCGTCCCCGGCGACATCGGGGACAAGGAACTCGACGCGGACCGGCGGACCCGGTTCTCGCTCACCACGCCCACGACCCGGCCCGACGGCGACGCGGTCCGCGCCGCGGCCGCCCTGCTCGACCGGTCCGAGCGCGTCACCCTGCTCGTCGGCCGCGGCGCCCGGGACGCCCGTGACCAGGTCCTGGCCCTCGCCGAGCGACTGGCGGCGCCCATGGTCCTCACACTGAAGGCCAAGGAGGGCTTCGAGGGCGACAACCCCTTCCAGGTCGGCCAGACCGGCCTGATCGGCAACCCCGCCGCCGCCTCCAGCCTCCAGGAGGCCGACACCCTGCTGCTGCTCGGCACCGACTTCCCCTACCGCGACTGGTACCCCGAGGGTGCGACCGTGGTCCAGGTCGACACGGAACCGACCCACATCGGCCGCCGGGTTCCCGTCGAGATCGGACTGGTCGGAGACGTCGGCGTGACCGTCCGGGACCTGCTGGCCGAGCTGTCCGCGATGCCACCCGGTGACGGGGAGGCCCGCGACCGCGGGCACCTGGAGAAGGCGGTCGGGCGCTTCGCGTCCTGGCGCGAGGGGCAGGCCAGGCTGGCCGCCCCCGACCACGACAGGGGCCTGATCGGCCGGGTCCGTTCGGCGCTGGACAACCGCGAGCACGGCATTCGCCCCGAGGCACTGGCGGCCGCGGTCGACCGGCACGCCGCCGACGACGCGGTCTTCACCTCCGACACGGGCATGGCGACCGTCTGGCTGTCCCGCTTCGTCGAGATGCGGGGCACCCGCCGGCTGCTCGGCTCGTACAACCTCGGCTCCATGGCCAACGCCATGCCGCACGCGCTGGGCGCGCAGATGCTGGACCGTGAACGCCAGGTCGTGGCGTTCTGCGGAGACGGCGGCCTGAGCATGCTGCTCGGTGACCTGATGACGCTCAGGACGTACGACCTGCCGGTCACGCTGGTCGTCTTCGACAACCGCCGGCTCGGCATGGTCAAGCTGGAGCAGGAGCAGTCGGGCCTTCCGGAATTCGGCACCGTCCTGGACAACCCCGACTTCGCCGCCGTCGCGACAGCCCTCGGCCTCACCGGCATCCGTGTCACCGACCCCGCCGCACTCGACGACGCCGTCCGCACCGCCCTGGCCACCCCGGGGCCCGTCCTCCTCGACGTCCTCACCAACCCCGACGAGATCGCCGTCCCCGCCAAGCCCACCGTCCAGCAGGGCTGGGGGTTCGCCGTCGCCAAGATGAAGGAGATCGTCCGCAGCCACGGTGACGACTCCGCACCAGCCTGAACGGTGCGAACCGCCACCTGCGCCGCCGGTGCCGGAGGTTGCGTACGGACCGCCGGCCGGACCGGGCGGCCGGCTTCCGGCCGATGCGCTTGCCGTGGCGCCGGTGACGCATGGCGCGGGTGTGGTGCGGCCGCCACGCCCTACCAGTCGTGGAGGACGGCGGCCCGGCGCCACGGAGACCGGGCTCCAGCGCTGCCGCAGAGGCTGTGGAACAAGCCCGGCCGGCGCAGGCGGAGAACGTGCGGTCGGGTGGGCGCCGGGGCGGTTCTGCGACGCGGGCAGACCGTTAACCCGGGTGCGGAGACCGCGTCGGACCTGCACACTTGTCCGGGGTCGACGAGGAGTGGAGGTGGGACGGTTGAAACTCGCCGAGGCATTGGCGCAGCGGTCGGATGCGTCGCGGCGCGTGGAGCAGCTGCGTTCGCGGGTGGTGAGCAGTGCGCGGTACCAGGAGGGTGAGACGCCCGCAGAGGACGCGGGGCTGCTACTCGCGGAGGCCGGCGAGGTACTCGATTCCCTGGAGTCGCTGATCCGCCGGATCAATCGGACCAACGCCGCGGTGGTGATGGGTGACGACGGCACGGTAACCGACGCACTTGCGCGCCGTGACGTGCTGCGGCTGCGCCATGCCGTGATCACCGCGGCAGCCGAGGCCGCTTCTGGCCGCGACCAACGTGCCGTCCGCCAATTGCGATCCGAGCTGACGATGCTGTCCGCGCTTCCGGTCGTCGAACTGCGTGCGCAGGCGGATGTACTCGCCCGGGAGATCCGCGAACTGGACATGCGGATCCAGCGCACCAACTGGGAGGCCGACCTCCTGGACTGACCACGGTGGCCACTTGACGACGATGTGGAGCAGGTAGCCGCAGCGGAGGCGTGCACAGACCGTGGGCCGGCGGTATATCCGGCCCTCTCTTGGTGCGCGAGGAGCAGCGCAGGGGTTCGACTCCCCACGGACAACGCAGCTCAGCATCGTGCACAAGTGACCGTGCACACCGCACAGCACATCACCACGTGCAGATCCGCGACGGCGAGGGCGGGAACGGGGCATCCACATCACCGTGAGAACAGGGGCCGACGCCAATGCGCACGGTCCGGAAATCGGGCCGCCACGGCTCCCTGCTCCCTGCCGCTCGGAAGCAGGTTCCAGGACTGCGACTGCCCGGTGGCGCGCGGACTCCCGCGGGGTTCGCCTGTGGCGGACCCACCTCGGCGCGCGCCCACTCCGGTGTCCATGGCAGAGGAGCGATGGCCTGCCAGGCAGAACCTGCTCGCTCCCCCCAGCGATGGCCGCTCCGTCCCCGGCTGTGCGGCAGGCGACGGCTGTGGATCTGACCGGCGATTCGGTCCGCTTACGCCATGGTGTTGGGAACGTGGCGGGTGGCTTCGCGGGCGGCATGCCCGCTTTTCGCTTTCCTGGAAGCTGGTCCCAAGCGGGTCGACTCCATGGGAAACGCGCAGGTCAGTCAGAATGCTCCCCGCGCCTGCGGGGATGGACCCGACGCCGGCGGTAGAGCGTGGGCGTGCGTTCGCCGACGCGGCGACCAGTGAGCCCTGTCGCTCGGCGGCACTGACGGGGAACGGCCGTCGGTACCACGGCAGCCTGCCGGTGGTACCGACGTCGGCCGGTTCCCTGTCTCCTCAGCTTCCGGTGCGGGCGCAGGGCGCCTTGTTGAGAAGGAAGCGGCCCGGTGCGGACCGGTCGTCCGTGTGGGAGGCCAGATAGCCCAGGGTGACGGAGCCGCCCGGCGGGATTGCCGAGTTGTATCCGGAGTCGGACGCGGTGTAAAGGTCGCCGATGTTGGTCAGGGTGGTGTTCCAGTCCGAGATGACAGCCTGCCCATAGGGCAGCGGGAAGTCCAGCGCCCAGCCGTTGATCGGGGTTGTGCCCCTGTTCGTGACGGTGAGATAGACGGCCATGCCGGTGCCCCAGACGTTCGTCGTGACGGCGACCTGGCAGGTCGGCGTCGTGTGGGCGAACGAAACCCGGTGCAGGCCGCCGGGGAGGTCGTTGACCACGTAGAGCTCGCCGTCAGGGGTGGACCCGAAAGCCGTCACCTGGGTGGGCATCTGGCCGATCGCGGCCTGGCGGAGGACGCCGTTGCTGTCGGGGCGCAGCGCCCAGATGGTGGACGTGCAGTAGTCGGTGGCGATGTACGTGCCGCCGGCCAGGTCGGCGAACTGCCGGCCGCGGTAGACCTGGCCGCCGATGACCGCGCAGCTGCCGTTGTAGTGCGAGTAGTAGAAGTCCTGGGCGCGGTAGCGGGCACCGGACGAGCACTGGGACGCGTCGAAGACCTGCGGCCCCTCATAGCACGACCAGCCCAGGTTGGTTCCGGGCTGCTCGTCGCGCGCCAGGTGGTCGACCTCCTCCCACAGGCCCTGGCCGACGTCAGCCACCCACATCGACCCGTCCGTGGGGTCGAAGGAGAACCGCCAGGGGTTGCGGGCGCCCCACACCCAGATCTCGCCGCGGGCGCCGGCGACCCCGGCGAACGGGTTGTCCGCGGGGATGCAGTACGGGAGTGCACCGCAACTGCGGCTCACGTCGAGGCGGAGGATCTTGCCGAGCAAGATGTCGGTCCGCTGCCCGCTGTCGAAGGGGTCACCGGCACCACCGCCGTCGCCGATGCCCCAGTACAGCTTGCCGTCGGGGCCGAAGGCGAGCTGGCCACCGTTGTGGTTGGTGTAGTCGGCGTGCGGCTGCTGCAGCAGGACCTCGAGGCGCGCGTCGGCGAGGCTGTAGCGGGCCAGGGTGACCGCGCCGTCGGGCAGCGCGGTGAAGGCGAGGTAGAGCTGCCGGCTCTGGACGAAGTCCGGGGGGAGGGCGATGCCGAGCAGTCCGCGCTCGTTGTCCGACGAGTCCACCTGGGACGTGATGTCCAGCAGCGGGGTGGAGGCGAGCCCGGTGGCCGGGTCGTAGACGCGAACCCTTCCGAACTTCTCGGTGATGAACAGCCGCCCTGTGCCGTCGTCGGGCGCGGCCAGGGCCGTCGGGCGTTGCAGGCCGGAGGCGACCTGGGTGGTGGTCGCGGTGATCTCCTCCAGCGGTACCGCCGAGGCGACGGCCCGCGACTCCGTGGAGAGCGGGGCCTCGGCGGACGAGGCGGGGAGGGAGAGGGGGCCGGTCACGAGCACCGGGAGTGCGAGCAGCAGGCCGATCCATCGGCGACGTAACTGTCTCAACATTGCGGCTCCAGCGAGGGGGGACCCGTTCGGGAAGCGAACGAGCAGTGCGGGACCGTACTTTCGTCGGGACTACATGTGCCTCGCGGGACGCTACTGCCTCTCCCCCCTAGGTGCCAGGCCATCTCGCCGCGGATGTCGGTGAGAGTCTTCGAAGTCACCGGCGAAACCGGGGCGGTCACCGGATTCGCGGCCGGGTCCATGGCCGGGTCCGTGCGCGGAGACGGTGGATCGGGGATGGACGAGGCGAGGGCCGCTCGCAGGCAGTCGGCACCGGGACGGCCGTCGACGGCAGGGACCTCCGCCGGACTGTCCGGTGGGCGACCGGGTGCGGCCCTCATCGCCACAGGGTCTCCAGCGGGATGACGTGGAGCTTGTCCTCATAGGTGTAGGACCTGTTGCCCAGATTGACCAGTACTCCGCCGGTGAAGTCGTCACCGAGTCTGTCCCGCAGCGCTCTGAGGCCGCGAAAGTCGTTGTCGGTTGTGGTCGAGGAGGCCTTGACCTCGGCTCCGGCCACCACGCCCGCGTCGGTTTCGACGACGAGGTCGACCTCCTGTTGGTCCTTCGTCTGGTAGTGGGAACAAGTCACCGCCGTCTGGGCCCACCCGGCCTGTTTGATGAGTTCGTTGACGGTGAAGGTCTCGACCAGGTGGCCGAACTGGGTGAGCACGGAGGGTGCCCGGGCCGCGAGTTTCTGCTCCGTGACGCCAGGAGGTAGGCGGCCAGACCGGTGTCGACCGCGTGGATCTCGGGTGTGCGTGTGGACCGGCTGGTGACCGAGCGCCCGAACGCCTCGAGCCGGTGGACCAGGAACACGGCCTGGAGCAGGCCGATGTAGTCCCGCACGACGCTGCGGGAAGCCGCCGGTCAGCACGATCCGCTCGTAGTCCGCCCTTGAGGCATCGGTGGGCTCGGCGCTGATCAGTGCGGTGGGGTCCGAGACCAGGGCGTCGGGGGCGGTTTCGCGCCGAGCGAGCAGTTCGCCCTGGGAGAGGGGCCGCATCGTGGCGACGTGGGCGCGTCCGGTCAGGGACTGGCCGGTCGCGGGCAAGGTCTCGTATCGGGTGGACCCCGTCAGCAGGTAGCGGCGGAGCTCACGACGATCAGGAGTCATGACGCCCGATCGGCCGCCCCGGAAATGCCACAATCGTCGGGCCTGTTTTGCTCAATCGGCCGGACGTTCGTACGCCGGATCGGCTGGTAGCCCGGGTGCCCGGAGGCGACGGCGGACACGGACGCGACCGGCCGCGCCGCCGCCTTCGACAGTGCCGCACGCATCCCGCCAAGGGTGGCTTCGTCCGCCTCCCGGTACCGGAACGCCGGGCCGCCCAGGACGGGCGCCGACCGGCTGTGCTGGAGTCGGTGGCCGGCATGGCCGCGCGTGGCCGTCGTCGTACGCTGCCGCAACTGCATCACGTCGCTCGTCGGTTGGGAGTGCCCGCGTGAGTGTTTCGCCAGAGGGACCGTTCCTGTACGTCGTGGTGTGCGCGGCGGGCGTGGCCCCGGATGTGGGGACGCTCATCTCGGCTGCTCAGGAACAGGGTTGGGGCGTGGGCGTGGTGGCCACGCCGTTGGGGCTGGGCTTCATCGACGAGGCGGCGGTGGAGGCGCGGACGGGGTATCCGGTGCGTTCGGCGTGGCGCCGGCCGGGTGACGTGCGCCCGCTGCCGCCCGCGGACGCGATCGCGGTGGCGCCGGCGACGTTCAACACGATCAACAAGTGGGCGGCGGGGATCTCGGACACGCTGGCGCTGGGCATCCTGTGCGAGGCGTACGGCCTCGGTATCCCGACGGCCGTACTGCCGTACGTGAACAGCGCGATGGCCGCCCACCCGGCGTACGCCGAGAGCCTGGCGCGCCTGCGGTCGATGGGCGTACGGATCAGCAGCTACGAGCCGCACCCTCCGAAGTCGGGAGGCGGGGCGGACCGCTTCCGATGGGAAGAGGCCCTGGAGTTGCTGGCCCCGAACCTCCGTCCCGATGCCTGACCCTCCCAGCGCTCCGTTCCGCCCGCTCCGCGGCTTCAGTCGTCGGCTGCGACGAGGAGGGTGATGCGGGCGGCTCGGCGGCTGACGAGGATGAATTCGTGAAATTGGTCGTGTACGCCTCCCCAGTCGTGGAATTCCGCGTCGTCCAGCTCGCGCAGGTAGTAGACGCGGTCCGCGACGGATATGGGGGTGAACACGTCGCGGCGGAAGTCTGCGTTGAGTTCTGCCGGGATATCCGGTCCGAGCCACGCCCGGGTTTCACTGGCATCCACCGCTGGTCAGTGGCGCGTTTCGCTCCGAGGAGCGCATGTGCGCCGGTTCCGTTGCCGACCGCGGCTGACCGCCCCGTACCGCTGCACCTGGTGCGGATGTGGCGCGGCGGCCGCGCCCTACCGGTCGTGGAGGACGGTGGGCCGGGTGACGGGAACGACGGTGAGGAGGCCGTCGAGGCCCTTGTAGTCGTCGGGGTTGGTGGTGAAAAGGGGCAGCTCTTCGGCGATGGCGATGGAGGCGATCATGAGGTCGGCGACCCGGCGCCGTGGCTTGCGTCCGGCTCCGATCACGGCTGCGCAGACCCTGCCGTATATGCGGGCGGCTTCGGCGTCGAAGGGGATGGGATCGAACTCGTTCTCGGCGCGCTGGAGGATGTCCAGGCGTCGGCCCCTTTCCGCGTGCTCGTCGTAGTCGCTCTGTTCCTCGTTCCTGCGCACCTCGTGGGGCCCCGCGGAGAGTTCGGCGAGGGTGATGGCGCTGATCGCCACCTCGGCGGGGAGTTCCGCGGGGTCGAGCCACTTGCGCAGGATCACGGTGTTGGTGTCGAGCAGGCCCTGGGCGTACTCAGCGGGCATACGGGTCGTCCGTCCCCTGCTCGGCGGTGGCGTCCTGATCGGCCCGGAACGCCTCCAAGGAGACGTCCGACGCGGTGCGGGACATCGCGGCGAACTCCGAGCGCGGTACGAATCGCCGACGCCGACGGAGCGGGATCAGCTCCCCGATCTGGTGCCCGTCGCGGGTGACGGTGAAGGACTGACCGCCCTGGACGGCGTCCATGATCTCTTTTGAACGGCTGCGCAGGTCGCGCTGCGTGATCTCGGGTTGCGCTGGCATTTCTTCAGCGTAGCACCCGGTAGCACCATGTGATCCGCGGTGCGGATGCGAGCACTGTCAGACCCCTTCGGCCGGATTCCCCGCGACAGGCGGGCCGCAAGCACGGGACCAGCGCCCGGAGGCCGAACAAGCCCGGCGCCCCACGGGAAAACCCCACCGCCGCCCGGTGGGGTGTCCACTGTGGACTGAAACCCCTTGCCGGCAAGGGCCCGGTTCGGTGGGATGCAGGGGTTTCGACGGCGGGATGGGGCAGCTTGGCGGTGTTCGGGTGTGCGGCGTGTGGGGGCGTACTGACGGCGGGGGTGTCGCAGGTGACACTGCCGGTGCACCTGCGCGACACCTACTGGGAACAACTGCACCCGCCGCTCCTGGAGGCGGGGGCCTACGCCGTCGACCCCGAGCCCTACGGGCCGCCCTGGCGGCTGTGGGAGGAGGTCGGAGCGCTGGAGGCCGCCGGGCGTGGGGTCTTCGCGCCGGTCGCCTGCCTGTCCTACGGGCCGCGGGGCACCGTTGTGCTTGCGCCCGGCGACATGTGCGGCACCGGGCTGATCGCGGAGCGGACCGAGGGCTACTGCAGGGGGATCAACGGCAGCGGCGGCCCGAACCTCGCCTGCCTGGGCTGTGGAGTGCCGGTGGGGACCCGGATCGACGACTGCGGCCAGTGGCAGGTGGTCCGGCTCCTCCCGCAGGCGGTGCTCCGCCTGCCCGGGCCGCCGGAGCGGCCGGTCATGGACTGGGCCGAGCTGCCGGCCGAGGGTGCGCTGTGGCAGGGGCTGAGCGGGTATCGGGACATCCCGGCGGGCGTGGCTCTCGCCCATGTGGTCGTGGCCGCCCGGGGCGAACCGGTCCAGGCGGCAGCTGGTCCGGTCGCAGAGATCTTCGGCCGGGCACTGGCGGCGCTGCTGCCCGGCAGGGAGTGCGCCAAGCGGCTGGATCTGGCGGGGCCGGGGCTCGGCGAGCCGGCTGCCGAGTTGGCGTTGGTACCGGTCCATCCGCAGACCGGAGAGGTCTGGCAGCCGAGTGGCGGCGCCGAGGCCGTGCCCGTCGAGGCGGCACTCTGGGCCGAGTTGGCCTTCCCGCCCCATCGGACGCGGCTCCCGGTGGTCGGCGGTCTGCCGGAGGGTGAGGAGCGGGACGATCCGCTGCCCCCGCACCCGCCGACGGCGTTCCGGCCGTCCGGCGCTGCGTTCCGTTACACCCTCGCGCGCATGCCGGCCGTCCGCGAACCGTGGCTGCGTGCGATCCACGACCGCGACTACTGATTTGTCGGCGGGCCTGTCCGACCAGGCGTCGAGTCCGACGTATCCGAGGCGCCGGGTGTGCGCGCCAATTGACCGCCAGATGTGGTGCCGTAATGGTGCTGGTTCTTCAATTAGTCGGACAACAAAAAGGCCCCAAGTCCATGACCTGGGGCTTAAGAATGGAGCGGATGACGGGAATCGAACCCGCGCTCTGAGCTTGGGAATCACAGGGGCTCTGCCGAGGTACCTGCTGTTCAGATGCCCGCGTGCTGTCCGGCGCGTCCGCGCGCCCGTGTCGGCCCGTGGCTGTCCGCAGCATGCCGCTGGAGCTGGTGCGGAAGTGGTGCGGGTGGCGCCTGCGCGAGCGCTGCAGCCATCTGGGCGGTCGTCACCCGGCGTTCCATGTGGCCGCCGTACTGTGTTCGTTGGGGACGTGGGTGATGATGCCGCGGACGGAATGTCCTTTTTATCGCTTTCTCTGAAGTTGGTTCCATGCGGGTCCACCCGGTAGCAAACTCGCAGGTCAGTCAGACTGCTCCCCGCACCCGCGGGGATGGACCCATCAGGCAAGGCCTAGCCGTCCCCAGTGCGACGCGCCGGATGTTCGTCTCCGGCGCCCTGTGTGCCACAAGCGCCTGTTCTTACTGCGACGACTCGCCTGACACAGTGTCGTTCTTCACCTAGCCTTAAGGTCGACAAGGCTGAGGGGGTCCCTTGCTTCACACTCGCATGACGCGTGCACGGCTCTATGTACTCGTGGACTCGTTCGAATCTGATGTACGGCAAATGATTCTGCGGTTCATCCTCGACCACATGGGTGAGGCCGAGGCATTGGGTGATTGCTTCACGCGGGCGGCTGATCGCCGTCGTGCCGACGCCAGCGACGACGAGCTCTCTATTGTCGAATATCTCGACATGCGTGAAGCGTACGACATTCTAAACCGTCATCGAGAAGCGCTCCCGGTGGAGCTGGCACGGGAACTGCGTCTCGGCACGCCGCGGATGGACACTCTCGTACCGATTCGTAATCGTGTCATGCATGGGCGCCCACTGCAGGCTGGAGATGCAGAGAAGGCGGTAAGTTCATGCCGAGAATTCAAAAGCCGATTTTGGCCAACAGTGCGCGACATCTTGGACAGGTTGAGTGCTGAGCCGGAATGGGAGCCGGCGTTCAATGGCGTAGATCGGCGCCATTCTGACCGGATTCTCCATAACCTTCCGCCGTTCGATTATGACGACACTGGCCTCATCGGAAGGTCTCAGTCGTGCAATGCCATAGTGAAACACCTCTTGAGGCGCCGTGAGCCAATGATCACTATCACGGGAGAGGGTGGAATCGGTAAGACGGCGCTCGCTTCCGATGTGGCTTACTCGCTCCTGGACAACCCCGACTCTCCTTATGAGTGCATTCTGTGGACATCTTTGAAGACCGAGCGACTAACGGCCAACGGGGTCGTTGAAATTGCTGGTGCTGTACGCGATATCACAGGCGCGACTCAGAGCTTGGGTAAGGTCCTAGCGGATGACTTCAAGGGCGGCGCTGAAGAGCTAGCCGAAGCATTGCAGGGAATTGAGACCCTCCTTATCATCGACAACCTCGAAACTGTTAGCGGTAGCGAGATCGTGACGCTTTATGAAACACTTCCAGATAATGTCACGTATCTTATGACTAGCAGGATCGGCGTGGGGCAAATTGAGCGCAGAATCCCACTTCCACCGTTGGAGAAAAAAGACGCGCAGACGCTTTTTCGTTCTTTCGCTAGAGTGCGCGGAGGGCGGGCGGAGTTTTTGGCAAGCCTGAAGCAGGAAACTGTGGAGCAGATTGTCGCTCGTCTTCGCTTCAGCCCCTTGGCCATCCGATGGTACATCCTTTCTGTTGAATCTGGGCGAGAACCGCACCCCACTTTGACTGATCAGGACGAGTTGATTGACTTCTGTGTGCGGTCGGTATTTGATGCCCTGAGTGAAACGCCCAAAGCTATCCTATCCGTCCTTTATGCTCTTGATCGATCTTCGACATTCGACGAACTAGCAGTCCTGACCGACTCGCCAATCGATTCCTTGAATCTAGCAGTCAAGGAACTAAGCGCAGGCTCGCTCGTAAGTCAGAAGCCTGACCCGACTGACGAGTTGATCTGGAGAGTTCAGATAACTGAGGCAGCCCGACACTTCTTGCGTCGAGTTGCGCCGCCGCCCAAAGCAGACATCAATAGGACGCTGCTGCGAGAGCAAGAATTCAAGCGCTCAGAGGAGCAGCGTCGCGCTGATGAGAGCAAGCGTCAACTCGCCCCCAACGTTGTCAGGGTTCGTTCTCCGCATGATGAGCCCACGGCGCATCTCCTGCGGCTAGCTTTGGCGCAATCGCGGGCAGGAGAAATTGAGCGTGCTCAAGGCTATCTGACGCGTGCTCGGGCACTGAATCCCGATTTCTGGGAGGTCGACCGGGTGGAAGCGTTTATTCTTTCCCAGAATGATCAGATCGACCAGGCTAGCTCTCTTTACCGCGCGGCTTTGCGCAAAGCTGACGATGCCGGTAAAGCCGTGATCTCCTACTATTTTGCTGGGCACCTTGCTGGTCGCGGTCACGACGTAGATTCCGCTCTGCCTTTGGCTAAGTCGGCACATGAGCACTTTCAGACTGCTGACACTGCCCAACTGCTTGGGAAAATCAATCTATGGGCGCGTAACTATGAAGAGTCCCAGATTTACCTTGAGTGGGCTCTAGAGAACATGACTGGTAGAGGGCGACTCCGACTGATTATTCTGACCAGCCTGGTCGATTCTTGGCGTCGGTGGTCTGAGTCACTGCTTGACGACGACCGACGTCCGATAGAGGCTGCCCACAAAGCATCAGCGGGGTTCTCTCAAGGAATCAAAGAGCTCGACTTGGGGGCATGGGATCAAAGGCTAGCTGAAATACTTCTTGAGAGCGCGAATGCTTTCCTGCGAGCGATTGGCGAGCCCGGTTTGTTTTCTCCTGTATTCGAGAACGATGCAGTCCGCATTCTGAAGGGAGTGAAACGGCATGCTGTCCTTTTTGAGCGCTGCATTGCGTGGCGTCACTTCCCCGGGCGGGTTGGCAGGTTGTATCGCTTGACAGGCATTAGTGAGGAAGTTTCAAGCCTTTGTGAGAGCTTGGTTACTGTGGCTAAGCCGAGACAAGGTGGTAGCTCAGATGCGTCGCCTAGGGGCATAGTCAAGGCCTGGCGCGGAACGTTCGGTTTCATCTCGCACCCCGACTATCCCAGTGATGTCTTCTTTCCTGGGTCGGCGGTGAAAGAAGGGCGCGGCGTGAGATGGGACTCCATTAATCCTGTCGGCATGCACGTGGTTTTTGAAGTTGACGAGCACGGTAAAGGTGATCGCCCGCGTGCCAACTATGTATCTCCCATATTCGGGGATGAGTAGGAGATCAACGCAAGGAGGAAGAAGCAGACTTGGGTTGGAGCTGCTTCGGCGCGAGTCATTATGGTTCCGTAAACGTTCGGCGCGCGTCGGGCCTCTGCGGACCGGCCTGCTGCAAATAAGAGGTTAGGGCCGTGATCTGAGAGGCTCGCGTCATGGGGGCTAGATCGTCTTGCAGTGAACACGGACCCGCTTCCTGTGGGTATTAAATTGCTCACAGGTCGGGGCTTGGGCACGAGGTGGGCTGGGGAGGCCACCTACTGACACTGGCCATAAGAAGGTTTCTATTTGAATGCCGTCATATACACGCTCGCCCACTCCCGCTTCGGGTTGGCGATCGTCGCGTCGAAGGGCCACGGCTCGATGTGGGTGAAGCCGGCCTCCGTGAAGAGCTGGGTCAGCTTCTCCGCGTCGTAGGCCCAGTAGTGGGGGTTGTAGGTGGGGTCGTCGTCCTGGTCGCGGAAGACGTAGTTGATCAGGTCGAGGTAGGTGGTGATGTCTGCGCGGCACGTGCGGCTGGCGTACCAGCGGTCGATCATCTCGACTGCCTCAGCCAGTGGGGCCGGGTAGGGGGTCAGGACGTGAGCGGCGTCGGGGACGCCGGTGATCACCTGGCCGCCGGGGGCCAGGACGCGGTGGGCCTCGCGGGCGAAGTGCTTGGCCGAGCGCGGGTAGTCGATGTGCTCCAGGAAGTGCTCGGAGAAGAGGACCTGGGCGGTGGCGTCCTGGAGGGGGATGCCTTCGCGGACGTCCCAGAGGAGGTCGGCCGGCGGGACGGCGTCGATGTTGAAGAAGCCGTCGATGCGGTGGGCGCCGCCGCCGATCTGGACGTGGGTGGGGGTGTCGTCGATGCGGCCGTTCGGCGAGGCCCTCTGGCTGGCGTGGTGGTGACGGGCGAGGTTGATCTCCTTGGCTGTGGCGCGGAGAGTGCGGGCCAGGCCGTGGGGGGTGGACGGGTCCGCCAGCAGGGCGGTGACGTGATCGGCGAAGGTGTCGAGCTGAGGGCGGCTCGCCTCGGAAATGGGCATGGCGGGGCTCCGTACGTGAGGGGTGCGGGAGGTGGAGCGGGGCGCGCGGTCGCAGGCCGCAGGGGTCGTTCGGGGGGGACCTCAGGCCGGAGTCGGGGTCGTCGAGGGCTCGGCCCATTTGTTGTTGCGCATGAGCGTGTACTTGATGTCGACCAGCCGCGGCGCGATCGTCAGGTTCAGCTCCTCGGCGCGGTGGAGGAGGCCGGAGGCGTCGCGCTCGGCTCGCCACACGCGGTACTTCAGGTCGGGGTAGGCGGGGTTGATGCCCACCTCGCCCTTCGGGAAGGTGCCGTTGAAGGGGACCACGATGTCCATGTGGTTCCAGTAGTTCCAGGCCTGAAGCGCCTTGTGCTGGTCGTAGTAGAAGTAGAAGTCGGGGTAGCGGCCGAAGGTGCGCAGTTCGCGGTGGATGAGGTGGCCGAGGAGCGGGCCCAGCTCCTTGGTGAGGCTGTCGAACTCCCACCGCCGGTGGTGCCAGGCCGAGGGCGTCTGGCCCGGGGTGAAGAGCCGGGACGCTACGAGGTGGCTGATCCGCTCCACGAGGTACGTGCGCGTGTGTTCCGGGTCGACGGTGGTGTCGATGCGGGTGAGGAGCACGTCCAGCTCCGCGGGCGACGGGCGGAACTTCGCGAGGTCGAAGCGGCCGGCCATGTGCGGGAAGGTCGCGAAGAGCATCTCCTTGTAGAGCCAGTTGTTGAACTCGCCGGCCGCGGCCCGCTCGCGGGTGGGCGTGCTCGTCGAGTGCAGCATCAGGTACTCCGCCAGCGACTCGAAGTAGAGGTAGCCGAGGATGGGCAGGCGGGGGATGGCCTCGTCCAGCAGGCGCAGGAAGGGCTCGGGCCGCACGCGGGTGCCCTCGAAGGCGACGCTGGCGGCGAGGGCGAGGAAGGCCGTGGAGTTCTTGGCGCGGCTGACGACGGTCTCCCGCAGGCGGTGGCGCTCGGCCTTGGAGAGCAGGTATTCGAGCCGGCTGTGGATCTGGAGGTGGATCGACCCGAGGCGCAGGTAGTCGATCCCCGCCAGGCCCCGGTAGGCCTGGGCGGGGAGGGTCACCTCGAAGATGAGGGGAGTCGGCCTGTGCCCGGCCAGGTTCATCCGGGCGACGAAGGCCGGCGCCTCCTTGTCGAGCACGTACGCGCCCAGGTTGTGCATGCGGAACCCGCTGCCCGTCGCGGTGAGCGGCGTGCAGTAGATCGCTCCGACGAGGCAGCCGCCGGAGGGGTAGAGAACACCGTGCTCGGTGATCTGTTCCAGTGCGTGGGTGACGTGCAGCAGGTGCAGGGTGTCGCCGCTGCCGAGGGAGTCGAAGAGGGCGTTGCCGCGCAGCAGCGCACCGTTGGGGGTGCCCTGAGAGAGGCGGACCTCCCACGCCCGGCTCTGCTCGTCGAGCGGGTCGGCCGACCGGCGATCCGGCGGGCCGGGTATGAGCGCGGTGTCGAAGAAGGCATGCGCGTCGGCCCACTCCTCGTAGGTGTCGAGGAAGTCCATCAGGACAGCAGCCCCTTCTGGCGTAAGGCCTCGTGCACGGACTCCCCGCCACCGCGCCCGTCGAGGTGCGCGTTCTCTGACCGCAGCACCAGGTCGAAAGCCGTCGCCCGGAAGCGGTCGAAGGCGCTCACGCGGACGTGGGCCGTGTCGGGCCACCAGTTGACCTTCGGCAGCCGGTAACGGTCGAGGGCGTCCGCTGCCTTGACCAGGTCGCAGAGCTGCCGCGCCTGGTCGTAGGCCGTGTGTTCATCCGCGGTGAAGGAGCTGTACGGCACGTCGTGCAGCCCCACGGCGACGGCTGCCCGGTGCGTACGGCCCGCTGACGGGACGAGTCCGAAGTGCCGCCAGACCATGTCCGCGTTCTGGACCAGCCAGGCGGCGGCACGGGCACCGTGACCCCGGTCGTCCTGGTCGTGGACCCGGCGGCAGTCGTGTACCGCCGCGGCCACGACGAGGTCGCCGGTGTCGGCCGCGTCCAGCCCGGCCGCCCGCGCCAGCAGTGCCGCGAGGGCGGCCGTACGCAGCGCGTGCCGGACGCCGTGCAGGGAGTCGGCGACGCGGCCCTCAAGCCACCACTCGGCCGGGACCGCGGCCCGGTGAAGGAGCCGCCGCGTCGCCTCCGGCAAGGGCGCCAGCGGGATTTCCCGCAGGTCCGGCCGGTTCGCGGCGATCCATCGCACCGTGGCGCGGTCCATGTGCTGGTGCCGCGGAAGCTGCTTTCGAGCGGCCAGTTCGACCAGGCTCTCCGCCTGCGGCGTCGTGTCCGTCACGTCGTCCCCCCTCTGTACGGCGGCGGATCAGCGGGCGGCGGCGGCCGGCTGAGCGGCGGACTTTCGCTCGCGCTCCGCCGCCTCGAACGCCGCGGTGAAGTCGGCGAGCTCCTGCTCGCTCATCAGCGGTACGTCCAGTTCCTCGGCCACCGCCCAGATGCGTGCCTCGGCCTCCTCGTGCTCCGCCTCCGTCGGCCGGTCGCCGAGCAGGATCTCGAACTCGGCGTGGTGCCCCCACGCCTCGCTCCACTTCACGGCGATCTCGACGCCGCGGAAACGGAAGTTGTGGCGGCGGTTGAACGCCTCGTGCCTGACGCCGTCGAAGCCGAGCTGGTCGAAGATCCGCACCGCCGCCGCGACGTCCTGCCGGACGATCTGGACCTCCGTCTCGGGGAAGGCGGAGCCCTGGCCGATCCTGCTGTCCTTCAGCGTGATCTTCGCCGTGCCCGCAGCGGTGTTGTCGGTGACCTTCAGGAGCTTGTCGGGCAGCACGTAGAAGTGGATGAGCTTGTCGTCGCAGCCCAGGTCCTCGCCCTCGGCTCCGAGGCGGGAGAGGAGCCGGTCGTGCGCCGCCTCGTCGAAGCGGGCGCGCATCTCGATCTCGATGGCCACGGTCTCGTTCCTTTCGGGAGTGGGGTGCTGACCGGAACAGGCGAAGTGATCCTCGGCTGTTCCGGGAAGGGTGGGGCCCCGGGGCTGCCGGTCTCGCGGCGAGCAGCACGGGACGGAGGGCGGCAGGCAGCCGCCGCAGTAAGTCAGACGAGCTGTCCGAAGCGGTCGCGGACGACGCCTTCGTGCAGGTAGCCGGGGAGCAGTACCCCGCCCACCGACACGCGGCTGGTGGCGACCTGCTCCTCGCTCTCGCCGGGGAATCTGTCAAGCAGATGCAGGCATTGCGCGACCCAGCCGCGGGAGTTGTCCCACTCGCCGGCCTCGCGCGTCCGCACCGCGAGCGCGTACGCCGTCTCCGCCGCGGCCCAGCGGTCCGTCGCCAGCTCCCGCCGGAAGCTCGTCTCCAGCTCGGAGACGGAGGCGGCGCGGGTCGGGTCGGTCATCGTGCTCTCTCTCGTCGGTGGTGGTGATCGGCGGGCACACCCGGTCGGGCTCAGTACGTGAAGGTCTCGGTGAGCGTGCGGTAGTCGTGGAGTTCGCCCTCGTCGAACCACAGGTCGACCTCGTGAGCCGCCTCCTCCTTGTTGCCGGAGGCGTGCACGAGGTTCGCGACCGCTTTGCCGGTGGCCGCGCTCGCGCTCCGGCTGTAGTGGGAGAGGTCGCCGCGGATCGTCCCGGCCGCCGCCTCGTCGGGGTACGTGCTCCCGACGATCTTGCGGACGGTCGCCACGGCGTCGAAGCCTTCCAGGACCATCGCGATCACGGGCCCCTGCCGCATGAAGGTGGCGGTGAGGTCGTAGACCTCGGAGCCGAGGCGCTCTTCCAGGTCGAAGTAGTGCCGCCGGGCGAGGTCGGCGTCCATCTGCCGCATCTTCACGCCGATGATCTTGAGGGCCGCGTCCTCGAACCGGGTGATGATCTTCCCGGCGACACCGCGGACGACGGCGTCGGGCTTGAGGAGAACGAGCGTGCGCTCCACCGTCGGTACCTGGCCCTGCGGCATGATCTCCCTTTCGATCTCCAGGCGGAGGGGTGTGACGAGCAGCCATCTCCGCGTTTCGCCGAGAAGAAGCCGCCCGCGCGGCGGGGCGAGCCCGTGCATGCGACTTCCGGCGCGTGATTGACCCGTCCGGTCGGATCACGTGCCGTCGAGTACCTGCCCGGCCCGGCGCTCGGAGCGTCCGGCGAGGGGCTGCTCCGATGGCAGCGGAGCCATCCTGACCGTGTCCGCGGCGCCTTTCGAGGACTTCCACAGGTCGCCGGGAGGACTTTCGGACGCCGCGGGTTCCCGTTTCCGGCTGAGAGGAACATTGAGGGTCCTCCGGCGGGGCGTGGCGGTTACGCTGCCTCGCATGATTCGCGCAGTGGTGTTCGACGTCGGTGAGTGCCTGGTCGACGAGACCAGGGAGTACGGCACGTGGGCGGACTGGCTGGGCGTGCCCCGGCACACCTTCGCCGCGGTGTTCGGCGCCGTCATCGCGCAGGGGCGGGATTACCGCGAGACCTTCCAGGTCTTCCGGCCCGGCTTCGACCTCACCGCGGAGCGCGAGCGCCGGGCGCAGGCCGGGAAGCCCGAGTGGTTCGGTGAGGACGACCTGTACCCGGACGTACGGCCCGCCTTGTCGGCCCTGCGCGAGGCTGGGTTGTGGGTGGGCATCGCCGGCAACCAGACGGTGCGCGCCGGCGGCCTCCTCCGCGGGCTCGACCTGCCCGCCGATCTCATCGCGACCAGCGACGACTGGGGCGCGTCGAAGCCGGACATCGCCTTCTTCGAGCACGTCATCGAGGCGGCGCCGGCCGCCCCGGGCGAGATCCTCTACGTCGGCGACCGGCTGGACAACGACATCCGCCCGGCAGCGCGGGCCGGGATGCTGACCGCGCTCATCCGCCGCGGGCCGTGGGGGACCATCCAGCAGAACGATCCCGACGCGGCGGCGGTCGCGACCGTACGGATCGACTCCCTCGCCGAGCTGCCGGACGTCGTCGCCAAGCTCAACGCTGAAGGGCGCTGACGGTCGTCCCCCAGGCGTAGAGGCGGTCGTCGAGGTCGCGCACGCAGTCCTCGTTCTGCCACTTGGCCAGTGCGCGGCGGACTTCCCGTACCCGCTCCATGCCGGTGGCATACCAGGTCAGAGCGAGCTGCTCCAGGGCGCGGGCCGCGTAGGCGCAGGCAGCCTGCGGGTCGTTCGCCGCCGCCTCGACAGCGGCCAGATCGCCCAGCAGGACGCTGCGCTGCTTCTCGGCCTCGGGGAGCAGGTCGTCGAGCGCGGCGCTGAGGGTGGCTCGGGCCTGGGGGAGGTGGCCCGCCTTCAGCTGGACGTTGCCCTTGAAAGCGGCCAGCCGGGCGGGGCTGAACCAGTCCATCCAGGGCGGCGTGACGTGCTCGGAGCCGGTGGCGAGGATGTCCTCGGCGTGGTTGACGAAGTTGAGGGCGGCCCGGGTGTCCCCGCAGCGGGTCGCGCACTCGGCCTCCACCGCGTCCAGCCACGCCAGGAACTCCGCCGACACGGGGCCGCGGCGCGCGTACGTCCGTGCCGCTATCATCCGCTCGGTGGCGCCGTCGCGGTCTCCGGCCCAGCCCGGGATGAAGGCGGTGTGCGCCAGGATCGCCGCGCCGAGCAGCGGGTCGTCCGCCTCGCCCGCTGCTTGCAGCGCCCGCAGGAGCGTCTCGCCTGCGCGGTCGGGCCGGCGCAGGTCGAAGAACTCGATGCGGCCGGCCAGGAGATACGACTCGGCCAGTGCGGCGGCGAGGGTGCGCCGGGCGGGCTCGGCGAGAGCCGGGAGCAGCGCGCAGCCCAGGCGGGCGTGTTCGAGGATGGCGGGATGCAGGTCGGCGGGCGCGACCGACCAGTACAGATGCCGATGGGCTCGCGTCACGGCCTCGAAGTCGCGGCCGACGCTGGCGGGCTGCGTCGTGGCGACGACCTGGTTCGGGACGTTGGCCAGCCGGGCGGTCGCCGCCGGAGCACGCCGCGGGGTGCCGGTGGACTCCCCGCCCGTCTCCCACGGCGGAGTGAACCCCAGCTCCTCCATGGACTGCCCGAGCAGATGCGTGAGGACGCGGTGGACGTCGGGCTGAGGCCACGGGGGATTCGCCGACTCCCACCGCCTGACCTGCCGGACGCCGACGGCCAGTCCCCGTATTCCGAACCGGGGCGCCGCGGCGGTGACGGCGTCCGCCAACGCCTGCTGCGAGTTGTAACCGGCTGCGACTCGTGCGGACTTCAGCCGGGTGTTTCCTGCGGGACGCGACATTGTTGCCTCCGGAGGTAGCGCTCGTCCGTGAGCCTGCCAGGGGTGTCCCCCTTGCGGCACGACTTCACGCGCAATCAGTCATCTGAGCCCTCTCCGCGACCTGTTGGCGTCCCCTCTGAGTCCTCGAAACAGCCCTTGGGAGTGGCCATCATTGCTGCTCCACTGCCCCCAACGGCAAGGAGCCGTTGCCATGTCCGTCGACGCTCTCCGAGGACCCGCGACCGAGACCATCGCCGGCTACCGGATCCACGCCGCCGGACACGCATGGGACGCCGTCCGCGTGGACGCCCCCTTGGCCCGGAAGGCCCTGCTCGCCCTCGGCGACCGCAGCGGCGCTGTCATCGAGGACTCCCGCGAGCCCGCCCTCTACTGGTTCGTCACCCCGGGAGCCACGGCCGACTGGGACGTCCCGGGAACCCGTTCCCTGGGCCTGGACCAGCACTTGGTCGTCCCCGCCCCGTGCCGCAGGGGCGGCCCCGGCCCGTGGTGGCGCATCCAGCCGAAGGAGGGTGCGCTGCTGACGGACGCGGGTGCGCTGCTTCGGGCTTTACGGATGGCGGCGAGGTGTAGTGGTAGTGGCGGCGAGGGGGGGGAGGGACGTGACCGGCTGATTGTGGGCATCGGTGGAGCCATACGTGCCGATCGGCAGACCCTGGTGGGCCGATGAGGACGCCCGCCGAGCCGGACGACCAGGGTGGCGGCAACAAGTTGCGAACCTTCCCGGGCTGATGAGGACCCGCGTTCAACCGGCACGCCCGCGAGCTCGTGAAGATGTTCCGAACCCTCCGGGCTGATGAAAACTACCTCGACTACTCGCCTCGTGGCGGTTGCCAGGCTGTTGCGAGCCCCCCCCAGGGGCTGATTAGGACGGTAGACCCGGTGCCAGCGGAAGGACCACCGGACGGGTTGCGAGCCCTCTCGGGTTGATGAGGACCGACTACGGGCCGCAGGTCGCCACCAGCATCCACATGGTGTGAACTCTCCCGGGCTGATGAGGACCGGAACGGTCCGTGCTGCGGCGCGCGCTGGTGCTGTGATTGCGAACCCTCCCGGGCTGATGAGGACGGGGATCAGGTCCCCGCCCAGGCGCGCGTTGACCTGTTGCGAACTCTTCCGAGCTGATGAGGACTCCAGATGAGGCGCCTGACCGCCTCCCAGATCGCGGGTTGCGAGTTCTCCCGGGCTGATGAGGACCTGGACGGTGCGCTGTCTGCGGCGTCGGGTGGCGGGTTGCGAACCCTCCCGGGCTGATGAGGACCCCCGACGTGGCCCGCTGCCACCTGTACGGGGGCACGTTGCGAGCCCTCCCGGGCTGATGAGGACCCCGCACCGGCCTCGACTGGCGCACTGTCCAGCGCATATTGCGAGCCCCCCCGGCCTGATGAGGACCGACACGGTCGTCCTGCGCGTCCTCGACCCGCAGTAGTTGCGAGCCCTCCCAAACTGATGAGGACGGCACGGCTCGGCCGCTGCGCAGTCGACGGCGTCGCGTTGCAAGCCCTCCCGGGCTGATGAGGACCTGGCAGGCCGCGCTCGCGGTGCAGCTCGGGGTGACGTTGCAAGCCCTCTGGGGCTGATGAGGACCGGGAGGAGGTAGACGCGGCCCGTACCGCCGAGCTGCCGTTGCGAGCCCTCCCGGGCTGATGAGGACCGCTGTCGGTCGGCGAGCTGGTCGCCACGGTGGACCTGTTGCGAGCCCTCCCGGGCTGATGAGGACGGCCGCCCCGGAGCCGACCGGCCAGTGGGGGCCGGCGTTGCGAGCCCTCCCGGGCTGATGAGGACGCTGGTACAGCCGTACCGCCGACACCTCACCGGCCAGGTTGCGAGTCCTCCCGGGCTGATGAGGAGGTACGCGAGCACGGTCCGGATTAACGGCGTGACCTGATTGCGAGCCCTCCCGGGCTGATGAGGACCTCGCACCAGCCGTAGGCGTCCTGTGGCTCGGCCTGTTGCGAACCCTTCCGGGCTGATGAGGACCCGGCCGCGCAGCCGTCCCCGGGAGATCGTGGTCTCGGGTTGCGAACCCTCTCGGGCTGATGAGGACGCGTCGTCGGCGTCTCCAACACCAACACCCTGCACGCGTTGCGAACCCTCCCGGGCTGATGAGGACGCTCGCCCGGCGCATCGTCGTACGCACGACCGGCGTGTTGCGAGCCCTCCCGGGCTGATGAGGACCTGCGGGCCTAGCAGCCCCTCGAACACCCAGACCCCCACGTTGCGAGCCCTCCCGGGCTGATGAGGACCTGATGAGGACCCCGGCACGTCCACTACCTGGTGCGGGCGCTGTAGTTGCGAGCCCTTCCGGGCTGATGAGGACCCACTGCCCGCCGGACAGGTCCCGGCCTCCCCACTGGTTGCGAGCCCTCCCGGGCTGATGAGGACCGGAGTCGAACCAGGCGCCACACTCGGCGCACTGCCAGTTGCGAACCCTCCCGGGCTGATGAGGACGGGAGTCCGGCGTCGGCGAGCGCGGCCAGCAGCGCCGGTTGCGAACCCTCCCGGGCTGATGAGGACTCTGGTCCAGGATCACCAGGTCCAGCGGTGCCTCGTGTTGCGAACCCTCCCGGGCTGATGAGGACTGGGCCGGCGCCATCGTCCACCAGACGAAGCGCATGTTGCGAACCCTCCCGGGCTGATGAGGACTCCGGGTCTCGATGCGCCCGTGGTCGCGTTCCTTCGGTTGCGAACCCTCCCGGGCTGATGAGGACCCGAGGGTAAAGGCGCAGGTCAGTACCTGTCCACGAGGCCACACGCGGAGCGATTCTGCAGCGGCTCGGCGGTAATGCATCACTGCAGGTCAGAGCGTTTTGGGGTGGCCGCACCGTGTGCCTCAGCCTAGTGGTCGTCAGTGCAAGGGAGCTGTGGTCGGGGTCGGTTGTCAGTGGGAGCGGCTAGCTTGCCGTCTTCGACGTGACTCCCGGCTGCGCCGCTACATCCCTCCTGGGATGCATAGCATAAATAGGGAGTCATCATGATCTTTCATATGAAAATGCCCTCTAGGGGCATTCCCAATGCTAGGTTGCTCGCCATGGATGTCGCCTTAACCCCGTTCGTCGGGCACGGCCGGGAGCACAACGGCAGGTGGCCATGCGTTTGAGAGTTGATGTCGCGTCGGACGCGAAGTCCCTCGCCTGGGATGACCTGCACGGCCCCGCCCGCGGCGTGGTTTACGGTCTGCTCCGTGAGCACGACCCCGTGCTCGCCCAGTCGTTGCACGACGACGGATGGCGCGGACAGCCGATGAAGCCGGTCGGTGTGGCGTGCCCGCGGTTTCGGGGGGCGCGGCGGAAGAAGGGGGTCTACACGACCTCGCCTGAGGGGTCGGTGTGGTTCGCCTCGCCCGTTCCGGAGATCGCCTCGGCGCTGGTGGCCGCGTTGGCTCGGCGGACGGAGATCGAGTGGGGTGCCGTCAAGCTGCGGGTGCGCGGCTTCACCGTCGACATCGGGGACGGGATCGCGGCTGACGGGCCCGTGGAGGTGGCCACCGCGACGCCGGTCGTGGTCCGGCATGACGGGCAGGACCTCCTGCCCGGTGACGACTTCTACCTGGAGCGCGTGACGCACAACCTCGCACACAAGGCGGACGTGCTCGGCCTGCCTGCTCCGCGCGGGCTCCGGGTGTTGGAGTCCGGGCCGCGACGGCGGTTCGCGGTGCGGGGGGCGCCCAGGATCGGGGCTCGGGTCCGGCTCGCGATGGAGGCCGACGCCCGGTTCGTGGACGCCCTGCGCTCATGGGGTGTCGGGCTGGACACGATCCAGGGGTTCGGGTGGGTGGAGTGACGGCGGCTTCGGCGCTGGTCGCCACGAGCCATCCGCTGCAACGAGCCGGTGCCTGGGCGACGGCGGTCATGGCAGGGCGGGGCCGGCCGGCGGACGTGACGGCCGACGACCTCGACGCGGTGGCGTCGCGTCTCGTGGACGACATCTGCGAGGCGGCGACCGCTCCGAAGGACAAGCCGGCCTACGACTGGTGGAAGGTCCTGTTCGCGCTGTATCCGAACTCGAAGGCCACGCACAGCAAGCGTCCTTCGGATCGGGACGTGCTGCGTCCGGACATCGAGAATCTCTTCGCCCCCGACGCATCGGAGGCGCCCTGCCACCCGTGCACCTTCTGCGGCGCGGACGCCGGCGCGGTGTGGGCGAAGTCCAACCTGCCGCTGTTCGACACGAGCAAGGCGCTCAACACCCTGCCGCCCGGCGTTCGCGGCTGGCCGGTGTGCCGCGGCTGCCGGATCGCGATGTGGGCTCTGCCCTACGGCTCGTGGGTCACCGCTGGCTCGGCGACCGTGCTGTCGTGTGAGAAGGACATGGCGGAGCTGGAGTTCGCCCGCCGCAACGTCCAGCGGGCCCGGCGCATCATGCATGCGGGGTTCAGCGGTCTCGCGGCCGGCGCGCGCGCCGAGCTGGTCGCGGTCACCGCTCTGCGCGACGCGGCAGCTTCGGAGCTGTGCGCCACGACGCTGTGGGCGTTCAAGAACGACAACCAGGAGCCGTGGCTGCGGGTTACCCGCACCCGCCGCGCCGTCTCCGTCTTCCTTGCGACGGTCGACGGTAACGCCTCGCTGCGGCGCGGCTGGAATGTGCTGCGGCGCGCGCTCACGCGGTACGACGCCGAGGGCGGCGTCACCGCGGGCGGGGCGGGGGAGGCCGCGCGGCTGCTGTTCGAGGCCGAGGACGGCCGGAGCCGGTCCCTGCTGCTGCAACTGCACTACCTGCTGCGGGAGACGGACGACTCCTGGCACCTCGGCGACCGGGACGCCCTGACCCGACTCGCCTACACCTACGCCGAAGAGGTCTACGGAATGACAACAGACCTGGAGCCCGTGGCCGTCCTACTCGCCGAGTGGATCGCTCGGGGCAGCAGCCCGCGCGGGCGGCTTGCCGAGTACAAGAAGGCCGCCCTGAGCGACTACAACCTCGGGCAGCTCCTGATGCAGGCGTCCGTGCGCCTGCAGATGGACGACACCGGTACGCCCGTGGCCGGGCCCGAATACTGGGCGCCGCTGATCGGGCGTCGCCCCCGGGCGTGGGAGCAGCGGATGCTGCTCTTCGCGCGGGTGCTGGTACTCCTCCAGCAGCGTGGTGTCGCGGTCGGTGCGAAGGTGGCCGACCCCGAACAGGAGAGGCAGATCGAGGCCGAACTGGATAGGCCGCCCTTCGACGAGAACCACGACCAGGACTTCGAGGCAAGCGACTACAGCATGGGACCGGCGTAATGAGCTATCTGGCAGGAACCGTTGTCCTCGCTGTCCAGGCGGGCGCCCCCAACAACGGCAAGAGTGAGGACACCACCGCGCGGGTGAAGTACGCCCAGGTGCGGGGGCGCAGGCATCCGTACGTCTCCGCGCAGGCGGTACGCCGCTGGATCCGGGACGGCATGGTCGAACTCGGTTCCGTGCCCTCCCCGGTGACCAGGGTCGGCAAGGCGCAGGGCAAGGCTCAGAAGGCCAACACCGAGGCCGATCCCGTCAGGTTCGCCGACGACGACCTGTTCGGCTACATGCGGGCTGGCGCCAAGCGGGACGACTCGGCGACGACGTTGCGCGACAGCCCGTTCCTGCTCGGAACGCTGATGTCCGTCGAACCGGTCTACCCGGCGGTGGACTTCGGGGTGATGTCGCGTGGGGTGACCGAACCGGTCCTGCACGGGCACGAGTTCTACACCGCGGACCTTGCGGCGCCGTTCCTACTGGACCTACCGCGGATCGGTACGTTCACGCTGCCCGACGCCGGCGGGGTGGGACGCCCCAACTATCTTTCCGAGGAGGAGGCGCTCCAGGTGGCGGAGGCCACGGCCCTCGGCGCGAGCACGCTGCGCTTCCGGGGCCAGCCGGCCGTGCGGCTCCCGCTGAAGGAGCGCGCCCGGCGGGCCGCGTTGCTTCTGGAGGCAATGGCCCACCTCAGCGGCGGTGCCAAGCAGGCGCTGCACTACGGCGACCGGGTGCCGTCACTGCTGGTCCTCGTGCCGTTCAAGGGCGGTACCAACCCGCTGGCCAACGTCATCGACAGCGACATGGACACCGGCGTGCGGCTGCGCGGCGACGTCCTGCGCCAGGAGCTGGAGGCGTGGCAGGGGGAGTGGGAGACGCCGGTCCGCATCGGGTGGCGCCCTGGCTTCCGCGACCAGGCCCGCGAGGACTTCGAGAAGCAGTGCGCCAAGGAGATCGCCGACGGCACCATCGTGATCGGCCACCCCCGGACCGTGCTGCTGAAGCTGGCGGAGGAGTTGCGTGACGGCGCGCTCAACGCCTGGTTCGACGATCCCGTACGGCACGCGGTCCGGTGATCCCGTCCCAGCGGACATCGCCCGCACCCGTCCCGGCCTGGCGCGCGGAGTTCTACGCGCCGGTGGCGTCCTTCCGTGACCCGCTCTTCCCTGGTCTCACCCGCGGGCTGCCCGCGCCGCCGCCGTCGACCGTGCGCGGTCTGCTGGCCGCGGCGACCGGGGAGCCGCAGGAGCCGGTCGTCCTGGGGATGGCCGCCTGGTCCGAGGGCGGCGGCGTCGACACCGAGACGTACCACCCCATCTCGGCCGACGGCACCAACCCGTCCTCGGGCGGCCGGGTACGCGCGGGCAAAGGCGGGATGACGATCAGGGACCGCCCCTTCCTCGTCGGCGTGCACCTGACTGTGTGGCTTCCCGAGCCGGACGGGGAGCGCATCGCCCGCGCGCTTCGCCGCCCGCGCTGGCCGCTGCGTCTGGGCCGCTCGCAGGACGTCGTCCACCTGAAAGAGCTGGACCGGGTGGACCTGGAGTCGGCCACGGCCGCGGTCGTGGACCATGCCCTCGCGCCGCAGGACGGGCACGGGGTGGGTACGGCGTTTTCGTACCGCATGGCGAGCCGCGTGTCCCTCGACCGGCTGACGACGTCGTGGTCGGACTACCTGTGGTGCGACGAACCCACCGGCGAGCGTCCGGTGTTCGGCGCTCTCCGTGACCCGGACGGAGGCCGGGCCGTATGGCTGCTGGCCCCCTGACACCGGGCGCACAGCACCGCAGCCTCGCCGACCTGCGTGCCAAGTCCCGCCCGGTCCAGGATCCGGAGCGGCTGACCACGCACCTGCGGGCGGTGCACGACGCCGTGGCGCAGATCGAGGCGCGCATCGCCGCTCCCGGGCCGATCGGGACGTATCCCGGCTTCTGGGCGGCCGTACGCCGTGCGGCGCTCCTGCACGACGCGGGCAAGATCGCCGAGGGGTTCCAGCGGCAGGTCGAGACCGGCGGGACGGTGTGGGGCGAGCGGCACGAAGTCCTCTCGCTCGCCTACGTCGACCTGCTCGCGCCGGTCGCGGGATGGAGCGCCACCGAACGGCTGCTGATCGCCACCCTGGTCGCGTCCCACCACCGCGCGCTGCACGCAGCGTCCTCGCTCGGCGGCGGGAAGCCGGCGCTGTCGCGCGTGTACAACGAACGGACGCGGTGGGACGAGGCATTCGGCGCCACGCCCGGACCGGGCGGCACCGTGGTGCAGGTACCCCGCTACCTGCACCAGCAGCTCCTCGCGTGGCTCACCGGCTTCCTCGCGATCGACCCACTACCGGCCAGTCGCGAGGACCCGCCGCTGGCGCACCGCGCCAACTGGACCCTCACCGACATCCTCGACGCCTGGCGCGGCCCGGTGAAGCCCCACGCGGGACTGCTGGCCGTCCTCGCGCAAGGAGCCCTCACCCTCGCCGATCACGCAGGCTCCGCCCACGAGGCATTGCAGACGCACATGCCGCTGCTGCCCGACTACCTCGACCGGCTCCCGTACCCCGCCCACAGGCACCAGCGCGAGGCGGGATCGACGCTCGGCCACCTCGTCCTCGTCGCGCCCACCGGCAGCGGCAAGACCGAAGCCGGCCTCGCGTGGGCGGCCAGGCAGACCACCACCATGCCCGGCCAGCCCCGCGTCGTGTGGACCCTGCCTTACCGCGCCTCGCTCAGCGCCATCCGTCGCCGCTTCGAGAAGGGACTCGCCCCCGCGCCCGGCGAGCGCACGGCCGACATCGGCCTACTCCACGGTGCGGTGGCACGCACCCTCCTCTACCAGGCCGTCGAGGAGGACTGCGGTGCGGAAACCCCCGCGCGTGCTCCGGACAGGAGCGATGCCGTCAAGGCGAAGGTCCGTGCCAACGCCATGCGCCTGTTCACCGAGCGGGTACGCGTCGCCACGCCGCACCAGCTCCTCAGCGGCGCCATCGCAGGGCCCTCGCACTCCTCCGTGCTGCTGGAGCAGGCCAACTGCCTGTTCGTGATGGACGAGCTGCACGCCTACGAGCCGGAGATCCTGGGACGGGTCTGCGCCGCCGCCCGGTTGTGGGAGCAGCTCGGCAGCCGCTTCGCCGTGCTGTCCGCCACGCTCGCACCGCAGCTGCTCACCCTGATCGACGAGAGCGTCGAGCAGCACGTCACCCTTCACAAGGCGCCGCCCGGCACCGCACCAGTCAGGCACAGGCTTGTCCTCGACGACCGTCCGATCGGTGACCCCGACAGTGTCGGGAGGTTGGGGGACTGGCTCGACGAGGGCCACAGCGTGCTCGCCGTCGTCAACACCGTCGACGCCGCACAGAAGCTGTTCGCCGCACTCGCCGATCAGGCCCGCGATGCCCGCCCCGGCGACCCGCACGCCGCGCTGCTGCTCCACTCGCGCTTCAAGAATCGCGACCGGGACGCCATCGAGCGCCAACTGCTGCGCCGGCACCCCGAGCGGCGGGAAGGCGATCCGGAGTCCCGCGGCGGACTGGTCGTGGCCACGCAGGCGGTCGAGGTCTCCCTGACGCTGGACTTCGACCGCGGTGCGGTGCAAAACGCGCCGGTCGAGGCTGTTGCCCAGCGGGCCGGACGAGTCAATCGGCGGGGACTCCATCCGCAGGGCCCGGTGGAATTCCGCGTCCACCGTGGGTCCGGTTTCCGCCCGTACGAGCAGGGTGCCGTCGAGGCCGCCTGGTCCGCGCTGAGTGCACTCGTCGCGGAAGGCGCCGACACCCTCGGCGAGCAGGACATCGACCGGCTGCTGGCCCTCGCGTACGACACCGAGTGGGGGGAGAAGTGGCTCAAGCGGGCTCGCGACGCACGGGACGCCTTCGCGGCGGAGTTCCTGACCTTCACCGACCCCTTCCACGACCGAAGCGAGTACGCCAAGGCGCTCAGCGAACGCTTCGACACCGCCGAGGTGCTGCTCCGTGACGACCTCGTCGAATACCGCCGGCTCGTGTCCGCCCGGCACGGTGACCCCCTCCTCGCCTCCGGGCTGCTCATCCCGCTGCGATACGGCCAGCTCAAGCTCTACGACGCCGAATTCGACCGGCACCTGGGGATGTTCCTCATTGAGGGCGCCTACGACCCGGTGCTCGGCCTGCGCCCACCGCCCGAGCCGGAGACCATCCTGTGAACGCGATGCCGCTCGACCCCGCCGAGGACGACCAGTCGCTCGGCGGCGTCCACATCAAGTACCTGCACCACTGCCCGCGCCAGCTCTGGCTGTACATGCGCGGCTACCGCCCCGAGGCCCGCAGCGACCTTGTCGCCTTCGGTGAGGTCGTGGACGAGACCACCTTCACCCGCCGCCGCGACATCGACCTCGGCGAAGCCCGCATCGACTGGGTGACCACCGGGGCGATCGTCCACGAGACGAAGTCCTCTCGCACCCCGTCGGCTGCCCACGACGCCCAGGTCCGCCACTACTGCCTGCTTCTGGAGCGCCGCGGCATCAACGTCCGCGGCGGCATCGTCCACTACCCGCTGATTCGCCGTACTACGGACGTTCCGTGGGACGACGAGGCACGCGACCTCGCCGAGGCCGCGGAAGAAGAAGCACGCGCTGTCATCATCGCCGACGCCCCGCCGGACCGCCTCGCCCGGGGGAAGTGCCGCGGGTGCTCGTACACCGACTACTGCTGGGGAGACTGACCCATGGCCGCCGTCGGCCGAACCTACTGGCTGACCGAACCCTGCCGCATCCGCCGCGAGGACAACAGTGTCCGCGTCGAACGCCCCGACGGCAGCCCGGTACGCATCCCGATCACCGACATCCGCGATCTCATCGCCTTCGACCACGTCGACGTCAACACCTCTGCGATGTCGCTCCTGAGCCGCAACGGCGTCACCCTCCACGTCCTCGACCACTACGGCAACCACGCCGGCCACTTCGCGCCCGCGGAGTCCATGGCCTCCGCAGGCGTCGTACGCCGCCAGGTCGAACTCACCGCCGACCCGGTCGCGCGCCTCGGTGTCGCTCGCTCCCTCGTCCTGACCACCGCCGAGAACCTGCGTTGGGCCCTGGACACCGACCTCCTCGACCCGGCGCTCGAAGCCCTGCGCACCGCGGTCCCCGCCTGCGAGGACACCGACGCGCTCATGGGACAGGAGGGCAACTACCGCCGTACCGCGTGGGCCGTCCTGGACACCCAACTTCCCCCGTGGCTGCGCCTCAACGGCCGTAGCCGCCGACCGCCGACGAACGCGGGCAACGCGTTCGTCAGCTACCTCAACTCCCTGGTCTACGCCCGGGTCCTGACCGCGCTGCGCAGCACGCCCCTCCACCCGGCCATCGGCTTCCTGCACGCCGACACCGACCGCCGCCGCAACACCCTCGCCCTCGACCTGGCCGAGCCGTTCAAGCCCCTCTTCGCCGAGCGCCTTCTGAAGCGCACGGCAGCGCAGAAGCACCTCAAACAGAGCGACTTCGAGACGGACGTCGGCCGCGCCTCGCTGAGCAAGGACGGCCGCAAGAAGATCGCCGCCCTCGTCCGCGAGGAGCTGGCGGCGACCGTCCAGCACCGCACCCTGAAGCGCCAGGTCTCCTACGAGGAACTCATCCACCTGGAGGCCCTCAAGCTCGTCCGCCTCTGCCTGGAGGGCACGCCGTACAAGCCCTTCCGGCCGTGGTGGTGAGCCGGTCGTGTTCGTGATCCTCGTCTACGACACCGCCGTCGAACGCAATCCGAAGGTCCTCAAGACCTGCCGCAAATACCTTCACTGGACCCAGCGCAGCGTCTTCCAGGGCGAGCTCACCGCCGCCCAGTACCGCGCCCTGATGGCGGCCCTCGGCGTCGTGATCGACCCTGACCACGACAGCATCGTGACCTACACGGCCCGATCCCCCGAGTTCGTCCAGTCCACGACCCTCGGCGTCCCGCTGGGCGGGCCCGGCGACATCCTCTGACCTGCGACGATGCATTACCGATGCATTGCTGCAGAATGGCACCTTCGGATGCGCGTAGAGGGCCTTCTGACCTGCGACTTTACCGTCGGGCCGTCATCAGCCCTGGAGGGCTCGCAACACGCGCTCGGCTCCTGCGGCGGCAACTCGGGCACCGAGCCGTCATCAGCCCTGGAGGGCTCGCAACTCTGGGGGCACGGATGACCGTGTGGCGGGCTGGCGGGCCGTCATCAGCCCTGGAGGGCTCGCAACGCGTGAGGGTGGCGCCACGGTGTGGGGTGAGCTGCCGCCGTCATCAGCCCTGGAGGGCTCGCAACGTTGGCGGCTCCATGCTCGTCCACGGCTTTGTCAAGGCCGTCATCAGCCCTGGAGGGCTCGCAACCTGACGTCTATGCCCCGGACGGTGGTCACTTGCCACCCCCGCCGTCATCAGCCCTGGAGGGCTCGCAACAAGGCCAGGACGACGTCACGGCCCCGCAGGTGGGAGCCGTCATCAGCCCTGGAGGGCTCGCAACCGGAACTCCGTGGCGGCGGCAGCGACGCCAGGTCCGGCCGTCATCAGCCCTGGAGGGCTCGCAACCATCTGGCTGCGCACCAGGTACGGGGAGACGACGGCGCCGTCATCAGCCCTGGAGGGCTCGCAACCCCTGGGCGACCAGCTGCGGACCTTCGGACTCTGCGAGCCGTCATCAGCCCTGGAGGGCTCGCAACGAGAGCCCACCCCAGACACCGGAGTCCTCACCGGATGCCGTCATCAGCCCTGGAGGGCTCGCAACGGCCGCTGCTGCACGACAACGGAATGGCGACTTCTGTGCCGTCATCAGCCCTGGAGGGCTCGCAACGCCATGGTGATGTTCAGCGGGCGGTCGTTGCTGCCCGCCGTCATCAGCCCTGGAGGGCTCGCAACGGGCGGCCCGGGCCGAGGAACACCTCGCCGAACGGTGCCGTCATCAGCCCTGGAGGGCTCGCAACACGAGCCCGTGGCGGCTCGCGACCCGGACCCGGTGCCGTCATCAGCCCTGGAGGGCTCGCAACCCCGTACGGACACCGCCCCCGGCGACGAACTACTGCGCCGTCATCAGCCCTGGAAGGCTCGCAACGCCTTGGTGTAGGTGATGGTGACGGGGTGGTGGCGGGCCGTCATCAGCCCTGGAGGGCTCGCAACCCAAGGCCGGAGTGGACGGCAACGATCCGGTCGGTGGCCGTCATCAGCCCTGGAGGGCTCGCAACCGACAGGTGACGGTGGGCAGCGAGGTTTGTCCGGGGCCGTGATCAGCCCTGGAGGGCTCGTAACCCCTTACGCAGGATGACGACGTAGCCCTCCGCGCGCGCCGTCATCAGCCCTGGAGGGCTCGCAACCTCGGGGAGATCTCGCCGAGGCGCCGCCGAGCCGCGCGCCGAGATCAGCCCGCAGAACCGAGGTTTCGACGGAGGGCCCGATCAGGTTGTCGTCAACCCGGGTGGGCTGACGACAACCTGATCGGTGTGGCCGGAGCCGGTCGAATGGTGGCCCCTAACCTGAGCGCGGCAAGATGCTGTGGGCCGGGATCTGGTGGATCTTGCCCAGGCCTCCGCTCAATTTCTCGGCTCTGCTGTTGCGACGGGGGGTGGACGTGTGATCACCGCTTGCTGCCGGTCGTTCCGGAGGCGCTGAGTGGGTCTTGCCCTGGTGGGTGAGTGTGGTGCGGGCCATCGCTGCTCGGGCCCTGGGGCTGGGGGCGGGGCGGTGGGTGAGGCGTTGGAGGCGCCAGGCGAGGACTTGGGCGGGGGAGCGGGCGTCGTCGAGGGCTCGTTGGTCGGCTGCTTGGTGGAGGAGACGGGTGGGGCCGTGGCCGGCAGCTTGAGCTTCGGCGAGGGTGGTGGCGAGGGCGGGCCAGGCGGGGTCGTTGAGGATGTGGTCGGCGTGGTCCGGGAGGGCCTCGCGCAGGAGGTTGGCGTGATGTTCGGCAGTCGCTCGGCTGGGGCGGCGGTCGGCGAGGGTTGCCAAGGGTGCGGCGGCTGCCTGGTCGTAGGCGGCTTGGAGGTTGGCGAGCGTGCGGCGGGCGGCTTCGACCTGCTGGTCGTGGTGGTGGGCGGCGTGCCAGCGGCGGATGGCGATGACGGTGAGGATGGCTGCGTCGAGGAACATGGCGATGGCTGCGCCG
Organism: Streptomyces sp. NPDC020983; assembly: GCF_044333485.1. Classification (NCBI taxonomy): domain Bacteria; kingdom Bacillati; phylum Actinomycetota; class Actinomycetes; order Kitasatosporales; family Streptomycetaceae; genus Streptomyces; species Streptomyces sp. NPDC020983. The sequence continues at coordinate 87,917 of NZ_JBIRRA010000005.1, read as the reverse complement.
TCGCCGCCGACTGGTTGGCGGGCGACGGTGTGGATGGCGCTGCGGAGGGCTCGGGCGTGGTGGTGGTCGGCTTGGATGCGGGAGCGGCTGGCGCGTTCGAAGGTGATGGCTGCTTGGCGGAGTTGGGGTCGTAGGTTCTCGGGGGCGTAGAGGGGGAGGGCGTCAAGGGCTTCGGCGAACGCGGTGATGTGGGCTTGGGAGGCTGCCTCGTCTGTGCCGGCGAGGTGGTGGGGGATGCGTTCGGTGGCGGCGGTGGCCTGGTGCCAGGGGTTGGGGTGGTGGGTGCTGACCGCTGGAAGCTCCGCGGCGGTCAGGCGCGCGCGTATCTGGGGGTAGGACAGGTCGGGGCGAGGGTGGAACCGGAGAACCAGATGGGCTGGTTTCGGCGTTGGTGTCGCCTTCGAGGGCGACCTTGTAGCCGCGGATGTCGCCGGAAGGGAAGCGGAGGACGTCGACCTTCATGCCGCTGCTGGCGAGGTAGTGGAAGAACTCCTCGGGGGTGGTGGCCACGGCCACGACGGTGCGGATCGTGGTACGGAGCTGCTCGCGCGGGGTGCGCTGGCGGCCGGTGCGGTGGGCCTTCTCGGCTTCGGCTCGACTCGGGCGTTTGGCGGCGGTGCGGTCGCCGCGTACGACGGCGCGCAGGTGGTAGTCGGCCTCGACGGCTTGGAGTTCCTTGTCGGCGCGGAGGAAGTCGTTCCAGTGGCGGGCGGTGCGCAGGTCGCCTCGGACGGTGGTGGCGGCGATGTGAATGTGGTCGTCGGCGTGGCGGACGGCGACCCAGCGGCATCCGTCCGGGTCACCGTCGGGCGCGATGCCGGTTGCCGCGACGATGCGGCGGGCGATGTCGGCCCACTGGTCATCGGTGAGGACCGGATCTTCGGGGGCGGCGCGGACCGAGCACTGCCACACCGGCCGCTCGGGGACGTTTTCGCCTTTGCCTCGTGCTTGGTTCAGACGTAGTTCGAGGGCGCCGGTGAGCTGCTTCATGGCCGCCTTCGGATCCTGGTCGCGGCCGGGATCGGACGCGAAGCCGTCCCAGGAGGCGACGAGGTGCGGGTCGGCGTGGTGCTTGGCCTTCACCGTGTCGTAGAGGTAGCCGAGCAGGCGTCGGATGGCCTTGCCGCGGGTGATCTTCGCGATCAATCAGGCCGCCTTCCGGCCGGCCGCGTGGTGGGCGGCCGTTTCGATGGCGGCGATGGCGTCGCGGACACTGCGTACGGTGTGCTCGGCCTGGGCCAGGACCGCGGTGTCGGCCGGATAGGGGGCGCCGCCGGAGTTGAGGCGGTGGGCGATCTGGTTGACGTTGCCGCCGATCCTGGCGACTTGGGCTCGCAGGGCGACGAGTTCGTCGATGAGGTCATCGCTGGCGGTGCGCCCGCCGGGCAGGGGCTGGGCGCCTTCGACGAATGCCATGACCACCGCGCCGACGAGGTGGGCGCCCGCGATCTCCATGGCCTTCGCCTTGGCCTTGATGGCGTCGTGCCCGGCCCGGCTGTAGCGGACGTCGACGCGGAAGGTGCGCTGCGTGCCGTCGCGGCGGCGACGGCGGGCGACGCGGTGAACGGCGGCTTCGGCGGCGGCACGCATCAGGCTCGGCGGCTCGGCGGGCTCGCCGTCGGCTTCCTCCTCCGGCGCCCCCTGGCGTCGGAGCCCCTCCGCCACCCCCGGGGCGGAGGGATCAGTGTGGGACCGGCCGTTGGACGGTCCAGCGCCATACCTTGCTCCGCCGGGGGCTGGGGTCGTCTGTATGGGGTCGGAGTGGGTGGGGGCGGTGTGGCGTTGGTCGTGCACGGGTCGCGGTTCCGTTCGGAGGTGGGGCGTTGGTAGGGCGGGGCGTTGTCGGTGGTGTCGGTTACGGTGCGGGGTAGTGGGCCGGACGGAGATCGTGAGGGACTCGCGGCCATAAGGGGGTGGGTGGGAAGGTCCCCGGCAGCCAGCTCGGGACTGGATTTAGGTATCCGTGACCCCACCCCCTTTTCCTCAGTCCGGTGACTCCGCGTGTGGCCTGGCGGCTGCGTTTTCGTGGGGATGGTCCGCGCTGGCTGCGGGGGTGACCGGAGGGGCGGACCAGGATGGGTGGTCCGCCCGTGGCCGGGGGTGACTTCCGGTCAGTGGCCGCCTTGGTCGCGGCGCAAGGTGGTCATGATCTGGGTGAGGCGGTCTTCCGCGATGGTGTGGCCGGCGGCGCGGATTTGGTCGCGGACCGCGTTCCGGGTGGGGTTTTCGTGCGCGGTGAAGGCGGGGCGGACCAGGGTGAGGAGTTCGTCGAGTTCGGCGCTGGGCGGGCGGCCGATCCGGCGGACCGGCTCGACGGGTACTCCGGCGGCGTGGTCCCGGACCGGGCCACCGGCGACCCGAAATCACGGGCAGGAAAGCGTACGGTCGTCCTTCCCGCAATTCCTTACGGTCGACGTCGGACGGCACCTCGACTGGTTCGCCGCCAAGGAACCGGGCGGCCTGCTTTTCGTCGGGGAACGCGGGGCGCCGTTCCGCCGATCCACCTTCGGCCGTAAATGGCGCAAAGCCCGTGCAGAGGTCGGCCTGCCCGTCAATTTCCGCTTCTACGACCTCCGGCACACCGGCAACACCCTCGTCACCCAGTCGGGCGGCACCCTCAAGGACGTCATGGTCCGCTCCGGCCAGTCCTCGGAGCGGGCTGCCCTGATCTACCAGCACTCGCCGCTGGAGCGGCAGAGGGAGGTCGCGGCCGGGCTGGATGAACGTGTCCGCGCCGAGCGCCGCGACAGCGCGGGCGAGGGCCCATCTGGTGCGGAAGTGGTGCGGCGGGTCTGACGGGTGCCTGACCGCCGGTTCGGGGGCCGACCCGCACTCGGGGTCGGCCCCCGAACCGTGCCCGCCGCCACGCTCCGTGGCGGCCTGGCCCTCCTCCGCGTGGATGAAGTCCCCCTGTGAGCAGCGGCGTTGCTGCTGCGGCGGTGGGATGTGTGGAGGAGAGGGCTCAACCGTCCGTAGCGGGCGCCCACTTCCCTGTGTGGTGCAGGTCACTTAAAATCCGTCTCGGAATTCGAGACGGATAAGGGGTCGGTGCCTGTCTGTTTCTCTGCCCCTGCCCGGTGGCCCTTATTGACCGCCGGATTTGGTGCGCAAGTGGTGCGTGACTGGGTAATTGGTCTAGGTGACAATAAAGCCCCAAGTCCATGACCTGGGGCTTAAGAATGGAGCGGATGACGGGAATCGAACCCGCGCTCTGAGCTTGGGAAGCTCATGTTCTACCATTAAACTACATCCGCCGGAAAGCACCCCTGAAGGGGGCTCCGCGGATACTCTACCGCATCGGGGTGGGGTGCGGGTGGAGGTGGGGGGAAGGGGTAGGTTGGGCGGGCGGTGTGGCTCTCCTGTGGGGGGTCGGGGGATCCCCTAATGTGTGGGTTTGTCGGCCACGCGGAGTTGGGGAAGGGGCTACATGGAGCGCACGGTTCGTTGTGCGGAGGGGCATGTGTTCACCACCGGGTCGTTTCCGTTGCAGCAGTTGGGGGCTGAGCGGCTCGGGCCGGGGCGGCTGGTGAGGTGTCCGCGGTGTGCGCGGCTGCGGCATGCGGTGCCGGTCGGAGAGGGTGCGCGCGGGGAGAAGTGAGGCGGACGCGTTAGGGTCGGTCTGTGCTTCTCTCAGACAGTGACATCCGGAAAGAGATCGACAGCGGGCGCGTGCGGGTCGACCCGTTCGAGCCGTCGATGGTGCAGCCGTCGAGTATCGACGTGCGGCTGGACCGCTTCTTCCGGGTGTTCGAGAACCACCGGTACCCGCACATCGATCCGGCGGTCGAGCAGCCGGATCTGACGCGGCTGGTGGAGCCGGAGGGGGACGACGCCTTCATCCTGCACCCCGGGGAATTCGTGCTGGCCTCGACGTACGAGGTCATCACGCTCCCGGACGACGTCGCCTCGCGGCTGGAGGGGAAGTCGAGCCTGGGGCGGCTGGGGCTGCTCACGCACTCCACCGCCGGGTTCATCGACCCCGGCTTCTCCGGGCACGTGACCCTGGAGCTGTCGAATGTCGCGACGCTGCCGATCAAGCTCTGGCCGGGGATGAAGATCGGGCAGCTGTGCCTGTTCCGGCTGACGTCCCCGGCCGAGTTCCCGTACGGCTCGCAGCAGTACGGCTCGCGCTACCAGGGGCAGCGCGGGCCGACCGCCTCCCGGTCGTACCTGAACTTCCACCGCACGCAGGTGTGATCTCCCCCGGGCCGGGGGACTCCCCCTAGATCAGGGGGAGTTTGAACAGCATCAGCAGCGCGACGAGCTGGATCGCCGACGCGCCCAGCGCCTTCGGCCAGGGCAGGTCGTGGGATTTCGCGACCATCGACGTCATGAGCGCCGCGCAGGCGAGCCAGGTGAGCCAGCCCAGCAGCTGGACGAAGCTGTTGGCGCCGCCCAGGAAGAGGGCGAAGAACAGGCGCGGGGCGTCGGTCACGGACGTGACGAGCAGGGCCAGGCCCACGGTCGGGGCCCAGGCGCCGTCGCCGCCGAGCTGCCGGGCCATGGTGGTGGTCACCGCGCCGAGTACGAGGCCGCTCAGGGTGACGGCGACGGCCGTCATCAGCACCAGGGGGATGCTCGCGGACAGCGTCGCGTCCAGGACGTCGTGCCGGGCGCTGTCGAAGCCGAAGACGGCGAGCAGGCCGTAAAGGAAGGTCACGGTGAGGGCGGGGGCCCACATCGTGTGGTCGCGCATCTGCCAGAACGTCCGGCCGGGACGCAGCGCGATGCCGCTGATCAGCTGCTTCCAGTGCAGCCGGGGGCCCACGGGCGGGGCCGCGCTCTGGCCGGCCCGGTAGGTGGCCACGTTGTCGTCGGAGTAGCCGCCGGCCGGGGGGCTGTACGCGTACGGGTCCGCGAGCTGCGCCGGCTCGCCCATCGTGAACGCCCGTGTGTGGCCGGGGGCGTCGTCGTAGGACGGGGCCGGCTCGAAGTACTCCGGCTCGCCCGGCGCGGCGTACGGCCCCTGGGGCCCGCGGTAGCCGCCACCGCCGTGCGGCGCACCGTGCGCGGCCCCGCCGTGCGGCGCACCGTGCGCGGCCCCGCCGTGCGGCGCCCCGTACGCACCCCGGCCGTAGGGCCCGCGGCCTCCGGACGGCGGAGGCGGCGGATGGCCCGGCGCGTTCGGGTCCTGCCCTCGTCGGTCGCGGTTCTCGTATCCAGCCACGATTCGAACGTACCCGCTGCCGTGAAAGGCCGGGCCCGGTGTCCTGCCGGGCCCGGCCTTTGCTGCCAAGCTGTGACACGCGCGGCGGCGCGCCGCCCGGGCCCGCCCGGGTCCGCGGCGGCGACGGCGCCTCAGCCCGCCGCGGAGTCCGCCCCCGCGGCCGCCGCGGAGGGCGCCGGCGTGGTCCTGACGGAGTCGAGCAGCAGCTGCGCGACGTCCACGACCTGCACGGACTCCTTCGCCTTGCCCTCGTTCTTCTTCCCGTTGACGGAGTCGGTGAGCATCACCAGGCAGAACGGGCAGGCCGTCGAGACGATGTCCGGGTCGAGGGACAGCGCCTCGTCGACGCGCTCGTTGTTGATGCGCTTGCCGATCCGCTCCTCCATCCACATCCGGGCGCCGCCCGCGCCGCAGCAGAAGCCGCGGTCCTTGTGGCGGTGCATCTCCTCGCTGCGCAGGCCGGGCACCTTGGCGATGATCTCGCGCGGCGGTGTGTAGACCTTGTTGTGCCGGCCCAGGTAGCAGGGGTCGTGGTAGGTGATGAGGCCCTCGACCGGGGTGACGGGGACGAGCCGGCCCTCGTCGACGAGGGTCTGCAGCAGCTGCGTGTGGTGGATGACCTCGTACTCGCCGCCGAGCTGCGGGTACTCGTTGGCGATGGTGTTGAAGCAGTGCGGGCAGGTGGCGACGATCTTCTTCGCCGAGCGCGGCTTGCGGCTCGCGGCGACGGTCTTGCCGTCGTCGTCCAGCTCCTCGCCGAAGGCCGTGTTGAGCATGGCGACGTTCTCGGCGCCGAGCTGCTGGAAGAGGAACTCGTTGCCGAGGCGGCGCGGCGAGTCGCCGGTGCAGTTCTCCTCGCCGCCCATGATCGCGAAGTTGACGCCCGCGATGTGCAGCAGCTCGGCGAAGGCCTTGGTGGTCTTCTTGGCGCGGTCCTCCAGGGCGCCGGCGCAGCCGACCCAGTACAGGTAGTCGACCGACGTGAGGTCCTCGACGTCCTCGCCCACGACGGGCACGGGGAAGTCGACCTCCTTGACCCACGCCAGGCGCTGCTTCTTCGGCAGGCCCCAGGGGTTGCCCTTCTTCTCCAGGTTCTTGAGCATCGTGCCCGCCTCGGACGGGAAGGACGACTCGATCATCACCTGGTAGCGGCGCATGTCGATGATGTGGTCGATGTGCTCGATGTCGACGGGGCACTGCTCGACGCACGCGCCGCAGGTGGTGCAGGACCACAGCACGTCGGGGTCGATGACGCCGTTCTCCTCGGCGGTGCCGATCAGCGGGCGCTCGGCCTCGGCGAGCGCGGCGGCGGGCACGCCGGCCAGCTGCCCGGGGGTGGCGCGCTCCTCGCCCTCCGCGTCCTTGCCGCCGCCGGCCAGCAGGTAGGGGGCCTTGGCGTTGGCGTGGTCGCGCAGCGACATGACGAGCAGCTTGGGCGACAGCGGCTTGCCGGTGTTCCAGGCCGGGCACTGCGACTGGCAGCGGCCGCACTCGGTGCAGGTGGAGAAGTCGAGGATGCCCTTCCAGGAGAATTCCTCGATCTTGGAGACGCCGAAGACGTCGTCCTCGCCCGGGTCCTCGAAGTCGATCGGCCTGCCCTCGCTGGTCATGGGCTGGAGCGCCCCCAGCGAGACCTCGCCGTGCGCGTTGCGCTTGAACCAGATGTTGAAGAAGGCCAGGAAGCGGTGCCAGGCCACGGACATGTCGGTGTTGAGGCCGACGACGATCGCCCACGTCATGGTGACGGCGAGCTTGACCATGGCGACGGCGTAGACGAGGTTCTGCAGCGTCTGCGTGCTCAGTCCGCGGAAGCCCGCGACGAGCGGGTACGAGGCGAAGTACGCGGCCTCGTAGCCGTCCACGCCGTGCAGCGCGCCCTCCAGGCCGCGCAGTGTCAGGATCGCCAGGCCGATGACGAGGATGACGTACTCGACGAAGTACGCCTGCCAGGCGGTGGAACCGGCGAAGCGGGACTTGCGGCCGGCGCGCGAGGGCAGGCTCAGCAGCCGGATCACGATGAGGGTGATGATGCCGAGCGTGGTGAGCAGGGCGATGAATTCGGTGTAGAGCTCGTACGGCAGCCAGTCGCCGACCACCGGCAGTATCCAGTCGGCCTTGAAGAGCTGGCCGTAGGCGTTGACGATCGTCAGGCCCAGGGTCAGGAAGCCGACCGCCACGAACCAGTGGGCGACGCCGATGACGCCCCACTTGTTCATCCGGGTGTGCCCGACGAACTCCCGCAGCATCGTCGTCGTACGGGCCTTCGGGTCGTTCGTGCGGCTGCCGGCCGGTACGGGCTTGCCCAGCCGGATGAACCGGTAGATCTGCGCGACGGCGAGGCTGAACAGCGCGACGCCGACCGCGGTGAGGACCAGCGACACGATGATCGCGGCGAGTTGCATGAGGGCTCCTCGGGCCTGCGCACGGTACGAACGGTGGGAACGGGTACGGGCTACGCGTAGGGGGCGGTGTTCCCGTACCCGGGTACAGGGGCACTCACTCTACTAAGCGGTAACTTACTGCGGTCCTGGCTGAGGTTACCCGGGATCGGGGGACCCATAAAGCCGCACCACTGGTGATCTGTGTCGCGCGTCGCAGGTGGGCCGGGCGGGCACCCCGCGGGGGTCGGGTGCGCGGGATGCGCGCCGCTAAGTTGAGTCGACGCGACTCACCTCTGTTGACACAGTTGCGGCCGTCGTGCACTCTTGAGTCAGTTCCACTCAAGTAGGCAGCAGGAGGAATCCACCATGGCACGTGCGGTCGGCATCGACCTGGGCACGACAAACTCCGTCGTCAGCGTTCTCGAAGGCGGCGAGCCCACCGTCATCACCAACGCAGAGGGTGCCCGGACCACGCCGTCCGTCGTCGCCTTCGCCAAGAACGGCGAGGTGCTGGTCGGAGAGGTGGCCAAGCGCCAGGCCGTCACCAACGTCGACAGGACCATCCGGTCGGTCAAGCGCCACATGGGCACCGACTGGAAGATCAACCTCGACGGCAAGGACTTCAACCCGCAGCAGATCTCCGCCTTCATCCTGCAGAAGCTCAAGCGGGACGCGGAGGCCTACCTCGGCGAGAAGGTCACCGACGCGGTCATCACCGTGCCGGCGTACTTCAACGACTCCGAGCGGCAGGCCACCAAGGAGGCCGGCGAGATCGCGGGCCTGAACGTGCTGCGCATCGTCAACGAGCCGACCGCGGCCGCGCTCGCGTACGGCCTGGACAAGGACGACCAGACGATCCTGGTCTTCGACCTCGGCGGCGGCACCTTCGACGTCTCGCTGCTGGAGATCGGCGACGGCGTGGTGGAGGTCAAGGCCACCAACGGCGACAACCACCTCGGTGGTGACGACTGGGACCAGCGCGTCGTCGACTACCTGGTCAAGCAGTTCCAGTCCGGCCACGGCGTGGACCTGGGCAAGGACAAGATGGCCCTCCAGCGCCTGCGCGAGGCGGCGGAGAAGGCGAAGATCGAGCTGTCCAGCTCGACCGAGACCTCCATCAACCTGCCCTACATCACGGCGTCCGCCGAGGGCCCGCTGCACCTGGACGAGAAGCTCACCCGGGCGCAGTTCCAGCAGCTGACCAGCGATCTGCTGGAGCGCTGCAAGACGCCGTTCCACAACGTGATCAAGGACGCCGGCATCCAGCTGTCCGAGATCGACCACGTCGTCCTCGTCGGCGGCTCCACCCGTATGCCCGCCGTCGCCGAGCTGGTGCGCGAGCTGACCGGCGGCAAGGAGGCCAACAAGGGCGTCAACCCGGACGAGGTCGTCGCCATCGGCGCGTCCCTCCAGGCCGGCGTGCTCAAGGGCGAGGTCAAGGACGTCCTGCTGCTCGACGTCACCCCGCTGTCCCTCGGTATCGAGACCAAGGGCGGCATCATGACGAAGCTGATCGAGCGCAACACCACGATCCCGACCAAGCGCTCGGAGATCTTCACGACGGCCGAGGACAACCAGCCGTCCGTGCAGATCCAGGTCTACCAGGGCGAGCGCGAGATCGCCGCGTACAACAAGAAGCTCGGCATGTTCGAGCTGACCGGTCTGCCGCCGGCCCCGCGCGGCATGCCCCAGATCGAGGTCACCTTCGACATCGACGCGAACGGCATCATGCACGTCGGCGCGAAGGACCTGGGCACGGGCAAGGAGCAGCGGATGACCGTCACCGGCGGCTCCTCGCTGCCGAAGGACGAGGTCGACCGCATGCGGTCCGAGGCCGAGCAGTACGCGGAGGAGGACCACCGCCGCCGCGAGGCCGCCGAGACCCGCAACCAGGGCGAGCAGCTGGCCTACCAGACCGAGAAGTTCATCGCGGACAACAAGGACAAGCTCCCCGACGACGTGAAGTCCGAGGTCGAGACCGCCATCGCGGATCTCAAGGAGAAGCTGAAGAACGAGTCGACCGACGCCGAGAACACCGCGTCGATCCGCGAGGCCACCGAGAAGGTCGCCGCCGTCAGCCAGAAGCTCGGCCAGGCGCTGTACGCGAACGCGCCCGGTGACGGCGCCGCCCAGGCGGGCGCCGGTGCGGCCGGGGGCGAGCAGGCCGCCGCGGACGACGACGTGGTGGACGCGGAGATCGTCGACGACGACAAGAGGGACGGTGCCGCGTGACGGAGGAGCCGAAGGGCTTCGAGCCGGAGCCCGACGTCCCTTCCGAGTCCGGTGACGCCAAGCCCGCCAAGGGCTCGGCGTCCGGCAAGGACTCCGGGACCGCCGACGAGGCGGCCCCGGGGGCCGGCGGCGGGGACTCCCAGGAGCTGACCGCGCTGCGGGCGCAGCTGGACCAGGTGCGCACCGCGCTCAGCGAGCGCACCGCGGACCTCCAGCGCCTGCAGGCCGAGTACCAGAACTACCGCCGGAGGGTGGAGCGCGACCGCGTCGCCGTCAAGGAGATCGCGGTGGCCAACCTGCTCACCGAGCTGCTCCCGGTGCTCGACGACATCGGCCGGGCGCGCGAGCACGGTGAGCTGGTCGGCGGCTTCAAGTCGGTGGCCGAGTCGCTGGAGACGGTCGCGGCGAAGCTGGGGCTGCAGCAGTTCGGCAAGGAGGGCGAGGCCTTCGACCCGCTGGTGCACGAGGCCCTGATGCACAGCTACTCGCCGGATGTCACGCAGACGACATGCGTGCAGATCCTCCAGCCCGGGTACCGCCTCGGTGAGCGCAATCTGCGGCCCGCCCGGGTCGCGGTCGCCGAACCGCAGCCGGGATCCGGGAAGGCCGCCGACGAGTCGGCGGACGACCGCGGCAAGGCGGCGGACACGGCGGACGACGAGGAGAACGGTGGCCCGGACCAGGGCTGACGGTGTAGAGAGAGCCTTCAGGGCCGGAAGGAGGGACGCCGGGGATGAGCATCAGTAGGGACCTGCTCGAAAAGGACCTGTACAAGGTCCTCGGCGTCCCCAAGGACGCCACGGATGCCGAGATCAAGAAGGCGTACCGGAAGCTCGCCCGCGAGTTCCACCCGGACGCCAACAAGGGCGACGCGAAGGCGGAGGAGCGCTTCAAGGAGATCTCCGAGGCCAACGACGTCCTCTCGGACGCCAAACGGCGCAAGGAGTACGACGAGGGCCGCGCGCTGTTCGGGAACGGCGGCTTCCGCCCCGGCCCGGGCGCGGGCGGCGCCGGCGGCTTCAACTTCGACCTCGGCGACCTCTTCGGCGGCGGCGCCGGCGGCCAGGCCCCCGGCGGGGGTCAGGGCGGCGGCTTCGGCGGCGGGCTCGGGGACGTCTTCGGCGGGCTCTTCAACCGCGGCGGCGGCACCCGGGTGCAGCCCCGGCGCGGCCAGGACATCGAGTCCGAGGTCACGCTCAGCTTCACCGAGGCCGTCGACGGGGCGACCGTCCCGCTGCGGATGTCCTCGCAGGCGCCCTGCAAGGCCTGCTCCGGCACCGGCGACAAGAACGGCACGCCCCGGGTGTGCCCGACCTGCGTCGGCACGGGCCAGGTCTCGCGCGGCGGCGGGGGCGGCTTCTCGCTCACCGACCCCTGCGTGGACTGCAAGGGCCGCGGCCTGATCGCGGAGAACCCCTGCGAGGTCTGCCACGGCAGCGGGCGCGCCAAGAGCTCGCGCACCATGCAGGTCCGCATCCCGGCGGGTGTCACCGACGGGCAGCGCATCCGGCTGCGCGGCAAGGGCGCCCCCGGCGAGCGCGGCGGCCCGGCGGGCGACCTCTACGTGGTCGTGCACGTCGGCCGGCACCCGGTCTTCGGCCGCAAGGACGCCAACCTCACGGTGACCGTACCGGTCACCTTCGTGGAGGCGGCGCTCGGCGGCGAGGTCAAGGTGCCCACGCTCGGCGGCCCGCCGGTCACCCTCAAGCTCCCGCCGGGCACCCCCAACGGCCGTACGCTGCGCGCCCGCGGCAAGGGCGCCGTCCGCAAGGACGGCACGCGCGGCGACCTGCTCGTCATCGTCGAGGTGGCGGTGCCGGACAGGAGCGAGGGCAAGGCGCTCGACGCACTGGAGGCCTACCGGGAGGCGACCGCGGACTTCGATCCGCGGGCCGAGCTGTTCAAGGCGGCAGAGGGAGCGTGAACGGATGAGCATCGACGGCCGGACGGACGGTACGGCGCCGGGCCCGCGCGGCACCGGCACCGGGCGCGCGGGCGCTCCGCGGGGTACGGGCGGTGCCCCGCGCGGGCGCAACCCGTACCAGCTCACCGAGGAGACCCCGGTCTACGTGATCTCCGTGGCGGCCGAGCTGTCCGGGCTGCACCCGCAGACCCTGCGGCAGTACGACCGCCTGGGCCTGGTCTCGCCCGACCGCACGGCCGGGCGGGGCCGCCGCTACTCCGCGCGCGACATCGAGCAGCTGCGCGAGGTGCAGCGGCTCTCCCAGGACGACGGCATCAACCTCGCGGGCATCAAGCGCATCATCGAACTGGAGAACCAGGTCGCCGCGCTCCAGGCGCGCGTCGCCGAGCTCACCGCCACGGTGGAGGGCGCGGCGGCCCTCATCCAGCAGCGCGAGGCGGCGGTCCACGCGTCGTACCGCCGTGACCTCGTCCCCTACCAGGACGTGCAGCACACCAGCGCCCTGGTGGTCTGGCGCCCCAAGCGCGACGGCGCCTAGGCGCCCGGGGCACCGTACGACGCAGGGCCCCGCCCCTCTCCCCGCCCGCCCCGGCCGGAGCCGCGGCCGCGCGGGCGGACAGCCCCGAGCGGGCTCGTAGGACCGCCCGCCCGGCCGGACGGCGCCGCACTCCGCCCCCGCCCGAGGGGCGGTCCGGCCCTCCCGGCGTTTTCGCCGGGGAGGGCGCCCGCAGAAACCACCGGCCGGCGAGCGGTGCGGGACGCCGGCGTGCCGCGCGGCCCTGCCGCGCCCCCGGAAACGCCCGCCCCGCGGCCCCGCGCCCCGGGCAGCCACGCCGTCGCGCTGCCGCGCCCCGGCCGGCCGGGCGGGCCAGAATTGAACCAGCACCCCGAGGAGGATCCGCTCCGTGGACGCCGAGCTGACGAACAAGAGCCGGGAAGCGCTCAACGCCGCCAACACCCGGGCGGTCTCCGAGGGCAACCCGGACCTGACCCCCGCGCACCTGCTGCTCGCGCTGCTGAGCGGCACGGACAACGAGAACGTGCTGGACCTGCTCAGCGCCGTCGGGGCCGACCCGGCGGGCCTGCGCGCGGAGGCCGGGCGGCTCGTCGGGCAACTGCCCAAGGTGCAGGGCTCGACCGTGGCGCCGCCGCAGGCCAACCGCGAGCTGCTCGCGGTCATCGCGGACGCCGCGGAGCGGGCGAAGGAGCTGGGGGACGCATACCTTTCCACCGAGCACCTGCTCATCGGCATCGCCGTCAAGGGCGGCGCGGCCGGCGAGCTGCTCACCCGCCAGGGGGCCGGCGGCAAGGAGCTGCTGGCCGCCTTCGAGACCGCCCGTGGGGGGCAGCGCGTGACCAGCCAGGACCCGGAAGGCACGTACAAGGCGCTGGAGAAGTACGGCACCGACTTCACCGCGGCGGCACGCGAGGGCCGCCTCGACCCGGTCATCGGACGCGACCAGGAGATCCGCCGGGTCGTGCAGGTGCTCTCCCGGCGTACGAAGAACAACCCCGTGCTGATCGGCGAGCCCGGCGTCGGCAAGACCGCCGTCGTCGAGGGCCTGGCGCAGCGCATCGTCAAGGGCGACGTGCCCGAGTCGCTGCGCAACAAGCGGCTGGTCTCGCTCGACCTCGGCGCGATGGTCGCGGGCGCGAAGTACCGCGGGGAGTTCGAGGAGCGGCTGAAGGCCGTGCTCGCCGAGATCAAGGACAGCGACGGGCAGATCGTCACCTTCATCGACGAGCTGCACACCGTCGTCGGCACGGGCGCCGGCGGCGACTCGGCGATGGACGCCGGCAACATGCTCAAGCCGATGCTGGCGCGCGGCGAGCTGCGCATGGTCGGCGCGACGACGCTGGACGAGTACCGCGAGCGGATCGAGAAGGACCCGGCGCTGGAGCGCCGCTTCCAGCAGGTGCTGGTCGCCGAGCCGACCGTGGAGGACACGGTCGCGATCCTGCGCGGCCTCAAGGGACGCTACGAGGCGCACCACAAGGTGCAGATCGCCGACTCCGCGCTCGTCGCCGCGGCGACCCTGTCCGACCGCTACATCACCTCGCGCTTCCTGCCGGACAAGGCGATCGACCTGGTCGACGAGTCCGCCTCGCGGCTGCGGATGGAGATCGACTCCTCGCCCGTCGAGATCGACGAGCTGCAGCGCTCCGTCGACCGGCTGCGCATGGAGGAGATGGCGCTGCGCAACGAGACGGACCCGGCGTCCGTGCAGCGGCTGGACAAGCTGCGCAGGGACCTCGCCGACCGTGAGGAGGAGCTGCGCGGCCTGACCGCCCGCTGGGAGAAGGAGAAGCAGGGCCTCAACCGGGTCGGCGAGCTCAAGGAGCACCTCGACGACATCGACACCCGTATCGAGCGCGCCCAGCGCGACGGCGACTTCGAGACCGCCTCCAAGCTGCTCTACGCCGAGAAGCCCAAGCTGGAGGCCGAGCTGGAGGAGGCCACCAGGGAGGAGCAGGAGGCCGCGGCGCAGGGCCCCTCGACCAACATGGTCAAGGAGGAGGTCGGCCCGGACGACATCGCCGACGTCGTCGCCGCCTGGACCGGCATCCCGGCCGGCCGCCTGCTGGAGGGCGAGACGCAGAAGCTGCTGCGCATGGAGGACGAGCTCGGCCGCCGGCTCATCGGCCAGACCGAGGCGGTGCGCGCGGTGTCCGACGCGGTGCGCCGCTCCCGCTCCGGCATCGCCGACCCCGACCGCCCGACCGGCTCCTTCCTCTTCCTGGGCCCGACCGGCGTCGGCAAGACCGAGCTGGCCAAGGCGCTCGCCGACTTCCTCTTCGACGACGAGCGGGCCATGGTCCGCATCGACATGAGCGAGTACGGCGAGAAGCACTCGGTCGCGCGGCTCGTCGGCGCCCCGCCCGGATACGTCGGCTACGAGGAGGGCGGCCAGCTCACCGAGGCCGTCCGCCGCCGCCCGTACAGCGTCGTGCTGCTCGACGAGGTCGAGAAGGCGCATCCGGAGGTCTTCGACGTCCTGCTCCAGGTGCTCGACGACGGCCGGCTCACCGACGGCCAGGGCCGCACGGTCGACTTCCGGAACGTGATCCTCGTCCTGACGTCCAACCTGGGCAGCCAGTACCTGGTGGACCCGGCGCTCACCGAGGAGCAGAAGCGGGAGAACGTGCTGGCCACGGTGCGTGCGTCGTTCAAGCCCGAATTCCTCAACCGGCTCGACGACACCGTGGTCTTCTCCGCGCTCACCAAGGACGAGCTGCGCAGGATCGCCAGGCTCCAGACCGGCCGGCTCGCGGCCCGCCTCAAGGACCGCAGGCTCGGCCTGGAGGTCACCGACGCCGCCCTGGACTGGCTGGCCGAGGAGGGCAACGACCCGGCGTACGGCGCCCGGCCGCTGCGCCGCCTGGTGCAGACCGCCATCGGCGACCCGCTGGCCCGCGAGCTGCTCGCGGGAGAGATCACGGACGGCCAGACCGTCCGCGTCGACCGCGCCGCGGACGGCCTGATCGTCGGCGCGGCCACCGGCCCCGCCGGGCCCGACCTCAGCAAGTGACGGCCGCTGCCGCCCCGTGAGCGGCGCCGGGCGCGCACGCCCCGGGGTTTCCCCCTGGGGGTGCGGATGAGGGAGGATGGCAGTCAGACGTCACGAAGGGACTTCACGGTGAGCATCGACCCGTCCTCGATTCCTGATTTCGGGGGCCAGCCGGGCCCCCCGTCCGCCGGCAACAGCGGTGTGGTCATCCCCGACCAGGACCTGGTCAAGCAGCTGCTCGACCAGATGGAGCTGAAGTACCTGGTCGACGAGGAGGGTGACCTCGTCGCGCCCTGGGAGGACTTCCGCACGTACTTCATGTTCCGCGGCGAGGGCGAGCAGGCGGTCTTCGCCGTCCGGACCTTCTACGACCGTCCGTTCGAGGTCGACGACAAGGCGCAGCTGCACGAGGTCATCGACGACTGGAACCGCCGCACGCTGTGGCCGAAGGTCTACACCCACACCAACGACGACGGCGGCGTCCGCCTCGTCGGCGAGGCCCAGCTGATGATCGGCCTGGGCGTCGGCCTGGAGCACTTCGTGTCCAGCACGGTGAGCTGGGTGCGCGCGTCGATCGAGTTCGACAAGTGGGCCGTGGACACGCTGGGCCTGGCGAAGGACGCCGACGAGGCCGGCGACGGCGGCGAGGACTCCGCCGAGGACTGACCCCCGCCGCTCCGGGCACCGGCCCGTGCCCGCGGCACCGACGCAAGAGCCCGGCCCCCGTGCGGCCGGGCTCTTCCGCTCTCCCGCGCCGGTCCGCTCTCCCGCGCCGGCCGCGGGGTGACTCAGTCGGACTCCTCCAGCACGGAGAGCACGTTCCCCGCGGGGTCGGTGAACCAGGCGATGAGCGGGCCGCCGCCGCGGAAGATCCCCCGCTCGTCCGTCGGCAGCTGCTCGTACCGCGCGAAGCGCACTCCGCGCCGCCCCAGCTCGTCGACCGCCGCCTCGATGTCCGGGACGGGGAAGTTGAGGACGGTGAACGTCGCCGGCCGGTGGTCCGGCTTCGGATAGACCAGGACGTCCCGGCCGCCCGCGATGTGCAGTCTCAGCAGCCCGTTCTGCCGTGACACCTTCAGGCCCAGCGTGTCCCCGTAGAACGCCGCCGCGGCCTCGACGTCGTCCACCGAGAAGCCGCTGAAGGCCTTCGTCGACTCGAACATTTTCGCCTCCTGTAGATCGTGCCCACGAGTGCAGACCGGTCCCGGGCCGCGAAGTCATCGGTGCGGGCGCGAACGGGTGCGCGCCGGGCGCCGGGCAGGAGGAGAATCCCGGCTCATGGCCATCGACTACCGCAAGCCGCCCCGGATCGACTACCGCAAGCCGCCCCGCGCGGAGCGCGCCGGCGCAGGTCCCGCCGTCAGTCTGGAGAAGGTCGCCGCGAGCGCCCCCGGGCTCGTCAGCCTCTACAAGAGTGCGGCCGTCTCGCTGGACAAGCACCGGGTCGGCGGCGAGCGGGCGGCCGTGTACCTCGTGCTGGACCGCTCCGGCAGCATGCGGCCCTACTACCGCGACGGCTCCGTGCAGCACCTCGCCGAGCAGACCCTCGCGCTCGCCGCCAACCTCGACGACGACGGGGTGGTGCCGGTCGTCTTCTTCTCGACCGAGGTCGACGGCACCGCGGAGATAGGCCTCGGCGACTACCGGGACCGCATCGGCCCGCTGCACGAGTCGATGGGCCACATGGGCCGCACCAACTACCACCTCGCGATGCAGAAGGTGATCGACCACTACGAGGCCTGCGGGGCGGCCGACCCGGCGTTCGTCGTCTTCCAGACCGACGGCTCGCCGACGTCGAAGGCCGCCGCCGAGCATGTGCTGTGCGTGTCCGCGCGGCTGCCGATCTTCTGGCAGTTCGTCGGCTTCGGGGACGACGACTTCCGCTTCCTGCGCAAGCTCGACGACCTGCCGGTGCCGGACCGCCGGCCCGTCGACAACGCCGGGTTCTTCGCCGCGGGCAGCACCCCGAAGGCGCTCTCCGACGCGGAGCTGTACGACAGCCTGCTCCGCGAATTCCCCGACTGGCTCGCCGCCGCCCGCGCGGCGGGCATCCTGGCTCCCCGGGGATGACGGCGGCCGGGGGCTCCCGGGGGCTCCGCCGTCCCCCGAACGAGGGGCTTTGCATGAGCATGCGTTGGTGTGCATAATATTTCCATGTCCAAGGTCCTCACCTCCCTCCCTGTCGGCGAGCGCGTCGGCATCGCCTTCTCCGGTGGCCTCGACACGTCGGTCGCGGTCGCGTGGATGCGCGACAAAGGCGCTGTCCCCTGCACCTACACCGCTGACATAGGCCAGTACGACGAGCCCGACATCGCGTCGGTGCCCGGCCGTGCGAAGGCCTACGGCGCCGAGGTCGCGCGACTGGTCGACTGCCGTGCGGCGCTGGTCGAGGAGGGCCTGGCGGCGCTCACCTGCGGGGCGTTCCACATCCGCTCCGGCGGGCGGGCGTACTTCAACACCACGCCGCTCGGGCGCGCCGTCACCGGCACGCTGCTGGTGCGGGCGATGCTCGAGGACGACGTCCAGATCTGGGGCGACGGCTCCACCTTCAAGGGCAACGACATCGAGCGGTTCTACCGCTACGGCCTGCTCGCCAACCCGCACCTGCGGATCTACAAGCCCTGGCTCGACGCGGACTTCGTGACCGAACTCGGCGGCCGCAAGGAGATGTCGGAGTGGCTGCTCGCCCACGGGCTGCCCTACCGCGACAGCACGGAGAAGGCGTATTCCACCGACGCCAACATCTGGGGCGCCACCCACGAGGCGAAGACCCTGGAGCACCTGAACACCGGCGTCGAGACCGTCGACCCGATCATGGGCGTGCGGTTCTGGGACCCGTCGGTCGAGATCGCCGCCGAGGACGTGACGATCGGCTTCGACCAGGGCCGCCCCGTCAGCGTCAACGGCAAGGAGTTCGCGAGCGCCGTCGACCTGGTGGCCGAGGCGAACGCGATCGGCGGCCGGCACGGCCTGGGCATGTCCGACCAGATCGAGAACCGGATCATCGAGGCCAAGAGCCGCGGCATCTACGAGGCCCCCGGCATGGCGCTGCTGCACGCGGCCTACGAGCGCCTCGTCAACGCGATCCACAACGAGGACACCCTCGCGCAGTACCACACCGAGGGCCGCCGCCTCGGACGGCTGATGTACGAGGGCCGCTGGCTGGACCCGCAGGCGCTGATGATCCGCGAGTCCCTGCAGCGCTGGGTCGGCGCCGCCGTCACCGGCGAGGTGACCCTGCGGCTGCGGCGCGGCGAGGACTACTCCGTCCTCGACACGACGGGCCCGGCCTTCAGCTACCACCCGGACAAGCTGTCCATGGAGCGCACCGAGGACTCCGCGTTCGGCCCGGTGGACCGGATCGGCCAGCTCACCATGCGCAACCTGGACATCGCCGACTCCCGCGCCAAGCTGGAGCAGTACGCCCAGCTCGGCCTCGTCGGCTCCGGCAGCCTGGCCCTCGGCCCGGCGCAGGAGCCCGCGACGGGCCTCATCGAGACCATGCCCGAGCTGTCCGAGGGTGGCGCGGAGGTCATCGCCTCCCGCGGCGAGGCGGAGCCCGACGACGCGCTGCTGGACCGCGCGGCGATGGAGTCCGGCACCGACTGACCGTCGTCCCCGGGGATCCTGCCGGGCCGGCCCCCCGCGCGGAGCACCGCGCGCGGGGCCGGCCCGTGCCCGTTCAGCGCCCGATCTGCACGGTGACGCTCGCGGCGGACGCCGCCAGGTGCGCGTTCCCGGCGTACGCCAGCTGGTAGGTGACCGTTCCGTCGGTCGGCGGGGTGTCCGTCACGGTGAACGTGCCGTTCGCGCCCGTCGTCACGGCGGGCAGCGCGGTGCCGGCCGGGTTCGCCCGGTCGACCCGGGTGACCTGCACCGTCTGCCCAGCGACGTACACCGACGGGCCGCCGAGCGAGCCGGTCAGGGTGACCGTCCCGTGCCGGTGGACGCTCGCGGGCCCGGAGACGGTCAGGCTGGAGGCCGCCTGCGCCGGGTTCGCTATGACGTGCAGCACCGGATCCGCCCCGTACGGGTCGGCGCTTATGGCGAACAGCGTGCTGTTGTCGGGGGTGACGGCCAGACCCGCGTCCGCCTCGAACTCGTTGGGGGCGACCGGGTACGACACGACCGGGCTCGTGCTGCCGGGGGCGAAGACGAAGACCTGGTCGCCGTACAGGTTCTCCGACCCGGCGAACACGGTGCCGTCCGCGCCCATCGCGACCGCGTTGGGGTAGGTCGCCGTGGGGTACGCCCCGTCCGGGCTGAGGTCGGCCACCTTGAACACCTGGTGCTCGTACGGCGCGCCGCACGCCGTCACCACGTCCTTGCCGTCCGGGGTGATCGCCAGGTCCGCCAGATTGCTGCTGACCGTCGGCGACGTCAGGTAGAGCGGGCCGTGCAGCACCCGCGCGCTTCCGCCGGACACGTCGTAGCTGGCCAGCTCGGCCGGGCTCTGCCCGGGCTCGCCCGCCACCAGCTCGCCGCCCGGCGTGGCGGCGAGGATCGGGGCGCTGTACCAGCTGTCGCCCGTCGCCCTGAGGGTCACGGCGGCGGGGTCGGCGGCCGGGTCGACCGAGCCGATCCCGCCCTGCGCGGCACCGCCGTACCCGAACCACAGCCTGCCGGCACTCCACACCACCGACTGCGGGCCGGTGCCCGCGCCCGTGCCGTAGCGCGCCGTCTCGGTCAGCGTTCCGGTGTCGACGGCCGAGATCGCGTCCGCGCCGCCGAGCGCGGCGTACACCGTGCTCCCGTCCGGCGACAGCGCCAGCCCGTTCGCCCCCGTCTCCCCGTCGATCGTGGCGACCGTCCGCCCCGCGTAGTCGGTGACCAGGATGCTGCTGGACCCCTCCCCGCCGCTGATGAAGAGGTGCTGGTGAGCGGGGTCGACGAGCATGTGCGCGTAGTGGGGGATCGGCAGCACGACCGCCGTGGGAGCAGTCTGTGCGGAGGCGGTCGACAGGCCGAGCGACGCCAGCCCGGTCGCGACAGCGACGGCTGCGGCCTGTGAAGCACGCTTGGTGCGCATGGGACTCCTGACTTTCCGTTCGGTGATGGGCACTCAGGTTCGAGTGCAAGCCGAGTAGATCACCCACCACTGACAGCACCCCTGACACACCGGTGACACCGCCCCGGACCGGGCCCGGTCGCCGGGTCACCGGCGACGCCGGCGCGGGCAGGGCGGCGGCACACCCCGAAACGGGCGTCAGCTGCTGCCCGGCGGGTCCGCCAGGTCCCGGGCGAGACCGAGGAGATCGGGCAGGCGGAGGACCCGCTCGCCGGCGCCGGGGAGGGGGACGTGCAGGGGAGCGGTCCAGCGGGCGGGGATCGCGTCGAAGCCGTGGACGGCTCCGGCGAGGCCGACGGTGACCGCGGCCACGGTGTCGGTGTCGCCGCCGAGGTCGACGGCCGCGCGTACGGCGTCCTCGTACGAGGCGGTGGTGCGGACCGCCCACACCGCGGAGCCGAGGCAGGGCCAGACGGCACCGTTGAACTCGGTGGCCCGGTCCGGGTGCCAGTCCGGGCGCAGGACGACGGCGTAACGGTCCCGGTGCTCCGGACGGACGTGCGCGAGCGTGGACGGGACGGCGGCGAGCGGGTCGCCGCCCTCCAGCGCCACGCGCACGAGGTCGTGGAAGATCGCGGTGCCTTCCCAGGCGGCAGGGTCTCCGTGGGTGAGCGCGGAGATCTCGCGCGCGGCGCCCATGGTCACGTGCCGGCCGCGGCGTGCGAAGTAGACCGCGGACGTCGTGGCACGCATGAGGGCGCCGTTCCCGGCGGCCCGGTGGTTGCTCGCGAAGTGCGCAGCCGCTGCCGCGTCCCACGGCTTGCCGTTGCCCAGGACGTCCTCCGTCTGGAGGCCGATGTCCTTCGGCTCTGCGGCCGCCCACCGCTGGAAGCGGGCGAAGATGTCCGGGAGGTCGAGTCCGCGGCGTTTCAGCAGCGACTGGCCGAGGTGCACGGCCATCTGCGTGTCGTCGGTGGCCTCGCCCGGATCCCAGCCGCCGCCCCCGCACATCTCACCGCCCCCCGCGGGCGTCGGGAAGCGCGCGGAGAACGCCCCCGCGGGCCCGAACTCGAACGGCGCGCCCAGGGCGTCCCCGACCGCCGACCCGACGACGGCCCCTACGGCACGTTCCCTGCGGTCCATCAGCGCAGGCTACGCCGGAACTTCAGCCGCCGAACGCCTTGCGCAGACGCTGCGCGGCCTCGGTCAGGACGTCCTCGCGTTTGCAGAGGGCGAAGCGGACCTGGGTGCGGTCGGCGACGGGGTCGTCGTAGAAGACGGAGTTGGGGGATCGCGGTGATGAGCGCAGGGGGAGCCGGTCACCCGGGCCCACACTCCTCCTTCACGCACTCATGCGGTCACAGGGGCAGGTCGTCCGGCAGGAGGCGGAAGCACTTATGACGGCCCAGCGGGCGTAGGGCGCGGAAGTCGCGACGGTCCAGAGTGAGGATGGCATCGGTGTCGTAGTCCGCAGCCAGCGCGACGTTGACGGCGTCGGCCAGATCGAGGTCGAGCGACGCGTACCTGGCACGCAGGGATTGGGCGGTCGCCAGGTGAATCTCGGTGATCTCCGGCACGACGATGCGGCTCACCCGCATCCAGCGCCGGATGTCGTCGACGGCGCTGAGCGCGGCCTGCCGTCCCAACTCACGGGTGGCGACGTGGTCGATCTCAGCGAGAAGCAGCGGGGACATGACAAGGAGGCCGGCGGCTGCGAGGGCTTCACCGGCGCCTCGGTGTTCCGGATGGGCGGAGTCGAGCGCGGCCAGTAGCCCCGACGTGTCGGCAACGACGATGATCACTCGGCGGGCCTGGATTCCGTCTCGCGCCGAACGGCGTCCGCCACGGCGTCACGTACATCGCCCCCGGTCGGTGTGCGGCCGGAGCCCTCGAAGGTGCGCGAGAACAACGGCTCCTCCCAGACGCGGTTTGCCATGGCTGCCAAATGGATCCCTTGGCGGATGATCTCGGCTTCGCTGATCCCGCGACGGGCCGCCGCCTCCTTGATGATCGCGAGATCCTCGGGGTCCGCGTAGACGTTGGTGCGCTTCATGGACATGTACTAATGATAGTCCATGTACCAGGGGGCGTACATGGTGCAGCGCGTTGGCCGTCAGGGAGCTGCTCCTCGCCCCCAGGCTCGGATGACGACGGCGCTGTCGAGCAGCGGAGCCCGAACAGCCATCGCTGCCCCGGGGGGGTGCTGACACAGCACGACCCCACCGGTGGGCATGACCACACCACCCCGGACCCCTCCTTGGAAGACAAGATGCCGATCGTGCAGTTGCCTGTAATCCCTGGGGTCCATGAGGCGGAGTTCGCAGTCGAGAGCGACTATCTCCCTCACTTCGGACTCTTCGATCCGCCAATGGTCGACTTTTGATACCAGGGCCTTGATGCGTGTCCCGCATTGCTTCCGCGCATCCTGCAGGAAGCTGATGAGGGTACGCGGGACATACGCTCAGGCGGGCGTTATGTCACAGTCGGATCATCAGCCGCTCCAGGGCCGCCCGCAGGACGTCCTCGCGTTTGCAGAAGGCGAAGCGGACCTGGGTGCGGCCGGCGACGGGGTCGTCGTAGAAGACGGAGTTGGGGACGGCGACCACGCCGCAGCGTTCCGGGAGGGCGCGGCAGAAGACGAGGGCGTCGGTCTCGCCGAGGGGTGCGATGTCGGTCGTGATGAAGTACGTGCCCTGGGGGCGGTAGACCTCGAAGCCGGCCGCGGTGAGGCCGTCGGCGAGCAGGTCGCGCTTGGTCTGGAGGTCGTCGCGGAAAGCGGTGTAGTACGTGTCGGGGAGGGCCAGGGCCTCGGCGACGGCGTACTGGAAGGGGCCCGAGGCGACGTAGGTGAGGAACTGCTTGGCCGTCCGGACGGCGGCGACGAGCGCGGGGGAGCCGGTCACCCAGCCGACCTTCCAGCCGGTGAACGAGAAGGTCTTGCCCGCGGAGGAGATGGAGACTGTGCGGTCGCGCATGCCGGGGAGGGTGATCAGGGGGGTGTGGCGGGCGCCGTCGAAGGTGAGGTGCTCGTAGACCTCGTCGGTGACCACGATGAGGTCGCGCTCCACGGCGAGTTCGGCGATTGCCGTCAGCTCGTCCCGCGTGAGGACGGTGCCGGTCGGGTTGTGCGGGCTGTTGAGGAGGAGGACGCGGGTGCGCGGGGTGACCAGGTCGCGCAGCCGGTCCAGGTCGGGGCGGAAGTCGGGAGCGTGCAGGGTCAGCGGGACGCGGACTCCGCCGGCCATCGCGACGCACGCCGCGTAGGAGTCGTAGAAGGGCTCGAACGCGATGACCTCGTCGCCGGGTTCGAGCAGGGCGAGCATCGCCGCCGCGATGGCCTCGGTCGCGCCGGCCGTCACCAGGACCTCGGTGTCGGGGTCGAACTCCAGCCCGTAGAAGCGGCGTTGGTGGCCGACGATCGCCTGACGCAGCTCCGGAACGCCCGGCCCCGGCGGGTACTGGTTGCCGCGTCCGTCGCGCAGTGCCCTTACGGCGGCCTCCCGGACGGACTCCGGCCCGTCGGTGTCCGGGAAGCCCTGGCCGAGGTTGATCGCCCCGGTGGCGGCCGCGAGCGCGGACATCTCGGCGAAGATCGTCGTCCCGAGGCCTTCCAGCCTGCGGTTCAGCAGCGGCCTGCCGTTCATGTGTGCACCGTCCTCGGAAGTGATGCCGTGCGGGTGACGCCCCGCGCCAGACGATACGGGGCCGGTCCCGCGCCGTGCTGCTGCGCCGCTTGCCGGGGCAGCGGTGTATACCCCAAGTTTCTTGATCCTGTGCCTGGTTGGCCGTACCCGCCGCGAGCGGGGACCGGGGGCGTCAGGGTGGGCCCGGGTGAACACCTGACCCCGTGGGCGCTCCAAGGGATGGAAAGTGCGTACAGATCGGTAAAAACGCTGAATGTGACGAGCGATTCATGATTCCGTAGTTCCCGGACCCATTTCGAGGGCTTCGGCGGGGACCATTCGGAGGCTGCGCAGACTCCTTCCCTGGCCTCGCCGGCTCCTCGCGCCGCCGGGTCCAGGACCCCACGTGGGCACGAGCCGACGCGCGCCCGCCCCGTTGCCGGGCGCGACCGGCCCATGACATTCCACTGCGTGCTTGCGGAGCCGACCCATGCTCACCACCCTGCAAACCTCGTACACCGACACCCGCGCGGGCGACCTCGCGTGGTGTCTGGGCAAAGACCCGCTGCCCGCGCTCGCCGTGCTGAACGTCGAGGTCGGGGACGGCCGCCGGCTGCGCGCCAAGGTCGAATTACGCCTGCTGGGCGCCTCCCACCAGGTCCTGGTGGACGCGGCCGGCGGGGCCTGCTCGGAGACCGTGGCGTGCATGGCCGGCAGCCAGGCGCCGCTGCCCTTCGGCGTCGCCCGCCGGGTGGGGGCCTGGGACTACGAGTTCGCCGCGCGCATCGAGACGCTGTCGCAGGGCTCGTTCGCCGGCCGCGCCCAGGAGCTGCTCGCGCTGGTCGCCGACCACCCGCACGGCCTGGCCGGGACCTTCCCCGGCGACCCGCACGCGTTCACCGCGATGCTCGTGCAGTACGCGGAGGGGGGCGTGCGCTGGCGCACCTGGCACGCCTATCCGCAGGAGGGGCGGCTCGTCACCACCAGGACCCGGGTGAATGCGCTGGCCTGACCCGAATACCGCCCCGCCACGCCCGCGGCCGCCGATTTTGCACTCCTGTGGGTGACCGGCGAAGGCTCCACACTGACATAGCGTGCACTCATGATCGACCAGCGTCACCGTAGTGAACTCCCGTGCCTCACCCCGCGGTTACCAGTGACGGCACAGGCGGCTCGGGCGCTGGTGCTCACCGCCGTCTTCGTGTGCGCCGCCTGCGGGCTGGTGTACGAGCTCGAACTCGTCGCGCTCGCCTCCTCCCTGGTGGGCGACTCGGTCACGCAGGCGTCGGTGATCCTGTCGGTGATGGTCTTCGCGATGGGCTGCGGATCGCTGCTCGCAAAACGGTGGCGCGGCCGCGCCGCCGCCGCGTTCGCCGCCGTCGAGACCGGGCTGGCCCTCGTCGGCGGGCTGTCGGTGATGGTGCTCTACGCGTCCTTCGCGTGGTTCGGGCACGCCGGCGCGCCCATAGTGGGCTGCGCCTTCGCCATCGGCGTCCTCACCGGCGCCGAGGTGCCGCTGCTGATGACGCTGGTGCAGCGGGTACGGCGGCAGGACGCGGGCGGCGCGGTCGCCGACCTCTTCGCCGCCGACTACGTGGGGGCGCTCGTCGGCGGTCTCGCCTTCCCCTTCCTGCTGCTGCCGCACGCCGGTCAGCTCAGCGGCGCCCTCGCCACCGGCGCCGTCAACGCCGTGGCCGGCGGGGCGACCGTGCTGTGGCTCTTCCGCGGTGACCTGACCCGGCGCGCCCGCGGCTGGCTGCTGCTCGCGAACGTGCTGGTCCTCGCGCTGCTGGCGGGCGCCGCCGCCGTGGCCGGCCCCTTCGAGCGGGCCGCCCGCCGCGAGGTCTACGGCGGGGACGTGCGGGTCGCCGAGCAGTCCGGCGTCGAGGAGATCGTCCTCACGGGCGGCGAGACCCCCGGCGATCCGCTGCGGCTCTACCTCGACGGCCGCCTGCGGGTCTCCGGCGCCACCACCGCCCGCTACGCCCAGGCCCTCGTCCACCCGGCGATGAACGGCACCCGGGCCCGCGTGCTGCTGCTCGGCGGCGGCGACGGCCAGGCCCTGCACGAGGTGCTGCGCTATGCCGACGTCGGCGCCGTCACCGTCGTCCAGCCCGACGCCGAACTGCTCCGGCTGGCCCGCACCGACCCGGGCCTCAGCCGCGTCAACGGCCACGCCTTCGCCGATCTGCGGGTCCGCGCCGTCACCGCCGACCCCTTCGACTGGCTGCGCCGCGGCCGCACGGCGCCGTACGACGTGATCGTCGCCGACCTGCCGGGCCCGGGGACGACGGCCGGCGCCAAGCTCTACTCGCAGGAGTTCTTCGGGCTCGCCGCCCGTGTGCTCGCCCCCGGCGGGCGGCTCGCCGTGCACGCCGGGACGGCGGCGGGCGCGGCGCACACCTTCTGGACGATCGAGGCGACCGTGTCCGCGGTGGGGCTGCGCACCTCGCCGTACTGGCTGCCCGCGGCCCCGGGCGGCGCCCCCCTCGCCCCCGCCACCGCCGCCCCGCCGGACCAGGCCTACCTGCTCGCCGCGCGCACCGCCCCGCCCGTGCTGCGGCTGCCGCCCGGCACGCCGGCCACGCTCACCCCGCGCGCGCTGCGGCAGGCCGCCCGTGCCCCGCTCCCCACCCGCCCCGGCCGCGCCCTCCCGCCCTCGACCCTGCTGCGGCCGCGCGTCCCGGCGGGCTGAGGCGGGCGGCCCGACGCGTGCAGAAAGTGCCGGGCGCGGGAGCGTCATGCGCCCGGCGGGGTGGGTAGGCTCCGCCGCATGGAGCATGAGTCGTTCGTTCCGGGGATGACCACGGCGCGCATGGTGCAGGCCCTGCGCACGCCGGAGGTGGTGTCGGCCTGCCTGCCCGGCTGGCAGCCGGACGCCGCCGCGGGCGAGGGCGACGCGGGCGCCGCGGGTGCCGCCGCGGGGCGGCTGCGGCTGCGGGTGGGCGGGTCCACGATCACCTACCGGGGCACGGTCGCGGTGGACGGCACGGGGCCGGGCTTCACCCTGACGGCCGCCGGCACGGAGGTGCGCGGCGGGGGCGGCGTGACGGTGGCCGCCGAGCTGGGCGTCGTCGCGGCCGTGCAGCCCGAGCCCGGGGTGACGGTCGTGTGGCGGGGCGAGGCGGCAGGGCAGGGACGCATCACGACCTACGAGCCGGCGCTGGTGGAGGCGGCCGTACGGCGGCTCATGGACCGTTTCTGCGCGGATCTGGCAGCTCACGCGCCCGAGGCGGGACCGGACGCCGGGCCGGGCGCCGACCTGGAGGCCGGGGCGGCCGCGGCCGGGCCGGAGCTGGACGCGGACGCGAAGGCCGATGTCGTCGACGACGACGGCGAGCCGCTGCCGGCCGCCGAGCTGGAGGACTGCGACCTGGTCGAGGTCGAGGTGGAGGTCCCGGAGAGCGCGGCGGCGCTCGACGACCTCGTCCCGCCCGCCGAGGCCGCGCACGCCCGCCGGACGATGATCGGGCGCAGCGCGGAGGAGGTCGACCACGCCCCGCCGCGCGGGCGGTACGCGCCCGTGCCCGCACCGGACAGCCCTTCGGCCGCGGCCACCCTGCGCTGGGCGGCTCCGGTCGCGGCGGCGATCGTCGCGTCCGCGGTGGTGGTGGGGCGGGTGCTGCGGCGCCGCGGCTGAGGGCGGCTCGGGAGGGCGTACGGGGGCGTCAGTCCGCCGGCACCACCCGCCTGCGGGACCATAAGTGAACGTCAGAGGGCCCGCCCGCTAGGCTCGTGACGTGGAGAATGAGACGAAGCTGACGGCGGGCGACGCCGAATTGACCTTGGAGCCCGGGAACGGCTGCCGTATCGCCTCCCTCAAGGTCGCCGGGACGGAACTCCTGCGTCAGGGCGACCGGTTCGGCGCCTTTCTTATGGTGCCGTGGGCCGGCCGGACCGAGAACGGGACCTTCCGCAACGGCGGCGTCACCCACCAGCTCCCGGTGGACGCTCCGCCGCACGCCATCCATGGCACCGTGCGGCACCGCGCCTGGGAGGAGGCGGCCCCGGCCACCGCGACCACCGCCTCGTACCACGTCGAGCTGACCGAGCCGTGGCCCTACCCCGGCCGGGTCACCCACACCGTGGAGCTCGCCCCGCACTCGGTGAAGCTCACGCTGAGCGTCGAGGTGGCGCCGGGCGGCGACTCCTTCCCGGCGCAGGCGGGCTGGCACCCCTGGTGGAACCGCAACCTGGGCAAGGGCGGCCAGGACGTCGAGCTGGCCTTCCGCGCGGACTGGCAGGAGGAGCGCGGCGACAACCACCTCCCCAACGGCAACCGCGTCACCCCCCGCCCCGGCCCCTGGGACGACTGCTTCGGGATGCCCGACGGCGTCGACGTGACGCTGACCTGGCCCGGCGAGCTGCGGCTGGAGGTGCGGAGCCCGGCGCAGTGGGTCGTGGTCTACGACGAGCAGCCCGAGGCGGTGTGCGTCGAGCCGCAGTCCGGCCCGCCGAACGGCCTCAACACCGCGCCGCGCCTGGTCACCCCGATCGACCCGCTGGAGATCACCACCACCTGGAGCTGGCACCGCATCGGCTGACCTGCGGGGCGGGGCCGGGGGGCGGTGTGCGGCGGCCCCGGCCGGCGGGCCGGATACTGGTCGTCATGAGTGACGACGTACGCAGTGCACTGCTGCAGCAGATCCAGGACAAGGCCGTGGTGCACGGCAAGGTGACCCTCTCCTCCGGGCTGGAGGCCGACTTCTACATCGACCTGCGCCGCATCACCCTGGACGGCCAGGCCGCGCCGCTGGTCGGCCAGGCGATGCTGGACATGACCGCCGAGCTGGACTACGACGCGGTCGGCGGGCTGACGCTCGGCGCGGACCCGGTGGCCGGGGCGATGCTGCACGCCGCCGCAGCGCGCGGGAAGCGGCTGGACGCCTTCGTGGTGCGCAAGGCCACCAAGGCGCACGGCATGCAGCGCAGGATCGAGGGCCCGGACATCGCGGGCCGCCGCGTGCTGGTGGTCGAGGACACCTCGACGACCGGCGGCTCGCCGCTGACCGCCGTCGAGGCGGCGCGCGAGGCGGGGGCCCAGGTCGTCGCCGTCGCGGTCATCGTCGACCGCGGCGCCGAGCCGAAGATTACGGAGGCGGGTCTGCCGTATCTCGCGGTGTATTCGCTGGCCGACCTCGGACTGGACTGAGCGATCGCCGCCGCCGACCCGTGAAAGGGCCCGGCGGCGGCCAGGCCCGGCTGCGTACACCTCTCGAAAGCGCTGTGACCTGCGGTTTCGCCGGGCTTGGGGTGTTTCACGTGAAACACCCGGCCGTTCGCGGCGGATGACCCCGGCACCGAGGTGGTGTATCCGTTCGAGAATGGGAAGATAGGGCCGACGATGACGTCGCCACGCCTAGCACCACCACCCCGCGGAATCTGAGGAGCGGACACGATGCCCATCGCTACCCCCGAGGTCTACAACGACATGCTCGACCGGGCGAAGGCGGGGAAGTTCGCCTACCCGGCCATCAACGTCACGTCGTCGCAGACGCTGCACGCCGCCCTGCGCGGCCTGGCCGAGGCGGAGAGCGACGGCATCATCCAGATCTCCACGGGCGGTGCGGAGTTCCTCGGCGGCCAGTACCAGAAGGACATGGTGACGGGCGCGGTCGCGCTCGCCGAGTTCGCGCACGTCGTCGCCGAGAAGTACCCGGTCACCGTCGCCCTGCACACCGACCACTGTCCCAAGGACAAGCTGGACGGCTACGTCCGCCCGCTGCTCGCCATCTCCCAGGAGCGCGTGGCGGCCGGCCGCAACCCGCTCTTCCAGTCGCACATGTGGGACGGCTCCGCCGAGACGCTGGACGACAACCTCGCCATCGCCAAGGAGCTGCTGGCCCAGGCGGTCAAGGCCAAGATCATCCTGGAGATGGAGATCACCCCGACCGGCGGCGAGGAGGACGGCGTCTCGCACGAGATCAACGAGAGCCTCTACACCACCGTCGACGACGCCTACCGCACCGTCGAGGCCGTGGGCCTGGGCGAGCAGGGCCGCTACCTGCTGGCCGCCTCCTTCGGCAACGTGCACGGCGTCTACAAGCCGGGCAACGTCGTGCTGCGCCCCGGCATCCTCCGGGAGCTGCAGGACGCGGTCGCGCAGAAGTACGGCAAGGCCAACGCCTTCGACTTCGTCTTCCACGGCGGCTCCGGCTCCACGCAGGAGGAGATCGACGAGGCGCTGGAGAACGGCGTCGTCAAGATGAACATCGACACCGACCTGCAGTACGCCTTCACCCGGCCCGTCGCCGGCCACATGTTCCAGAACTACGACGGCGTGCTCAAGATCGACGGCGAGGTCGGCAACAAGAAGGCCTACGACCCGCGCGTGTGGGGCAAGGCCGCCGAGGCGGGCATGGCCGCGCGTGTCGTCGTCGCCGCCGAGAACCTGCGGTCGGCGGGCAACAAGCGCAAGTGACGTCCGGCCGTACGCGGACCGCGTACGGGTGAGGGCGGAGACCGACAGGGACCCCCGGCGGCCGCCGGGGGTCCCTTCGTGTGACGGGCCGGGACGCGGGCCGGGGGCTGCCCGCGCGGTGGGCGGGCCCGCGGGCCGGGCGTCCCTTCGCGCGGCGGCTCGGGCAGACTGGAGCCCATGGCAATCCACGAGAACCTGCTCGGGGGCCCGGCCCCCACGCACCTGCCCGACGACCCCGGGCCGCGCGAACTGCTCGCATCCGGCGCCGCGCCCGCCGATGTGGCGGCGAAGTACCCGGCCTCCTCGCTGGCCTGGGCGCAGCTCGCGGACGAGGCGTTCGAGGGCGGCCGGGTGGTCGAGTCCTACGCCTACGCCCGCACCGGCTACCACCGCGGCCTGGACGCGCTGCGCCGGGCCGGCTGGCGCGGCCACGGCCCGGTGCCCTTCGAGCACGAGCCGAACCGCGGCTTCCTGCGGGCGCTGCACGCCCTGGCCCGGGCCGCCCGGTCGATCGGCGAGCAGGAGGAGTACGAGCGCTGCACGGCCTTCCTGCGGGACAGCTCCCCGACCGCCGCCGACATCCTGGGCTGAGACCGCCCGCCTTCCCTCCGTCCGGCCCGATCTGCCCCCGTCGTCGCGTACCGTCCTCCCCGGCTTGCTCAGCGTGGAGGAATGTGACGGTACTGCCACAGGAGGGGGGCAGTCGGCCCGGCCGCGTATCTGTGTGCGATTGTTGGCCCCGACTGGTTGTCGTTAGCACGCACATGTGAGGGCGTGTCCGCAGGCAGCACAGGAGTGCCGCAGCGATCCGGGCCGGGCCCGGGCACCTGCGCACCCGGCTGCGCGTACGCAGGGGGAGCCGTGGCAGGACCGGACAGGCATCGGCGTGGGCGCCGGCGCGCGAAGAAACGCGCATCCATAGCCGGGCCGCTCGCCCTCGCCGCCGTCCTCGTGCTCGGGGCCGGTGCCGGATACGCCGCCTGGCACAAATCCCGCGCGAGCGAGGGCAGCGCGAGGCTCGGCACCGACTCCGTCCCCGCCACGACCACGCCGCCCGCCCCCGCCACCACGGCGGACGGCGACCGCAGCCCCTCGCCCACGCCGACCACCACCAGCCCCAAGCCCTCGAAGAAGGCCGCCAAGCCCACCGCGTCGGCGACCACGAGCGCGCCCCCCGCGTCCGTGCCCAAGCACGGCACCGGCTACTTCACCGTCGCCCGCGCCTCCGGTGCCGCCTCCGGCCAAGGCACCATCCGCCGCTACAAGGTCGAGGTGGAGGGCGGGATCTCGCTGTCCGCGACCGACGCCGCACACGAGATCGCCGTCATCCTCGCCGACCCGCGCGGCTGGACCGCCGACGGCCACGACGGCTTCCAGCTGGTCTCCTCCGGCCCCGCCGACTTCGTCATCAAGATCGCCACGCCCGACACCGTGGACCGCATCTGCGGCGCCGCCGGCCTGGACACCGGCGGCGAGGTCAACTGCGACGTCGGTGCCACCGTCGTGGTGAACCTCAAGCGCTGGATGCTCGGCTCGCCCGAGTTCGACGGCCCGATCGCCGGCTACCGCGCGCTCATCATCAACCACGAGGTCGGCCACCGCATCGGCCACCATCACGAGGGCTGCCCCGGTCCCGGTAAGCCCGCCCCGGTGATGATGCAGCAGATCAAGGGCCTGCACGGCTGCGTCGCGAACCAGTGGCCGTACGACTCCCAGGGGCGCTACATCTCCGGGCCGCCGGTCGCCTGAGGCGCCCGGGCGCCCGCCGCGGGGTCCGGCCGGGCCGTACGGGCCCGGCGGCGCGCCGGGAGGGACCGGCCCTTGCCGGATCAGCACGCACCGCCGATGATCGCGGCGTGGCCCGGTGATCCCGGGTACCCGCACACGGAGGTACACCATGTCCGACCACCCGACCGACGAGGCGGCGACCCCGAACCTCGCGTTCGAGGGCAGCACACCGTACGAGGACTACGTCCAGGCGTCCGTCCTCACCCATCTGCAGCACCCGCTGTCCGACGAGCCCGGCGAGCTGGCCTTCCTCGTCACCACCCAGGTCATGGAGCTGTGGTTCACCCTGCTCGTGCACGAGTGGACCACCGCGGCCCGCGCGCTGCGCCAGGACGACCTGCCCACCGCGATGGCGGCGCTGCACCGCAGCCTGCCCGAGCTGGAGTCGCTCAACGCCTCCTGGAAGCCCATCGCGCACCTCACCCCCGGGCAGTTCAACGCCTACCGCTCCGCGCTCGGTGAGGGCTCCGGCTTCCAGTCGGCGATGTACCGCAGGGTCGAATTCCTGCTCGGCGAGAAATCCGCCTCCATGCTCGTCCCGCACCGCGGCACCCCGCGCGCCTACCGCGAGCTGGAGAAGGCCCTCACCGAGCCCAGCCTCTACGACGAGGCGCTGCGGCTGCTCGACCGGCGCGGCTACCGCATCCCCGCCGCCGTACTCGACCGCGACCCGACCCTGCCCTACGAACCGCACCCCGAGGTCGAGACCGCCTGGCAGCGCGTCTACGCCGCGTCCGACCAGGACTCCGACCTCATCCGGCTCGGCGAGACCCTCACCGACATCGCCGAGTACGTGTGGCGGTGGCGCAACGACCACCTCGTGGCAACCCGGCGCGCGATGGGCGCCAAGACCGGCACCGGCGGCTCCGCGGGGGTGGCCTGGCTGGAGAAACGCGCCACCAAGAACGTCTTCCCCGAGCTGTGGACGGCCCGAAGCCATGTCTGAGCCCACCGCACCGCCGTCCCCCGCCGCCGCCCTCGCCGCACGCGCCGCCGAGCTGGACGCGGCCGATCCGCTCGCCGCCGTCCGCGACCGCTTCGTCCTCGACGACGCCACCGTCTACCTCGACGGCAACTCGCTGGGCGCGCTGCCCCGCGGGGTGCTGCCGCGGCTGAACGACGTCGTCACCCGCGAATGGGGCGAGCTGCGCATCCGCTCCTGGGAGGAGAGCGGCTGGTGGACCGCCCCCGAGCGGGTCGGCGACCGCATCGCGCCCCTCGTCGGCGCCGCGGCCGGGCAGATCGTCGTCGGCGACTCGACCAGCGTCAACGTCTTCAAGGCGCTCGTCGCCGCCACCCGCATGGCCCGGAAGGGCCGCAGCGAGATCCTCGTCGACGCCACGACCTTCCCCACCGACGGCTACATCGCCGCCTCCGCCGCCCGGCTCACCGGCTGCACCGTCCGCGCCGTGCCGCCCGGCGAGATCGCCGCGGCGGCAAGCGGGCGGACCGCGGCGGCGCTGGTCAACCACGTCGACTACCGCACCGGGCGGCTCTACGACCTGCCCGGTATCACCGCCGCCCTGCACGAGGCCGGATCCGTGGCCGTCTGGGACCTCTGCCACAGCGCGGGCGCCCTGCCCGTGGGCCTCGACGACGCCGAGGTCGACCTCGCGGTCGGCTGCACGTACAAGTACCTCAACGGCGGGCCCGGCGCGCCGGCGTACCTCTACGTCAGGCGCGCGCTCCAGCCGCTCTTCGACTCCCCGCTGCCGGGCTGGAACTCGCACGCCGACCCCTTCGGCATGGTGCCCGGCTACCAGCCCGCGGACGGCGCCCCACGCGGCCGCGTCGGCACGCCCGAGATCCTCTCCCTGCTCGCCCTGGACGCCGCGCTCGACGTCTGGGACGGCGTCGACATCGCCGCCGTCCGCGCCAAGAGCCTCACGCTCACCGACTTCTTCCTCGGCTGCGTGACCGCCCTCGTCCCGCCCCGGGTCGTCGAGCCCGCCACGCCCGCGGGTCACGCCGACCGCGGCAGCCAGGTCTCGCTGCGCTGCCCGGACGCGGGCGCGGTGATGCGCGAGCTGACCGCGCGGGGCGTCATCGGCGACTTCCGCCGCCCCGACATCCTGCGCTTCGGCTTCACGCCCCTCTACACCCGCCACACCGACGCCCTCCACGCCGCCCGCACCCTGGCGGACGTGCTCTCCCCCGCCGGGACGGCCTGAGCGATGACCCACGACCCCGCCACGACGAAGCCAGCCGCCCCCCGGCCGCCGGCAACGGCGGCGCCCGTCGAGCCCGCAGCCGACACGACGGGGGCTGCCGTCCCGGGGGAGCGCGCCGGGGTGGCGCCGGGCGCGGTCGCGGCCGCGCGGCGCGCCGCCGCGGCCGCCGCCGAAGAGGCGTCGGCCTTCGCGCACCCCGCCGTGCCGCCCGACGCCACCGCGGCGTACGGGGAGCATCCCGAGCAGGTCGTCGACTTCTACCGGCCCCGCGCGGACGGCAGCGGGCGGGGCGCGCCGCTGGTGGCGCTGCTGCACGGCGGGGCCTGGCGGGCGCGCTACGACCGGGCCCACATCTCGCCGCTCGCGGCCCGTCTGGCGGGGCGCGGCTTCGCGGTGGCCTCGGTGGAATACCGGCGCGGCGCACCGCCGCCGGACGCCCAGGACGGCCCCGAGCCGCCCGTCGCCGGGCGCTGGCCGGAGACCTTCGACGACGTCGCCGCCGCTGTCGACGCGCTGCCCGCGCTCGCCGTCCGCACGCTGGGCACCGGTGTCGTCGATCCGCGGCGCTTCCTGCTCAGCGGGCACAGCGCGGGCGGCCACCTCGCGCTGTGGGCCGCCGCGCGGCATGTCCTGCCGCCCGGCTCGCCCTGGCGCACCAGCTCGCCTCCGCCGGTGCGGGGTGTCGTCGCCCTCGCCCCGATCGCCGACCTCACCTCCGCGATCCGGCTGGGGGTGTGCTCCGACGCCGTGACCCAGCTGCTCGGCGGCCCCGGCCACGTCGCCGCCCGGCTCCCGCACGCCGATCCCGCCGCGCTGCTCCCCACGGGTGTCGCCGTCACCGTCGTGCACGGCGCCACCGACACCGAGGTCCCGCCGGCCGTCAGCCGCGCGTACGCCGCCGCGGCGGCCGCCGCGGGGGAGGAGGTCACGGCGGTGTGGCTGCCCGGGCGCGGGCACTTCGCCCTCATCGACCCGGCGAGCCCCGCGGTGTCGGCTGTCGCCGACGAGCTCGACCAACTCGCCTGGTAGGCGGCCTCGGGCCCTCCCGGGCCGGGCACGGAGCGCCCCGGGGCGCTGCGGGCGCCTTCCCGGCGCCGCGGCCGCCCGTGCGGCCTGCCGCGCCCGGCGGGGGCCGCGCAGGCCCGCCGGGGGCACTGCGGAGCGCGAACCCCCGCTGAGAGCTAGCGGCTGCGCTTCGCGAGACGCTCGACGTCGAGGAGGATCACCGCGCGGGCCTCCAGGCGGAGCCACCCGCGGCCGGCGAAGTCGGCGAGCGCCTTGTTCACCGTCTCGCGGGACGCGCCCACGAGCTGGGCCAGCTCTTCCTGGGTGAGGTCGTGCACGACGTGGATGCCCTCTTCCGACTGGACGCCGAAGCGCCGGGAGAGGTCGAGCAGGGCCTTCGCGACGCGCCCCGGCACGTCGGAGAAGACCAGGTCGGACATGACGTCGTTGGTGCGCCGCAGCCGGCGCGCGACCGCGCGCAGCAGCGCGGTGGAGACCTCGGGCCGTACGTTCAGCCAGGGCTGGAGGTCGCCGTGGCCGAGGCCCAGCAGCTTGACCTCGGTGAGCGCCGTGGCGGTCGCCGTCCGCGGACCGGGGTCGAAGAGCGACAGCTCGCCGATGAGCTCCCCGGGGCCGACCACGGCCAGCATGTTCTCGCGGCCGTCGGGGGAGGTGCGGTGCAGCTTCACCTTGCCCTCGGTGACGACGTACAGCCGGTCCCCGGGGTCGCCCTCGTGGAACAGCGAATCGCCACGTGCGAGCGTGACCTCGGTCATGGAGGCGCGCAGTTCAGCCGCCTGCTCGTCGTCGAGCGCCGCGAAAAGCGGGGCACGGCGCAGAACGTCGTCCACGAGCTCTCTCCTTGTCGACATCGCTGGGTTGTCCCCATGATGCATGACGTATCAAACAGTGCGATCAATCACAAGGATGTCTTATCAGGGGCCGGATGAGTGCCCCGGGGGGCCGATTGGGGGCCGCGGGGCCTTCCGCCGGCGGCCGAACGAGTGGGCCGCCGCCCCGTTTTCCGCTCTCAGCGAACACCCCCGGCGGCGGGTCGGGCCTCCCCGGTCAGGACCGGCGCCGCGCCCGGCGGGGCGGGCTCGCCGGGATCACCGCCGGGTGTCGGTGGCGGCCC
This sequence comes from Streptomyces sp. NPDC020983, assembly GCF_044333485.1. Taxonomy (NCBI): domain Bacteria; kingdom Bacillati; phylum Actinomycetota; class Actinomycetes; order Kitasatosporales; family Streptomycetaceae; genus Streptomyces; species Streptomyces sp. NPDC020983. The sequence goes on along the minus strand of NZ_JBIRRA010000005.1, from coordinate 51,553 downwards.
GTAGTCTGGCGTGCATGGCGACGAGGAGTGGCGCGGTGAGCCCGGCTCCGGCCGGTGCGGCCGCGGTCAAGAAGAAGGCGAAGGTCGCGCAGACGCACACCGGGCTCGTGCGGCAGGCCCGGCGGATCAACCGCGAGCTGGCCGAGGTCTATCCCTATGCCCATCCGGAGCTGGATTTCGAGAATCCCTTCCAGCTGCTGATCGCCACCGTGCTGTCGGCGCAGACCACCGACCTGAGGGTGAACCAGACGACGCCCGCGCTGTTCGAGGCGTATCCGACGCCGGAGGCGATGGCGGCGGCGAATCCGGCCGAGCTGGAGGAGATCCTGCGGCCCACCGGTTTCTTCCGCGCGAAGACGCGCGCGGTGCTCGGCCTGTCCGCGGCGCTGCGGGACGAGTTCGGCGGCGAGGTGCCCGGCCGCATAGAGGACCTGGTGAAGCTGCCGGGCGTCGGCCGCAAGACGGCCAACGTCGTCCTCGGCAATGCGTTCGGCGTGCCGGGGCTCACCGTGGACACGCACTTCGGGCGGCTCTCGCGGCGCTTCGGGTGGACGACGTCGGAGGATCCGGAGCAGGTCGAGAAGGACGTCGCCTCCCTCTTCCCGAAGTCGGAGTGGACGATGCTGTCGCACCGCGTCATCTTCCACGGCCGCCGTATCTGCCACGCCCGCAAGCCCGCGTGCGGCGCCTGCCCGATCGCCCCGCTGTGCCCGTCCTACGGGGAGGGCGAGATGGATCCGGAGAAGGCGCGCAAGCTGCTCAAGTACGAGAAGGGCGGCGCGCCCGGCCAGCGCCTGAAGCCCCCGCCCAACTACCCGGGCCGGCCCGCCCCGCCGCTGGCCGCCTCATGACCCGGGCGCGGGGCGCGGGGGCGGCGGACGCGCGGGTGAGCCGGGAGGGCCTGCCCGGCTGGCTCGCCCCGGTCGCGGACGCGGCGGAGCGGATACGCCCCGAGCAGCTCAGCCGCTTCCTGCCCCCGGAGTCGGGCGGGCGGCAGTCCGCCGTGCTGATCCTCTTCGGCGAGAGCCCCGAGCCCCCGCACGGGCCCGACCTGCTGCTCATCGAGCGCTCCGCCGCCCTGCGCTCGCACGCGGGCCAGCCGTCCTTCCCCGGCGGGGCGCTCGACCCGGAGGACGGCGACCCTGAGGGCGCGGGCCCGCTGCGTGCGGCGCTGCGTGAGGCCCGCGAGGAGACGGGCCTGGATCCGGCCGGGGTGCAGCTCTTCGGTGTCCTGCCGCGCCTCTACATCCCGGTCAGCGGCTTCGTCGTCACCCCGGTGCTGGGCTGGTGGCGCGAGCCCAGCCCCGTCGCGGTCGTCGACCCGGCGGAGACGGCCCGGGTGTTCCGCGTCACGGTCGCGGCCCTCACCGACCCGGCCAACCGCGCGACGCTCACCCATCCGAGCGGCTTCCGCGGACCGGCCTTCCTGGTCGAGGACGCCCTCGTGTGGGGCTTCACCGCGGGCCTGATCGACAAGATCCTGCACTACGCGGGCTGGGAGGTCCCCTGGGACCGCGAGCGGACGGTCCCGCTCGGCTGACGGCGCGCCCCGGCCGGCCCGGGTCCGTGGCGGATTCCGGCCGGATCCGGGCGGCCTGCTGCTCCGTACGCTCCCGCGCGCTCAGGTCGCCATGAGACCGTGTCCCTCGTGAACGTGCTGGACTTCCTGCTCATCCTCGCCGCTGCCTGGTTCGCCGTGGTCGGCTACCGGCAGGGCTTCGTCGTCGGCGTCATGTCGGTGGTCGGCTTCATCGGCGGCGGCCTCGTCGCGATCTACCTGCTGCCGCTGGTGTGGGACAAGGCGACCGGCGACGCCACCCCGGGCTCGGTCGCGATCATCACGGCGGTGGCGCTCGTCATCGTGTGCGCGTCGGTGGGGCAGGCGTTCACCACGCACCTCGGCAACAAGCTCCGTACGAAGATCACCTGGTCACCCGCCCGCGCGATCGACGCGAGCGGCGGCGCGCTGGTCAACGTGCTGGCGATGCTGCTGGTGGCGTGGCTGATAGGCAGTGCGCTGGCCACCACGGCGCTGCCGACGATAGGGCGCGAGGTGCGCTCGTCGAAGGTGCTGCTCGGGGTGTCCCGGGTGATGCCGTCGCAGGCCGACACCTGGTTCGACGACTTCAGCACGACGCTGGCGCAGAACGGCCTGCCGCAGGTCTTCGGCACCTTCGGCGCCGAGCCGATCACGTCCGTGCCGGCGCCCGACCCCGCGCTGGTCAACAACCCGGTGGTGGCCACCGCGCGGCGCAGCATCGTCAAGGTCGTCGGCACCGCGCCGGGCTGCGGCAAGGTGCTGGAGGGCTCCGGCTTTGTCTTCGCGCCGGGCAGGGTCATGACGAACGCGCACGTCGTCGGCGGCGTGTCGGAGCCGACCGTGCAGGTGGGCGGCAGGGGGAGGCTGCACGACGCGCGCGTGGTGCTCTACGACTGGCAGCGCGACATCGCGGTGCTGGACGTGCCCGGCCTGGACGCCCCCGCGCTGCGCTTCGCGACCACCGACGAGCACACGCGCGACGACGCGATCGTGGCCGGCTTCCCGGAGAACGGCGGCTTCGACGTGCGGGCGGCACGCGTCCGCGACCGGATCATGGCCAACGGTCCGGACATCTACCACCGCGGCACCGTCCACCGCGACGTCTACTCGCTGTACGCGACCGTACGGCAGGGCAACTCCGGCGGCCCGCTGCTCACCCCGGACGGCAGGGTCGCGGGTGTCGTCTTCGCCAAGTCGCTGGACGACTCCAACACGGGCTACGCGCTGACCGCGGACGAGGTCGCCCCCGACGCGAAGGCCGGGCGCACCGCGGACCGGCGGGCGGACAGCGAGAGCTGCGCGCTGTGAGGAGGGGCCGGGCGGCGGAGGCTGCCCGCGCCCACCGCCCGGCCCGTACGGCCGTCAGCCGCGCGGATGGCGGAGCCGGGCGCCGACCCAGCGGGCGCGGCGCCGGAGGATGCGGGGAATCCCCAGCGGGGTTTCGCCCGGCGGGAACAGTTCCATGGGCGCCGTACTGCTGACGGCGGCGGGGGTGCTTCGGCGAGTACGTGACCCATCACGGTAGTCGTGCGTCCAACCCATACCGAGCTACGTGCCCGCACCCGTTGGTCCGTAATCGCCGTTTGGTGGTCCTCTTGGCCTATGCGTCCGGCAATTCAGATGACCATGAGGTCGTCGTCCCGGCGTGTCCCGGCGTGTCGCGTTCTGGGGAGCGGAGGGTGACGGAGTGGTCGCTCAGCGGTCCGGCTCGGGGTCCCGCAGCCAGTTGATCAGCTCGGCGGAGAACGCCGCCGGGTCCTCCTCGTGCGGGAAGTGCCCGAGGCCGTCGAAGAGCCGCCACCGGTAGGGCGCCTCGACGTACTCCCCGCTGCCCGCCGCGCTGCCCGTGCGCAGCGCCGGATCCAGCGAGCCGTGCAGGTGCAGCGTCGGTACCCGGACCGGCCGCTTCATCCGGCGGTTGAACTGGATCCCGTCCGGCCGGGCCATCGACCGCACCATCCAGCGGTAGGGCTCGATCGAGCAGTGCGCGGTGGACGGGATCTGCATCGCCTTCCGGTAGACCTCCACGGCCTGCCCGTCCGGCAGCGAGGGCCCCGACCAGCTGGTGATCAGCTCCCCGACCAGTGCCGCGTCGTCCGCGACGAGCTGCCGCTCGGGGATCCACGGCCGCTGGAAGCCCCAGATGTACGCCCCGGCGCGGCTCTGCCGCAGGTCGGTGAGCATCGCGGTGCGCCAGCGGCGCGGGTGCGGCATCGAGACGACCGCGAGCCGGCGGATGAGCTTGGGCCGCATCGCCGCGGCCGTCCAGGCGAGGTAGCCGCCCAGGTCGTGGCCGACGACGGCGGCGTCCGGCTCGCCGAGCGAGCGGATCACGCCGGTGACGTCGAGGGCGAGGTTTCCCGGGTCGTAGCCGCGCGGGGTGCGGTCGCTGCCGCCGACACCGCGCAGATCCATCGCGACCGCGCGGAAGCCCGCGTCGGCGAGCGCGGTGAGCTGGTGCCGCCAGGTCCACCAGAACTGCGGGAAGCCGTGCAGGAGCAGGACGAGCGGGCCGTCGCCGGCCTCCGCGATGTGGAAGCGGGCGCCGTTGGCGGCGACGTCGCGATGGGTCCACGGGCCGTCCGGCCGGATCACCGACGCGCTCGGCCCGCCCCTGGTCCCCGGGCGTGCGGGCCGGTCGGCGGAGTTCATGCCCCAGAGCGTGTCACATCTTCGCCTTCACCGGGGCGTCGGCGGGGGGCAGGACGCGCCCGGAACGTGACGATTCGGTGGCACCGCTGCGCAGCGCCGCGGCGCCGTCCGGCAGCTCGCGCGGGTGGGGCTTGGCCTTCTGCAGCACCGCGGCCGTCTGCTTCGCCGAGTTGATCGACCGCTCCGGCTTCTTGACGGCCTTGAACCGCAGGAAGCCGATCCCGCCGACGATCAGGGCGAGGAGCACGTACGCGCCGAACACGATCAGGAACGCCCAGCCCGTCGTGATCCCGAGGGCCTTCAGGCCCCAGGCGGCCGCCAGGCTCAGCATGGGCACCGAGAACAGCGCGAGAGCCAGCGCGGCGACCATCGCGGCGCTGCCGAAGGCCACCCGTTTGGCGTCCGCCCGCAGCTCCGCCTTGGCGAGCGCGATCTCGTCGTGCACCAGGGCGCTCATCTCCGCCGTGGCGGCGGCGAACAGCTGTCCGATGCTGCGGCTGTCACCGTTGTGGGCTGCGCTCATCGCGTCGTCCTCCGTCTTTCCGTCGTCCACTGTGGAGCGGCCCGTTCCGTGGCGCTTCGACCCTCCGCTCACCCGATCATGCCTCAGATGGTGTCAGGTCCGCTGTCGCGGCGGGCCAGTTGGGCGAGCCTGCGGTGCTCGGCGGCCTGCGCCTCCAGGATCTCGGCCATCCTGAGGTGGTAGGCGGGGTCGTCCGCCTCGTAGATGTCGGGTACCCCGTCTCCGTCCCTGTCGCGCTCCTCGTCCTCCGCCAGCCGCCGGTAGGTGGTGTCGCGCAGCTTGAGCAGGACGGACGCCAGCACCGCGGAGACCGCCGAGCCCACCAGCACCGCCGCCTTGGTTTCGGCGGCGAGCGCGGGGTCGGAGCCGAAGGCCAGCTCCCCGATCAGCAGGGCGACGGTGAAGCCGATGCCGCCGAGCGCGGCCAGCGCGAAGACGTCCGGCCATGTCAGGTCCGGGTTGAGCGTCGCGCGGGTGAAACGGGCGGCGGCCCAGGTGCCGCCGAAGATGCCCACGGTCTTGCCGGCCACCAGGCCGAGGACGACGCCGAGCGTCTCCGGACGGGTGAAGACACCGGAAAGGGCCGTCCCCGACACCGTGACCCCGGCGGCGAACAGCGCGAAGAGCGGCACCGCGAGCCCGGCCGACAGCGGCCGCACCAGGTGCTCCACGCGCTCGGCCTGCGAGGGGCCGGCGCCCTGCGCGGCGTCGTGGCCGCCGTCTTCCGGACGCGGGGTGCAGCGCAGCATGAGCCCCATGGCCACGCCCGCGACGGTCGCGTGGATCCCGCTGTTGAGCGTCAGCACCCAGGTGACGACGGCGAGCGGCACGTACACGTACCAGCCGCGTACACGGGCGCGGAGCAGGATGCGGAACAGCGCCAGGCACGCGGCGGCGCCCACCAGCGCGGCGACGTTGATGGTGGAGGTGAAGAAGACGGCGATGACCAGGATCGCGCACAGGTCGTCCACGACGGCGAGGGTGAGCAGGAAGGCGCGCAGGGCCGCGGGCAGCGCGGTGCCGATGACGGCGAGCACGCCGAGCGCGAACGCGATGTCGGTGGCGGTCGGCACCGCCCAGCCGCGCAGCGAGCCGCCGCCTGCCGCCGCGGTCACCGCGTAGACACCCGCCGGGACGGCCATGCCGCACAGCGCCGCGACGACGGGGAGGGCGGCTGCGGACGGTGTGCGCAGCTCACCGACGACCAGCTCGCGCTTGAGCTCGATGCCGGCGACGAAGAAGAAGACGGCGAGCAGGCCGTCGGAGGCCCAGTGCCCGACCGACAGGTGCAGGCCGAGGGCGGCGGGGCCGAAGTGCTGGTGGACGACGCTCTCGTAGCCGTCGTGGGCGGTGTTGGCCCAGATGAGGGCGGCGGTCGCGGCCGCGAGGAGCAGCACGCCGCCCACTGTTTCGGCGCGCAGCGCGTCGAGGAGGGTGTTGCGTTCGGGGAGCGGCAGGCGGCCGAGCAGGACGGCGGGGCGGCGGCGCCGTGGCTCGGGCACGGGCGACCTCCTGGGCGTTCGGTGGCGTCGGTCCCTCATGGGGGCCTCTTGCCTCTGGGTGCTGCGCGTCGCCCTCCCAGCCTCCCCCGGACCCAGGGGCCGTGGGCCCCTGGGCTGGCCCGAACGGGGCGGGGCGGCGGGCGCCGGGCACGCGTGAGGGCGCTCCCACCGGTCACCGGCGGGAGCGCCCTCACGCGTGGGTCGCGGCGGTCAGTCCTCGCCGGCCGCGCTCGGCAGCTTGCTCTGGATCAGGTCCATCACGGACGAGTCGGTGAGCGTCGTGACGTCACCCAGCTCGCGGTTCTCCGCGACGTCCCGCAGCAGGCGGCGCATGATCTTGCCGGACCGCGTCTTCGGCAGCTCGGAGACCACCAGGACGCGCTTGGGCTTGGCGATCGGCCCGAGGGTCTTTCCGACGTGGTCGCGCAGCGACGCCACCAGTTCGGCGCTGTCCTCCGCCGAGCCGCGCAGGATCACGAACGCGACGATGGCCTGCCCCGTCGTCTCGTCGGCGGCGCCGACGACCGCGGACTCCGCGACCTTCGGGTGCGACACGAGCGCCGACTCGACCTCGGTCGTCGAGATGTTGTGCCCGGACACCAGCATCACGTCGTCGACCCGGCCGAGCAGCCAGATGTCGCCGTCGTCGTCCTTCTTGGCGCCGTCACCCGCGAAGTAGCGGCCGGGGAAGCGCGACCAGTACGTGTCCAGGTAGCGCTGGTCGTCGCCCCAGATGGTGCGCAGCATCGACGGCCACGGTTCGGTCAGCACCAGGTAGCCGCCGGAGCCGTCGGGCACCTCGTGGCCCTCGTCGTCCACGACCGTGGCCGCGATGCCGGGCAGCGGGGTCTGCGCCGATCCGGGCTTGGCGGCGGTCACGCCGGGCAGCGGGCTGATCATCATCGCGCCCGTCTCCGTCTGCCACCAGGTGTCGACGACCGGCGTCCTGCCGGCACCGATGTTCTCGCGGTACCAGATCCACGCCTCGGGGTTGATCGGCTCGCCGACGCTGCCCAGCACCCGCAGGCTGCTCAGGTCGAACTTCGCCGGGATCGCGTCGCCCCACTTCATGAACGTGCGGATCGCGGTGGGCGCGGTGTAGAGGATCGTCACGCCGTACTTCTGCACGATCTCCCAGAAACGGCCCTGGTGCGGGGTGTCCGGGGTGCCCTCGTAGATGACCTGCGTGGCGCCGTTGGAGAGCGGGCCGTAGACGATGTACGAGTGCCCGGTCACCCAGCCGATGTCGGCGGTGCACCAGTAGACGTCCGTCTGCGGCTTGAGGTCGAAGACGGCGTGGTGGGTGTAGCTCGCCTGCGTCAGGTAGCCGCCGGAGGTGTGCAGGATGCCCTTCGGCTTACCCGTGGTGCCCGAGGTGTAGAGGATGAACAGCGGGTGCTCGGCCTCGAAGGCCTCCGGGGTGTGCTCGGTCGACTGCCGGCCGGTCACCTCGTGCCACCACAGGTCGCGGCCCTCGGTCCAGGCCACCTCCTGCCCGGTGCGGCGGACCACCAGCACGTGCTCGACCTGCGGCGTGCGCGCGACCGCGTCGTCTATGGCGGGCTTCAGCGCGGAGGGCTTGCCGCGCCGGTAGCCGCCGTCCGCGGTGATGACCAGCTTGGCGTCGGCGTCGTCGATACGGGACGCGACGGCGTCGGCCGAGAAACCGCCGAAGACGACGGAGTGGGCCGCGCCGATCCGGGCGCAGGCCAGCATCGCCACGACGGCCTCGGGGATCATCGGCAGATAGACCGCGACCCGGTCGCCCTTGCCGACGCCCAGCTCGGCCAGTGCGTTGGCGGCGCGGCAGACCTCGTCCTTCAGCTCGGCGTAACTGATCGCCCGGCTGTCGCCCGGCTCTCCCTCGAAGTGCAGGGCGATGCGGTCGCCGTGGCCGGCCTCGACGTGCCGGTCGACGCAGTTGTACGCCACGTTTAGCTCGCCGTCCGCGAACCACTTGGCGAAGGGCGGGTTCGACCAGTCCAGCGTCTGGGTCGGCTCGGTCGCCCAGGTCAGCCGCCGGGCCTGCTCCGCCCAGAAGCCCAGCCGGTCCGCCGCGGCCTGCTCGTACGCAGCCGCGGTGACATTGGCGGCGGCGGCCAGCTCTGCCGGCGGCTCGAAGCGCCGCTCCTCCTTCAGCAGGTTGGCCAGGCTCTCATTGCTGCTCACGCCAGCTCCTTGTCAGGGTCTCCCAGATGTCCCGCCACTACCTCACCAGTCCGCGGGCACCCTGACAAGGGTTCACCCGGAAGTGGTTTAGACCTTTGTGGTCAGTCCGTACGCGGCCGGGCCGTCGCCACCGGGCGCGGCCGGGGGCGCCGTGGCCGCGGTCTCCGCAGAGGGCGCGGGATCCGGCCGTACCGCCGTGAATATGCCAGAGGCCTGATCGAGCGCATACGCCCGGGCCTCGCCGGCGTGGACGTACATTCCGTGCAGCTGGAGCCGGCCCTCGGCGATGCGCCGGGCCACGCCCGGATACGCCGCGAGGTGGTCGAGCTGCTGCAGCACGTTCGCCAGGGTGAGGCGCTCGTGGTCGTCGGCGGCCGGCCGGTCGGCCAGCGCCGCCCCGCCCGCTCCCGGGCCGCGCGCCATGCGGTCCAGACTCGGCCGCCCGTGCCGCAGCCAGCGCGCCAGCGGTGTCTGCGCGCCCGGCTCCGGGGCCGCGGCGAGCAGCGCGGCCATCGCCCCGCAGCCCGAATGCCCGCACACGGTCACGCCGGTGACCTCCAGCACCTCCACCGCGTACTCGACGGCGGCGGCCACCGAGTCGCAGGAGGCGTCACAGCCGGGCGGTGGCAGCAGATTGCCCACATTGCGCACGGTGAAGAGGTCGCCGGGACCGCTGGACGTGATCAGGCTCGTGGCCGGCCGGTAATCGGCGCAGGTGACGAAGAGCTGGGTGGGCCGCTGCCCTTCGCGGGCCGGCCGTGCGGGCTCCTCGCTCACCGGCGGCGCCGTGCGGCGCCGGAAGGCGCCGACGTCTCCGACCAGTTGCCCGCCACCGGCGACCGGCTGCTGCTCCGGGCACGCGCGGTGGTGGTGCCAGGGCGTCCAGGAGCGGCGGGCGCGCGGGTGCTCGGGCCCGCGCAGCGCGCGTTCCGCCGCCTCGCCGAGCCGGACCCGGCCGCCACGGCCGCGGTGCCGCGCGCACCAGCCGCGCAGCGCCTCGGAGACCGCGTGGTCCATGAACGTCCCGTCCAACTCCACCACCGCCTCCGCCCTTTCCGGTACCTGCGCGAGCGCCCGTGACAGCCGGGGCACCGCGAGGAAGGTCAACTGCCCCGTCACGCGTACCCGTACCCGCGCGCACGCGTCCTGCACCCTTTCCCGGGTTTCTTCTTTTTCTTCGGATTTATTGCTTTTTAGGTTTTCTTTGACGTCGGAGACGTATTCCCTGGTGACGCTGATCCGGGTGCGCGTCAGCCGCCGCAGGGCCAGAAGGGCCGCCACCACGACGCCCGCCGCCACTCCCTGGAGCACGCCGAACACCACGACAGTGCCCAGCGTGGCCGCGTAGACAGGGAATTCGCGGTGCCGGCGGACATGGCGGACGTGGGCGAGGCTCACCATGCGCAAACCGACCAGCATCACCAGTGCGGCCGGAGCCGCGAGCGGAATCGCCTCCAGCGCGCCGGCGGCCAGGCCCGCGCACAGCAGCACCCACACCCCGTGCAGCACGGTGGCCCGGCGCGTGCGTGCGCCCGCCGCGACATTCGCCGAGCCGCGCATCGCGCCGCCGGCGATCGGCAGCCCTGCCAGCAGGCCCGACACCACGTTGGCCGCGCCCTGCCCCAGCAGCTCGCGGTCCAGCCGGACCGGCGGCGCCTGCGCCTCCGGCGGCCGGGCGGCCTGGAGGGCGTCCACCGCGAGGGCCGACAGCAGCGACTCCATACTCGCCACGAGCGTCACCGTCAGCACCGCCGCGGCGACGCCGAGGACCGGCCCGTCCGGCAGCTCCGGCAGCCCGGGAGCGCGCCACGCGGGCAGTTCCACGCGGGGCACGGACAGCCCCGCGGCCGCCGCCGTCGCCACGGCGACCGCCGCGAGCGGCGCCGGGACCGCACGCAGCACTCCGCCCGCCCGGCCGCCCACCCGCTCGCGCAGCCGCGGCCAGCCGAGGAGGACGGTGACGGTGAGCGCGCCGACGACCGGCGTGACGGGATGACTGCCGGTCAACTGGCCCGGCAGCGCCACAAGGTTGCCGACCGCCGAGTTGTGCGGGCTGCCCCCGAGGACCACGTGCAGCTGGCCCACGGCGATGACGGCACCGATGCCGGCGAGCATGCCGTGCACGATGGCCGGGCTCACGGCGAGTGCCGCCCTGGCCACCCGCAGCGCCCCCAGCAGCAGTTGCGCGAGGCCCGCGAACACGGTGACGGCGCAGGTGGCGCGCCAGCCGTAGCGGTCGACGAGCCCGGCGGTGACGACGACGAGGCTGGTGGCGGCCCCGCTGACCTGGAGCGGCGCGCCGCCGAGCGAACCCGCGACGAGGCCGCCGACGACGGCCGCGACCAGTCCTGCCTGGAGCGGCGCGCCGGTGGCCAGTGCGATGCCGAGGGAGAGGGGGACGGCGATCAGGAAGACCGTGATCGAGGCGGGCAGGTCACCTGGCGTGCGGGCGGCCGGTGGAGGGCCGGGCCGCGTGCGGATGGGGGTGCGGAATCTCATGTCCCGTCTCCTTCGGTGGGCGGCGGGAGCCGGTGGCGCAGCGTCATCACTCGCTACTGCCAAGAGGCAGTAAAGAGACGGTAATGGATCGAATGCGGAGCGTGAGGTGCGGAGGGTGGATCCAGGGCTTTTTTACGTCTATCGAGTGATTTGAATGATGAAACGGCCCGGCGTGGAGGTTGCGCCGCGTGAGCGTGCCAGCGTGAGTCGGCGTGTGGCCACACGCCGCCCACGCCCTGCCGCGATGCGAGGTACGAATGCACTCCGTACGCAAGCCGCTCCCCGTCCCCCGCGCTTCCGGGGGCCGCGCCGCCGGCGCCGTCCGCGGGGACCGCCACCGCCGTGCCGCGCGGCTGCGCGCCGCCGCCACCGCCGTCGTCCTGGCGCTCGGCGCCGCCGCGTGCTCGTCGCCCGGCGGCGCCCGGTCCGCCGGACCGGGCGGCCGCGGGGTCGAGGACGCACCCCAGGTCCCGCCGGTGCTGCGGCTCATCGGCGACGGCTCCACCGCCGACACCGGCGACCAGCCGCGCCAGCCCGCCGCCCGCCGCCTGCACCCGGGGGAGCGGCCGCCGCAGTTCGTCGTCTTCTCCTGGGACGGCGCCGTGCAGGACGACCGGCGGCTGCTGTCGTACGTCCGCGAGTTCGGCGAGCGGGACGGCGCCGCGATGACGTACTTCGTGAGCGGCGTCAGCCTGCTGCCCGCCGCGCACGCGGACCGCTACGCGCCGCCCCGTCATCCGCGGGGCACCTCCGACACCGGTCTGCCGGCCGACCCGGCGACCGTCGCCGGCACCGTCGCGCAGATGAGGCTCGCCTGGGCGGACGGAAGCGAGATCGGCACGTACTTCAACGGGCACTTCTGCGGGCAGGACGCGGGCGCGCCGGTGGACGGTGCCGCCGCCGACGATGCGGACGGCCCTGACAGCGCGTCCGGGGGATGGACGTCGGCGGAGTGGGCGGCGGAGATCCGGCAGGCCGCGGATCTCACGCGGCAGTGGAAGACCGGCACGGGCCTGTCCGCGGCCGATCCGCTGCCCTTCGACTACGCCAAGGCCGTCGTCGGCGGCCGTCCGCCGTGCCTGACCGATCCGGCGGGCCTGCCCGCGGCAGCCGTGGCGGCGGGCTTCCGCTACCTCGCCGATCCGACGCCGCAGCCGCAGGTGTGGCCCACGAGGTCCGGCGGGCTGTGGCGCTTCCCGCTCCAGGAGGTGCCCGTCCCCGGGCGGGACACCGAGACGCCCGCCTCGGACCAGGGCTTCCTGTCCGTCCAGTCCGGCACACCGGTCGCCGGCGCCCAGGACCCGCAGCAGAACGCGGTGTGGCAGGAGCAGATGCACGACGGCCTGATGGCCGGCTTCGAGCGCGCCTACCGGGGCAACCGCGCGCCGCTGGTCGTCGCGAGCCACCTGGAGTCGTGGAACGGCGGCGCCTACCTGAAGGCCGTCGAGGACACCGTGCGGGACGTGTGCGGCAGGCCCGACGTGCGGTGCGTGTCCTTCAAGCAGCTCGCCGACTGGCTGGACGCGCAGGACCCCGAGGTGCTGGACCGGCTCCGCGGGCTGGACGTCGGGCAGGCCCCGCGGGGCGGGTGGGCCGCGCTGATGCGTCCGTCGCCGTCGCCCACCGCGGCGGGCGAGGGGGCGGCCGGCACACCCGGGGGGTCCGCCTCCGCCGCCACGCCGGCCGGGGCCGTCAGGCCGGACGGGCGCTGAGCGCCTCGCCGCGGGTCGCTGCGGGGACGCTTCGCAGCAGGCTCTCGTCGAGGACGAAACCGGGGTCGATCTGCGCCGCCAGGTCGGCCCCCGTCTTCGAGTTTCCCCAGCTCTCCGCGTTCTTCCTGTGGAAAAGTGCCATCTGCTGCGTGTAGCGACGCCAGTCCCGGCACTCGTAGGCCGCGTCGGCCCGCTCGTGCATGGTGCGCAGGGCCCGCCGGTTGGCTTCCTCCAGCTGGTCGAAGCGCGGCGGGCGCCCCTTCTCCATCGCCCGCACCCAGTCGGACTGCCCGACCGTGACCAGCAGGTCGTCACCGACCTCCGCGCGGAGGAAGGCCAGGTCGTCCGCGCCCTGCACCTTGTTGCCGATCACGGCGAGCGCGACCCCGTAGTCGCGCGCGTAGTCGCGGTACTGCCGGTAGACGGCGACGCCCTTGCGGGTGGGCTCGGCGACGAGGAAGGTCAGGTCGAAGCGGGTGAACATGCCGGAGGCGAAGGAGTCGCTGCCCGCCGTCATGTCGACGACCAGGTATTCGCCGCGGCCGTCGACGAGATGGTTCAGGCACAGCTCCACCGCGCCGACCTTGGAGTGGTAGCAGGCCACACCGAGATCCGACTCGTTGAAGGGGCCGGTCACCATCAGCCGCACCGTGCCGCCGTCCAGTGCCACCGGGCGGGCGCAGGCCGCGTAGACGGGGTTGTCGTCGTCCCCGGTCAGGCGCAGCAGGCGGGAGCCCGGGCCGGGCGGGGTCGTCTTGATCATCGTCTCGGCGGAGGCGATCCGCGGATTGGCGCCGCGCAGGTACTCCTTGATCTGCGGCAGGTGCGCGCCGAGCGCGGGAAGCGCGGCGGCCTCCTCCTCGCCGAGTCCGAGCGCCGGGCCGAGGTGCTGGTTGATGTCGGCGTCGACGGCGACGACCGGCACCTGCGAGGCGGCGAGATGGCGGATGAAGAGGGAGGACAGCGTGGTCTTGCCGCTGCCGCCCTTTCCGACGAAAGCGATCTTCATGTGCGCCAAGAGTAGTCGGATGACTACGCATCCTGTCCAAACGGAGTGGGCAAGGCCACTCGATCGTGGTCGTTTGCCGTGTCGCGGGGTGCGTAGGGTCTTGGGCATGGCTACGAACGCTGCCCAGTCCGCCGCCCAGGAACTCTCGGCGACCGACCCGCTGGCCGCCCTCGGCACCCTGCCGGGCGTTCCCGCCGCGGTCGACGCGGTGCGGCAGGCAGTGGACAGGGTGTACGGGCACCGGGTGATGCGTCGCAGGTCGGACGAGGTCGCCGCGGAGGCCGCCCTGCGCGGCGCCCGCGGCTCCGCGGCGCTGGCGGGCGCCGACTGGCCGCTCGAGGAGCTGCGCCGCCGCAGCGACTTCTCCGCGGACGAGCAGGCCCGTACGGTCGGCGCGGCGCTCCGGCTGACCGCCGAGGCGGGCGGGCTGCTCGGCGTCTGGCGGCGTTCGCCCCTGCAGGCGCTGGCCCGCCTGCACCTGGTGGCGGCGAGCGGTGCGGCAGCCGACCCCACCGTCGGCCGGCCGCGGCTCGCCGGGGAAGCGGTGGACGAGCCGCTGGTCGGCGCCGCCGAGCTGGACCTGCCGAAGCCGCCGGAGGTCACCGCGCGGCTGGACGGGCTCACCGCGCTGCTTCTGGCCGGGACGTCGGCACCCGCGCTGGTCGTCGCCGCGGTCGTCCACGGCGAGCTGCTGAGCCTGCGCCCCTTCGGCTCCTTCAACGGGCCCGTGGCGCGTGCCGCGGAAAGGATCGTCCTGGTCGGCGCGGGGCTGGACCCGAAGTCCATCTGCCCGGCCGAGGTCGGCCACGCCGAACTGGGCACGACCGCCTACCTCGCCGCCCTGGAGGGCTACGCCTCGGGCACCGCGGAGGGCATGGCCGAGTGGATCGGCCACTGCGGGCGGGCGCTGGAGCTGGGCGTACGCGAGAGCGTCGCCGTCTGCGAGGCGCTGCAGCGGGGCGCCGCCTGAGACCGGGCGGACCACCTGCGGGGCCGGCGAACCTCCTGGGGCCGGGCACGGAAATGCGGCGGCACCTCTCGGTGCCGCCGCTGGCACGTCCGCCGGGTGACCAGTGCGTGCGCGATATCTGCCGGATCAGGGCGGGGTCTTCGCCCGCTTCCTGGTACGGCTGGCCCGGTTGGCGGGTCGGCTCCGCGTGGGTGCCCGGCTTCCGTGCTCGGTCCGTGGGGCCTACTGCAGTGAACTGCGGTCTTCCTCCCGGAAGTCCGTGGTCTCGCGGGCCGCTTACCACCTTTGTACCCCCGACCGCGGCCCGGCGGAACCCCTGGCTCCCCTTCTTTACGTTCCCGGAACATTTCCGTCGATACGGGACATCCTGGCCGAGGCGGCTGGTGGGGCTGGTGGGCTGGGGGTGACGGGTGGGAACGGGGGCCGCGGGGGCTACGCCATGCCTGCCGGCCGGCGGCGCCGCGCCGCGAACCAGACCAGCCCCGCGGTCGCGGCGGCGGCGCCCACTGCGGCGGCGGCGAGCACCGGCGCGGACGGCATGGGAAGTGTGGGGATCCGCTGGTTCAGCCGGACGGGGCGGTTGAAGGTGAGCGTGGGCCACCCCCGGGCCACGGCCTCCTTGCGCAGCGCCCGGTCGGGGTTGACCGCGTAGGGGTGGCCGACCGACTCCAGCATCGGGACGTCGGTCGCCGAATCGCTGTACGCGAAGCAGCGCTCCAGGTCGTAGCCCTGCGAGCGGGCCAGCTCCTCGATCGCCTCCGCCTTCGCCGGACCGTAGACGTAGTGCTCGATCTCGCCGTTGTAGGCGCCGTCCTCGACGACCATCCGGGTGGCCACCACGTGGTCGGCGCCCAGCATCTCGCCGATCGGCTCGACCACCTCGGAGCCGGAGGCGCTGACGATGACGACGTCCCGCCCGGCGGCGTGGTGCTCCTCGATGAGCGAGGCCGCCTCGTCGTAGATGATCGGATCGATGAGGTCGTGCAGGGTCTCGGCGACGATCTCCCGCACCTGCTGGACATTCCAGCCCCTGCACAGGTCGGACAGGTATTTGCGCATGCCTTCCATCTGGTCGTGATCCGCGCCTCCGACCAGGTACACGAACTGGGCATATGCGGTACGCAAAACCGCCCGCCTGTTGATGAGGCCGCCCTGGTAGAAGGACCGCCCGAAGGCGAGTGTGCTCGACTTGGCGATCACGGTCTTGTCGAGATCGAAGAAGGCCGCGGTGCGCGGTGGCAGGTGGTTTTCCACGGGACGAGCATAGGCAACCACCATTCGGCGTAAGGTCAGGCGCGTGGGTTTGCTCTGGAAGGCCATCGGGTACACCATGGAAGTCACGGATCGTTCGCGACCGTGCTAACCCGGTCTGGCTCCTCCCCCCCCCGAGTCGGACCGTGGGGACGACCCCCGCTCTCCCCCCCGGCGGGGGTCGTCGCATGTCCGGACCCGTTTCTGCCGCTTCCGGCCGGGTCCTGCGGCGTCCTCGATCACACCAACCTCCCTCGTCCGCGTGTGTCCTCCCCTGCATACGACGTGTGACGGACCGTAATCGTTGCGAAGTCGGCGAGAAGTCACCTGTGTGAGTGACGAGTTATCCACAATCGCCGAGTTGTCCACAGATTCCGACCAAGATCATCGCAATTCCCGCTTCTCACCCCAAGCTGATGTCGGCGGCGCCCACCGGTGCGCCGCACGGCAAGCGAAGGGGAAGAGAAATGTTTGGTTCCACCATGCCCGGACCGCGGCACGAGGCCCTCGAAGGCCCTGGCGGACCGCTGATTGTCACGGAGGATGAAAGCCTCCTCGACGATCTGCTACGGCTCTGCGCGGCCGCCGGCGCGGAACCGGAAGTCGTCTTCGGCGCGCCCCCGCGCGCACCGGGCTGGGAGGGCGCGCCCCTCGTCCTGGTCGGTGCGGAGTCGGCGGCACGCATCCGCGGGGTCCCCCGCAGGAAGGGGGTCCTTCTCGTCGGGCGGGATCCGGACGACGCGGAGGTCTGGCGCACGGCCCACGACGTCGGGGCCGACCACGTTCTGCTGCTGCCGGACGCCGAACCCTGGCTCGTCGACCGGCTCGCCGACATCGTCGAAGGCGTCGGGCAGCCCGCCCTGACCGTCGGGGTGGTCGGCGGCCGCGGCGGCGCCGGCGCCAGCACCCTGGCCTGCGCCCTCGCCGTCACCTCCGCGAGGGCCGGGCGGCGCACCATGCTCATCGACGGCGACCCTCTCGGCGGCGGCCTCGACATCCTCGTCGGGGCCGAGCGCTCCCGCGGGCTGCGCTGGCCCGCGCTCGCGGACTCGCGGGGCCGCGTCAACAGCGGCGTCCTGGAGGAGTCGCTGCCGCGGCTCGACGCCCTGAGCGTCCTCAGCTGGGACCGCGGCGACTCCGTCGTCATCCCCGCCCCCGCCATGCGGTCCGTGCTGGGTGCCGCCCGGCGGCGCGGCGGCCTGGTGGTCGTCGACCTGCCGCGCCGGGTGGACGAGGCGGTGGCCGAGACGCTGGCGCAGATCGACATCGGCCTGCTGGTCGTGCCCGCCGAACTGCGCGCGGTCGCGGCCGCCGCCCGGGTCGCCGCGGCCTTCACGTTGGTGCTGAAGGACCTGCGGGTGGTGGTCCGCGGCCCCTTCGCCGACGGGCTCGACGGCCCCGAGACCGCCCGCCTCGTCGGACTGCCGGCAGCCGGCGAGCTGCCCTGCGAGCGCGGGCCCGGCACCCTCGGCAGCAGCGGCCCCCCGGGCTCCTCCGGCCGTGGCCCGCTCGCCCGCTTCTGCACCGCCTTCCTCGCCCGGGCCCTCGCGGACGGCGGGAGCGTGCCGGTATGACCACGCCCCTGCTCGACGCCGTACGCCTCCGCCTGGCCGAGCGCGGAGCCGAGGCGACGCCCGCCGGGGTCGCGGCCGCGCTGCGCGCGCAGGGCCGGCTGCTCGGGGACACCGAGGTCCTCGGGGTGGTCGGCGCCCTCCGCTCCGAACTGGTCGGCGCGGGCCCGCTGGAGGCGCTGCTCGCCGATCCCGAGGTCACCGACATCCTGGTCAACGGCCCGGAGGAGGTCTGGACCGACCGCGGCCGGGGCCTGGAGCGGGCCGGCGTCCGCTTCCCGGACACCGCCGCCGTCCGCAGGCTCGCCCAGCGGCTCGCGACCACGGCAGGCCGCCGGCTCGACGACGCCAGGCCCTGGGTCGACGCACGGCTGCCGGACGGCACGCGGCTGCACGCCGTGCTGCCGCCCGTCGTCGTCGGCTCCCCGTGCCTGTCCCTGCGCGTGGTGCGCTCGCGCGCCTTCACCCTCGCCGAGCTGGTCGCGGCCGGTACGGTCGACGCCGAAACGGCCGCGGTGCTGCGGGCGGTGCTCGACGCGCGGCTGTCCTTCATGATCAGCGGCGGTACGGGCTCGGGCAAGACCACCCTGCTCAGCTGCCTGCTGGGCCTGGTCGACCCCGGGGCGCGCATCGTGCTCGCCGAGGATTCCGCCGAGCTGCGCCCCGACCACCCGCACGTCGTCCGGCTGGAGGCCCGCCCGGCCAACCAGGAGGGCGCCGGCGAGGTCACCCTGCGGGAGCTGGTCCGGCAGGCGCTGCGGATGCGGCCCGACCGGCTCGTGGTCGGCGAGGTGCGCGGAGCCGAGGTGACGGATCTGCTCAGTGCCCTGAACACCGGCCACGAGGGCGGGTGCGGCACCGTCCACGCCAACGCCGCCTCCGACGTCCCGGCCCGCCTGGAGGCCCTCGGCTCCACCGCGGGCCTGGACCGGGCGGCCCTGCACAGCCAGCTGGCAGCTGCCCTGTCCCTGGTGATCCACCTGTCCCGCGATGCGGCGGGCCTGCGCCGCGTCGCCGAGATCCACGTCCTCACCCGCGGTGGCGACGGCCTGGTCACCACACTCCCCGCCCTCCACGGCAGCCCCGGCCCCCTGACCCGCGGCCCGGGCTGGCCCCGGCTCGCGGAGCTGTGCGCGCGGGGGATGTCATGAGGGCGCGGGGCACGGTGGAGCGGCGGGGCACGCCGGAGGAGGCCGCGCGGGACCGCGCGCCGGGCACGGTGCCGCGTCCGGCGGTACGCGGGTGCGGCCGGTTGTGCCGCTGGCGGCATGCCGTACGGGCCTCCGGTGCGGTCGTGCGGATGCGGGGCCCGATGGTCCGGCCGGCGGTGCGTCATGGCGGCTGAGGTGCAGGGGATGTGGGCCGCGGCGTTGTGCGCCGCCGCGTTGCTGGCCACAGCGCTGGAGGCGCGCGGGGAGCGGCACCGGGCCCGCCGGGTGCTGGGCCAGGTGGGCGGGGAAGGGGCCGCGGGGCGCGCGGGGCCGGGGGAGCGGCTGCGCGCGGGGCTCGCGGGGCTGCGCCGGAGCGCCGCCCCGGACGGGCGGTACGCGTGGGCCGCGCGGTGGGCGGGGCCGGAGGCGCTGTGCGTGCCGGCCGGCGCCCTGCTGGCGCTGCCGACGAGGTCGGTGCTGCCGCTGCTCGCCGGGATCGCCGCCGTACCCCTCGTGGGGCGGGCGCTGCGACGGCGGGCACGCCGGGCCGCCGCCGAGCGCGGGGCGGCGGCTGTCGCGGCACTGTGCGGCGCGCTGGCCGGTGAGCTGCGCGCCGGGTGCCCGCCGCACACCGCGCTGGGCGCGACGATCCTGGCCGCCGGGTGGCAGGAGACCCGCGAGCTGTCCGGTGCGGCCCGGCTGCTGCTCTCCGCCGCGCGGTTCGGCGGTGACGTGCCCCAGGCCCTGCGGGACGCCTCCCGGTCGGCCGCGGGCACGGAGGGCCTGACGGCGGTGGCGGCCTGCTGGCAGGTCGCGGTGGACGGCGGGGCGGGTCTCGCCGCCGCGCTCGACCGGGTGGCGGCGGCCCTGCGCGCCGAGGCCGACCAGCGGGAGGACCTGCGGGCCCAGCTGTCCGGGCCGCGCTCCACCGCGGTGATGCTCGCGCTGCTCCCGCTCTTCGGCGTCCTCCTCGGCGCGGGCCTGGGCGCCGATCCCGCAAGCGTGCTGCTCCACACCCCCGCGGGTCTGCTGTGCCTCCTGGCCGGGGGCGTCCTGGAAGGGGCGGGGCTCGCCTGGACGGCGCGGATCATGCGCGCGGCCGAATCCCCCGCGGCCGAATCCCCCGCGACCGGGGGCCCGAAACGCCGGGGCGGTCCGGCGCCGGGGCCGTACCTCCGGACGGGGGGCGGTCCCCGGGTGCCGGGCGGAGCCGACACGCTCGCGGTGGGGGTCGTCGGCGCCGCCGGGGTTGTCCACAGCCTGGGGACAGCGGTGGCGGCGGCCGTCGCGGCGGGCGGCGCGGTGGCCGCCGGGCTCGGGAGCGGGCGGCGGAAGCGGGCACGTCAGCTCGTGGCGGTGCTCGGCGGGCCACCGGTGCGCCGGGCGGGGCCGGGGCGCCTCCGGAGGGCGGTCGGCGGGGCGGTGCGGCAGTGGGGCGCCGCGCTCGTGGCCGGGCTGGTGGCGGTGGCGGCCGTCGGCGGGGCGCTGGGCCTCCTCGCGGGGCTGGTCGCGGCGCCGGCAGCCGGGTGGTGGCTGCGGGGACGCCGCCGGGCGGCAGCGGGCCGCAGGACTGCCGCCGGGCCCGGATCTGGGCAACTCCCGCTGTGCGCCGATCTGATGGCCGCGTGCCTGGCCGCCGGAGCGACACCCGGGGAGGCGGCGGGCGCGGTGGGCGGCTGCCTCGGCGGGCCGCTGGGAGCGGCGCTGATACGCGCACAGGCCGAACTGCGGCTCGGCGGGGACCCGGGGGAGTGCTGGCTGCGCTTCGGCGGCGGGTCGGCCGCGCGGGACCTGGGACGGTGCCTGGCCAGGGCCTCCACGACGGGCAGCGCGCCGGTGGCCGAGATGTCCCGGCTGGCCGCCGAACTGCGTGCCGCGCACGGCCGTACGGCGCTGGCCGCGGCCAGGCGGGCGGCGGTGCTGGCCACCGCGCCGCTGGGCCTGTGCTTCCTGCCGGCGTTCCTGCTGGTCGGCGTGGTGCCGGTGGTGATCGGCCTGTCCGGCGCCGTCCTCGGCCCCGCCGCGCCCTGACGGGTCGCACGCGGCGGCCACCGGCGCGGGACGGTCCACATGACCTGGGGGCGTGGTTCCGCACGCCCTCGTGCACGTCCGGGAGCACCCGGAGAAACCCACCCAACGGGAGGAAAAGGAAATGGAAATGGGCATGGTCAGCACGTCGAGCACGGTCAGCGCGTCGTCCGCGCGGACGGCGGACCGGCAGCGGCCGGGCGGGAGGAACCGGGCGGCCGCGTGGTGGAGGCGCAGGGCGCGGGCGTGCCGCGCGGCCGCCGAGGCCGGGATGAGCACGGCGGAGTACGCGGTGGGGACGATCGCCGCGTGCGGGTTCGCCGCCGTGCTCTACAAGATCGTGACGAGCGGTCCGGTGCGGGCCGCCCTCACCGGGGTGATCACGAAGGCCCTCCATGTGCCCTTCTGACGCCTCGCCGACGCCGGGTGCGGCCGCGGGGCCGCACCCTCCCCCGGGCGCGCCCTCCGACGCGCTTCAGGGCGCCCTGGAAGCCGGGGCCCGGCTGCGGGCGGGCGCGGACGGCGGCGCCCGCCCGGCCCGGGGCCGAGCCGTGCCGCGGGCGGGCACGTGGCGGTGGCCGTGCCCCGGCCCGTGGCACGCGCCGCCGGTCGCCGCCCCGCGGTACGCGGTGGTGTCGTGGCCGGGGGCGGTGCGCAGGCGGTGGCCGGGCGCGGCGGGGCGGTTGCCCGGCCGCGGTGGGGAGCACGGGTACGTGACCGCGGAGACGGCGATGTCGATCCCCGTGCTGGTCCTTGTGGCCGGCACGCTCGTCTGGGGCCTCATGGCCGCGGCCGCGCAGGTCGAGTGCGTGGACGCGGCCCGGGCCGGTGCGCGGGCGGCGGCCCGGTCGGAGGAGCCGGCGGCCGTGGTCCGGGCGGCGCGGGAGGCCGCTCCGAAGGGGGCGCGGGTCAGCGTGCGGCGGGCGGGCGGCATGGTCACCGTGCGGGTGACCGTTCCGCCGCCGCGATTCCCCGTGGGGCTGGGAGCGCAGGCCACCGCGCTCTCCGAGGACGCCGTGGACGGGGGTGAGGGGCCGTGACCGCGCCGCGGCGCGGGGGTGACCGGGGCTCGGCCACGGTCTGGTCGCTCGCCGTCGTGGCCGTGCTGCTCGTCCTCTTCTCGGCGGCGCTGATGCTCGCCCGGGCGGTCGTGCTGCGCCACCGGGCGGGTGCGGCCGCGGATCTCGCCGCCCTCGCTGCGGCCGACCACGCCCTCGACGGCGAGGGGCACGCCTGCGCGCTGGCCGAGCAGGTCGCCCGGGCCCAGGGTGCCCGCCTGGCGGTCTGCGTGGTGAAGGGCGAGATCGCCGACGTGGTGGCGGACGTCGGCGGAGCCCGCGTGCGGTCCCGCGCCGGCCCGGGACCGGCCGAGGACGCGGGCTCCGGCCGGCCTGCCGGATCCGCCCTCGGCCCGCTCAGCCGTGCCGTTCCCGTCGCCGGGCCCCGCCCCGGAGGCGCCGGGACGCTCGGGTCCGACGGCGGGCGCGTCCGGAAACCGGCCGCAGGCGCGGTCCGCACCGCCCCGTCCACCGGACCTCGCGCCCCAGGCCTCTCGCCGCCGGGCCCCGGCGGCGGCCCCGGCCTAACCGCCGGGTTCGGGTACGGGAGCAGGACCGCCGTCGCCGGCGCCCGGCGCCACCCCGGTGCCGCTCGCCGGGGAGCGGGGGGAGGGCCCCGGGGCGTCCCCGGAGGCACCCGCCGGGTCGGTGTCGGGTGGGGCGGAGGCCAGGAGGGAGGTGAGGAGCCGGAGGGAGGCGGCCTTGTCGAGGGGGTCGTTGCCGTTGCCGCACTTGGGGGACTGCACGCAGGAGGGGCAGCCGGCGTCGCATTCGCAGGAGGCGATGGCCTCGCGGGTGGCGGTGAGCCAGCCGCGGGCAGTGTGGAAGGCGCGTTCGGCGAAGCCCGCGCCGCCGGGGTGGCCGTCGTAGACGAAGACGGTGGGAAGGCCGGTGTCGGTGTGCAGCGGGACGGAGACGCCGCCGATGTCCCAGCGGTCGCAGGTGGCGAAGAGCGGCAGCAGGCCGATGGAGGCGTGCTCGGCGGCGTGCAGGGCGCCGGGCAGCTCCTCCGGGAGGATGCCGGCGGCGTCCAGCTGGTCGTCGGTGACGGTCCACCAGACGGCCCGGGTGCGCAGCGTGCGCGGCGGGAGGTCGAGCCGGGTCTCGCCCAGCACCTCGCCGGTCACCAGCCGGCGGCGCAGGTACGACACGACCTGGTGGGTGACCTCGACCGACCCGAAGTGGATGCGGGCCTCGCCCCACGGCTCGTCCACATCGGTGGCCAGCACCCGGATGGACGTGGTGTCGCGGGCCATCGTCGAGTAGTTCGGGTCCGCGCGTGTCACGAGGGCGACGGAGTCCTCCAGGTCCAGGTGCTCCACCACGTAGGTGCGGCCCTGGTGGAGGTGGACGGCGCCGTCGTGCACGGCGGTGTGGGCCGAGGAGGCGTCCACCGTGCCCAGCAGCCGCCCGCTGGCCGATTCCACGACCTGGACCGGCTCGCCGCCCCCGCCGCGGATGTCGGCGAGGTCGGCGGCCCTCTCCCGCCGCGTCCAGTACCAGCCGGTGGCGCGCCGGCGCAGCAGTCCGCGCCGCTCCAGCTGCGGGAGGAGCGCGGGCGCCTCGGGGCCGAAGTGCGGCAGGTCCTCCTCGGTGAGCGGCAGCTCGGCCGCGGCGGCGCACAGGTGCGGGGCGAGGACGTAGGGGTTGTCCGGGTCCAGCACGGTGGATTCGACGGGCTGCTCGAAGATCGCCTCGGGGTGGTGGACGAGGTACGTGTCGAGCGGGTCGTCGCGGCCGACCATGACCGCGAGCGCGCCCTGCCCCGACCGGCCGGCGCGCCCGGCCTGCTGCCACAGCGAGGCGCGGGTGCCGGGGTAGCCGGCCAGGATGATGGCGTCCAGGCCGGAGATGTCGACCCCCAGCTCCAGCGCGGAGGTGGACGCCAGGCCCAGCAGGCGGCCGGAGTGCAGATCCCGTTCCAGGGCCCGGCGCTCCTCCGGCAGGTAGCCGCCGCGGTAGGCGGCGACCCGGCGCGGCAGGGCGGAGTCGATCTCGGCGAGCCGCTCCTGCGCGATCACGGCGACCAGCTCCGCGCCCCGCCGGGAGCGGATGAAGGCGACGGTGCGCACCCCCTGGAGCACCAGGTCGGTCAGCAGGTCGGCGGCCTCGGCGGTGGCGGTGCGCCGCACCGGCGCGCCGTGCTCGCCGGACAGCTGCGTCAGCGGCGGCTCCCACAGCGCGAAGGCCAGTTCGCCGCGCGGCGAGGCGTCGTCGGTGATCTCCGCGACCGGCAGTCCGGTGAGCCGGGTGGCGGCGCGCGCCGGGTCCGCGGCGGTGGCGGAGGCGAGCAGGAAGACCGGCGCCGCCCCGTAGCGGGCGCACACCCGCCGCAGCCGGCGCAGCACCTGGGCGACGTGCGAGCCGAAGACCCCGCGGTAGGTGTGGCACTCGTCGATCACGACGTAGCGCAGGTGGCGCAGGAAGGAGGACCAGCGGGCGTGTCCGGGCAGGATGCCGCGGTGCAGCATGTCCGGGTTGGTGAGCACGTAGGTGGCGTACTGCCTGACCCATTCGCGTTCTTCGACGGGCGTGTCGCCGTCGTAGACCGCGGGCCGCACCGCCGTGCCCAGCGGGGCGGCGAGCGCGGCCACGGCCCGCCGCTGGTCGGCGGCCAGCGCCTTGGTGGGCGCCAGGTACAGCGCGGTCGCGCCCCGCCCCCCGGCGCCGGGCGCGTCTGCGCCGTCCAGCAGAGCGCTGAGCACGGGCACGAGATAGCCGAGCGACTTGCCCGAGGCCGTACCCGTGGCCACGACCACCGACTCGCCGCCGACCGCCAGCTCCGCCGCCCGCGCCTGGTGCTCCCACGGTTGACGGATCCCGGCCGCCTCGATCGCCGCCACGACCTCCGGCCGGACGCCGAGCGGCCACGAGGCATGACGCCCGACCCGCGGGGGCAGGTGCTCCGTATGGGTGATGCGCGCGGCCCGGTCCGCCCCCGTGGCGAGCCGCTCCAGAGCGGTGCGGGGGGACGGGCGCCCGTGCGCCGACTGCGGAAGATGATCCTGGGCCATCGGCACTCAGTGTGTCACCGGCGTGACGGACAAACGCATGAAGGCGTCGTGCTGGCCCGCTGCGAAGTGATTGAATGCCATCGCGGCTGAGGGCCCTTCCCCTACCTTCGGTGGGAGAAGGCTCCTACTCCTCGGTGGGGAGGCCCCTGGGGGAGTCGCGTCGATGCAAGGTGCTGGAGGATCCGTGGACCTGTCCCTGTCGACCCGAACCGTCGGCGATCGCACGATCGTCGAGGTCGGCGGCGAGATTGATGTGTACACCGCGCCCAAGCTGCGCGAGCAGCTGGTGGAGCTCGTGAACGACGGGAGTTACCACCTGGTCGTGGACATGGAAGGGGTCGACTTCCTCGACTCCACCGGACTGGGCGTCCTCGTCGGCGGGCTCAAGCGGGTGCGCGCGCATGAGGGATCGCTGCGTCTGGTGTGCAACCAGGAGCGCATCCTGAAGATTTTCCGTATCACCGGCCTGACCAAGGTGTTCCCGATCCACACCTCGGTCGACGAGGCCGTCGCGGCGACCGACTGATTCCTCGCCCGAGCGAAGGGGTCCCGGACGGGCACACCGTCCGGACCCCTGTGATGCCCGTGTGATGTCTGCCCATGGAACCGAGGGGGAGGCCATGCCCACCGTAGAACTGCTCTTCAGCGCCCAGCCGGAGCACGTGCGCACAGCACGGCTCGTAGCGGCTGCCGTGGCGCGCCGGGCGGGGGTGGACGAGGCGGCTCTCGACGAGGTGCGGCTCGCGGTGGGCGAGGCCTGCAGCCGTGCCGTGGGCCTGCACCGCAGCAACGGTGTCGAGGCACCCGTGCGGGTGATGCTCAACGAGGACGAGAAGACGTTCTCCATCGAGGTGGCCGACGAGGTGCCGGGGAACGCGCACGGCTCCTCCCCGGATTCCGGCGGTGACGAGGCCGCCGACGACGAGGGCGAGATGGGCCTTGCCGTGATCAGCGGTCTGGTCGACGACGTGGAGGTCATCGAGGGCGCCGTCGGCGGAGTCATCCGCATGAGCTGGCCGACCCCCTCCGCGTGAGATCCCGCGCGAGCGGCGGCGTGAGCCCCGCGTGAGACCCGGAAAGGGAATCTCCGCATAGAGGCAGAGCCCCTTCGCGCAAGGCCCCGTGGCGCCCTTCCGCGAAGCAGAACGCTGCCCTTCGGCCGTCCGGTCGTCCGATTGCGTCATTTACGGCGGGAATTACCGACCGATCCCGACCGGCACCTTTTTTGATCTTTCGCGGCTCCCTACAATCCGTCCATCATGCTCAGCTCGCCTGAGCGTCGCGGCTTTGCCGACTGCCGAGCCGTAAGAGCCGCACGCCCATG
The DNA here is from genome assembly GCF_044333485.1 of Streptomyces sp. NPDC020983. Taxonomy (NCBI): domain Bacteria; kingdom Bacillati; phylum Actinomycetota; class Actinomycetes; order Kitasatosporales; family Streptomycetaceae; genus Streptomyces; species Streptomyces sp. NPDC020983. The sequence continues at coordinate 25,580 of NZ_JBIRRA010000005.1, read as the reverse complement.
CGCCAAACGTCAAGGAGGACGAATGGCGGGGCTATTCACCCCTCGGACGCTTGCCGCGGATCCGATACCGGTGCTGACGGACGGAAACCGGCTGCTCGTCTGGATCATCGCGGTGGTCGCACTCGCGGCTCTGGCACTCGCCGCGGTGCTGGTGCGCCAAGTGCTCGCGTCGGACGAAGGAACCGACGCCATGAAGAAGATCGCCGCTGCCGTGCAGGAAGGCGCCAACGCCTACCTCGCACGGCAGTTCCGCACCCTGGCGGTCTTCGCCGCCGCCGCGTTCTTCCTGCTCATGCTGCTGCCCGCGGACGACGTCTCGCAGCGCCTCGGCCGGTCGATCTTCTTTCTCGTCGGCGCCGTGTTCTCGGCGATCACCGGATACGTCGGAATGTGGCTCGCGGTGCGCAGCAATGTGCGGGTGGCCGCGGCGGCGAGAGCGGCGACACCGGAACCCGGAGAAACGCCCGCGGATTTGGCGGAGGTGTCGCACCGGGCAATGAAGATCGCATTCCGCACGGGTGGCGTCGTCGGAATGTTCACCGTCGGACTCGGCCTTCTCGGCGCGTCCGCGGTCGTCCTGATCTACAAAGCCGACGCCCCCAAGGTCCTGGAGGGATTCGGATTCGGGGCCGCGCTGCTGGCGATGTTCATGCGCGTCGGCGGCGGAATCTTCACCAAGGCCGCCGACGTGGGCGCCGATCTGGTCGGCAAGGTCGAGCAGGGCATCCCGGAGGACGATCCGCGCAATGCCGCGACCATCGCGGACAACGTGGGCGACAACGTCGGGGACTGTGCCGGCATGGCGGCCGACCTGTTCGAGTCCTACGCCGTCACCCTCGTGGCGGCGCTCATCCTCGGCAAGGTGGCCTTCGGCGACGCCGGCCTCGCCTTTCCCCTGCTCATCCCGGCGATCGGTGTGCTCACCGCGATGATCGGCGTCTTCGCGGTCGTACCCCGCCGCTCCGACCGCAGCGGCATGACGGCGATCAACCGCGGCTTCTTCCTCTCCGCGGCCATCTCGCTGGCCGGGGTCGCCGTCGCCGTCCGCACCGCCCTGCCGTCCTCCTACGCCGGCCTGCACGGCGCCGGCCCCGCCGTCACCGGCCACGGCGGCGACCCGCGCGTGCTCGCGCTCGTCGCCGTCGCCATCGGCATCGTCCTCGCGGCGCTGATCCAGCAGCTCACCGGCTACTTCACCGAGACGGCCCGCCGCCCGGTCCGGGACGTCGGCCGGACCTCGCTCACCGGACCGGCCACCGTGGTGCTCTCCGGCATCTCGCTCGGCCTGGAATCCGCGGTCTACTCGGCGCTGCTCATCGGACTGTCCGTCTACGGCGCCTTCCTGCTCGGCGGCACCTCGGTGTGGCTCGCGCTCTTCGCGGTCGCGCTCGCCGGCACCGGACTGCTCACCACGGTCGGCGTCATCGTCGCGATGGACACCTTCGGCCCCGTCTCCGACAACGCCCAGGGCATCGCCGAGATGTCCGGCGACGTCCACGGCGAGGGCGCGCAGGTGCTCACCGACCTCGACGCGGTCGGCAACACCACCAAGGCCATCACAAAGGGCATCGCCATCGCGACGGCGGTGCTCGCGGCGACCGCGCTGTTCGGCTCGTTCAGGGAGGCCGTCGACACGGCGGTGGCCAGGGCGCATCCGGGAGCGTCGGACGCGCGCTGGCTGTCGCTCGACATCTCGCAGCCGAACAACCTGGTCGGGCTGCTGTTCGGGGCCGCGGTCGTCTTCCTCTTCGCCGGCCTCGCCATCAGCGCGGTCTCCCGCTCCGCGGGCGCGGTGGTCTACGAGGTGCGCCGCCAGTTCCACGAGCACCCCGGGATCATGGACGGCACGCAGACCCCGGAGTACGGCCGGGTCGTCGACATCTGCACCAAGGACGCGCTGCGCGAGCTGGCCACGCCCGGACTGCTCGCCGTCCTGGCGCCGATCGCGGTCGGTTTCGGCCTCGGCATCGGCTCGCTCGCGTCGTACCTGGCCGGGGCGATCGGCGCCGGCACCCTGATGGCGGTCTTCCTCGCCAACTCCGGCGGCGCCTGGGACAACGCGAAGAAACTCGTCGAGGACGGCCACCACGGCGGCAAGGGCAGCGAGGCCCACGCGGCGACCGTCATCGGCGACACGGTGGGCGACCCGTTCAAGGACACCGCGGGCCCGGCCATCAACCCGCTGCTGAAGGTCATGAACCTGGTCGCGCTGCTGATCGCCCCGGCCGTGGTCAAGTTCAGCTACGGCGTGGACGCCAACGCCGCGGTACGGACGGTGGTCGCCGGGGCCGCGGCCGCGGTCGTCGTCGGGGCCGTCTACGCGTCCAAGCGCCGCGGTGCGGCCGCGGCCGCCGGCCCCGGGAGCGGCAGCGCCGAACGGGCGGAGGGCGCGGCGAGCGCGGCCTGACGCCCCGGCGCCCGGCGGGCCGCGACACGCCCGCGGGGCATCGGGGGCGGCGTGAGTTCTGCCACACCGTCAGCCCCGCGGCGGGGGTCCGGCATCGGGCCGGGCTCCCGCCGTTCGGGCAGGTGGGCGGCACCGTACCGGGGCTTGCTACGAACGGCTTGAATATCGGACGAATGAGTGCGAAGTCCCCGCGGGATTCGTGGTCGCCACCCCCTCCCCGTGTAAGTTCCGGGGCCGTGACGCCACGGAAGGGACCTGAACGGTGAAGCTGAACCACGGACGCCGCGCCGCGCTGTCGGGCGCGGCCGTGCTGCTGGCGCTGGCGCCGCTGTCGGCCTGCTCCAGCGACGACACGGGCAAGAAGCTCGACACCTGGGCGCAGGGCGTGTGCGACCAGACCGCCGCGCAGACGAAGAAGATCAACGACGCCAACACCGCGCTGACCAAGGTCGACAGCGGAGGCAAGCCGCAGGACGTGCAGTCCGCGGACTCCGCCGCCTTCCAGCAGATTTCCGACGCCTACAAGTCGCTGGCCGGCATCTTCGACGCCGCGGGGCCCGCTCCCGGCGACAACGGCGACACCTTCCAGCAGAACGCCGTCACCTCCTTCACCGGCCTGTCCACGCAGTACGCGGCCCTCAAGAAGCAGGTCGACGGGCTGGACACCACGGATCAGGCCAAGTTCGCCGCGGGCCTGCAGGGCGTGTCGGACTCCTTCTCGAAGGCGACGACGGACGGCGACAAGGCGCTCAGCGCACTGCGCGAGGGCGACCAGGGCAAGGCGCTGGCCCAGCAGCCGGGCTGCCAGAGCGTCCCGCAGTCCCCGTCGACGGCCCCCACGCCGCGCGCTTCCTGACCCCCGCGACCACGGCGGGCGCGTGGCCGGGACCCGCCCGTTGCCGCGACAATGGCCTTCGTGACGACGCCCCGCCTCCCCGCCCCCGACAGCGCAGCCGCCCTGCGCGACGACCTGCTCGCCGCCGACTTCACCGCGGACGGCTGCCTCGACCTGCTGGGCGCGGTCGGCTACGCGGCGCTCTCGCGCGCCGAGACCGTGCCCGCGCTGCGCGCCACCCGCGGCGGCAGCCCGCTGGAGACCCTGGTCCGGCTCTTCCTGCTGCAGTGCCCCGTCCCGTACGGCCGCGCCCGTGTCGCGCTGCCGGGCCTGGAGCGCTACACGGCGGACGGCTGGCTCGTGCGTGACGGCGACGAGGTCCGCGCGGCCGCCGACGTACGCCCCTACGCCGGCGACGGCGGCGAGGACTGGTGGATCGTGTCCGACCTGGGCTGTGCGGTCGGCGGTGCGGGCGGCATCGGCGGAACGCCCGGCGGCACCGGCGTGGACCGCGCCGACCTGGTCCTGGGCGTCGGCGGCGCCTCGACCACGCTCGCCGGGCTGACCGTACGCGACCCGGTCGGCAGCGCCCTCGACCTCGGCACCGGCTCCGGCGTCCAGGCCCTGCACGCCTCCCGGCACGCCACCCGGGTCACGGCCACCGACGTCAACCCGCGCGCCCTGCACTTCGCCCGGCTCACCCTCGCGCTGTCCGGCGCCCGGACGCCCGACCTGCGCCGCGGAAGCCTGTTCGAGCCGGTCGGTGACGAGCGCTACGACCTCGTCGTGTCCAACCCGCCCTTCGTGATCTCCCCGGCCGGCCGCTTCACCTACCGGGACGGCGGAATGGGCGGCGACGACCTGTGCCGCACCCTGGTGGAGCAGGCCGCCGACCACCTCACCGAGGGCGGCTGGTGCCAGCTGCTGGCCAACTGGCAGCACATCGAGGGCCAGGACTGGCGCGAGCGGCTCGCCCAGTGGGTGCCGCGCGGCTGCGACGCGTGGATCGTGCAGCGCGAGGTCCAGGACGTCGCGCAGTACGCCGAGCTGTGGCTGCGCGACGGCGGCGACCACCGCGACGACCCTGCGGCGTACGCGGCCCGCTACGACACCTGGCTGGACGACTTCGAGCGCGCCAAGGTCGGTGCTGTGGGCTTCGGCTGGATCACGCTGCGCAGGACCGGATCCGACCGCCCCGCCGTCACCGCCGAGGAGTGGCCGCACCCGGTGGAGCAGCCGCTCGGCCCCCACATCGCCGGCTGGTTCGCCCGGCAGGACTTCCTGCGCCGCCACGACGACGCGGACCTGCTCGACGCGCGTTTCACCCTCGCCCCCGACGTGGCGCAGGAGCAGGTCGGGGTGCCGGGCGCGGAGGATCCCGAGCACGTCGTCCTGCGCTCGGGCCGCGGCATGCGCCGGGCCACCGAGGTCGACACCGTGGGCGCGGGCTTCGCCGGGGTGTGCGACGGGACGCTGCCGGCCGGCCGGATCGTGGACGCCATCGCCCAACTGCTCGGCGAGGACCCGGTGGTACTGCGCGACCGCACGCCCGCCGCGATCCGCACGCTGGTCGAGCAGGGCTTCCTGGAGCCGGTCACGCCGTAGCCCGGCGCCGGGGCACGGGGGCGTACGCCGGGGCGCTCAGCGCAGGTTGCGTACGACCCCCCACGCCACCAGCACCACCACCAGCGCCGCAGCCCCGCGCGGCCCCACCCGAACGCGCCACTGCCGCCCCCGCACCGCCGCCCACGCCCAGCCCCCGAAGGCGGCCAGCAGCAGCGGCGTGCAGAGCAGCAGCAGCGCGTTGTCGTGGAAGGCCCGTACGGGGTCGGCGTGCAGCAGGTCGTACGCCGTACGGGTGGCTCCGCACACCGGGCACAGCAGGCCGGTGGCCCAGTTGAAGGGGCAGCGCGGCAGCCAGTGGCCCGGCTGGTGCGGATCCGTGCGGTAGAGATACGCCGCCGCGGCGATCCCGGCGGCCAGCGCGGCCAGCGGCGCCGCGGCCGGATGCCGTACGGCGCGCCGCACCCCGTCACCGCCCACCCCGGCACCTCCGGTCCGCAGCACACCCCTCGGCCCCCCATCCTGGCACCCCGCCCGCGGCCCGCGCCGACCCCCTGCCGCGCACGTACGCATCCGGCCACCAGGCCCCCGGCCCGCCGCGCCCCGGCCGCCCCCTTCGGGTCTGACATGACCCGTCCATGCGGCAGACAGACCGCTTGTCGGGTTACCGTTCGGATGGCGTTGTTGACTTTTCCCGTTTGACACGGGACCGGGAGGTACGGTCACACTCCGCAGCGTCACCCCTTCGAACCGGAGAGAAGAGCGAAGTTGTCCCCGACCCGCGAGACCGCACCGGCCGGCCGCCGACTCGTCATCGTCGAGTCGCCTGCCAAGGCGAAGACGATCAAGGGCTATCTCGGCCCTGGATACGTCGTCGAGGCGAGCGTCGGGCACATCCGCGACCTGCCCAACGGGGCCGCCGAGGTGCCGGCGGAGTACAAGGGCCAGCCGTGGGCGCGGCTCGGCGTGAACGTGGACAGCGACTTCCAGCCGATCTACGTCGTCAACGCCGACAAGAAGGCCCAGGTCAAGAAGCTCAAGGAACTCCTGAAGGAATCCGACGAACTCTTCCTCGCCACCGACGAGGACCGCGAGGGCGAGGCCATCGCCTGGCACCTCCAGGAGATCCTCAAGCCCAAGGTGCCCGTGCACCGCATGGTCTTCCACGAGATCACCAAGGACGCCATCCAGGCCGCCGTCCGCAACCCGCGCGAGCTGAACAAGCGCCTCGTCGACGCCCAGGAGACCCGCCGCATCCTCGACCGGCTCTACGGCTACGAGGTCTCGCCGGTGCTGTGGAAGAAGGTCATGCCGCGGCTGTCCGCCGGCCGCGTGCAGTCCGTCGCCACCCGGCTCGTCGTCGAGCGCGAACGCGAGCGCATCGCCTTCCGCTCCGCCGAGTACTGGGACCTCACCGGCGTCTTCAACACCGGCCGGGCCGGTGACGCGTCCGACCCGTCCACGCTCAACGCCCGGCTCGTCTCCGTCGACGGCCGCCGCGTCGCCCAGGGCCGCGACTTCGACGCCTCCACCGGCGCCCTCAAGGCCGGCGCGACCGTCCTCCAGCTGGACGAGGCCGCCGCCCGCGCGCTGGCCGCAGCCCTCGCCGACGTGCCCTTCGCCGTCCGCAGCGTCGAGTCCAAGCCCTACCGCCGCTCTCCGTACGCGCCCTTCCGCACCACGACCCTCCAGCAGGAGGCGTCGCGCAAGCTGGGCTTCGGCGCCAAGGCCACCATGCAGGTCGCCCAGAAGCTGTACGAGAACGGCTTCATCACCTACATGCGTACGGACTCCACGACGCTGTCGGAGACCGCCGTCACCGCCGCCCGCGCCCAGGTCACCCAGCTCTACGGCGCCGACTACCTGCCCGACAAGCCGCGCACGTACGCCGCCAAGGTCAAGAACGCGCAGGAGGCGCACGAGGCCATCCGCCCCTCCGGCGACCGCTTCCGCACCCCCGCCGAGACCGGCCTGACCGGCGACCAGTTCCGGCTCTACGAGCTGATCTGGATGCGCACGGTCGCCTCGCAGATGAAGGACGCCGTCGGGCAGTCCGTCACCGTACGCGTCGGCGGCACCTCCACCGACGGGCGTGACACCGAGTTCAGCGCGTCCGGCAAGATCATCACCTTCCACGGCTTCCTCAAGGCCTACGTCGAGGGCGCCGACGACCCCAACGCCGAGCTGGACGACCGCGAGCGCCGCCTCCCGCAGGTCACCGAGGGCGACGCGCTCACCGCCGACCAGATCGACGCCGAGGGCCACTCGACCAAGCCGCCCGCCCGTTACACCGAGGCCTCGCTGGTCAAGGAGCTGGAAGAGCGCGAGATCGGCCGCCCCTCGACCTACGCGACGATCCTCGGCACGATCCTCGACCGCGGCTACGTCTTCAAGAAGGGCACCGCGCTCGTCCCGACCTTCCTCTCCTTCGCCGTCGTCAACCTGCTGGAGAAGCACTTCGGCTGGCTCGTCGACTACGACTTCACCGCCTCCATGGAGGACGACCTCGACCGCATCGCCCGCGGCGAGGCCGAGTCCGTGCCGTGGCTGCGGCGCTTCTACTTCGGCACCGAGGAACCGGACGCCGCCCCCGCCTCCGCGGCCAACGGCGACGGCGACCACCTCGGCGGGCTCAAGGAACTCGTCGAGGACCTCGGCGCGATCGACGCCCGGGAGATCTCCTCGTTCCCGGTCGGCGACGGCATCGTGCTGCGCGTCGGCCGCTACGGCCCCTACATCGAGAAGGGCGAGCGCGGCGAGGACGACCACCGCCGCGCCGACGTCCCCGACGACCTGCCGCCCGACGAGCTGAGCGTCGAATACGCCCAGGAGCTCTTCGCCCGCCCCAGCGGCGACTTCGAACTCGGCACCGACCCGGAGACCGGCCGCCCCATCGTCGCCAAGGACGGCCGCTACGGCCCCTACGTCACCGAGGTGCTGCCCGAGGACACCCCGAAGACCGGCAAGAACGCGATCAAGCCGCGCACCGCGTCGCTCTTCAAGTCGATGTCCCTCGACACCGTCACCCTGGAGGACGCCCTCCGGCTGATGTCCCTGCCGCGTGTCGTCGGCACCGACTCCGACGGCGTCGAGATCACCGCGCAGAACGGCCGCTACGGCCCGTACCTCAAGCGCGGTACGGACTCGCGCTCGCTGGCAACCGAGGACCAGCTCTTCACGATCACCCTCGACGAGGCCCTCGCCATCTACGCCCAGCCCAAGCAGCGCGGCCGCGCCGCCGCGAAGCCGCCGCTCAAGGAACTCGGCACCGACCCGGTGAGCGAGCGCCCCGTCGTCGTCAAGGACGGCCGCTTCGGCCCGTACGTGACCGACGGCGAGACCAACGCGACGCTGCGCCGTGACGACGACGTCGAGACGATCACCCCGGAGCGGGGCTACGAACTCCTCGCGGAGAAGCGGGCGAAGGGTCCCGCGAAGAAGGCCCCCGCGCGGAAGAAGGCCGCCCCGGCGAAGAAGGCGGCGGCGAAGAAGGCCGCGCCCGCGAAGAAGGCCGCTTCCGCCCCGGCGAAGAAGGCCGCGGCCAAGAAGCCGCCCACCGCGTAGGGCGGCGCTCGCCCGGGGGTCCGGGGCCGCCCCCCGTACGCGGCCGGCGCCGGGTGGGCGCGACCGCGGCGGTTGTCCACAGGGGGCGACGGGGGGCACCCGGCGGCCAGGAGCGGGGCGATAGGCTGAGGGAATGACGCCACCCACCCCGCAGCCGCAGCCCGCTGAGGCCTCGCCCGCGTTCGCGGACGACCTCGCCGCGGATTCGCGTGACCGCGCGGTCCGCGCGCTGCTCAGGATCCCGCCCTTGCGCAAGCTCTGGAACGCCCAGATGACCGGAGCGGTCGCCGACCGCCTCGGCCTGCTGGTGCTGATCTGGCTGACGGTCCAAGCGGCAGCCGGAGTCGGTGCCTTCGGGGGCGGTTACCGCGGAGTCGCCTTCGCGACCGCGGCGGTCTTCGCCGCGCGTCTCGTGGCGACGCTGCTCTTCGGCGCGGTTCTGCTCGGCCCGCTCTCCGCGGCCACCGCGAAGGACGGTCCGCTCGACCGCCGCTGGACGATGATCGGTGCCGACGGCGTACGCCTCGCGCTCTTCGTCATCGCCCCGCTGTGGGTGACGTGGACACCGGGCAAGGCGTACGTGTGGCTGCTGGCGACGGTCTTCGTCACCGGCGCGGCCGAACGGCTGTGGGCCGTCGCGAAGGACGGCGCCGCCCCCGTGCTGCTGCCGCCGCCGGGGGACACGTCGGTACGGCCCGCGCCCGACCACCTGGCCACGCTGCACCGCCTCGACCTGCGGACCAGCTTCGTCGCGCTGCCCCTCGCCGCCGCCTCCATGGTGGTCGTCACCCTCGTCAACACGCTCATCGCGACCGGCGTCGACTGGTTCGACCTGCACCAGGTCGCGCTGTCGTCGTACGTCGCCGCGGGCCTCTTCTCGTCGTCGATCGCCGTGCTCGCCGCGCTCGAACTGCCCTCGGGCACCGCGGCCCGGCCGCGCTCGCCGCTGGAGGGCCTGCGGCTGCCGAAGGGGCCCGCGGGCGCCGAGAACGGCAGGACCGGCGTGCTGCCGCTGCTGGTGCTGTCCACCGCCGCAGTCGCCGGCGCCGTCGCCGCGGCCGTGTCGGTGGCGGTGCTGCACGCCGCGGCCATGGGCTTCGGGCCCACGGGCTTCGCGCTGCTGGTCCTGGTGCTCACGGGCGGCACCGTCGCCGGTATCCGGCTCGCGCCGCGGGTCCTGCCGGGCCTGTCCCGGCGCCGGCTGCTGCCGCTCGCGATCGGCGTGACCGGTCTCGCCCTGCTGCTCACCGGCCTCGTCCCCGACCCGACGACGATGCTGCTGCTCGCGCTGCTGGCCGGTGTCACCGCCGGGGTCAGCGCCAACACCGGGCACGTCCTGGTCGAGCTGGAGGCGGAGGAGAGCCGCCGGGCCCGGACGACCGAGCACCTGCAGGCCGTCGCCCGCGCCGCACTCGGCCTCGCCGCGATCTGCGCCCCGCTGCTGGCCGCCGCGATCGGACCGCACCGCATCGCCGACGGCCGGTTCACCTTCGACCACGCGGGCGCCGCGTACACGCTGATGCTCGTCGGCGCGCTGCTGCTGCCGGTCGCCGCGCTCGTGCTCGGCAAGACCGACGACCGCGGCGGCGTCCCGCTGCGGCGCGACCTGCGCGAGGCGCTGCGGGGCGCCGACCCGGCGGCCGCGCCCTCCGCGACCGGCTTCTTCATCGCCGTCGAGGGCGGCGACGGAGCGGGCAAGTCGACCCAGGTGGAAGCGCTCGCGAGCTGGATCAGGGCCAAGGGCCACGAGGTCGTCGTCACCCGCGAGCCCGGCGCCACAGCCGTCGGCAAGCGACTGCGGTCGATCCTGCTCGACGTGTCCTCCGGCGGCATCTCGCACCGCACCGAGGCGCTGCTCTACGCCGCCGACCGCGCCGAGCACATCGACACCGTCGTGCGGCCCGCCCTCGAACGCGGCGCCGTCGTCATCTCCGACCGCTACATCGACTCGGCCGTCGCCTACCAGGGCGCCGGGCGCGACCTCGCGCCCACCGAGATCGCCCGCATCAACCGCTGGGCCACCGAGGGGCTCGTGCCGCACCTGACCGTGCTGCTCGACGTCACGCCCGAGATCGCGCGCGAGCGCTTCACCGAGGCGCCCGACCGGCTCGAGTCCGAACCCCCGGAATTCCACCAGCGCGTCCGCGCCGGCTTCCTGACGCTCGCCGCCGCCGACCCCGCCCGCTACCTCGTCCTCGACGCCGGCCAGGACCCGGAGGCCGTCACCACGCTCATACGGCACCGGCTCGACGAGCTGCTGCCGCTGTCCGAGCAGGAGATCGCGGCCCGCGCCGAAGCCGAACGCAAGGCCGCGGAAGAGGCCGCCCGCCTCGCCGCGGAGGAGGCCGCGCGCAAGGCGGAGGAGGAGCGGCAGGAGCGCGAACGCCGCGAGCAGTTGGAGAAGCTCCGCCGCGAGGAGGAGGAGCGCCGGCTCGCCGCCGAGGAGGCCGCCCGGCGGGAGATCGCCGAGCGCAAGGCCGCGCAGGAGGCGGAGGAGGCGCGCAGGCGCCAGGAGGAGGCGGACCGGCTCGCCGCCGAGGAGGCCGCGCGCCTCGCTGCCGAGGAGGCCGCGCGCGAGGCCGAGCAGGCCCGGCTGCGCCACCTCGCCGAGGAGCAGGCCCGGCTGCGCGCCGAGGCCGAGGCCCGGCGGGTGGAGAAGCAGCGCAAGGCGGAGGAGGCCCTCCTCCGCGCCGAGGCCGCGCGGGCCGCGGAGGCCGAGCGGAAGCCGCAGCCGGAAACCGCGGCGGACGACGCGACAACGGTCGTCACGCCGGTCGTGCCGGACGAGCCGCAGGAGCCCGAGGGCTCGTCGGACGAGACGGCGGTGCTGCCCGCGGTGCAGGAGCCGCCGGAGTCCGGTCGCGGCTCGGACTCCGGGTCCGACGAGACGGCGGTGCTGCCCGCGGTGCAGGAGCCGCCGGAGTCCGGGCGCGGCCCGGAATCCGGGTCCGGGCCGGACGAGACGGCGGTGCTGCCGCCCGTGCGGGACGAGCCGAAGCGCGAGGGGCCGCCGGAGAAGCGGGAGGGGCCGTCCGACGAGACGACCACGATGCTTCCGGCGGTCCAGGACCCCGGCCCCCCGCCGCCCGTGCCCGGTACGGCGCGGGACAGCGACCCGGCCGACCGCGTCCCGCCGTGGCTCTTCCGCCCCGAGACGCCCGAGTCCGAGCGCACCCGCGAACTCCCCGCGGTACGCCGCCCCCGCCCCGACTGGGCCGAGGAGACTCCCCTCGACGACCTCCCCACCCTCGCGGACGAACTCCTCGGCCCCCACGAGGACGACGACCCCCGCTAGACGCTGCGCCCGGCCCTGGGGGGAGATCCCCCGGGGCCGGGCCCTGTCCCGGTGGTCTGCCAGGTCCTGCCGGTGGCGGCACCGTCCGTGCGCGCGGGTCGGGTTGCGCCGTTCCCCGCGCTCTGGGGGCGTGCACCGTTCTGGACGGGGGACGTCCCCCCGGGGGCCGGGCCCTGTCCCGGTGGTCTGCTGACTCCCTCCGGTGGCGGCACCGTCCGTGCGCGCGGGTCGGGTTGTGCCGTTCCCCGCCCGCTTCGGGGACGTCCTCGACGTCCCCGGCCGGGCCCTGTCCCGGTAGGCTGCCGGGTCCTGCCGTGGCGGGCGCGGTGCGCTGGTGGGGCCCTGGTCGCGCCGTTCTCCGTGCCACTGGTGGCGTCCCTGCGCGGCACCACCGCCCCCACCGAAGGGCGCGTCCGGCCGTGGCCGGACACGCGGACCGGCGCGGGGCGCACGGCGGCGGCCCCTTCCCGCGGGGGCGGGGGAGGGCGGGGGCAGCCGGAGGGGCCGGGGGCAGGGGAGAATGCCCGGGTGCGGTATTTCGTGCTCGGGGTCACCGAGGTGAGGCGGGGCGACGGCGCCCCCGTCGCGCTGGGCGGCGGGCGCGTGCGGGCGCTGACGGCCGCACTGGCCCTCGGCGCCGGGCGCCCCGTCCCCACGAGCACCCTCATCGAGTACGTATGGGCCGCGGACCCGCCCGCGGACGCGACCGGCGCCCTCCAGGCGCTGGTCGCCCGGCTACGGAGGGCGCTGGGCCGGGACGCGGTGACGTCCGGGCCGGGCGGCTACCGCCTCGCCGCCGGGCCCGACGCGGTCGACCTCTTCGTTTTCGAGCGGCTGGTCGGGGAGGCCGAGGAAGCCCTCGCGGCGGGCGACCCGCGGCGCGCGTCGGAGGTCCTGGCCCGCGGCCTGGCCCTGTGGCGCGGCCCCGCGCTCGCCGACCTCCCGGAGCGCGCCGTCCCCGCGGCCCGCCCCGAGGCCCTGCGCCTCACCGCCCAGCGGCTCCGCGTGGACGCCGAACTCGCGCTGGGCCGCGCCGCGGACGTCCTTCCCGAGCTGCGCGAGGCCGTCCTCGCGTACCCCCTGGACGAGGCCTTCCGTGTGCAGCTGATCAGCGCGCTGCGGGCCACGGGCCGGACCGCGGACGCCCTCGTGGCGTTCGAGGAGGCCCGCGAGACGCTCGCGGACGTCCTGGGCGCGGACCCCGGCCCGGAGCTGCGCGCCCTGCACGCGGACCTGCTGCGGCAGGCCGAGGAGCCGGCGTCGGCCGCCCGGCGAGCGGCGCCCCCCGCGCGGCCACGGCCCCCGGGCAATCTGCGCGCCCGCCTGACGAGCTTCGTCGGGCGGGAGGCCGATCTGCGCGACCTGGGCGAGGAGATCGCCCGCGCCCGCCTCGTGACGCTGACCGGCCCGGGCGGTTCGGGCAAGACCCGGCTGGCGCAGGAGGCGGCGGAGGCGGCGGCCGCCGGCTTCCCGGACGGCGTGTGGCTCGCGGAGCTGGCCCCGCTCGACGATCCGGCCGCGATCCCGTACGCGGTGCTGAACGCGCTGGGCCGCCGCGACGCCCATGTCCTGGGCGCGGGGCCGATGCGATCGGAGCCGTACGGCGAGGACCCGTCGGCGCGGCTGCTGGAGCACTGCGCGTCCCGCCGCCTGCTGCTCGTGCTGGACAACTGCGAGCACCTGATCGCGCAGGCGGCCGCGCTCACCGCCGAGCTGCTCGCCGCCTGCCCGGCCGTGACGGTACTGGCCACGAGTCGCGAGCCGCTGGGCGTCCCCGGCGAGCTGGTCCGCCCGGTGGAGCCGCTGCCGCTGCCGACCGCGCACCGCCTCTTCGCCGAACGCGCCGCCGCCGTACGCCCTGGCGCGGCCCCGCACGCGGGCGGCACCCCGGGGAACGGGAGCGCCGCCGAGGACGAGGCGGTGACGGAGATCTGCCGGCGGCTGGACGGACTTCCGCTCGCGATCGAACTGGCGGCGGCCCGGCTGCGGGCGCTCACCCCGCAGCAGATCGCGCGGCGGCTGGACGACCGCTTCAGGCTGCTGACCAGCGGCAGCCGTACGGTGCTGCCGCGCCAGCAGACGCTGCGTGCCGTCGTCGACTGGAGCTGGGACCTGCTCACGGAGGCCGAGCGCGGCACGCTGTGCGCGCTGAGCGTCTTCGCGGGCGGCTGCACCCTGGACGCCGCCGAGGCGGTGTGCGGCCCGGACGCGCTGGAGACGGTCGCGCAGCTCGTCGACAAGTCCCTCGTCGTGGCGGACCTGCGCCCGTCCGGCAGCGGTGGTGGACCCTCCGGGGACGGCCCGCACGTGCGCTACCGCCTGCTGGAGACCATTCACGAATACGCCGTCGAACGCGCCGCCGAGCGCCCCGCCGAGCTGGCGCGTGCCGCCCGCGCGCACACCGCGTACTACCGCGATCTGGCGCGCGCCGCCGACGCCCGGCTGCGCGGCGCCGACCAGCTGCACTGGCTGGAGGTGCTGGAAGCCGAGCTGGACAACATCCGGGCGGCACTGCACCGTGCGATCGAGGCGGACGACGAGGCCGAGGCGCTCGCCGTCGTGCTGGCCATGGGCTGGTTCTGGTGGCTGCGCAATTACCGCGACGAGGCGGACGGCTGGCTTGCGCGTGCCCTCGCGCTGAGCGAGGACGCGCCGGAGGACCCCACCGACCCGCTGTACTGGCAGCGCACCGACGCGGCGATGGTGCTCTTCTTCGTCAGGAGCGACCAGGCCGCCGAGGCGCAGTTCACCACCCCGCAGTGGCTCGCCCTCGCCGAGCGCCTGGAGCGCGCCTACCGCGACGGCGGCCCGCACGCGGCCCGCTTCCCCGGCATCATCTGGCCCTTCACCGCCTACGTGGTGCACGGCGGCCCGGAGGCGCTGCTCGGCGGCACCCCGCAGATCCGCCGCAACGCCGCGAAGGTCGTCGCCAACTGCCGTGTGCACGGCGGCGAATGGGAGCTGGCCACGGCGCTCCTGCTGCACACCCACATGGCCGTCGACTCGCCCGGCGGACTGCCCACCGCAGATGCCGGCCGCGCCGAGCTCGCGGAGCTGGCGGGGCGGCTCCACGACCGCTGGATCCTCGCCCAGGTGCACGGCGTCGCCGGCGAGATCGCGATGGCCCGCGGCGAATACGCTGCCGCGCGCGCGGAGCTGGAGGAGGCCCAGCGGCTCGGCACCGAGCTGGGCGCCTTCGCCGAGTCCGCGTTCCTGCTCGCCCGGATGGCCGAGATCGCCCACCGCGACGGCGACGGCGCGGAGGCGCACCGGCTGCTCGCCCGCGCGAGGGATGCGGCCGAGCGCTACACCGTCTGGGACGCGCGCACCTATGTGCACTACCTCGACGGCACGATGCGGCTCCAGGAGGGCGACGTCGCCGGAGCGCGCCGGATGTGCGGGCTCGCGGCCGGGCACATCGCCGACGGCACGCCGCCACCGGTCTTCCACGCGCTCATCGCGGGCCTGTCGGCGCGCATCACCACGGCGGAGGGCCGGCCCCGCGCGGCTCTCGCCGAGCTGGACCAGGCGCTGCGGATCGCCCTGGCGGCGGGCGGCACCGAGCTGGTCGTCGGGTCGATGCTGGACATGGCCGCCGAGGCCCTCTCCGCCGCCGGCGACGCGTACTCCGCAGCCCGGCTGCTGTCCGCTGCCGACGCCGTACGCGGCTCGCTGCCGCGCAGTGCCCCCGAAAGTGCGGCCGCCGCCGCGGTCGCCGCGCGGGCGGCGCGGGCCCTGGCCCCGGAGCGGCTCGCGGAGGCGCGGGAGAGCGGCGCGGCGCTCGGCCCGGAGGCGGCCGCGGACCTGCTCACCGCGCTCGCCGTGCAGCCGGCGGAAACGGTGGGGGAATAGCCGCGGCGGGCGGCTGCCTTATGCCCTTGAAGCTTCAAGGAACACTGGAGCGCGGCCGCAGCCCCCACCGGAAGTGAGAGTCCCCCGTGAAGGTCGAGATCTACTCGGACATCGCCTGTCCCTGGTGCTACGTGGGCAAGGCCCGCTTCGAGCGCGCGCTCGCGGCCTTCCCGAAGGCGTCCGGCGTCGAGGTCGTCTACCGGCCCTTCCAGCTCGACCCGTCCGCGCCGCACGAGCCGCGCCCGCACCACGAGGTGCTCGCCGCCAAGTACGGTCCGCAGGCCCGGGCCATGGACGCACGTGTCACGGCGCTCGGCGCCGACGAGGGCATCACCTTCGACTTCGACACGGTGCTGGAGAACAACTCGCTGCTCGCCCACCGCCTGCTGCGCTTCGCGCTCGACACCTACGGCCCCGCCGTGCAGGCCCGCCTCAAGGGCAGGCTCATGGCCGGCCACTTCGGTGAGGGCCTCGACATCGGTGACCGCGCCCAGCTCGCCGACACCGCCGTCGCCGCCGGGCTCGACCGCGACGCCGTCACCGCCTTCCTCGCCGGCGACGACCTCACCGAGGAGGTCCTCGCGGACATCGACGAGGCCCGGCAGCTCGGCATCAGCGCGGTGCCGACGTTCGTCTTCGAGGGGAAGTGGGCCGTTCAGGGCGGCCAGGAGACGTCCGTCTTCCTCCAGGCACTGGAGCAGGTCTCCCGCGAGTCCTCCGCCGCCCCCGCCGCCCCCGCCGCCCAGGACGCCGACTCCTGCGCCGACGGCGCGTGCGCCGTCCCCCCGCCGGGGGAGTCCGCCCGCTGAGCGCCGCCCCGCGGGGAGGGCCGGGGGCGGCCGCGCTCAGGAGCAGGTGAGGACGGAGTCCGCCCAGTCCGCCAGCCCCGTGGGGCCGAGCCCCGCATCCGCCGGCGTGACGGTCAGCCGGATCACCGTGCGACCGGCGAGCGGGACGTGGAGGCGCACCGCGGGGTCTCCGGCGTGCAGGACCGGCGAGGTCCACAGCCGGGTGCCGTCGCCGTCGACCGAGAACCGCACGCCCGCCCGCAGGCCGCGGCCCAGGTCGTCCACGCCGGCCATCGCGTCGTACGCGACGCACGCCCGGTTGAGGTCGATCGTCACGCTCGACGGCGCGTGCACGCTGATGCCGTGCGCGTACGTCGTGCCGCCGATGCGCAGGCCCCAGCGGTCCCACCACCAGCTGCCGGCGGCGAGGCCGCCCAGCCGGATCGTGGGCTCGTCCCCGGCGCCGGGCAGGCCGCCGACACGCAGCGAGTTGACCTTGTACGCGACCGGCGCCGCAGTCGGCTCGGGGGAGGGCGGCGGCGGGGCGGGCGCCCGGGTGGGCGGGGGAGCCGGTGCCGGCGTGTGCGTGTGCGTGGGCCTCGGCGGCGGCGCCGGACGCGTCACGGCCGGCCCGGGCGGCGGCGGGGTCGTACGGACCGGTGCCGGGTGCGGCGGCTCGGGCGCGGGGTCGGGCCGCGCCGCGGGGGAGGGCGGCGGGGTCGTCGCCGCGGGCGCGGCCGGCGGGGCGGGGACGGGTGGCCTGGCCTGCGGCTTCGGCTTGCCGTCGCCGCCCGCGGTGAGGGCGAACGCGGTCGCGGCGGCGGCCACCACGGCGGCGGCCGCGATGCCGATCTTGGCGGGCAGCCCCAGACCCTCGCCCGCGGCCCCGCCCGCCGCGGCGGATCCGCCGGAGCCGGAGCCCGCGGCGGCGGCCGCGGCTCCTCCCGCGGCGCCCGCGGCGGCGGCACCGCCGGCGACGACCGCGGCCCCGGCGGCCTTGGCGGCGTAGACGGCGGCGAACCAGCCGATGTACGCGACCGGCAGCAGCCCCTTGAGCGTCGAGTTGAGGTCGGCGAGTTCGAGGGAGGCGGCGGCGCAGCGCTCGCAGTCCTTCAGATGGCGGTTCAGCTCCCGGTCGGCGCGCATCCGCAGACCGCCGCGTGCGTGGGCACCGAGCCGGTCGGCGTACCGCGCGCAGTCCCCGGCCCGGGTGAGGGACGAGCTGACGTGCGCCTGCAGATACGCCTGCCGCAGTCCCTCCCGCGCGCGGTGCGCGAGGACGGCGGTGGCGTTCGCCGTCAGCCCCAGCAGCGGCGCGACGTCGCTGGGCGACTCCTCCTCGACCGCCGTGTGCCACAGCACAGTCTGCCACCGCTCCGGCAGCGTCCTGAACGCCTTGACGGCGAGCGACCGCTCGGCCTCCCGCATGGCCCGCACGTCGGCGGCCGGCTCGCTGGCGGTGGCCACGGAGCCCTCGGCGGTGACGGCGAAGACGGCGAAGTCCTCGACGAGCTGCTCGCGCCGCGCGCTGCTGCCCCACGTCGCGGCGACCCTGCGGACGGTGGTGAGCAGGTACGCGCGCACCGCGGACTGCGGCCCGCTGCCGCCGCGGATGGCCTGGAGCGTACGGGCGAACACCTCGCCGGTGAGGTCCTCCGCGGTGTGCGCGTCGCGGCAGCACGTACGGGCGTAGCGGCGTACGGCCTGGGCGTGGCGGCGGTACAGCTCCTCGTAGGCGCTGTCCCGGCCGGCCCGGACCTGGTCGACGAGTTCGGCGTCGGAGCGCTCCGGCTGCCCGGACCCCGCGGGTCCGTTCGCGCCCCCGGGACCGTCGGGCGTGCCGTCGGCCGGGGGGCGCCGCGCGGCGGGCACCGGGTCCGGGCGCGCCGCCGCGTCGCGTTGACCGGGGACCCTGCGCGGTGGCTCCTCGCCGCCCTCCGCGCTTTCCGCGGCGGCGGAGGCGCCGGTCTCGCCGTTGGCCTCATCCACGCGGCCAAGCGTGGCACAAGCGGGGCGCCCCGGAGTGCCGGGCCCCTACGGAACCACCCTTCCGTGGGGGATCGTTCACGGTTCCTCCACGACCCCCGGACGGCCCCGCCGTCCCCGCGGGGCCGGCTCTTCCACCGCGCGGGGAAACCCACGTCCCCCCCGGGGCCGCGCCCGCAGCCCACCACCGTGGTGCACGGCCGCACCGCCCCGAGGGAGCGGTGCGGCCGCGCCGCCGGACGGCGGCGGGTTGCCGGCGTGGTTTCCCGCTCCCGGCGGGGACGCCCGCGGCGCGGGCGCACCCGCGGACGGCCCCGGCAGGGATCAGCGGGAGCGCAGGCCCTCGAGGAGGATGTCGAGGAGCCGGGCCGAAGCCGCCGCCTGCTGCGCGGCGTCCGGCAGGGACGGCGCCGCCGTCGCGATGACGAGCAGCACGTCCGCGACGGACACGTCCGCCCGCAGCTCGCCCGCGGCGCGGGCCCGCTCGACGAGCTGGCCCACCACGTCGAGCAGCGTGCGTATCCCGTCCTGTTCCTCGGCCGCGTCGTTCGGCCCCGCCGCGGGGGCCGGTGCGGCCGCGTGCTCGTGCAGGACACCCGAGAGCAGGGCGTCCCCGTCGGAGCGGGCGCGCTGCTGCGGCACCCGCGCCGCGTCGTCCTCCGGCCCGTCGTGCGGCTGCACCCGGAGCACCTGGGGCGGCAGCAGCCGCCCCGCGCCGGAGGCGACAGAGGTGCGCAGGAAGCGGGCCAGCGCGGACCACGCCTCCTCCTCCTGGCCCAGTGCGGCACGCGCCTGCTCCGTCAGCCGCGCGGTCTCCTCCTCGGCGATCCGCCGGACCAGCACGTCCTTGCTCGGGAAGCGGCGGTAGACGGTGCCGACCCCGACGCGGGCGCGCCGGGCGACGTCCTCCATCGGCGCGCCGTAGCCGAGCTCGCCGAAGACCTCACGGGCGGCGCGGAGCACGTGCTCCAGATTGCGCTGGGCGTCCACCCGAAGGGGTGCCGCCCGGCCCGTCCCCCCGTCCGCTGCCGCGGCAGATGTCAATTTTGCGTACTCGAGATGCATATGTGTCTCCCCCGGTAATCCGAATGTCTCCCCCCGGAGACTCCCCACCCTTAAAGATCGTGCAGGCGTGTCACCGCCGACACTACGAGAAACGAACATAGTTGAGGCTGCGTCAAGAATGAAGGGGGTGTGGTCCCTGGGACAGGAGATCGTTGCGTACGAGGCGGGGCGGCTTCCCGCGTCTGCGGCGTTTGCCCGATGATCACCCCATGCGCACGCGGGCTCCCTGCCTGCGGGGACGCCGGTTCCGGCGAATCGCGCCGTCCGCCCTGTGGACAAACGGCGTCCGCCCATTGCGTCATGGAGCAATGACGACGGAGTCGGCGGCCATGGCCAGGGCAAGCACACCGCGCATTCTTGTGGTCGGCGGTGGTTATGTCGGCATGTACACGGCGTTGCAGCTCCAGCGAAAGCTGCGGCTGAAACGCGGTGAGGCCGAGATCGTGGTCGTCGAACCCCAGCCGTACATGACCTACCAGCCGTTTCTCCCCGAAGCGGCCGCCGGGTCGATCTCCCCGCGCCATGTCGTCGTGCCCCTGCGCCGGGTCCTGGGCGAGTGCCGGATCATCGTCGGCGAGGTGCGGTCCGTCGACCACGACAAGCGCGTCGCGGCCGTCGTCACGCCCGCCACCGAGGAGGAGGGCGGCGGCGCCACCGAGATCCGCTACGACCACCTCGTCCTCGCGCCCGGCTCGATCTCCCGCATCCTGCCGGTCCCGGGCCTGGCCGAGTACGGCATCGGCTTCAAGACCGTCGAGGAGGCCATCGGGCTGCGCAACCACGTCCTCGAACAGCTCGACATCGCCTCCTCCACCCGGGACGCCGACGTCCGCGAGGCGGCCCTGACCTTCGTCTTCGTCGGCGGCGGCTACGCGGGCGTGGAGGCCCTCGGCGAGCTGGAGAACATGGCCCGCTACGCCCTGCGCTACTACCACAACGTCCGCCCCGAGGACATGAAGTGGGTGCTCGTCGAGGCCACCGACCGCATCCTGCCCGAGGTCGGCGAGCGGCTCGGCCGCTACGCCGTACGGGAGCTGCGCGGCCGCAACATCGACGTGCGCCTCGAAACGCGGCTGGAGTCCTGCGAGAACCGCGTCGCCGTCCTGTCCGACGGCTCCCGGCTGTCGACCAGGACGGTGGTGTGGACCGCGGGCGTCAAACCCGCGCGGCTGCTCGCCGCCACCGGCCTGCCCCTGGACGACCGCGGCCGGCTGCGCGCCGACGCGACGCTGCGCGTCACCGGCCACCCCGGCGCCTGGGCCGCCGGCGACGCGGCCGCCGTCCCCGATCTCACCGCCGGCCGCGAGGGCGCCCTGTGCGCGCCCAACGCCCAGCACGCCGTGCGCCAGGCCAAGGTGCTGGCCCGCAACATCACCGCCGAGCTGCGCGGCGAGCCGCTGACCGAATACCGCCACAAGTACGTCGGCTCCGTCGCCTCGCTCGGCCTGCACGAAGGCGTGGCGCTGCTGTACGGGCGCCGCCTCACCGGCTACCCGGCGTGGCTGATGCACCGCGTCTACCACCTCAGCCGGGTGCCGACGGCGAACCGCAAGTCCAAGGTGCTCGCGGAGTGGATCCTGTCCGGCCTGTTCAAGCGTGAGATCGTCTCGCTCGGCTCCCTGGAGCACCCGCGCGCCGAGTTCGAGCAGGCCGCGGGCCGCAACGGAGGCACCCCCCGCGGCAACGGCGGTACGGGCGGCGACACCGACCCGCCGCGGGCGTGAGCGCCCCCGCGCGCGCCGGGCGCACCACGGCGCGATTCCCTCGCAGGCCCACATTCGGCCACACTGGACGAGTGACGACCCGTGCGGCAGCACTTGCAAAGAGTGACAAATACGAGGAATCGGACGTTTGAACCTCACGCGTTGGAGCGCCCGGCTCCCCGGAACACAGCGACGCGGAGCCGTCCCGGCGGCCCGCGGCAAGACCGCCGATCCCGCCGCCGCACCGGTGGGCAACGCGACCGGCGGCCCGGACCCCGGCCTCACCCCGGCCGACCCCGCCGACCCCTCCGCAGCAGGTCACCCCGGCACTCCCAGCGCCCCGCACGGCCGGCCCGCCGCCCTCGACGGGGCCGGCCAGGCCGTCGCCGCGATGCTCAGCCAGCTGCCCGCGCTGATCGCCGTCACCCACGGCCCCGACCACACCGTGGGCTTCGTCAACGACGCCTACACCGACGTCTTCGGCCCCCGCTCCACCGGCACCCCCGCCCGCGAGGCCCTCCCCGAGCTCTCCGAACTCGGCCTGCTCCCGCTCATGGACCAGGTCCACCGCAGCGGCCGCCCGCGGACGGTCAAGGCCCGCAGGGTCACCCGGGCGGACCACGCCGCCGTCACCCGTCAGGGTTACTTCACCTTCACCTGCACCCCCGTCCACGCCGACGACCCCGACCCCGCCCGCCGCGGCGTCCTGGTCTTCGCCGCCGACGTCACCGACCAGGTCCAGTCCGCCGAACGCCTCCGGGAGAGCGAGCGGCGCATCCACGAGACCGCCGTCACCCTCCAGCGCAGCCTGCTGCCCCAGCAGCTCGAACAGCCCGACGACCTGCGCCTCGCCGCCACCTACCAGCCCGGCGGCACCGACGCCGCGGTCGGCGGCGACTGGTACGACGTGATCACCCTCGGCGCCGGCCGCACGGCCCTCGTCATCGGCGACGTCATGGGCCGCGGGGTGCGCGCCGCCGCCGTCATGGGCCAGCTGCGCACCGCCGTACGCGCCTACGCCCGCCTCGACCTGCCCCCGCACGAGGTCATCCAGCTGCTCGACGGCCTCGCCGCCGAGATCGACGCCACCCAGATCGCCACCTGCGTCTACGCCGTCCACGACCCGAGCGAGGGCCGCCTCGCCTACGCCAGCGCCGGCCACCTCCCGCTCCTCATCCGCCACCCGGACGGCACGGTCGAGCGCACCGACGAGCCCACCGGCCCGCCCCTCGGCACCGGCGGCTGGACCCACACCTCCGCGACCGTCCCCTTCGGCCCCGGCTGCACCGCCGTCCTCTACACCGACGGCCTCATCGAACGCCGCGGCGAGGACATCGAGGACGGCGTCACCACCCTCATGCGCGCGCTCGCCGGCGCCACCGGCGCCCCCCAGGTCGTCTGCGACCGCCTGATGCGCGCCCTCGGCGTCACCGGCCAGCACGACGACGACGTCGCCGTCCTCGTCCTCCAGTACCCCGACCACACCGGCCTCCCCGACGGCGAGGTCTTCCGCAACGCCTCCCTCGACCTGCTCGGCGGCATCGAAGCCGCCCCCCGTGCCCGCGCCTTCGCCACCGGCGTCCTCGCCTCCTGGCGCTTCCCCGTCGAACTCCGCGACCTCGGCGTCCTCGCGGCGAGCGAACTCGTCGCCAACTCCCTCAAGCACGGCACCCCGCCCATGAAGCTGCGCCTGCGCCGCACCGACCGCCGCCTCGTGATCGAGGTCACCGACGGCGACGAGCACCTGCCGCGGCGCCGCCGCGCGGAGCCCGCGGACGAGGCGGGCCGCGGCATCTCGATCATCGCGACGATCGCCACCTCCTGGGGCTCCCGCCGCACGCCCGGCGGCGGCAAGGCCGTCTGGTGCGAGTTCGCCCTCCCGGGCTGAGACGGCGGGGGCCCGTCCCCCCGCGGGGAACCACCCCCACGGGTACCCCACGGCCCACCACCGGACCGAACCTCCGGCCGGGAGACCACGTGCACCGCAGTGGTGGGCCGGTCACGCCCGCGCACACGGCCCCGCACGCCGCCCGAGGAAGCGCTCGCCCGGTGGCGTGACGCCGGGGTCAGGCCACCGGGGCCGGCGAGACGGTCTGCTCGCCCGCGGGGTGGACGGCCACCACGCGGGAGCGGTGCGGCGCGTCCTGCTCGGCCGAGAGCGTGCGGCCCAGCCGCACGGCCAGCACCGAGACGGCGAGCGAGCACCCCACGAGCAGCACGACGTACACGTCGTACGCCCTCGCGGCCGCGATGAGCCCGCCCACCGCGGGCCCGATCGCCAGCGCGAGCTGCTTGACCAGCGCAAACGCCGCGTTGTAGCGCCCGACCATGCCCTCGGGGGCGAGATCGGCGACGAGCGGCGACACGGTCGGCGCGAGCATCGCCTCGCCCAGCCCGAACAGCGCGTACGTGCTGATGATCGCCACGACGGCCACCGCGTGGTGCCCGTGCAGCAGCCCGGACGCCCCGGCGACCAGCCAGGCCGCGGCCCAGACGACGCCGACGACCGCGATCACCGCGCTGCGCCGCCTCCGCTCGACGAGCCGCAGCACCACGAACTGCGCGAGCACGATCGCCGCCGTGTTCGCGGCCAGCGCCACGCCGAGCATGGCGGGCGAGATCCGCGTGACGGTCACCGCGAAGGCCGAGAGGCCGGACTCGAACTGCCCGTAGCACGCGAAGAACAGCACGAAGCCGAGCACGCACAGCAGCACCATCGCCCGGTGCCGCAGCAGGGCGCCCCAGCCCCCGCCGGCACCCGCCCCCGGCACCCGCCCGTCCGCGACGGCGCTCCTCGGCAGCCGCACGGTGGCGACGACCGCGCCGAGCACCAGGAACATCGCCGCCTCGATCGCGAAGAGCCGGATGAACGACGACGGGTGCGCGGTGTCCACGATCAGGCCGCCCATGAGCCCGCCGACACCGAGCCCCAGGTTGGCCAGGAAGAACTGCGTGGCGAACGCGCGGGACCGCGTCGCCGGCGTCGAGCACCACACGATCATCGTGGCCAGCGCGGGCTGCACCACGGAGATACCCGCTCCCAGCGCGCCCGCGGCAGCGATCACGAC
Source organism: Streptomyces sp. NPDC020983 (assembly GCF_044333485.1). Taxonomy (NCBI): domain Bacteria; kingdom Bacillati; phylum Actinomycetota; class Actinomycetes; order Kitasatosporales; family Streptomycetaceae; genus Streptomyces; species Streptomyces sp. NPDC020983. The sequence goes on along the minus strand of NZ_JBIRRA010000005.1, from coordinate 1,454 downwards.
GGCCTCGCTGCCGGAAAGCCCGAGCCCGAGCGACCCCACGGCCGCGAGGACGGTGCCCGCGACGGCGACCGGTACGGGCCCGCGCCGGTCGATGGCGCGCCCGGTGAAGGGCAGCACGAAGAGCGCGGCGACGGCGAAGGTCGCCAGCACCGCCCCGGCGACCCCGGCACCGAGCCCGCGGACCTGCGACACGTAGACGAAGGTGAAGGGCACGGTGAAACCGTTCCCGAACGCGCTCAGGGCGTTGCCCAGCTGAATACGGCGCAGCGCGGCGCCCATGGCGTTGTTCACGGCTCTCCCTCCGGGTCGTCCCGAGCGGTACGGCTTCGGTTCGAAGACTTCATGAGTAAAGTTCGAAGCTAAAGAGTACATGCCGAAGGGCTTTAGAGCAAAGGCTCCATGCCATACTCGGGAGCATGACCTCAGCCGCAGGCTCCGCCGGTGCGCCCCAGGAACTGGACCTCGACGCCCAGATCGCCGCCTACCAGCGCGAATTCCCCGAGGTCGACCCCCAGGTCGAGAAGGTCGTCACGGCCCTGGGCCGGCTCAACCGCCGGATGAACGTCGCCTACGGCCGGCAGCTCGTCGACCTCGGCATCAGCAACGCCGAGTGGGAGGTCCTCAAGGCCCTCGTGGTCGTGGGCACCCCCTACCAGCTCGGCCCCGGCGACCTGGCCAAACGCCTCGGCCTCACCCCGGCCGCCATGACCCACCGCATCGACCGCCTCGTCACCGAGGGCCTGGTCACCCGCGAACGGGACGAGGCCAACCGCGTCCGCGTCATCGTCGAGCTGACGAACGAGGGCCGCGAGAAGTGGCTCCAGACGATGCGCCTGGCCGCCGCCTTCGAGGACGACCTCCTCCAGGACCTCAGCACGGCCGAACGCGCCACCCTCGGCGACATGCTCACCCGCCTCCTCCGCCGCGTCGAGACCAGCCAGCCCGACGCCGGCGGCCGCCTGGAAGACCTCGACTGACCCCTCCTGACCGGCCCGGACAGCCCGCCCGGGCCGCCCGCCGGGCGCGCCGACCGCCGAGAGTTGACACGCACGGAGGACGTGCGTAAAGTTCTTCGGGTTGTCCGACGTGAGCGCCGATCTCTGGTCGGTCCCCGGACAGCCATCCCGCAGGAACCATCTCGATTCGACCGCGTCGTCGGCCGTTGTGCCGTCGTCCTCGCTGTCGTCCCGTCGTGTGTTTTTACGGAATGCAGGCAGGCTTTCGCTCGACCGGCCGATTTGGCCGCGGCGAAGGAAGTCCGCTAAAGTCTCACTCGTCGGAACGGCCGAACGGCCGAAAAGACAAACCCCGCTGACTGGGGGTCAGGCACTGGAAAGCGTCTGATAGAGTCGGAACACGACGAAGGGAAAGCCCGGAGGGGCCGGTGAAACGGTCTCGAAGGAAGCTTCCGTTCCTTGAGAACTCAACAGCGTGCCAAAAGTCAACGCCAGATA
>NZ_JBIRRA010000004.1:0-628892 GCF_044333485.1 Streptomyces sp. NPDC020983 | reverse complement strand
TACGAGGACGACCCTCCGCCTTGCGATCGCACGCACCAGACACCGTCTGCCCCGCCCTCCGGGCGGACGACGGGACTTTGCGGACACGCCCTAGCGGCGGCGGGCCAGCGTCAGCCCGTCCGCGACGGTGAGCAGCACGGTCTCGACCCGGTCGTCGGCCCGCACGTGGTCGTTGAAGGCGCGGATGGCGGCGCCGCCGCCCGTGGTGCCCGGGTCGGAGACGTCCCCGTGGAAGAGGGTGTTGTCGACGGCCAGCAGGCCGCCCGGGTTCGTGCGCGGCACCAGCTCCTCCCAGTAGTCGACGTAGGAGCCCTTGTCGGCGTCGAGGAAGACCATGTCGATCCAGGGGCCCTGCGGCAGCGCCCGCAGCGTCTCGATCGCCGGGGCGATCCGCAGGTCGACACGGTCGGCGACACCTGCCTTCCGCCATGCCTCGCGGCCCACGTCCGTCCACTCCTCCGAGACGTCGCAGGCGATGAGCCTTCCGTCCTCGGGCAGCGCCTGGGCCATGGAGAGCGTCGAGAAGCCGGTGAACGTGCCGACCTCGACGATCTGCCGCGCGCCCGTCAGCCGTACCAGGAAGGCCAGCAGCGGGCCCTGCTCCTGCGCCGTCTGGAGGCCGGCGACGTCACCGAACCGCTGGTGGGTGACGTCCACCAGTTCGTGTTGCACCGGGTCGAGCGGATTGTGCTCCAGGACGTATGCGTACAGCTCGGGCGTGAGCTGCGGGTTTTTCGATTCGTACACGAGTCTGCTCCCAGGTCTGGCACTTAGGGTGACGGGATGCTTGTCGATGACGCGGTCGCCCTCGTGCCCAGCATTCCAGGCCGCCGTGCGCTGCTGGGGCTCGCGGGCGCGCCCGCCGCGGGCAAGTCGACGCTGGCCAGGCGGCTGGTCGCGGGCGTCGACGAACGGCTGGGCGCCGGGACGGCCGCGTACGTCCCGATGGACGGCTTCCACCTGTCCAACGCCCAGCTGGACCGGCTGGACCTGCGGGACCGCAAGGGCGCGCCCGAGACCTTCGACGTGGACGGCTACGTGGTGCTGCTGGAGCGCCTGCGCGCGGAGCGGGCCCGCCCGGTGTACGCGCCCGACTTCGACCGGCGCCTGGACGAGCCGATAGCGGCGGGTCTCGTGGTGCCGCCGGGCACCGCGCTCGTCGTCACCGAGGGCAACTACCTCGCCGACGACGGACCGGGGTGGGCGCGGGTGCGCGACCTGCTGGACGAGCTGTGGTACGTCGAGACGCCGCGGCGGGTGCGGGAGGGGCGGCTCCTGCGCAGGCACCTGCGCGGCGGGCGCAGCGAGGACGAGGCACAGGAGTTCATCGCCTCCAGCGAGCGGGTGAACGCGGCCCGCGTGGAGCGGGGGCGGGGGCTCTGCGACCGGGTCGTCTCGCCGCGCGAGGGCTGAGCCGGCACTGCGGGGTGCCCCGCGCGGCCGCCCCCGCGGTGCCCCCCTTGGCTGCCGCCGCTCACACGTGTGCCAGGAACTCCCGCAGGATCTGTTCTCCGGCGGCCACGCCGGGTGTCGGGAGCGGGGTGACGGTGGGGGCGGTCCAGCCGGTGTCGGACAGCTCGCCGTGGCCCGGGGTCCAGCCGGCGTCGGCGGCCAGGAGGAGGTCGACGTCGAGGAGGGAGTCGCCGGCGGCGAGGACGCGGCCGGCGCCGGTGCGGCGGACGACCTCGGCCAGGGCGGCGCTCTTGGACAGCGGCCGGGGCACCGCGTAGATCTTGCGGCCCTGGAGGGACACCGTCCAGCCCAGCGGCTCGGCCCAGGCGGTGAGCTCCTTGACCCAGCCCGCGGGCAGCCGCTCGCGGTCGACGACGAGGTAGCAGAAGAGGTCCTCGGCGATGCGCTCCTTGCGCAGCCACTCGGGGTCGGCGGTCGCGGCCAGGTGCGCGCGGACCTCGGCGAGGGGGGCGGAGCCGTCGGCGAGCCGGCGGCGCATCTCGGCGTTCCAGTCGTGGTCGGTGCGGCCGTTGACCAGCAGGTGCCCGCCGTTGGCGCAGATCGCGTAGCCCGGCACGGGGCAGGGCAGGCTGATCCGGCGGTACTGCTTGCGGGTGCGGGTCGTGGCGGGCACGAAGCGCACGGTGTCGGCGAGTTCGGCCAGGAGGCGGCCGGCGGCCTCGGTCATGAAGGACAGCGGCCGGCTCTCGTGCACCTCGACGCACAGCAGCCGCGGGGCCTGCTCGTCGGGCATGCCGAGGGCGAGCGCGGCAGCGGAGTAGATGAGGGTGCGGTCGAGGTCGCTCGCGACGATCGTCCGGCTGGAGGCGCGGTTCACCGGCCCGCCACCGCCTTGCCGTCGGTACCGGTCGCGCCGCGGGTGTAGCGCGGGTGGATGAGGCCGACGCACGAGTACGGCAGGTCGTCGGTCTCCTCGACGGGCACCCCGCGCTGCTCGGCGAGCAGGCGTACGTGGTCGAGGTCGGCGCCCGCGCCGCGCGAGGCCAGGATCTTCCAGGGGACGCGCCGCAGCAGCACCCGGGTGGTCTCGCCGACACCGGGCTTGACGAGGTTGACGTCGCCGATGCCGTACTCCTCGCTGATCCGCTCGACGGCCGCCCAGCCCGCCCATGTCGGGGAGCGGTCCTGTGCGCGCAGCGCCTTGACGTCCCGGGCCACGTCGTCGGCCGCCGCGTCGAAGGCGGCGGTGACGGTGTCGAGGAAGAGCCCGGAGACGTCCGAGCCGGCCAGCTCCCGGTAGAACTTCGCGCCGTGGAACTCGCCGGGGCCGATGAGGTCGGCGCGCAGCACGGTGCGCGAGACGAGGCCGGAGACGGTGGAGTTCAGGCATGCGGACGGGATGAGGAAGTCGTCGCGGGTGCCGTAGGTGGACACGCAGCCGCCGGGGTCGGCGAGTACCGCGATCTCCGGGCGGAAGCGCGCGAATTCCGGGAAGGCGCCGATCGCGTCGGCCAGCTCGCGGGTGATGGCGCCCTTGCCCGTCCAGCCGTCGACGAAGACGCAGTCGGCGGGGTCGTGGTGGGCGGCGAGCCAGCGCAGCGCGGCGGGGTCGATGCCGCGGCCGCGGACGATGGAGACGGCGTAGTGCGGCAGCTCCAGGCCGTGCGCCCGCCGTGCCCAGCGGCGCATGAGCACGCCGACCGGGGTACCGGCCCGGGCCAGCGACACCAGGACGGCGTCGGGGCCGCGCTCGGCGAGCACCAGCTCGGTGACGGCGCCGACCGCGCGGGCGATGCGCCCGGCAGAGGTCTCCAGGGCCGCCCGGAAGAGGTCCTGGTAGGCGGCGCTGGGCTGGTACTCGACCGGGAGCGACTCGGCGTAGTGGGCGCCCCCGCTCTGGATCGCCTCCTCGCGCTCCTCGGTGGGCGCCTCGAGCGGCACGTCGGACAGGTCCTTGAGCAGCCAGCCCACCTCGTCCGCGGCGTACGAGCCGAAGGCGGGGCCGCGCAGCGGTCCGGGGGTTGCACTCATCAGGCCGTGGTTTCCGTTCGCTGGGGAGGGGCTGGGCTCGTAGGTGGGGACGACGGCGAGCAGCACCGCGCCGGTGTGCGGGGCGAGCCGTGCGAGCAGGCCGCCGGGGGCGTGCAGGGCGGGCGTGTCGCCCGCGGAGTCGGTGACGCACACGACGGCGTCGAAGCCGGCGCCGGCGACGTTGTAGGCGTAGCGCTCGCGCGAGCCGTCGTCGGCGGGGTCGTCGTGCGCCGGGAAGACCAGGCGGCTGCGTATCGCGTAACCGGGATCGTCGACGGCGAGCACGGGCGAGCGGGTGGTCGTGGAGAAGTACGCCTCGACGCCGGCGCCGGGCGCGCGGGCCGCCTCCAGGGCCTGGGCCAGCCGCAGCGGCGCGTACATCAGCTCCTCGGTGCCGAGCACGAGCACCCGGCGGGCACCCGCGGGCAGCGCCTCGGCCAGCCGCCGGCCCATGGCGGGCAGCGCGGCCTCCAGGGCGGCGCGGTGGGCGGGCAGGAAGCCGTGCCGTCCTCCGTCCGGCACCCCCGCGGGCCAGTCCAGCCCGACGCGGCGCACCGCGGCGGCGGGGGCGGCGGGAAGGTCGGCGGGGGGCGACAGCTCGGCCACCAGGGACTGCGCGGCGGCCAGGACGCCGTCCGGGAGGGTGACCGTCCCGGCGGCGAGGGAGAGCACGTCGACCCGGGCACCCAGCTCGGCGGCGAAGGCGGCGAGCCGGGCGTGGTCGGCGGGGGCGCGCACGTCGGTGAGGGCGACGACGGCGTAGCGGTCGCGCGGGTGGCGGGCGTGCAGGTCGCGGATGGTGTTGAGGACCGTCTGCCCGGTGGAGAACTCGTCGTCGACGAGCACCAGCGGCCCCGTCCCGGCGAGCAGCTCCGGGTCCTCGGGGAGCAGCAGGTGGCCGGTGGCGTGGCTGTGCTCCTCCTCGAAGGCACCGCCGGTGGCGAGGCCGGGCACCTCGCGGCGGGTGGAGTGCAGGTACGGCACGGGGCCGACGCCGTCCGCGACGGCGTGGCCGAGCCCGGTCGCGGTCTCGGCGTAGCCGACGACGAGCGCGCGCCCGGCGTCCTCGCCCAGCAGCTCGCCGACCCGCCGGCCCAGGCCGTACGCGTGGCCGTAGACCGTGCCGGGGCGCTGCGGTACGTGCTTGCCGAGGACGTTGGACACGAGCAGGTGGGCGCGCCTGGGGTTGCGGCGCAGGGCGAGGCCGAGCAGGCCGGGCAGGTCCTCGCCGTGCAGGGCTATGCCGAGCCGGTCGGCGACCCACTGGCCCGGCCAGGTGGTGGCGTCCGCTGCGGGGCGGTGGCGGTCTTCTCCGGTGAATTTCATGTCTCGTACAAGGATGCCTGGTCAGGCCGCGGGAACACAGGCCGCGAGGAGTTCGACGAAGCTGATGCCCTCGCGTGCGACCCCGAAGGCCTCGGCGCGCAGCAGGGTCCGCTCGGCCCAGGCGCGGTGCGGTTTGACCTCGTTCATCTTGTTCGTGTAGGCGGAGCGCAGCACGCCGCCGCCGCTGCGGTCCTCGCGGAGGATGTCGGCGGCGTCGCTGTACTCCTCGTGCGTGACCACGCTCAGCGCGTGCACGATCGGGACGTGGGTGGGGTGGATGCAGGTCTTGCCCTGGAGGCCGTTGGCGCGGTCCAGCTCGATCTCGCGCAGCAGGCCGTCCATGTCCCGCTCCAGCAGCGCGGCGCGCAGGTCCTCGGACTCGCCCTCGGCGAAGGGGCTGCGGCGCAGCTGCGGCTTGAAGATGCGCTCCTGGTGCCGGAAGTACTCCCAGACGGGACCGGTCACCGTGAAGCCGGAGCCGTCCGCGCGGCCGAGGACGTTGACGACGTCGGCGATGACCGAGGCGACGATCCGCACGTCGTAGGCGGTCATGGCGGGCCCGCGGCGGATGCCGTAGGAGGAGCAGAAGTCGGTGACGCCGAGTCGCAGCGCGAGCACCCGCTCGCGGTACTTGTCGACGGTGCGCGAGATGCCGTTGAGGGCCTCGACCCGGGTCTCCAGGTGCATCAGCTCGGGCGACTCCAGCACGGGCATGGCGAACAGCCGGCGCCCGCACGCGGCCTCGGCGGCGGTGAGCGCCTCCAGGAAGGGGACGCCGCTCTCCTCGGTGAACTTCGGCAGCACGAAGCCGGACAGCAGCGCCACGCTGTCGCCGAGCCGGGTGGTGAGGTCGGTGATCTGCCAGGGGGTGCGGACCCGGATGAAGAGCAGCGGCAGCGCGTCCGCGGTGCCGGGGCGGGCGGCGAGGTCGTGGAAGTGCCGGACGATGTTGGCCTCGCCCGCCTCCACGTCGCGGTCGTCGATGGAGTCCTCCAGGCACAGCACCATGGAGACGACCCCGCGGGCGGCCTGCTTCAGCACGTCGTCGGCGAGCGTGGGCCGTGTCGCGGGCGAGTAGAGGGTCGCGCCGAGGGCGGCCGCGAGCAACGGCGCGGGCGAGTCCGGAGTGAATTCCCGCGGCTCGATGTGGAACAGCTCCTGCCGCGTCTCGGCGGCGAGGTGACCGAAGTGTCGCATGGCGCCCCCCTTCCTGGTTCGGGTCAAGTGACGGGCCTTGTGGACATCTGGCCGATTATCGTACGAGCGAGCATGCACCAGACGTTCCCTCGGCACGTGAAGAACACGTAACCACCGCAGGTCGGGGCGGTGGCCTGAGGGATTCCGTCCACCGTACGGCGCCGGGCGGGCCGGCGGAAGCGCTGCCGTGCCGCCCGGCGGGCCCTTCCGGCGTTGTGGGGCGGCCCGCCGGAAGGGCAGGATGGCGGGCATGACGCACGTGATGGTGAAGGGCTCGAACGTCCCCCTCGACGCCCCCGGCATCCGCGCGGTGCTGCGCTGGAGCCCCGGCAGCGGAACGCCCGACGTGGACGCCTCGGTGCTGCTGCTCGGCCACGGCGGCAAGGTGCGCTCGGACGCCGACTTCGTCTTCTACAACGCCCCCCGGCACCCCTCGGGCGTGGCCCGCCACCTGCCCAAGCACCGGGTGGCCGAGGGCCTGACCGACACCGTCGAGGTGGACCTCGCCGCGCTGGACCCCACGGTCCAGCGGGCGGTCATCGCCGCCTCCTGCGACGGCGGGCCCTTCCGGCTGGTCCGTGACCTGTGCGTGCTGCTCTACGACACCTCCGCGCCCGGCGGCCCGCCGCTGCTGACCTTCGACGTGCGCCCCGACACCGGCGCCGAGACCGCGCTCAACTGCGGCGAGCTCTACCGCAAGGACGGCGGCTGGAAATTCCGCGCGGTGGGACAGGGCTACGCGACCGGCCTGGTGGGGCTGGCGACCGAGTTCGGCATCACCGTCGACGACGCGGCGGAGGAGGCGTCCCCGTCCGGGGCGGCGCAGGGGGACGACACCGCGTCCGCCGCGTCCCCGGCCCCCGCCCCCGCGCAGCACCGCCCGCAGCAGCCGCCGAGCCCGTCGCAGGTGCAGACCCGCCCGCACCCCGCGCCCTCCCCCGACCAGTCCAGCGCGTACGGCTACCCGCTGCCCGCACCCGCCGCCGGGCACGTCCCCGCGCAGCCCGCGTACGGCTACCCGCAGCCCGTCGCCGCCGCCCCGCCCGTCGTACCGCCGGTGGTCCCGCCGCCGCCCGCCGCGCCGCCCGTGCACCAGCAGCCGCAGCCCGGCTACCCGGCGTACGGCTACCCGCAGCCCGTGGCGGCCTCCGCGGTGGGCGGCCCGGTCTTCGTGCTGCCGCCGCAGGGCCCGCAGTTCCAGCAGCAGCGCTGAACCCGCGGGCCCGGGGCCGCGCTCAGAGCTTGGACTTGTAGCCGCGGCCCCACTGGAGACCCCAGCCGTAGAGCCGGTCGATCTCGGCCTGGAAGCCGTAGACGTACTTCACCTCGCGGCGCACGGTCAGCTCGCCCTTGTTGTTCTCGATGAGCACCACGGCGCAGGAGCGGGCCTGCGGCTCGCGCTCGTTGAGCGGGATCTCGATCCGCGGGCCGGAGCCGGGGTAGATCTCGATTTTGGCGTGCGCGCGGTCGAAGGCGGGCGTGCCGTCGTAGATGTAGACGAAGACCAGCAGCCGCTTGAACTCGTCGCGCTTGTCGAAGTTGATGTAGAGCGTCTCGCCGGAGGTGCCGCCGAAGCGGTCGTCGCCGCTCATCTGGATGTACGGCGGCGCGTCCAGGTCGCCGTGGAACTCGCCGAGCGGCTGCACGACGCCCTTGGTGCCGTCGGCCAGCTCGTACATGCACGCCAGGTCCAGGTCGACGTTGACCATCGCCGGGCCGGCGGCCTGCACCACCCGGGGGCGGAAGACGTCGAACTGCCGGCGCAGGAAGCCGCGGTCGTCCGTGGCCCAGCTGCCGGTGTCGGAGGTGCGCATCGACCAGGACAGGTTGACCCGCATGTTGCCGACCGCGGCGCCCTGCTTGGTGAGCGACACCACCGGATGCCGTTTGGTCAGTTCGACCGTGTGCGCGTTCGCCATGTCGAACTGCCCCGCGCCGCTGGGCCGGAAGAAGTCCCGCCACGCCATTGCCGCCACCCCTCCGTAGCCGTAGCTCCCCCCGCACGCGCCGCTGCCCCCGCCGGGCGGCGGGGGCAGCGGGACGTCACGGGCGACCGGTCACACGCCGGTCGTGACTTCCGTCTTGTCGTCGTCCGCCGAGTGGGAACCTTCCCCGAGACGGCGGTTGCGTACCACCGACGACCAGTACGACGCACCGATCAGGACGACGCCGACGAGACCGGTGACGACCTCGCTGATGTCGTACTTGATGGTGGCCAGCAGGATGAACGCCAGCGCACCGATCGCGTAGTGGGCGCCGTGCTCCAGGTACACGTAGTCGTCCAGCGTGCCCTTGCGGACCAGGAAGACGGTCAGCGACCGGATGTACATGGCGCCGATGCCGAGACCGAGCGCGATCTCGAAGATGTCGTTGCTGATGGCGAAGGCGCCGACGACACCGTCGAAGGAGAAGGACGCGTCGATGACCTCCAGGTAGAGGAACATGAAGAACGCGGCCTTGCCCGCCAGCCCCGCGACCTGCCCGGCGGTGGCACCGCTCTTCTGCCCGGCAGCGCCCTCCGGCTCGTCGCCGGCCTCGTCGTCACCGTCGTCGTCATCGTCGTCCTCGTCCTCTTCGAGACGCTCCTCGAAGAAGCCCGAGACGCCGCCCACGACCAGGTACGTGATGAGGCCGCCGACACCGGAGAGAAGGACCGTCTCGGCCTTGTCGATCTCACCGTGCCCGCCGTGCACCGGTACGCCGGTGGCCACCGTGGTGGCCGCGATCACCAGCACGACGAGCGCGATGACGACCGAGAGCATGTCCAGCTTGCCGAGCTTGGCCAGCGGGCGCTCCAGCCAGCCGAGCCAGGTGATCTCGCGCTCCTCGAAGATGAAGTCAAGGAAGATCATCAGCAGGAAGATCCCGCCGAAGGCCGCGATGGCCGGGTGGGCCCCCGTGACCAGCGCCTCGTAGCGGTCGTGGTCGTTGACCGCGACCCTGACCGCCTCCCACGGGCTCAGCTTCGCGGTGATCGCCACGATGATGATCGGGAAGACCAGCCGCATGCCGAAGACCGCGATGAGCACGCCCACCGTCAGGAACATCTTCTGCCAGAAGGCGTTCATCTTCCGCAGGATGCCCGCGTTGATGACGGCGTTGTCGAACGAGAGCGAGATCTCGAGGACCGACAGGATCGCGACGATCGCGAGTCCGTGCCACCCCCAGAGAACGGTGGCCAGGGCGAGGCCGGCGGCTGTGATGCCGAACGACCAGCCGAATGTTCTGAGGAGCACGTGCTTCCCACCCAATCCTTGTGACCTGTGACCACGAGGTCCCCCGCACGGTGCGGGCTTTACGAAACGTTGACCCCGAAGTCTAGGGCGATCCCGCGCAGACCGGAGGCGTACCCCTGGCCCACCGCCCGGAACTTCCACTCCCCGCCGTAGCGGTAGAGCTCGCCGAAGATCATCGCCGTCTCGGTCGACGCGTCCTCCGTGAGGTCGTAGCGGGCGAGCTCGGCCCCGTCACTCTGGTTGACGACCCGGATGTACGCGTCGCTGACCTGGCCGAAGGTCTGCGCGCGGGCGTCCGCGTCGTAGATCGACACCGGGAAGACGATCTTGTCGACGCGCTCGGGGACCAGCGTCAGATCCACCAGGATCGTCTCGTCGTCACCGCCGCTGCCGCCGGTGAGGTCGTCACCGGTGTGCTCGACGGAGCCCTCCGGGCTCTTCAGGTTGTTGTAGAAGACGAAGAACTCGTCCCCCAGCACCCGGCCGTTTCCGCACAGCAGCGCGCTGGCGTCCAGGTCGAAGTCGGCGCCGGTGGTCGAGCGGGCCCTCCAGCCCAGGCCGATCTGCACCCTGGTGAGATTCGGCGCGGCCTTGGAGAGGGAGACGTTGCCTCCCTTGGCCAGTGTGACGCCCATGGTGGTCCTTCCCCCTAGGTCGGTGCTCTGTCGCTGCTGCTCGGCCCCGGATCAGACGTTGACGCCGAAGTCCTGCGCGATACCGCGCAGACCCGAGGCGTACCCCTGCCCGATGGCGCGGAACTTCCACTCGCCGCCGTGCCGGTAGAGCTCGCCGAAGACCATCGCCGTCTCGGTCGAGGCGTCCTCGGTCAGGTCGTAGCGGGCCAGCTCGCGCTGGTCGGCCGCGTTGAGGACGCGGATGTAGGCGTTGCGCACCTGGCCGAAGCTCTGCTGGCGCTGCTCGGCCTCGTAGATCGACACCGGGAAGACGATCTTCACGACGTCGGCCGGAACGCCCGCGAGGTTGACGTTGATGACCTCGTCGTCGCCCTCGCCCTCACCCGTGAGGTTGTCGCCGGTGTGCTCGACGGAGCCGTCGGGGCTGCGCAGGTTGTTGAAGAACACGAAGTGCTGGTCCGACAGCACCTTGCCCGCCTCGTTCGTGAGCAGCGCGCTCGCGTCGAGGTCGAAGTCGGCTCCGGTGGTCGTGCGCGCGTCCCAGCCCAGACCGACGACGACCGCCGTGAGATTGGGCGCCTCCTTGGTCAGCGAGACGTTGCCACCCTTGCTCAGGCTGACTCCCACGAGTCCTCCCCATCGGTTCGTGTGTCTATACGTTCGTGCCGTACGTTCGTGCGTCCGGATGACGCACCCGGCCGACGAGGCGAGCTTAGTGACCCGTCCCCGCCGACCGCACTGCTTCCAGCGCCTTGACGTAGTCGTGAAGGTCCCGCGCGTCCGGCAGCCCGTTCACCACGGACCAGCGGATCACGCCTTCGCGGTCGATCACGAACGAGCCGCGCAGCGCGCAGCCCTTGTCCTCGTCGAAGACGCCGTAGGCGCGCGAGGCGTTGCCGTGCGGCCAGAAGTCGGACAGCAGCGGGAAGGCGAAGCCCTCCTGGTCGGAGAACACCCGCTGCGCGTGCATGGAGTCGCACGACACGGCCAGCAGCGCGGTGTCCTCGCCCTGGAGGGCGTCCAGCCCGTCCTGGAGGGCGCGCAGCTCGCCGCTGCACACGCTCGTGAAGGCGAACGGGTAGAAGACGAGCACCACGTTCCTTTGCCCGCGGAACTCTCCGAGGGTGACCGTCCGGCCGTGCTGGTCGGGCAGTGCGAAGTCAGGTGCCGGCCTCGGCGCGGTGCTGCTCATGCTTCCTCCTGGCGGCGTTCGCGCCGCGGGCCGCCCCTCGCGGGGGCACGCGCGGCCGCCCGCCGGTGACGGGGTGGGCGCGTGGCTCCCCGCGCCCCTGGGCGACGCGCGCCCCTCTCCCGCGGGGGCGGGGCCCGGAGGGCCCGAGGCTGCGGCGCCGGGCGGCCGTCGCCGAACGCGGGGAAGCGCGTGACCGGATACGGCTCACGCGCACTGTGCGCAAGGGAAAAACCCCGGCGGCGGGGAGCCGCACCGCCGGGTGGGCCGGGAAGGCTAGCGCTTGCCGGCCTTGGCGGCCTTCGGGGTCACCAGGCGCGTCCCCGTCCAGTCCTTCGCAGCGTTGACGCTGCTGGTCTGCGCGAGGCCGGCCGTCTGAGCGGCTTCACCGATCTCGCTGGGTTCGACGTGGCCGTCACGGCCCGTCTTGGGCGTCATGAGCCAGATCGGGGCGCCGGGGTCGATCGTCGACGTCGCGTCGACGAGCGCGTCGGTGAGGTCGCCGTCGTCCTCGCGGAACCACAGCAGGACGGCGTCGGGCACGTCGTCGTAGTCCTCGTCGGCGAGCTCCTCGCCCGTGAGCTCCTCGATGGCCTCCCGGAGCTCCTGGTCGGTGTCCTCGTCGTACCCGAGCTCCTGGACCACCTGTCCGGGCTCGAAACCAAGCCGGCTCGCCGGGTTGGTCCGCTCCTCCGCGTGGTCCGCGGTCGCGCTCACGCTTTGCCTCCTGTCATGGGGTGAGCCCGCGCGCACGCGGACTTATTGGCGGTAGTCCACACGGGCGCGGCGGATCGCGCAAGTACCCGGCGTACGAGACCGCCTAAACGGTGACGATTCGACCGTGTCGCCGCAACCCGTACCCCCTATGGTGACGCAGCTCACGACGGTTTGCCGGTGTTGGGCACGATTGGCGCCGCCAGTCGGTCGTACGTCCGAGTGGGCGTAGAGTTCAGGTTTGGCCGCGGGTGGGACCCGGCCCGTAGCGCCGCAGTCCCGGATGTTCCGCGGTTACCAATGGGTAGAGATGACGTTTGACGCGGGGCGGTCCACGATGGATGCGGCGCGACCCCGCGGTGCTAACGAGCACCACCACCGAGCAGCAAAGGAACAGCGTGGCTTCCGCATCCGATCGCAACCCGATCATCATTGGCGGCCTTCCGAGCCAGGTCCCGGATTTCGATCCCGAGGAGACGGCGGAATGGCTGGACTCGCTGGACGCGGCGATCGACGAACGCGGCCGTGAGCGCGCCCGCTACCTGATGCTGCGGCTCATCGAGCGTGCCCGCGAGAAGCGGGTCGCGGTGCCCGAGATGCGCAGCACCGACTACGTCAACACGATCGCGACCAGGGACGAACCGTTCTTCCCCGGCAACGAGGAGATCGAGCGCCGCATCCTCAACGCCACCCGGTGGAACGCCGCGGTCATGGTGTCGCGCGCGCAGCGCCCCGGGATCGGCGTCGGCGGCCACATCGCGACCTTCGCGTCCTCGGCCTCGCTGTACGACGTGGGCTTCAACCACTTCTTCCGCGGCAAGGACGACGGCACCGGCGGCGACCAGATCTTCTTCCAGGGCCACGCCTCGCCCGGTATCTACGCCCGCGCCTTCCTGCTCGACCGGCTGACCGAGGCGCAGCTCGACGCCTTCCGCCAGGAGAAGTCGAAGGCGCCGAACGGGCTGTCCAGCTACCCGCACCCGCGGCTGATGCCGGACTTCTGGGAGTTCCCGACCGTGTCGATGGGCCTGGGCCCGCTCGGCGCGATCTACCAGGCCCGGATGAACCGCTACATGCAGGCGCGCGGCATCGCCGACACCTCGGCGTCGCACGTGTGGGCCTTCCTCGGCGACGGCGAGATGGACGAGCCGGAGTCGCTGGGCCAGCTGTCCATCGCCGCCCGCGAGGGCCTGGACAACCTGACCTTCGTCGTCAACTGCAACCTCCAGCGCCTCGACGGCCCGGTCCGCGGCAACGGCAAGATCATCCAGGAGCTGGAGTCCCAGTTCCGCGGCGCCGGCTGGAACGTGATCAAGCTGGTGTGGGACCGCTCCTGGGACCCGCTGCTCGCCCAGGACCGCGACGGCCTGCTCGTCAACAAGATGAACACCACGCCGGACGGCCAGTTCCAGACGTACGCGACCGAGTCCGGCGCCTACATCCGCGAGCACTTCTTCGGCGGCGACCAGCGGCTGCGCAAGATGGTCGAGAACCTCACCGACGAGCAGATCCTGCACCTCGGACGCGGCGGCCACGACCACCGCAAGATCTTCGCCGCCTACACCGCCGCCCTGGCGCACAAGGGCCAGCCGACGGTGATCCTCGCCCAGACCATCAAGGGCTGGACGCTCGGGCCGAACTTCGAGGGCCGCAACGCGACCCACCAGATGAAGAAGCTCACCGTCGACGACCTCAAGCGCTTCCGCGACCGGCTGCACCTGCCGATCACCGACAAGCAGCTCGACGAGGGCTACCCGCCGTACTACCACCCCGGCCGGGACTCCGAGGAGATCCAGTACATGCACGACCACCGCAAGGCCTGCGGTGGCTACGTGCCGACCCGGGTGGTGCGCGCCAAGCCGCTGCCGCAGCCGGCCGACAAGACGTACGCGGCGGCGAAGAAGGGCTCGGGCGCCCAGTCGATCGCCACCACGATGGCCTTCGTCCGGGTACTGAAGGACCTCATGCGGGACAAGGAGATCGGCAAGCGCTTCGTGCTGATCGCGCCCGACGAGTACCGCACCTTCGGCATGGACGCGTTCTTCCCGAGCGCGAAGATCTACAACCCGCTGGGCCAGCAGTACGAGTCGGTGGACCGCGAACTGCTGCTCGCCTACAAGGAGTCGCCGACCGGGCAGATGCTGCACGACGGCATCTCCGAGGCCGGCTGCACCGCCTCGCTCGTCGCCGCGGGCTCGGCCTACGCCACGCACGGCGAGCCGCTCATCCCGGTCTACGTCTTCTACTCGATGTTCGGCTTCCAGCGCACCGGCGACCAGTTCTGGCAGATGGCCGACCAGCTCGCGCGCGGCTTCGTGCTCGGCGCCACCGCCGGCCGCACCACGCTCACCGGCGAGGGCCTGCAGCACGCCGACGGCCACTCCCAGCTGCTGGCGTCCACCAACCCGGCGTGCGTCGCCTACGACCCCGCCTACGCGTACGAGATCGCGTACATCGTCCAGGACGGCCTGCGGCGGATGTACGGCGAGACGGCGGACGGGCAGCCCGGCGAGGACGTCTTCTACTACCTCACCGTCTACAACGAGCCGATCCAGCACCCGGCCGAGCCCGCCGACGTGGACGTCGAGGGCATCCTCAAGGGCATCCACCGGGTCGGCGCCGGGCAGGCCGGAACGATCCCGGCGCAGATCATGGCGTCCGGCGTGGCCGTGCCGTGGGCGCTCCAGGCGCAGCGCATCCTCGCCGAGCAGTGGAACGTGCGTGCCGACGTGTGGTCCGCGACCTCCTGGAACGAGCTGCGGCGCGAGGCCGTCGACGTCGAGGAGCACAACCTGCTGCACCCCGAGGAGGAGCAGCAGGTGCCGTACGTGACGCGCAAGCTCACCGGCGCCGAAGGGCCCTTCGTGGCCGTCTCGGACTGGATGCGCTCGGTGCCGGACCAGATCGCCCGCTGGGTACCCGGCCGCTACACCTCGCTCGGCGCGGACGGCTTCGGCTTCGCCGACACGCGCGGAGCGGCGCGGCGTTTCTTCCACATCGACGCCGAGTCGATCGTGCTCGCCGTGCTGACCGAGCTGGCGCGCGACGGCAAGGTCGACCGGTCGGTGCTCAAGCAGGCCGTGGACCGGTACCAGCTGCTCGACGCCTCGGCCGCCGACCCCGGCGCGGCTGGCGGCGACGCCTGACCCGTACCCCCTCCGGAGCCCCGGACGGCCGTCGGCCGTCCGGGGCTCCGGCCTTTCCTCCACGGAGATCCGCACGGCACCCCCTAGGCTGATCGGGCGCGCCGCCGTCCCCTGACCCCCGGCCGGGCCGCCCGCACCCCGCACGGCCCCCTCCCGCTCCGTCCCGAGGCAACCGCGAGTGTCCGCACCTCCAGCGCCGCCCCTTCCCCGACCGCTCCTCACCGGGGAGCCGCACCGCGCCGGATACCCGCCGCCCCCGCGCCCACCCCGCTCCGGCCCCGGGCCCGCGGCGCGGGCGGGGATTGCCGGGCACCGCCCGGTGCGGGCCGGGACGCCGCTGCCGGCCCCGCCGGCGGCACCCCGGGTGCCCGCGCAGGCACGCCGGGCGGCGCCGCCGCGGCCGCGGGCGGGCCGCGTCCTCCTGCCCGGCGGCAGGGGGCCCGGCTCGGCGCGGGTCCTGGTGACGCTCGCCGTGGCGTTCGCCCTGCTGGCCACGACCGGGTGGGCGGCCGTACGCCAGCACGGCCCGCGGGACGCCCGGACGGCCGCCGTCGACGCGTGGCGCCGCGCCGCCGTCGCGGGCCACCGGCTGCCGGACCCGGACACCGCGCCGCCCGGCGCCGTCGCCCGCTTCTTCGCGGGCCTCACCCGCCCGCAGGCGCTCGGCCTCGCCCACCGCTACGCCCTCGTCGTCGGCAACCTCGACGGCGCGCCCCTGCCCCTGCGCTACCGGGCCAACCGCTGGGCCCTGCGCGCCGCCCGCGACCGCGAGCGGGCCCGCTCGCGCAGCGACGCCCTCTCCCCGGCCGGCCGCGAGAGGGCCGGGCGGCTCGCCCACCGCTACGCCTCGCTGCTGCGCCCGGGCCGGCAGATCCTCGCCTTCGACCCCTCCGGGGACGGGCGGGCCGCCGAGGTGTTCGGCGACCTGGCGGCCGCGAGCCGGATCGCGGTCGTCGTGCCGGGCGTCGGCACGGACGTCCTCGCCTTCGAGCGCACCCGCGGCCGCTACGCCGCCCCCGCCGGCATGGCCCGCGCCCTCTACCGGCGCGAGCGCGCCCTCGCCCCCGCCGCCAGGGTCGCCGTCATCGCCTGGGCCGATTACACCGCGCCCGGCGGCATCGGACTGGACGCCTCCACCGCGCGGCTGGCCGAGCGCGGCGCGCCCCGGCTGCTGCGGCTGCTCGCCGCCCTGCCCCCCGGCCGGCACGTGGCGCTCTTCTGCCACTCCTACGGCTCGGTGCTGTGCGGCGTGGCCGCTCCCCGGCTGCGGCGCGGCCAGGTCACCGACATCGCGGTGTCCGGCAGCCCCGGAATGCACGTCGGGCGGGCGTCGCAGCTGCACACCTCCGCGCACGTGTGGGCGGCCCGGGACGACGGCGACTGGATAGCCGACGTCCCGCACGTCGAATTCGCCGGCCTCGGCCACGGTACGGATCCGGTCGCCCCGGAGTTCGGCGCGCGGGTGGTACGGACGGGGCGTGCGGAGGGGCACGCCGGATATTTCGTCCCGGGCACCGCGAGCCTTGCGAACTTCGCCCGTATCGCGCTGGCCTGCTACCGCGCGGTCACCCTGGAGGACGCGGGCCCTTCCGCGTAACGGGCCTGCACCGTGGGGCAGAGGGATGGACCGATTACGCATAGGGTGACGCGTATGGGCGATGTGCTGGCCGGAAGCAATGCCGTATGGGAGTTCGAGCCCGACGCCGTCGTGATCCGGTACAGCCGGAGCGCGGGCCGCAACGCGCGGCTGCTCCCGGCGCTGCGCGAGCGGCGGATCCCGCACGCCGCGCTGGAGGCGGTGGAGCTGGAGCCGGGCCGCCGCGGGCACGTGGTGCTGCGGGCGGTGCCGCGGGCCGGGGCCGATCCGCTGGTCGAGGCGGCGGGCGGGCAGCTCAAGGAGACCGCCGACCCCTACCGGCTGATCCTGCCGGACTCCTCCGAGACGCTCGCGGAGTTCTACCGCGACGAGCTACGCGCGGTGATCGCCGGGCCGGGCGAGCCGCTCACCCGCTTCCTGGTGGACGCCCCCGCCCCGCCGCTGGCCTTCAAGGCGTACGACGCGCGGGCGCTGTTCGACGGCCGCACGGTCAGCTTCCGCTGGTTCTGGACGGGCGCCTCCACGGCCAAGTGGAAGGCCGGCGACCAGAGCTTCCCGGTGGAGGAGCTGCGCGGCGTCGACTGGCGCTCCCCGGAGCTGCTGCACGGCTACCTGCGGCTGCTGCGGCGCGACGGCGGGCCCCAGCCGGGAGAACCCGACCAGGACCCGGCCGCCGTGCTCTTCGGCCTGGGCTACGGCCCGGTGCAGGAGTCGCTGCCCTTCGCCGCCGCGGTGCTCTCGGCGATCCGGGCCGCCCGCGTCCGGCCGTAGCGGCCGCTACTCGCGCGCGTCGGACGTGGTGCTCATGTCCGGGTAGCGGTCGCCCGCCACCTGCGCGGCGATCGGCTCCAGCTCGGCGAGCTCGGCCCCGTCGAGGGTGATACCGGCCGCCGCGACGTTCTCCAGCACACGGGAGGCCTTGCGGGTGCCGGGGATCGGCACGACCGTCAGACCGTGCGCCCGGGCCCGCGAGTGCACCCACGCCAGCGCGATCTGCCCGGGCGTCGCGTCGTGCGCCTTCGCGATCCGGCGGACGGGCTCCAGCAGCTCCGCGTTGCGCCGGGCGTTGTCGCCGGTGAAACGCGGCTGGTGGCGGCGGAAGTCGTTCGCGGCCAGGTCGGCTGCGGCGTCCTGGAAGGAGCCGGTCAGGAAGCCGCGGCCGAGCGGCGAGTACGGGACGAACGCCACCCCCAGCTCGGCGGCCGCGCCGACCACCGACTTCTCGACGTCGCGGCTGAAGAGCGACCATTCCGACTGCACCGCGGCGATCGGGTGCACCGCGTGCGCCTCGCGCAGCTCGGCCCCGGTCACCTCGGACAGGCCCAGGTACCGCACCTTGCCCGCGGCCACCAGCTCGCCCATCGCGCCGACCGACTCGGCGAGCGGCACCCGCGGGTCGCGGCGGTGCATGTAGTAGACGTCGATGACGTCGATGCCCAGGCGCCGCAGGCTCGCGTCCACGGCCTGCCGGATGTAGGGCGGGTCGTTGCGGATGGCCCGGTAGGTGGGGTCGTCCGCACGGCGCTCGTTGGCGAACTTCGTGGCGAGGGTGATCTCGTCGCGGTGCGCGGCCACGAAGGGCGCGAGGAACTCCTCGTTGGCGCCCATGCCGTACATGTCGGCGGTGTCGAAGAGCGTCACGCCCGCGTCGAACGCGGTCTCCAGCGTCTCGCGGGCGGCCCCCTCGTCGGTGTCGCCGTAGAACTCGCTCATGCCCATGCAGCCCAGGCCCTGGACGCCGACCAGCGGTCCGTCCGTGCCCAGCCGTACCGTCTCGATCCGTGCGGCGGTCATCACGCACCTGTCCTCTCCGGCGCCGACTCGGCGCCCGCATACGTTGCGATCTTGTGGTCCAGCACGGTCAGGGTGTCCTGCAGCTCGACGATCCGGGCGACCACGTCCACCCGCGTCGCCTCCAGGAGCGCCTTGCGCTGCGCGAAGGTCCGGTCCCCGGCCCTCACCATCTCCGCGTACGTCACCATGTCGGCGACCGGCATGCCGGTGAGCCGCAGCTTCCCGACGAAGGCCAGCCAGTCCAGGTCCCGGTTCCGGAAACGGCGCTGCCCGGTGTTCGACCGGTCCACGTGCGGCATGAGCCCGATCCGCTCGTACCAGCGCAGCGTGTGCGCGCTCAGCCCCGTCAGCTCCGCCACCTCGCTGATCGTGTACTGGTCGCGCCCGTCCGGGCTCGGGTACGGCGGGGGCGGCGCGCACACCGCGGCCGGGGGCGTTTCCTGCTTCACCATCTGCACGACCGTCATGCTCCTCACGCTAAGACCCTGGAGTGCACTCCAGGCAAGTGCGGCCCGTTAGGCTCGCCGCATGGAGAGCCTGCGGATGATCGAACAGTGGCCGGTACCGAACGCGGCAGCGGTCGTCGTACGCAGGGACGGCACACTCGCGGGCACGTACGGCCCGCAGGACCGCGCCTTCCCGCTGGCCTCGGTGACCAAGCCGCTCACCGCCTACGCGGCGCTCGTCGCGTACGAGGAGGGCGCCTTCGAGCTGGACGATCCCGCCGGGCCGGACGGCTCGACCGTACGCCACCTGCTCGCCCACACCTCGGGACTGGCCTTCGACGAGCACCGCGTCATGGCCGCGCCCGGCACCCGGCGGATCTACTCCAACGCGGGCTTCGAGGTGCTCGGCGAGACCGTCGCGAAGGCCACCGGGATGCCCTTCGCCTCCTACCTGGACGAGGCGGTCCTGCGCCCGCTCGGCATGACCGCGACCGCCCTGACGGGCTCCCCCGGCGCGGGCGCCGTCTCCACCGCGGGCGACCTCGCCCGCTTCGCCGCGGAGGTCCAGGCCCCCCGCCTCCTCCACCCCACGACGGTGGCCACCGCGACCGGCGAGATCGCCTTCCCCGGCCTGCGCGGCGTCCTCCCCGGCTACGGCATGCAGTCCCCCAACGACTGGGGCCTCGGCTTCGAGATCCGCTCCGCGAAATCCCCCCACTGGACGGGCGCCCTCTCCTCCCCCGCCACCTTCGGCCACTTCGGCCAGTCCGGCACGTTCCTGTGGTGCGACCCGGCCGCCGGGCTGGCCTGCGCGGCCCTGACCGACCGCGCCTTCGGCCCGTGGGCGGTCGAGGCGTGGCCGCCCCTCACCGACGCGGTGCTCTCCGAGGGCGCCGGGGTCGCCTGAAGAGGGCCTCGTGCCCTTGCCGGGCGGGTGCGGACGCGTGGGGGCTGATCGCGCGGCTCCCCGCGCCCCTGACGTGGCGCCCTGCGCCGCGGCGACGGGGCCTCACCGCGCCGGCCGGCTTCCCCAGGCGCGCGGGGAACCGCGCGGCAAGCCCACCACCGGCGGAAGGTCCCGCGGGAGCGCGACGCGGCAGCCCGAAAGGCCGGAAGGCCGAAAGGGCCTCAGCCGAAGGAGGGCTCCGCGTCCATCGCCCAGTAGACGTACTCCGCCGGACCCGGCGTGCTCAGGGCCGGGGAGGCCTCGTCGGTGAGGCGGGCCGCGTCGCCGGGGCCCAGCGCCTCACCGGCGAGGTGGACGGTGCCGCGGAGCACGTGGACGTACCCGAACCGCGCGCGCGGCAGCGTCAGCTCGTCCGGGCCGCAGGGCCGGCCCGCCCAGAGCGTCGCGGCGGGCTGGCGCAGGGGCAGCGGGGCGTCCGGGGCTGAGCCCGCGAGGAGGGTGAGGCCCGGCCCCTCCGGCACCGGCGCGGTCGCGGTGGCGTGTCCCGGGGGCACCCCGAAGTCGCCGGGGTGCAGCCACATCTGGAGGAAGCGCAGGGGCCCCGCCCCGGCGTTGGCCTCGACGTGCCGCACGCCCGAGCCCGCGCTCATCGCCTGCGCGTCCCCGGCCCGCAGCCGTACCGCGGCCCCGTCCGCCCCGCGGTGCTCCAGCTCGCCCTCGACGACCCACGTCACGATCTCGGTGTCGCGGTGCGCGTGCTCGGCGAATCCGGCACCCGGGGCGAGCCGTTCCTCGTTGCAGGCCACGAGCAGCCCGAAGGAGACGTTGCCGGGGTCGTAGAAGCCGGAGAAGGAGAAGGCGTGCCGGGTGTCGATCCCGGCGGCCGCGTCACCGCCGCGGTAGCGGTCCGCCGCCCGCCGTACGTCGATCATGCCGCCACCGTAGCGGCAGCGCGGACGAACGGGACCGAAAGCCCACGAACAGGCATCCGGCGAATGGCGGGAAAACGGACCCCATAGGCTTGGCCACGTGCCGCATGCCTCTCAGCCCCCGCAGCCCCCCGCCGAACCCGGCCGCGGGGACCACTCCGCGACGCTGCGCCGGCTGGAGAAGTCGGCGGGGCGGCTGGCCGCCAACGCCATCGCGCGGATGGACGAGACGCTGCCGTGGTACCGCGCGATGCCGCCGGAGAACCGCTCGTGGATCGGCCTGGTCGCCCAGGCGGGCATCGCGGCCTTCACCGAGTGGTTCCGGCACCCCGAGGCGCCGCAGGCGATCAGCACGGACGTCTTCGGCACCGCACCGCGCGAGCTGACCCGGGCGATCTCGCTGCGGCAGACCGTGGAGATGGTGCGGACCACGATCGAGGTCATGGAGGCCGCGATCGACGAGGTCGCGGCGCCCGGCGACGAGACGGTGCTGCGCGAGGCGCTGCTCGTGTACGCGCGGGAGATCGCCTTCGCTACCGCGCAGGTCTACGCGCAGGCCGCGGAGGCGCGCGGTGCGTGGGACGCCCGGCTGGAGTCGCTGGTGGTCAACGCGGTGCTCTCCGGCGAGGCGGACGAGGGCGTGCTGTCCCGGGCCGCGGCGCTGGGCTGGAATTCGCCGGACAAGATCGTGGTGGTGCTCGGCACCGCGCCGAACGGCGACAGCGAGCTGACGGTCGAGGCGATCCGGCGGGCGTCCCGGCACGCGAAGCTCCAGGTGCTGACGGGGGTGCTGGGCGAGCGGCTGGTCGTGGTGGCGGGCGGTTCGGACGATCCGCTGCGGGTCGCGAAGGCGCTGATCGGGCCGTTCGCGCCGGGCCCGGTGGTGGCCGGCCCCGTGGTGGGCGACCTGCTGTCGGCGACCCGCTCGGCGCAGGCCGCGGCCGCGGGGCTGCGGGCCTGCCAGGCGTGGCCGGACGCGCCGCGGCCGGTGTCCTCGGACGATCTGCTGCCGGAGCGCGCGATGGCCGGCGACCGGACGGCCCGCGAGCAGTTGGTGGAGGAGATCTACAGGCCGCTCGAAGAGGCGGGTTCGGCGCTGCTGGAGACGCTGAGTGTCTATCTGGAGCAGGCGTCTTCGCTGGAGGGGGCCGCGCGGATGCTGTTCGTGCACCCCAATACCGTTCGCTACCGGCTGCGACGTGTGACCGATGTCACCGGTTGGTCACCCTCCGATGTGCGTTCCGCGTTCACCCTGCGCATTGCCCTGATCCTCGGCCGGCTCTCGGACAGCGAGCGGCGCGCGTAAGGGTTTGTTGGACACCCACAAATCACCTCACAGTTCTTGGTCCCTGTCCCCACGGGCGTCGGACCCCGTCGGCGAGAGAGAGTGTGAACGTGCTCGTACTCGTCGCTCCCGGCCAGGGCGCCCAGACGCCCGGCTTCCTCGCCCCCTGGCTCGAACTGCCCGGCGCCGCCGACCGCCTCGCCGGGTGGTCCGACGCGGCCGAACTCGACCTGGCCCACTACGGCACCGAGGCCGACGCGGACGAGATCCGCGACACCAAGGTGGCGCAGCCGCTGCTGGTGGCCGCCGGTCTGCTGTCCGCGGGCGCCCTCGGCGTCACGCCGGACGTCCTCGCCGGACACAGCGTCGGCGAGATCACCGCCGCCGCGCTCGCCGGGGTGATCTCCGCGGACGACGCGGTCTCCTTCACCGCCGCCCGCGGCCGTGCGATGGCCGAGGCCGCCGCGGTGACCGAGACCGGGATGTCCGCGGTCCTCGGCGGTGACCCCGCGACGGTGCTGGCGCACCTCGACGGGCTCGGCCTGACCCCGGCGAACATCAACGGGGCCGGCCAGATCGTCGCCGCCGGCACCCTGGAGCAGCTCGCCGAACTGTCCGCGAACCGGCCGGAGAAGGCGCGGGTCATCGCGCTCAAGGTGGCCGGCGCCTTCCACACCGCCCACATGGCCCCCGCGGTCGCCACGCTGGAGGCGCTCGCGCCGAAGCTGACCGTGAGCGACCCGGCCGTCCCGTATGTTTCCAACGCCGACGGGCAGACGGTGGACAGTGGCGCCGAGGTCGTCCGCCGCCTCGTGGCGCAGGTGTCCAACCCGGTGCGCTGGGACCTGTGCATGGAGACGTTCGCGGCGCGCGGCGTCACCGCGATCATCGAGGTCTCGCCCGGTGGCACCCTCGTGGGGCTCGCCAAGCGGGCACTGCCCGGGGTGCGGACGCTGGCGCTGAAGACCCCCGAGGACCTGGAAGCGGCCCGCGAGCTGATCGCGGAGGACGCCGGAGCCGCGGCCGCACCCGAAGCACCCGCCGAACAGGAGCCGTTGCAGCGATGACAGCGAAGATCAGCCCCAGCAAGGGCTCCCCGTACGCGCGGATCCTCGGCGTGGGCGGCTACCGCCCCAGCCGGGTGGTGCCCAACGAGGTGATCCTGGAGCGCATCGACTCCAGCGACGAGTGGATCCGGTCGCGGTCCGGCATCGCCAGCCGGCACTGGGCGGGCCCGGAGGAGACCGTCGCGGAGATGTCGCTGGCGGCCGGCGGCAAGGCCATCGCCGACGCCGGGATCAGCGCCTCCGAGATCGAGGCCGTCGTCGTCGCGACCGTGTCGCACTTCAAGCAGACGCCGGCCGTCGCCACCGACATCGCGCACCGCATCGGCGCGGGCAAGCCGGCCGCGTTCGACATCTCCGCGGGCTGCGCGGGCTTCACGTACGGGCTGACCCTCGCCAAGGGCATGGTCACCGACGGCACCGCCAAGTACGTGCTGGTGATCGGCGTCGAGCGGCTCAGCGACCTGACGGACCTGGAGGACCGCGCGACGGCCTTCCTCTTCGGCGACGGCGCCGGTGCGGTCATCGTGGGCCCGTCCGAGGTGCCGGCGATAGGCCCGACGGTGTGGGGCTCGGAGGGCGACAAGTCCGAGACCATCAAGCAGACCGTGTCGTGGGACGAGCACTTCCGCAACGCCGGGGAGGCCGGACTGCCGCAGGACTCCTCCGGCAAGGTGAAGTTCCCGGCCATCACCCAGGAGGGCCAGGCGGTCTTCCGCTGGGCGGTCTTCGAGATGGCCAAGGTGGCCCAGGAGGCGCTGGACGCCGCCGGGGTCAGTGCCGACCAGCTGGACGCCTTCATCCCGCACCAGGCGAACATGCGCATCATCGACTCGATGATCAAGGCGCTCAAACTGCCCGACCACGTCGCGGTCGCCCGCGACATCGAGACCACCGGCAACACCTCCGCCGCGTCCATCCCGCTCGCCATGGAGCGGCTGCTCGCCACCGGCGCGGCCAAGAGCGGTGACACCGCGCTGGTCATCGGCTTCGGGGCGGGTCTGGTGTACGCGGCGACTGTGGTTACTCTCCCCTAGTCACACCCTCCGCGGCGCCGCAGTCCCGCGCCGTCGCTTTCGGTCACACATCAAGGAGCCCCGAAGACAATGGCCACCCAGGAAGAGATCGTCGAAGGTCTCGCCGAGATCGTGAACGAGATCGCCGGCATCCCCACCGAGGACGTCAAGCTCGACAAGTCCTTCACCGACGACCTGGACGTCGACTCGCTGTCCATGGTCGAGGTCGTCGTGGCGGCCGAGGAGCGGTTCGGTGTGAAGATCCCGGACGACGACGTCAAGAACCTCAAGACGGTCGGCGACGCCGCCGACTACATCCTCAAGGCCCAGTAGGGCTGACGCCCGTAACCGGGCCGAAACGATCCCTCGGCCCTGCGGCCCGGGATCGGCCACCGGGACGACGCGCCTGTCGCCCGCCCTTCTAGACGTGGAGAGACAATTCCTGTGAGCCCGACCAATCGCACCGTGGTCGTCACCGGTATCGGAGCAACCACACCGCTGGGTGGCGACAGCGCGTCGACCTGGGAGGCGCTGCTGGCCGGTCGGTCCGGCGTGCGCCTGATCGAACAGGACTGGGCCGCGGACCTGCCGGTCCGCATCGCCGCCCAGATCGCGGTGGAGCCCGCGGAGGTGCTGCCGCGGCCGCTCGCCCGCAAGCTGGACCGCAGCGCGCAGTTCGCGCTGATCGCCGCGCGCGAGGCGTGGGCGGACGCGGGCTACACCGCCAGGGCCGGAGAGGACGAGGCGGTCGACCCGGACCGTCTCGGCGCGGTCATCGCCTCCGGCATCGGCGGCGTGACGACCCTGCTCGGGCAGTACGACGTCCTCAAGGAGCAGGGCGTCCGCAAGGTCTCCCCGCACACCGTGCCGATGCTGATGCCCAACAGCCCCGCCGCGAACGTCGGCATCGAGGTCAACGCGCGCGCCGGCGTCCACACCCCGGTCAGCGCGTGCGCCTCGGGCGCCGAGGCCATCGGCTACGCCGTGGAGATGATCCGCACCGGCCGCGCCGACGTCGTGGTGGCCGGCGGCACGGAGGCGGCGATCCACCCCCTGCCGATCGTCGCCTTCGGCAACATGATGGCGATGTCCAAGAACAACGACGACCCGCAGGGCGCCTCCCGCCCCTTCGACGCGGACCGCAACGGCTTCGTCATGGGCGAGGGCGCGGGCGTGGTCGTGCTGGAGTCCGCGGACCACGCGCGGGCGCGCGGCGCCCGGGTGTACGCCGAGGTGATAGGGCAGGGCATCTCCGCCGACGCCCACCACATCACCCAGCCGGAGCCGAGCGGCCGCGGTATCGCGGCGGCCCTCCAGCACCTGCTGGACACCTCCGATCTCAAGCCGGCCGAGATCGTGCACGTCAACGCGCACGCCACGTCCACCCCGCAGGGCGACATCGCGGAGATCAAGGCGCTGCGCAGCGTCTTCGGCGACGACGTGGACCACATGGCGGTCTCCGCGACCAAGTCCATGACCGGCCACCTGCTGGGCGGCGCGGGCGGTATCGAGACCGTCGCCACCGTGCTGGCCGTGCACCACCGGACGGCCCCGCCCACCATCAACCTGGCCAGCAAGGACCCGGCCGCCGACGCGGACATCGTGGCGGGCGGGCCCCGCACGCTGCCCGAGGGCACGATCGCGGCCCTCAACGACTCCTTCGGCTTCGGCGGCCACAACGTCGTCCTGGCCGTGCGGAGCTGGAGCAGCTGACCTCCGCCCCGTGAGGCGCCGGTGAACCCGGGGCGGGCCCTGTGCCCGCCCCGGGTTCACCGCTGTCCGCGGCCCTACGCGTCCCAGCTCGCGAAATAGGCCGCCGCCATGTCCTCGGCGGCGTGCCCCTGGGCGGCCGCCCGGCGGAAACGCGCGGCGCCGGCCGTGGCGACGTCCATCCGCACGCCCGCCGACTCACCCGCCGCGACGATCAGGTCCAGGTCCTTGGCGGCGCCCTCGACGGTGAAGCTCGGGCTGAAGTCGCCGCCGAGGATGGCCGCGGCCTTCATCCGCAGATAGGGCGAGTCCATCGCGCCGCCCTCGATGGCCTCGAAGAAGCGGTCCGGGTCCACGTCCAGGGCCTTGGCCAGGGCGAGCGTCTCGCCCGTCGCGGCGGTCAGGGCCAGCACCCAGTTGTTGAGCACGAGCTTCAGCCGGCTGGCCGGGCCCTCCTCGGGCGCGCCGGGCAGCCATACGGTCGTGCGCCCGATCGCGTCGAAGACCCGGTCGGCGACCGGCCGGGCGGCGTCGGGCCCGGCCGCGAGCACGGTGAGCTGCCCCGCGTCGGCCACCGAGCGCGTACCGAGCACGGGCGCGTCGACGAAGAGCAAGTCGTGGGCGGCGGCCCGGGCGGCGAGCAGCGCCTGCGCCTCGGGCCCCACCGTGCCCGTCTGGAGCCACACGGCCCCGGCGGGCAGCGCGGGCTCGGCGGCGGTCAGCACCTCCAGGGTGGCCGGGCCGTCCAGCAGCATCGTCAGCACCGCGTCGGCGCCGCGCACGGCGTCCGCGGGGGCGGTGGCGACGCCGATGCCGTCGTCGGCGAGGGGCCGCGCCTTGGCGGCCGTACGGTTCCAGACGCGGACGTCATGGCCGGCGGCGTGCAGGTTGCGCGCCATCCCGGCGCCCATCAGGCCGGTGCCGAGGACCGCGACGGTGAGGTTGTCGGACATGAGCGCAGGCTACGGTGCGGGGCCGCCGCCGCGGCAGGGCCCAAACGGGTCACGCTGGGCCGTACGCGGGCGCGTGCGGCCCTCAGACGACCTGGTGGAGCCAGCGGACCGGGGCGCCCTCACCCGCGTAGCGGAAGGGCTCCAGCTCGTCGTCCCAGGGCTTGCCGAGCAGGCGCGCGAGCTCCGCCTCCAGATCGGCCTCGCCCTTGCGTGCGCGCTGCATGGCGGCGCGCAGCCGGTCCTCCGGGATCAGGATGTCCCCGTGCACGCCGATCACGGCGTGGAAGATGCCCAGCCCGGGCGTGGCGCTGTAGCGCTCGCCCTCCGCACCCGCGGACGGCTCCGCGGTGACCTCGAAGCGCAGCAGGTGCCACCCGCGCAGCGCGGACGCGAGCTTGGAGGCGGTGCCCGGTTCACCCTGCCAGGAGAACTCGGCACGCCAGGTGCCGGGCGCGGCCGGCTGCCGGATCCAGTCCAGGCTCACGCGCACGCCGAGGACGCCCGCGACGGCCCATTCGACATGCGGGCAGAGCGCGCGCGGAGCGGCGTGCACGTACAGAACACCACGTGTCGTCACCGGTACCTCCAGTGTGGGACGAGGTTCGCCTTCCCCAGCGGCCTCGCCACCCGAACCGGCTGCTCCCGGGGCAACATCAGGCTCATTCTGCACTATTCCCGACAAACAGGACAACACCAGACGTTTGACGCCCGGTCATGCCGACCTCCCGTCACATCGCCCGGGTGTCAGGGAAAAAGCTACCTTGCGGCGTCTCCCGGAGCGTGACGTACGGTCGGGCTGGTAGCGGATGTCACCCACTCGTCGGAGGGAAGTCCCGTATGCGCGCGCTCCTGCGACACTCCCTGGCGCTCGCCGCCGGTGCCGCTCTGCTGGGCGGATGCTCCTCGGGCGGGGCGCCCCCGGCCGCCAAGAGCCCCCCGGCCGGGTCGCCCTCCGCACACACCTCGCATTCCGCTCCCAGGGCCGCGCCCGCCGCCCCCGCCCGCCCCTGGAACGTCCACCCGGCGTCCGTCGCCGCCCTCGGCGACTCCATCACCCGCGGCTTCGACGCGTGCAAACCGCTCCAGGACTGCCCCGACGTCTCCTGGGCCACCGGCTCGCGCGGCTCCGTCGCCAGCGTCGCCAGCCGCGTCGCCGGGGGCGGCAGCTGGAACCTCGCCCGCACCGGCGCGCGGGTCGCCGACCTGCCCGCCCAGGCGGAGGAAGCCGCCGCGCACAAACCGGCCATGGTCACCATCCTCATCGGCGCCAACGACGCGTGCCGCACCTCGACCGCGGCGATGACGTCCGTCGCGGACTTCCGCGCGGACTTCGCGAAGACGCTCGGCTACCTGCACCGGACGCTGCCGGCCACACAGGTGCTCGTCGCCTCCATCCCCGACCTCCGGCACCTGTGGTCGGTGGGCCGCGACAACGCGCTCGCCCAGCAGCTCTGGAAGCTCGGCCTGTGCCCCACGATGCTCGACGCCCCCTCGTCCGACGCCCCCGCCGCCCGCACCCGCCGGGACGCGGTCCGCGCGCGGGTCGTCGCCTACAACGCCGCGATGGGCGCGGTGTGCGCCCGGTACGACCGCTGCCGCTACGACGGCGGCGCCGTCTTCCGCTACCCCTTCACCGCGGACCAGCTCAGCACGTGGGACTGGTTCCACCCCAGTCCCCGGGGCCAGCACGAACTGGCCGCCCTCCTCGCCGGGATCGCCTCGCGGCCACCGTCCTGACACCCCGGGCCGCCCCCGCGGGTCTCCCCGCTCTACCCGCCGTGGCCCGTCGCCCGGCCCGCCACGGCGGCGGCCGCGCGGACGAAGGCGGCCAGGGCCGGGGAGGTGGCGTGCTCGGGCCAGGCGAGGACGAGCGTGGTGGGCTCGGCATCGTCGACTGGGACAGCGACCAGGTCGTCGCGGAGCTGGTCGCGGATGGAGGAGGGGAGGACGGCGACCGTACGGCGCAAGGCGATGAGGTGGAGAAGCTGCGCAAGGTCGTGGACCTCGGGTCCGTGCGAGCCGCCCTCGGATGCGCCCGGCCAGCGCGGCAGGGTCTCCCCGGCGAGGTCGTTCAGGCAGACCCGGCTACGGCCCGCGAGGCGATGCGAACGCGGCACCACGAGAAGTTGGGTCTCGGTCAGGAGGTCCTGGGTGTCCAGGCCGGTGAAGTCGTGGTGGGGGCGGTGAAGCAGGGCGGCGTCGGCACGCCCCTCCCGCAGGAGGATCTCACGCTCGCCGAAGCTGCACACCAGCTCGACCGGCAGCGCACCCGGCTCAGCCTGGTAGGCGTCGAGGATCGCGGGCAGCAGGCCACCGTCGCCGCCCGGCTTGATGACCAGGACCAGACGCGGGTCGTCGCGGCCGGCCCGCCGGGTGCGGTGCGCCGCGGCCGACGCGGCGTCGAGCACCGTACGGCTCTCGCGGAGCAGGACGGCCCCCGCCTCGGTCAGCGCGACCCGGCGACCGCCACGTTCCAGCAGGGCTACGCCCAGCCGTCGTTCGAGCTGCTGAATGGCGCGGGAGAGCGGCGGTTGGGTCATCCCCAGCCGGGCGGCCGCCCGGCCGAAGTGCAGTTCTTCGGCGACAGCGGTGAAGTAGACGAGCTCGCGGACCTCCGGTCTTTCCATACCCGCACGGTATCGCTGCGTACCTGAACGGTGTTGGAACCCCCGGCCGCCCCGGTGGTTGGCTGAACGCATGACAGAAACCACGACTGCCCTGGTCACCGGTGCCAACAAGGGCATCGGGCGCGAGGTCGCAGCCCGGCTCGCCTCGCTCGGTTCGAACGTCCTGCTGGCCTCGCGCGACCCGCACCGCGGTGCGGCAGCCGCAGCCGAGCTGGGCCCGCGGGTGTATCCGGTCACCCTGGACGTCACCGACCACGCCGGCGTCCTGTCCGCCGCCCGCTGGATCGAGGAGCGCTTCGGCCGGCTGGACATCCTGGTCAACAACGCCGGCATCTCCGGCGACCTCGCCGCCCAGAGCCCGGGCAGTGTCGAACTGTCCGCTGTACGCGAGGTGTTCGAGACCAACGTGTTCGGCGTGATCAGCGTGACCACCACGATGCTGCCGCTGCTCGCCCGCTCCCCCGCCGCCCGGATCGTCAATGTCAGCAGTGGACTGGGCTCCATCGCCCGGATGACCGATCCCGAGGACTACTTCACGACCCGGCCCCCGTTGGCCGCGTACGTCCCGTCCAAGACCGCGCTCAACTCGCTGACCGTGCAGTACGCCAAGGAACTGCGCAGCCGCAACATCCTGGTCAACGCCGCCGATCCGGGGCCGTGTGCGACCGACCTCACCACCGCGTTCCCCGGCCTCACCCGCACCGCGGCCGACGGCGCGGCCGTGGTCGTCCGGCTCGCCACGCTGCCCGACGACGGGCCGACCGGCGGCTTCTTCGACGAGCACGGCCCGGTTCCCTGGTGAGCTGCCTGTCAGGGACCCGGGGGACGGATTGGTGGGGATCAGCCCGGACGGGAGCGGGGTCAGACTCCAGGCGGAGAACGCGGAGATCTTCCAGCCGGCGGGGAACGTCCGGGCGACCAGGCAGACGTACTCACGCACCTGGCCGCTGATCACCCTGGGGCGGCCCCGCTCCATCGTGGGTCCAGCGCCTCGAACTCCCCCTCGTCGAAACGGAAGATCGGTCACCCGACCAGGGATCCGCGCCAAGCCCGCTAGTCACACCACCACAGCACCTGCTTGCACGTCGCGGACGGCGACGGCGACGGCCGGTGCGTGGGGGGCGGCGCGGTCGTCGTGGCGGACGGCGCCGCCGTCGTCGGGCGGTGGGTGACGGGCACCGTGGGGCGGGACGCAGTCGCGGTCGGGGAGGACGCCGTGGGCGACGCCGTCGTGGCCGGCGGCCGCGAGCGGCTCGCCGACGGCGCCGACGACGTCGGCGCGTCCGAGGGCGCGGACGGCGGCTCGGACGCGGACGGTGAGGTCGCGGGCGCCGCCGGCGACGTCCCGTCGGGTACTTCCGGCGCGGACGGAGCCGGCGCCGACTCGCCCCCGGACAGCGCCGCCATGGAGAGCATGGCGAGTGCACCGGCGACGGCGACCGCCCCGACGCCGTAGACGGCGGCCCGCTGCTGCCGGTCGCGGCTGCGCCGCCGCTTGCGGTTGCGGGCGCTGTTGCGGGCGGCGGCCCGCCCGGGCCGGGCGGCGGGCGGCGGCTCGTCGTCCGCGGGGACGAGCGGGAGTTGGGCCGTCTCCCCGAGCTGCGGCAGTTGGAGCTGGTCCGCCGGCGTACCGCACCCCGGGCAGGAGTATGCGCCGTTCAGGTGGCGCCGGCACGCGTAGCAGTAATCCATGGCGCAAGGACCTTATGGGACTCGTGTGGCGTGACGAAACCCCCGGGTTCCGCTTGCCCCGCCTTTGCCGGGAAGGTCCCACCGGTCCGCCGCCGACGAATCGCCGCAGGTGGGACACCTCCCACGGAGTGTCCCGTTCGCGACAGACCGCCCGATGTTCCCCGCGGACGTCAGTACGGCCGGTACCGTGCCCCCGCCGCCAGACCCCGCGTCATGGCAACCGGCCCCGCGCGGGCGCGCCCGGCCCACGGCACCCCGGCCTCCGGCGCCCGCGGCCCGGACTCCCCACGCCCCCCCAGCGCGTCACCGCCCGCCCACGCCATGGCAACCGCCCCCGCGCGGGCGCGCCCGGCCCACGGCACCCCGGCACCCCACACCCGCGGCCCGCGCAGGGCATTGGGTCAACCCGTCGTGCAGACGCCGGCGAGCCCCGTCGGTCCCTCCTGCGCGCGGATGTGCTGCAGGGCGGCGAGCTGGGCGTCCAGCGTCGCGTCCGTCGGGTCCGCGAGGTAGCGGAGGACGGCCAGCGCGAAGGCGTCGCGCTCGGTCGCGGGCATGGCGTCGGAGGCGTCGTAGCAGTGGACGGCCGCGGGGTCGCGCAGGTCCTCGGTGATGCGGGCGGCGAGCGGGTCGGACGGGGTGCCGGCCAGGACGGACCGGCGGACGGAGAAGCCGGACTGCGTGCTGGCCCAGGCGCGTTGGGCGCGGTCGGAGGCGAGGTAGGTGATCAGCTGGTGCGAGGCGGGGGTGTCGTGCAGGACGGCCGCGAGGTCGCCGGAGACCTCCCAGCGGCGGGGGCCACCGCGGGGGTGCGGGATGAGCCGGGCGGAGTGGACGAAGGAGGCGGGGGTCGTGTTCCAGCCCTCGTCGCCGCGGGCGAAGGACGCCTGGTGCTCCAGCTCGCAGGTGGGCGGCGTGTCGGCGACCCCCTTCGCGGCCTGTCCGAAGGGGGTGATGAGGGCGTTCCGGGTGGCCGCGCGGCCGGTGACGCGGACGAGCGAGTGCCAGGTCGTCCAGGCGTCCCTGACCCGTGGGTCGGTCCACGGCAGCCCGCCGGTCGCCCACCGCTCGTAGACGTCCTCGCCGCTGCGCTGGAGCAGGATGTCCTCGATCCAGTCGGAGCCGGGCCAGCCGGAGGTGGCGCCGTCCGCGAGCCCGAGGCACCAGGAGGCGGGCTGTGCGGCGGCGGCGGTGATGCCGTCCTGCCTGGCCGTGGGGTACCACACCATGCTCTTGAGGTCGGTCTTGATCGGGACCCAGTACGCGTGCCCGCCGACCTCCGGCACCCAGGTCGCCGCGAAGTCGGCGGCGCGCACGATGCCGTCGAGCGGGGTGAGCCGGCCGTTCGCGGCGTATCCGGCGAGCTCGCCGGGGTCGGGCAGGACGGCGACGTCCGGCGGGGTGCCGGACTCGACCTCGGCGGCGAGGACGGCGCTCTCGGCCGAACTGCCCTCGTAGTCCACGCGGATGCGGTACCGCTTCTGGAAGTCGTCGATGATCTTGTCCTTGAACTGCTGCTCCTGTGTGCCGGTCCAGTTGGCGAGCAGCGTCACCGAGCCCTTCCACCCGGTGGCCCGGACGGCGACGACCCCGACGGTCGCGAGCAGGGCGAGGCTGATCGCGACGGCCCCGAGGGTGCGCGGGCGCGGCGGGCGCCAGGCGGTGACGCGGACGCGGTATTCGCTGATGCGCGGTTGCAGCGCGAGCAGGACGAGCGCGGCGAGCACGAGGCCGCCCGCGGCGATCCAGTCCGCGGCGGCGGCGCGGAAGCCGGTCCCGGCCAGCCGCCGGGTGACCTGCGCCCCGGTGGCGGCGATCGCGTCGTCCCGCAGGGACGGGGCCAGCACCTGCTGCGCGTCGTGCAGTGCCGCGTGCGTCAGGACGGTGAAGGCGACGAGCGTGGCCAGGCCGCCCGCGAGCAGCAGGCGTGCGGCGAGCAGCGGGACGTTCCAGCGCCGGCGGAAGCGCCGGCTGCTGAAGCGGGCGGCCTCGCCGAGCAGCACCAGGGTGGCGAGCGCGAGCAGCACGGCGAGGCTCCACCCCGCCCACAGCAGCGGCCCGAAGTCGCTGTGGCGGCGCACCCTTTCCTGCTGCGCGGCCTGGAGGTCGCGCAGCCGGCCGAGGATGGTGGCCTCGTCCGGGACGTCCGTGCCGTCGTCCTCGCCGAGGATGCTGTCGGCGTAGGAGATGTACGCCTCCTGCAACAGGGAGCCGGGCGGCAGGGCTTGGGCGTCCTCGATCCAGCCGGAGTAGGTGGCGACGAGGCCGGTGACGGTCTGGATGGACAGCCGCCCCTGGCCGCCGGTCACGTCGGCGGCCGCCGCGCGTGCGAGGCTCTGGTTGGCGACGGAGATGCGGGTGTGGAAGGCGGTGCTGCCCGCGCCCTGGCCGGCGGTGCTCCCGGCCTCCTCGCGGGCGTTGGCCTGGGCGGCCTTGACGTCCTGCCGGGCCTGCCGGAGCGCGTCCATCGCGGTGTCGACGGCGAGGACACCGGGCGCGTCGGCCGTACGCAGCGGGCGGGCGTCGGCGTGCACGCCCTGGAAGGCCTCGAACAGCGCGGCGGTCGTGAGCACGACGAGGACGAGCAGCGCGAGCCGCCGCCGGGTCAGTTCGCGCAGCGTTCCGCCGGAGCGGGCGTCGGGCGCACCGCCCGCGTCGGAGGGTGCCGTACGGCGGCGCGCGCGTATCCCGGCCGGGGTGCGGCTCCCGCTCATGACGAAGCCCCCATCGCCGCACCGCAGTTGCCGCAGTAGCGGGAGCGGGCGGGGTAGCGGCGGTGGCACACCGGGCAGGCGGCCAGTTCGCCGCCCTGCCTGGGGAGAGCGGCGGGCGCGGAGCCGTCCGGGCCCTGTGTGGTGTGGCTGCTCGCGGTCATCAGGAGCTGGAAGTCGACGGGGTCGACGGGCGAGCGGAGGGTGACGCGCCCGGCCGCGGGGTCGTGGATCTCCACGAGCCGGGCGAGTTCGGCCAGCAGCCGCCGGGCGCCGGCCCGATGGGCGAGGGCGACGGCCCGGCCGAGGAGTGCCTCGGCCCGGTCGGTCCGGCCGTGGTGGTGGGCGTCGGTCGCGTCGGCGACGGCGGTGCCCAGCTCCTCCCACACCCGGGCGTGCGCCACCTGCCCGTCCGTGAGGCCGGAGAGGGCCGGGTCGTTGGTCCAGTGGACGACGAGCGGCTGCGGCGCGGGCGGCGCGATGCCGGTCCCGGCGGGGGCGTGTACGCCGACGGCGGCGGCGAGCAGGTCCTGGTCGCGCAGTTCGCCCTCGGGGTCGACGGTGAGGCAGACGTGGAAGCGGCGCAGTTCCTCACCCCAGGCCCGGGTCACGTACGTGCCGGGCCGGTCGGGCTCGGGCGTCATGGGCCGCTCGTGGGGGAAGGTCTGCTTGACGTACCGCAGCCGCGCGCCGGGTGCCAGCGAGTCGACGGTGAGGGTCAGTTCGGGCACGGTCTTGGCCAGCAGGGCGCGCACCAGCCGCCGGTACCCGGCGGCGAGGTCGGACTCGACGCGTACGGCGTCGGCGCTGCCGTGCAGGGCGGCGGCCACGTCCAGCAGCAGATGGGCGTCCCAGTCGGTGCCGATGCCCCACGCGTCGCACACGAACTGCCCCGCGCAGTCGGCGAGTACGCCGGCCAGCGGCAGGAAGTGGCCGTGCTCGTCGCGCCCGTCGGTGAGCAGCAGGGCGTGCCGGATCGGCGCGGACTGCGCGGCCAGCTCCCGCCGCGCGAGGTCCAGCCAGCGGCCCAGGCACGTACCGCCCGCGGCGACCAGCTCGTGCACGGCGGCCGTCGCCGCTGCCCGGGTGGTGGCGTCGGCGACCGCCATGGCACCGCCGGGCGGGTAGGCGGCCACGGCCTCGTGGGTGCCGGCGACGACGGTGAACGGCGTCCCGTCCGGCAGGAGCTGGAGCGCGGCGACGGCCGCCTTCTTGGCCTCGCGGAATTTCTCCGGGGGCCGGTCCATGGAGCTGGAGCAGTCGACGACGAGGACCTCGGCGAGCGCGGGTCCGGGCGCGGCGCCCGCCGCCCCGGTGACCTGGACCGTCACGACGGCGTGCAGCTCCTGCGCGCCGCCGCCCGCGGGCAGGTACTTCTGCTGGCTGACGGTGAGGCCGAGTCCGATCGCCGGTTCGGCCGGGCCCTGCGGGTGCTCGGGCCTGTCGGGGTTCACGGGGTTCGCGGGGTTCACTGTCGCTGCGACTCCTCACCGCTGAGCGCTGCAACCGCGGGGGCTGCGGGGTTTCTTACGGGCGGGCGCACGGTCAGACCAGGCTTTCGGGGCGTACGGCGTAGGCGCGGTCGAGCAGTTCGGCGCGCAGGGCGGGCGGGGCCTGCCCGGCGAGGGCGCGCAGCGACCCGTACAGCAGGTCGGCGAGCCCGGCGAGGCTGTCGGTGCCCGCGAACAGCTCGCCGGGCGGCAGCGCGGGGAAGTCCGGGCCGTGCGTCCGGCGGCCGAGCGCGTACCGCCACAGCGCGGGGCGGTCCGGGGGGCGGCGCCCGGCGAGGACGTTCTCGCGGATCTCGGCGACCAGCCGCTCGCGGGCGTCGTCGTGCGGCAGCCGGGCCAGGCGCTCCCCGGCCCGCCGCAGGTCGTCGGTGGTGGGCGCCTGCCCGGCGAGACGGCCGGCGAGGACGCGCAGGGCGGCGACGCGGGCGGCGTCGTAGTTCCGGGAGGTCGCCGGCACCTGGTCGAGGTGGCGGACCGCGCCCGCCCGGTCGCCGTGCCGCAGCCGCAGCCGGGCGAGCCCGAACGCGGCGCTCGCCTGCGCCCGGTCGCGCTCCCAGACGGCCTCGTAGTAGGCCGTGCTCTCCTCCTCCGCGCGGGCCTCGGCGGCTGCGGCGACGGCCCTCTCCGCGTCGTCCGCGGGTGGCGGCACGTCCGGGCCCGGCCGCCCGCGCAGGTACTCGGCGCAGTAGCCGAGGGCCAGTTTGGGCGCCGACTCCCCCGGCACCGTCGCGTAGACGGCGGCGAACTCCCCCTCGGCCCTGCGGACTTCGCCGCGCACCAGGTGCAGCAGCCCGCGGTGCCACGGCGGCCGCCAGTCGTAGCCCGCGACGTCCGGGCCGAGCAGCCGCTCCGCCTCCACGAGCCACCGCTCCGCCTGCGCCGTGCCGGTGGTGTCGCGCAGCAGGTACGACCGGCACAGCCACAGCGCCATCTCGACCGTGCGCAGCCGCGGGTCCTCCCGCACCAGTTCGGCGGTGCGCTCGGGCGCGTCCCCGGCGAGGCCGCCGAGCAGCACCGACGCCGGGTCGGCGGGGTCGGCGACCGGGCGGGGCAGCGCGCGGGCGGTCTCCTGGGGGGTGGGCGGGCCCACGTCCAGGTCGGGCGGCGGCGCGCCCGCGGGGCGGCCGGTCCAGTGGCTGAGCGGGGGGACGCCGCCGAGCCCCGCGCCGAACAGCACCGCGGCGGGCTCGAAGCGCGTGGAGCGCTCCGGGTAGCGCTCGCCGCGGCCGAGCGCCCGGTGCTCGCGCAGCACCTCCCACAGCTGGCGGGACATCTGCGCGGCCGAGGTGAAGCGGGCGGCGGGCTCGTCGTGCGTGGCACGGCCGACGAGCCGGTCGAACGAGCGCGCCGCGAGCCCGGCGCCCGGCGCGGCCCGGCGGGCGAGCGCTTCGAGGGTGCGGCCCACGGTGAAGAGGTCGGTGTCGACGAGGAAGCCCCGCCCGTCGCGCTCGCGTTTGTGCGGGGCGTACCACGGCGTGTAGACGAGCGCGCTGGTCCGGTCGTCGGCCCGGCGGACCGCGCCGAGGTCGATGACCTTGATCTCGCGGCCGTAGTGGATGACGTTCTCCGGCTTCATGTCGCAGTAGAGCAGCCCCTGGTCGTGCAGGTACTCCAGCGCGCCGAGGATCTTGCAGCCGTAGGTGAGCACGTGGTCGAGCGCGAAGGGCTCGCCGAACAGCTCCGCGAGCGCGTCGTCCGGCATCCGCAGCAGCTGGTCCAGCGGCCGGCCCGCGACGTACTCCATGACGATGTAGTCCGCGGGCTCGTCGTGCCCCTCGGCCTGGTGCCGCGTGGAGCTGACGATCCGCACGATGTCGCGGTGGTGCAGGCTGGTGAGCGAGCGCATCTCCTCGACGGCCTTGCGCCGGGCTGCCGCGTCCGAGGTGTTGAGCAGGGCCTTGAGCACGACCCGCTGGTCCGGCAGCGCCACGTCCCGGGCGAGGTAGACCCAGCCGGTGCCGCCGGGGGCGAGGTAGCCCAGCACCTCGTACTGCCCGGCGACCACGTCCCCCGGGCCGAGCTGCGGGCGCAGGTCGTACGGGGTGCCGCAGTCGGGGCAGAAGCCGTGGTCGGGGGCCGGGCCGTCGTCGTACGCGACGCCGATCGTGCCCGGGCACTCCGGGGTGCCGCACGGCCGCCCGCCCTCGGGGCGCCGGGCGGTGCGCCGGACGGCCTCCTCGTCGGGGGGCGGCGGGACGT
This sequence comes from Streptomyces sp. NPDC020983, assembly GCF_044333485.1. Lineage (NCBI taxonomy): Bacteria > Bacillati > Actinomycetota > Actinomycetes > Kitasatosporales > Streptomycetaceae > Streptomyces > Streptomyces sp. NPDC020983. The sequence goes on along the minus strand of NZ_JBIRRA010000004.1, from coordinate 591,564 downwards.
CCGGGAGCTGGACGAGGCCGTCGCGGTCGAGCCCGCCGGGCGCGGGGCGGGGCCGGCCGGGGGGCTGCGGCGGCTCGGCGTCGGCCGGTGGCCGCGGCGCCGGGGCGGGGACGGGGGCGGGGGCGCCCGCGGCGCTGCGCCGGCACAGGGAGCAGAAGCCGGTGGGGCCGACGGCGCCGGAGCAGCCGGGGTACGGGCAGGGGCGGGCGGCTGCGGCGCCGGCCGCGGCGGGTGCGGTCACTGCGGGGTGCCCCTTCGGTCGTGGCCCTCCTGTCCGCCGGGTGGACGGGGGGCGGGCGGTACGGGCGGGCGGTCCGCTCCCCCGTCGACGAAGGCCAGGAAGGCGCGGGTGGCCGCCTCGGCCGCCGGGACGTCGCAGGGGCGCTCCTGCAGCAGCCGGTGGGCGGTGAGGTACAGCTCGTCGGCCACCAGGTCCTCCGTGCGGGCCGCCGCCTCCTCGTACAGCCGCCGGTAGGGCACCAGGCGGCCGCGCAGCTCGTTGCGGCGGTCGAGGAGTCCGGCCAGCGCCGCCACCGCGGGCGGGATACGGCGCTCGGCGCGGGCGGCGACGCGCTCGTAGTGGCCCAGGTCCGGCGCCTGGTCCGGCGGGAGGGCGAACGGCCCCCGCCCGGCGGTGAGTTCGGCGCGGGCGGCGACGACGTGGACGAGCGCGCGGACGGCCCTGTCGGCGAGGTCGTCGGCCTCCGCGTCCCCCGTCACGCGCGCCATGAGGGCGTCCAGCTCGGGCGCGGACGTCTCGCAGATCTCCGCGTAGCGCGCGGCGAGCCGCTGCCGGCGCTGCACGGCCGGGCGCAGCAGCAGCTCGTCGCGGGCCCGCGCGAAGTGCTCCCCGGCGGTGCGGAAGGCGAGCAGCACCCGGCTGCCGCCCGCGACCAGCACCGCCATCAGGTCGAGCAGCGAGCCCGGGTCGGCGGCCGCGTCCACCCCCACGACGACCAGCGTGATCGTCACCCGGGCGGTGGCGATCCGCTCCGCGGGCGGCACGTCGCGGTGCCGGCCGAGACCCATGCGCAGCGCGATGCGTTCGGCGACCGAGGCGGTGTCGCTGCCCGCGACGTACAGCGCGAGATCCAGGCCGCCGGCCGCCGGTACGGTCCCGGGTGCGTCGAGGGTCGCGCGCCGGGTCGACAGGCTCGTGCGCAGTTCGCGGTCGGCGAGGGTGATCGCGCGGCGCAGCGTGGCGGCGCGGGCGGCGTCGCCCTCCGGCACCAGGGTGATCTTCACCTGCGGCGCGGCACCGTCGCCGCGTGAGGCCGCGTCGCCGCGCAGCCAGCGGGCCAGCCGCTCGGCGAACGGCTGGTCCAGCAGGGCCACGTCGGCCCCCGACTCCGGCGCCCGCAGCTCCTTGTCGACGGCGGCCGGTCCGCGGGTCCACTCGGCGACCTCCGGCAGGTGCTGGACGACGGTCTCGGCCGGGCTCATGAAGGAGTAGCCGCCGACGGGCTCGGAGGGCCCGGCCAGCACCATGCCCACGACCTGCGAGGTGGCGAGGTCCACGACCGGGCCGCCGCTGAAGCCCGGCCGCGCCGCCTCGGCGGGGCTGGGCGGGCGCAGCTGGACCTGCCCGTCGCGGCCGCAGCCGCCGATGATCGTCGCGGGCAGCCACAGGCCGCCGTTGAAGTCGGCGGGGAAGCCGTACATCAGCACCTCGCGGCCCGGCGCGGACAGCCGGTGCAGCGTCGTCGCCTCGCCGGGCGGGCGCGGCCGGTCCAGTGCGAGCAGGGCGACGTCGCCGCTGGGGTCGCCGTCCTCGTCCCGCTCCTCGGGCCGGTAGGCGTCCCCGGCGACCCGGGCCGCGACCCGCGGCACGTGCGAGCCCCCGGCGCCGACGAACTCCGCGACGACCTCCTCGCCGCGGCCCAGCACGTGCGCGGCCGTCAGCACCCGGTCGGGGCCCAGCAGGATGCCGCTGCCCGCGATCTCCCCGTCGGCCCGGCGGATCCGTACGGCCCAGGTCGGTGTCGCCACGAGGCTGGGCCGGACAGCGCTCGCGCCGCTTCTCTCCCCGTCGGCGTTTCCCCCGTCGGCCACCATGCCGTGCACCATACGCCTGACGCCACGTCATGTCGCGGGAAAAGCCCTACAATTGGGCGCTCGCACCGCAGAACCACCTCCCGGGGGGCCGTCGTGGAAGAGCCGTCCTTCGTCGGGCTGGCCGAGGTCATCACGCAGATCCGCACCGAGCTGCAGCAGGCGCGCGACACCGCGGAGGGCGAGCGGATCGGCTTCACCGTGGACAGGGTCAGCCTGGAGTTCACCGTGCAGGTCCACCGCACCGGCCGCGCGGGCGGCGGCCTGCGGATCGGCGTCGTGACGGCGGAGCTGGGCGGCTCGGTGGACAGCGGCACGACGCACCGCGTCCAGGTCGAACTGGAGCCGCACGACACGGCGACCGGCGGCCGCGTCCTGGTGACCCGCCCACCGGGGACCGGCGCGCCCGGGACGCCGGGCCTGCGCTGACGCGTCCCCGCGGGCCGCCGCCACACCACCGCGGAGCCGCGTCGCGGGGTCGCCCCGCTGAATCCGCCGTTCCGTCCCGGCCCCGTCACAGCTGCGTCACTGCGGCCGCCCGGCGCCCGCGGCCCGGCGAGGCTGGGCCGATGCGTATCCGTATCGCCGCCGCGGCCGTCGCAGCAGCCGCGCTCCTCAGCCTCACCGCGTGCTCGTCCGACGACAAGGACAGCGGCACCGGCAGCCCGTCCACCACCCCGGCCACGACCGCCCCACCCACCGCGAGCCCGTCCCCGTCCGGCACCCCCGGCGACTCCACCGGCGGTGCGGGACTGCCCGGCGCGCCGGACGCGGCCACCCAGGACCTGGTCGTCAGCTCCCTGAAGAAGATCGACCCCGCGCTCGCCGACGACCCGGACAGGACGATCGACTCCGCGCGCACCCAGTGCCGGACCCTCTCGGGCAACGGCGACAGGAGCGGCCACGAGGCCGCCCAGCGCTTCGGCTCCCCCGGCCACCCCCTGACCGACGCCCAGGGCACCGCGATCAACGCCGCCCTCAGCGCCCTCCTCTGCGAGCCCTCCCTCTGACGCACGCGTGCGACCGGCCGCCGCCCCCGGTCCCCGGCGGCCGGCTCCGCGTGCCCCGCCCGGGGCCCGGCAGCGCCACCCCGGTCCGGCGGCCCTACCCCCGCTCGCGGACGGGAGCGGCGGGTGCCGTCCAGCTGGTGAGGAGCCGCAGCGCACGGTCGGTGTCGGAGCCGGGTTCGACGGTGTAGACGCACAGCGTCTGGTCGGTGTCGCCGGGCACCTGGAAGGACTCGTAGGAGAAGTGCAGGTCCCCGACGAGGGGATGGTGGTAGTGCTTGGCGCCGTGGGTGCGGCGCAGCACCCGGTGGTCGTTCCACCAGGTGGAGAATTCCGGGGACTTCAGGGTGAGTTCGCCCACGAGGTCGGCGAGGAGCCGGTCGTGCGGGTGGCGGCCCGCGTCCAGCCGGAGCATGGCGACGGTTTCGGCCGCGATGCGTTCCCAGTCGCCGACCCGCTCGCGGGCCTCGGGGTCCAGGAGGTAGTAGCGGGCCAGGTTGCGGCGGGGCGCCGGCAACGCCTCGAAGTCGGTGAGGACTTCACGGCCGAGCCGGTTGGACGCCAGCACGTCGGTGCGCCGGCCGACGACGAACGCCGGTACGTGGTCGAGGGTCTGGAGCATCAGGTGCAGGCCCGGCCGGACCCGCTGGGCCCGCACCGGGGCGGAGCGCTGGGACCTGCCGCGGGACCTCAGGAGGTCGGTGAGGTGCTCGCGTTCGGAATCGTCCAGCCGCAGCGCGCGGGCGAGCGCGTCCACGACCTCGGCGGAGGGGTTGCCCGCCCGCCCCTGTTCCAGCCGCGTGTAGTACTCGGTGCTGACGCCGGCCAGCCGGGCCGCCTCGTCCCTGCGCAGGCCCGGGACCCGGCGCACACGCCCGTCGGAGGGCAGCCCGGCCTCCTGCGGGGTCAGGCGCGCACGCCGGGAACGCAGGAAGCCGGAGATCTCCTTGGCACGGTCCATGGCTCAAGTGTGCGCGCACGGACGGCACCGCGGCCGTCCCAGGGTGGCCCTGCCGGTACCTGTCCGGGCGGGGCCGGCTACGGCGTCCCGGCGGGCCCGTCCCGGTGGTGAGCTGGATACGCGGCCGGCGGCACCGGCCGCACCCACCTCCCGAAAGGCACCCCTCATGTCCACGAGCACCACCTCCCTGCCCCTGTCCGGCCGTGTCGCCGTCGTCACCGGCGCGTCCAGCGGCATCGGTGCGGCGTCCGCCGAGCACCTGGCGTCCCTGGGCGCCCGCGTCGTCGTCCTGGCGCGGCGGGCCGACCGGCTGGCGGACCTCGTCGCCCGGATCGGGAAGGACGGCGGCACGGCGACGGCCGTCGCCGCCGACGTGACCGACGCCGCCGCGGTGCGGGCCGCCGCCGAGCGGGTGGCGGCCGAGTTCGGCGGCGCCGACCTCCTCCTGAACAACGCCGGCGTGATGCTGCCGGCCCCGATCGAGGAGCTCGCGGCGGACCAGTGGAAGCACCAGATCGACCTGAACGTCACCGGGCTGATGAACGCGATCGGCGCGTTCGTCCCGCAACTGGTCGCGGCCGCCGCCGAGCGCGGGGTGGCCGACCTGGTCAACACCTCCTCGATCGCGGCGCAGAACATCTTCCCCAACTTCGCCGTCTACTCAGGCACCAAGGCGTACGTCACCCACCTGTCCCGCCACCTGCGGGCCGAACTGGGCGCGAAGAACGTCCGCGTCTCGGCGCTCGAGCCCGGCATCGTCGGCACCGAACTGCAGAACCACGTCACCGACCAGGGCGCCCTCGACTGGCTGGAGGGCTCGCGGGAGAGCATCGAGTGGCTGACGGCGCAGGACGTCGCGCGGACCGTCGGCTTCATCGCGTCGCAGCCGCCGCGGGTGAACTTCCAGCAGGTCACGATCATGCCCACGGGCCAGCCCGCCTGACGCCCGCGGGCACCGGGGCCGGGTCCACCGGCGCCGGGCCCTCCGGGTCCGTCGCCACGTCCGCCGTCCTCCTGGCCGCCACCGCTCCTCGACGGCTGCCTCCCCGGCGCGGCGCCCTGGGCGGTGAGCCGCCCGTCCGCCCGGCTTCCCACCGCGTACTTCGTACCGCGGCTCGTCGGCCACGGCGCCGGCGGTTCGGCCGGCCCCGTCCGAGCGGGCCGCCGGGTGCCCCCGGGCGGAGGTACGCGGCGAAGGCCGGCGGAAGGGGTGGGGGGCACCCGCCCAGCGGGGGTACCCCGCGGTCCGGGACCGGGGCGCCGGCACCGGTGCGCGTGAACGGGTGCGGACGTGCCCGCCGCGGCAGGCCCCCGCAGGGCGGCGGAAGGGGGAACGGGGCGGCCCCGGAGGCGGCGGAAAGGGGCAGGGCCGCAAACGCAACGGGCCCCCGGCGGGGGCCCGTTGCGGAGCGCGTCCGCCGCTTTCGCGGGCGCTTCGGTGGGGCGGCTGGGACTCGTCGATCTTGTCGCCGCCGTGGGACTTGTCCGGCTTCACGTTTCCCGCGATGTCCATCGCGACCGCGAGGTTGTCGACCATCCACGCCATGACCGGGTTGCCGCCGTGCCGAAGCATCGGCCGCCCGCCCGCGCGGACCTGCTTCTCGCCCTGGAGCAGCAGCCGCTTCACGGCCTTCAGCGCGGGCGATGCTCTTGTACCCCTGGCCGACGCCGACCAGCGGGGCTCGCTCGCTTTCCAGGTCGTCGGTCAGCGGGGTGGACGACCACCGGTCGAAGCCGAGCGACTTCACGTCGAAGGCGTCGAGATCGGCGCGGATCTGGGCCGCGATCACGTCGTAGTCTGTGACGTTGCCCGGCGTCGTCTTCAGCCAGCCCTCGCGGACCCACACCGAGGCGTTCCCCGCGGTGCGCCGGTCCAGATCCTTGATGTTGTCCTCGGGCGTCCAGAACCGGACCACCAGGTCAACGCTGTCGTCAGGGAACAGCCAGGCGAGCGCGTTGAGGTCGGACACGGCCCCGAGGTCAAGGCCTCCGTACGCCTCCCTGCCCGCGAGCTTTCCTCGTCGACCAGGGCGCCGTTGGCCGTCCACGACTCCAGCGTCAGGTACTTCGTGACCTGCTTGGTACGGATGCCGAGGTGCAGCCGCAGGAACGAGGCCAGTTCGGCCGGGGACTGCTTCGCCTTGTCCGCCGCGGTCCGCAAATACGCCCGGGTCGGGCTGATGCCCTAGCCTGGGTTCGCCTTCTTCTTACGTCTCCTCGGCGAACGGGTGTCGTCCTTCTCCGCAGCGAACACCACTCCGTACACCGCGGGCGCCCGGAACACGCCGCGGGCCAGCTGCTCGATCCGCTCCCGCTTCCGCCCGTAGACCGACTCCTTCTTACCGGCGTCCGCGGTCGTGATGATGAAGATCAGCGGCTTCCTGCGGGAGCCAGTGCCCGACTCGATCGTCTCGACCAGCTCCGGGCTCTTGTGCTCGTGCAGCTCGTCGACCAGGCCGCAGTGGAGGTTCAGGCCGTGCTGCGCGCCCGCGAGGGACGACACCGGTTTGAAGTAGCTGTCGGGCTTCGCATGGAGGATCACCCAGCCGAGCGGCTGCACGACCCGCTTCAGGGCCGGGGACTTCTCCACGATCGCCTTGACCGGGCCGAACAGCAGCCCCGCCTGCTCCTTCGTCACGGCCGCCGTGATGGCCTGCACACCGGGCTCCTTGTCCCCGCCCATCATGTACAGCGCGATGCCGCCACCGAGCGTCGTCTTGCCGTTCTTGCGCGGCACGTCGACGTAGACCTCGCGGATGATCCGCACGTACATGTCGGCGTCGGAGTCCCGGTGCACCCACCCGAAGATCGGCGCCAGGATGTAGGCGACCCGCCAGGGGTCCGCGCGCCGCGGCTGTCCAGCAGGGGCGCCCTGGGTGTGCCTCAGCTTCTCGAATGCCCGCGGCACGCGGTCGACGCGCTCGGCGTCGAACACCGCCCCGGGTTCGTCCCTCGGCTCCGGCGTCTTGATCAGCGGCGGGCAGCCCGGCAGCGGGACCCGCTGGGTCAGCTACCAGGCAAACCTCGGGCGAGATCTTCAGTCGGGCCAGCGGCTCCTCGTCGAGGTACGCGGCCGGCGGCGGGGTCTTCGTCCTACCCGAACGGGTTGTCGAGGTCCGGCTCATTCTCCGACCCCCTCGCCAGGGCCTGCCCCGTCGAGGGCGTCAACCCGGAGCGCCCCGCCCACGCCCGCAGCTCGCGGCCGGCCGGCCGCGCGGTGCCGACCGCCGGGTGCGGGAGCATCCCCTGCCTCGCCTCGGTCGTCAGCCCCTCTCGCTGCACCGTCTCGGTCGCCTCGCGGAAGGTGGCCCAGGCCTCGCAGTAGGCAGCCGGCGCGGCGCCGTCCTCGGGCTTTAGCAGATCGAGGCGCGACAAGCCGGGAACGATGCGCTCCCACTCGGCGCGAGCCTCGTCCGACAGCCAGTCCGGGGCATCCGGCGGCTCCCCTTCCCTCGGGGGGCGGGGATCGGGTGGGTTGAGTCGTCGCGCCGCGAGTTTCTGACCTGCACGTTTGTGGTGTCGGTTCGGCCCGTACGTATCGGGGGCGCCGTGCTCGACATGCACGAAGTCTCACAGGGCTTGCAACAATCTGACCTGCACTTTCGCACAGCTCGGCGTAAATGTGCAGGTCAGAGGCTCGCGTGCGGCCCGCGCTCTGCCCCCGCTGACACCTGGCCTGACTGCAAGTCTCTGACCTGCGATTTTGCGGAGAGTTGCATAAAGCCGCAGGTCAGCGGGGTGCATGCCCGGGGGATGTCCTCCCCGGGGGGTGCGTCAGGTCAGCCCGGGGGGTGTGCCTCCTCGGCGGCGGGCGAGATACCGCTGTCGCCCGCGCTCAGCCTCTGCGGCGCTCTTGACGCGGTCACACTCGGGGCAGAGCAGGCCGAGGTTGTCGAGGTCACGGGCCGACCCGCCTTCGGCCATGGGTGTCTTGTGGTCGGGGACGAAGGCCTCGGCGTCGGGGTCTTCCGGGTCCGGCTCGGTGCCGCAGAGGTAGCAGCAGCCGTGGTCGCGCCGGGCGACGCGGGCCTTGAGTGCTCGCCACTCGCCGGAGCTGATGCCTTCGTACCGGGCCGCCTTGTCATCCCGACCGGCCCACGGCTTTCGCTTGTGCTCGTCGCACCGGCCGGTCGTGGTCAGCGCCCGGCACCCAGGCTCGGCGCACCGAGACGGAGGCCGGGTCGGCATGAGCATCCCCCCGGGGCTACTTGGGGCAGAGGGTCGCGCGCAGTGCCGCGTTGAGCGCTTTGCCTTTGATGTCGCTCAGCGGGTGCACGTCGTTGCCGAATCGCTGGGCCGCGAGATGGTCCGGGTTCGCGGCGCCGCCGTGGAGTGCCATGCACTGGTTGCGGCCGGCGTCGACCAGGCTGCGGTCTGTGTCGAGCTTGAGGCTCGGGTCTACCGCCGTGACCGCGGCGAGGTAGCGCGTGAGGGCCGCGCCGGTGGGCTTGGGCGGGATGCCGAGGTTGGCTTCCATGCGTGCGGTGTCCACGGCGGTGGGCGTCGTGACGGGCGCCTTGGCGGGGGCCTTGCTGCTGGTGTCGTCGTCGTTGCATGCGGCCAGGGCTAGGAGTGCGGCGGCGGCGAGGGCCACGGCGGCGATACGGATACGCATCGGGTCAGCGTGTCGTATCGGGCGCGGCTGTGGAGGCGGTGTCACGGACCCGTGACGATTAGGTGTGCTCGGGCCAGTGCCAGGTGCCGGGCTCGGTGCCCTCAGCGAGAGGGAGCGGATGTGGATCGGTGCCGAAGAGCGTGAACACGGTGAGGCTGGCCCGCTTGCCGTCCGTGTCAGTGATAATCGCGGCTCGACACTCGCCTCGCTCGTTGTAGTGGACGATGCGGCCGACGCTGGGCTGCATAGCGGCTCCCTCCGGAAAGGCAGCAGGCCCCGCGCTCACCGAGCGGGGGCCTGCGAACATACGTCTTCGGAAAGATCGTGCACCGGCTGTGACGTGGAGTCAAGCGGCCTTGTGCTCCGCCGGTGGGGCGAGCACCTGCTCGCTGTCGTAGTACGGCTGTCGAGGGCTGCCGCCAGCGCGGGCGAGGCGCCCGTGGCGGACCGGGCAGCGGATGCCCGCGAGGTCGGTGCGGAGAGTGGCCGCGGCCTGGTGGGCGCTCATGTGGCCGGCGGGGACGTACAGGGGCTCCATGCCCCCCATTGTGCGGGTTACGCATGGTCGACCTGGAGTGTGCGGGTGAACGATCATCCGATGTACATGACGGGACCACGACTCCAGGGCTCGTCGACCATCAGGAGGATGCATGCGGAAGAGGGTGGGGGCCGCGATCATCGCGGTGCTCTCGGTGGGGGGACTGCTTCTGGGGACCGGGCCTGCGCAGGCCGCCTCGCAGGACATTCCGACGTTTTACGTGGGTGACGGTTACATCGGTGGGTCGGCGGAGTTCATTTCCCTAGGCGACAAACTCGTTGTCTGCGACCAAAAGAATGGGGACGGCTACGGGGCTTACGCGGAGCTCAGCAACGCTAACACCGGCGAGGTACTTGAGTGGGTTTACGACGGCGTCCCTGACGGCGTGTGCCAGTCGACAGCCAAGGACCTCTATGAAGAGACCCCTGTGCACATCGATTTGTGCCTGCGGAGGAATAACGACAGCGTCATCTGCATTTGGTCGGCCACCGGCAGGGTCTGACTCAGCGCTTCCTTGGCGGGCGGCGGGCGTTGGAGCCTCTGTCGGGGATTCGCCGGACGCCCCTGGTCCTACCTCCCTGCCTCCCGAACCTGCGGTTACCACAGGTGGGCTCGGGGGGGCTGGCTAGGGAGGCGGGCGGGGGGCTCCGCCCGCCCGCCTCCCTACTTGTCGTTGGTGTCCTGGTCGTGCTCGGCGAAGACTTCGAACGCGCGGCCGTGGGCGACGACCTGCCGGGCGGTCATGTGGCCGGCGGCAACGTACAGGGGCTCCATGCTCTACGTTCCGTCCGTACGCCCGCGCTCATCGAGGAGCCTACGGATGGCGCCCTGGCGGTCCGCCGCCCTCCTGGAGATGTCGGTGACGTGCTGGTTGTCCATGACGATCGTTCGTGAGATCGGATCCGGTGCTCCCATCCCGAACCGGATCACAGGCCGTCCATCGTCCGTCCACTCTACTTGAGGGTCGGGGGGATTCCGGAACCCCATGTGCGCCGTGTCCCAGCCCCATTGGGCTGACGTCCGGATGACCTCCTCCACGACTTCCCGGCGAAGCGCTGTGACAGCAGACGTGGTGTCCGTCGTCGCATTATCGTCCGCCCCCGACTGGTCAGACCTAGCCAGTTCTGCGAGCTCTTCGTCAGTGGCTACCGCCGCCTGGACGACCTCGGATCCCCGATGAAGCGCCTCAAGCTCCGCGAAACCGATCTTGCCCCGAACGTCGCGGTTTTCCAACCAGCGCTTGAGCCAGTTACGAAAGCCGGGGTTCTTCTTCAGCGCGCGGGCTATCCAGAAGAACACTGCCAGTAGGGCCACTGGCCACTTCAATGAGGAGATGAACTCCAGCACGGTCATGGTACGCATCCTGCACCACGGCGAAGTTGGAAGGAGTGGGTACGGCCCGCCGGGTGGTACCCGGCGGGCCGTGCGGGGGCTACCGCCCGTTGCCGCCTTGGCAGCCGTGGCCGATGGGCACCCAGCTGATCGGCGCCCCGTTTGCCCGGGGTCGGGGCGCCGCCACGGTCCTTGCGGATACCGCATCCCGCCGTACGTCCGGGGTGCACCGGCTTCGGGAGAGCAGGACGCCGGTACGGGACCTCTGTGTCAGCTGCCGATGAGCCGGGCCTTGGACCTGCTCGAAGTCGGCGTCGCTGATGATGCTTCGCTGGCGAGGTGCCGCGAGCTTGCCGAGTTCCTCGGCGATGGAGCCGCCGACGGCGGGCTGTTGCGGCGCGTGGCGTGCGGCGATCGCGTCGTCGATGGCCTGCCGGATCGGCTCGACTGCTGGCGGGCGCCGAAGGTGACGGTATTCTCGTCCCGCTTGGCATCGGATCCGCTCTGCCCAGGCTTGCTACGGCGATCGACGCCGCCGGCGAGGGTGAACTGGATGAAGCCCGTGGCGAGGCTGGCTTTGCGCCACTGGACGGCGGTGATGCTGGCGACGGAGATGCGCTTTTCGCCGCCGCCCACGAGCACGCGGGCGCTGAATCCGGTGCGCTCGATCGTGACGGTCTGGCCGTCGAAGTGGATGGTGCCGTTGCTGCCCTTGGCGCTGAGAATGTGTCCCCTTGACCGGTTGGGCGGCAGCTTCGCACCGCACGCCCGTTCGTGAGGGGGTTGTGACGGATCTGTGACGGTTCGGTCTGGGCTTTTCGCGGCGCCTGGGCGGCGTGTCGAGGAAGGAGTGGCTACCCGCGTTCCGTCTCTCCGACAGATACTTCGCCACTGGACTCTCCACCACGGGCACGCCGCAGCCGCCGGCCGATCGCGGCCCACATCTCCTGGTTTTGCGAGACCACTTCGTCGTTGTGACGGTTGAAAGCATTGAGCAGGATTCTGACCGCAACCCGTGCATCCGCTTCCGAGGTGACCCCGGTTGCCCGCAGGGTCAGCGCGTTTGGCCCTGGGCTGGAAGAACTGGGCGAAGTGGGGGCGAGGCTTACTGTGGGGTGCCCTTCTGAGGTCCACGACACTGTGACCTCCGGCTCGGCGCCCCCTTGCCGCGACCACTGCCATCCCAGACGTACCGCGCTGTTGACAATGTTCTCAACCGCGGCGCGACGAAGCAGCTCGACGGCTTCGGGGGCGAACGGGGCAAGCTGGTCCGTCCCGTCGGAAATGGGCTCGGCCAAGGCCACCGTGCCTGCGAGTTCGTTGTCATTGCCAGCTGCCAAGTCCATGCTGCCTTGGGTTTCAGCGAGAGTGGCTTCAATCTCTTGGCCGGCGAGGTTAACACGCACGTTGCGCTGACCAAGCCAGATGCTGATCGCCTGTCGGGTGCCGCTGCTCCACCTGAGGATCGCAAGGAGGACGACTGCCATGGTCAGGATGGTGGCGGGCCACTTGATAGCGACGATGAATTCCAGGGCGCTCACCCGCGTCATCTTGGCGTCTGGGCGCCTGCTGTCGCAGGCCCTTGCAGAAGACGGGCAGTGATGGGGCGTTCTCCCGAAGCGACGCAAGCCCCAGTCCTGTGTGGACCTGTGGGCATACGTGTGCGGAGAAAGCGTCGCACCCTGCCTGACCTGACGTCACCGCGAGATCATCGTGGACGGCTGGACGCCCGTCGCGGAGGACCCGAAGACCGAGGAGTCCGCGGCGACCATCGGCCTGGACTCGCTGACCGTGGCGGCGCTGCGCGAGCACAGGGCCCGCCAGGACACCGAGCGCGCGAAGGCCGGCGACGCGTGGACCGAGACGGGGAAGGTCTTCACGGATGAGCTGGGCGGGTGGCTGCACCCGGACGCGGTCTCGGAGGAGTTTCTGCGGATCTACACCCGGACCGGGCTGCCGCCGATCAACCTGCGGGACGCCCGGCACTGCGCGGCCACGCTGATCCACGCGTCGGGCGGGGAGACATCCACTCAGTGAAGGAGACGCTGCGGCACGCCACGATCCAGCTCACCTCGGACACGTGCACGAGCCTCTTCAAGGACGTGGACCGGGCATTGGCGGAGAAGGCGGCGCTGCTGGTGCCCAGGCCCCCGCTGCGGCCCCGGAGGAGTCTTCCCGGACGCCGCTCACGCATCGCTCACGCAGGGCCCTGAAGGCCCGTGAGGGGCCATTCCGGCGGGGCCGGTCGGGTGACCTCTGGTGCGCAGGTCACGCCCAATGCTTCCCCAGGGGAAGTGTGGTGGGGCGGCTGGGACTCGAACCCAGGACCGGCGGATTATGAGTCTCCGTCGAGCGCCATGCGTCCCGTATCGCCCGGTTCCTCGCTGTGTCGGGCCGTGCCGCCCACTGACGATCAGCCCAGCTCAGCACGGCTGAGCATCTGATGATGCATGCCGGAGCGTGACGTTCTCTATCGCATCGTTCCGAAGCGTTCGGGCCAGCAGCGGGCCAGCAGAAAGGCCCCCGCCACCTGCGGTGACGAGAGCCTGACCAACCGCTAGAAGTCTACGCCTTCACGCCCTCTTTGGGCAGGACCCCTGGGGCTTTCCGCGCCCGCGGCACCATCCCCTCGGCCTTCGCCGCGATCTCCTGGTCCACCTCCGCGAGCAGCGAGGTGTAGGTGTCGCTGGCGAGCTTGATCGTGGAATGCCGCAGCACCTCCTTGATCGTGTGGATGTCGCCGCCGCCGGCGTGGATCAGGGTGGCGGCGCAGTGCCTCAGGTCGCGGAGGTTGATCGGCGGCAGGTCCGCGCTCCGGCAGATCGCCCGGAAGGCGTCGCTCACCTTTTCCGGGTGCAGCCATTCACCCGTCTCCGTGGTGAACACCTTGCCGGTCTCCACCCACGTCTCGCCGACCTGCTTCCGCTCCTTCCCCTGCCGAGCCCTGTGCTCCCGCAGCACCTGAGCGGTCGCCGGGCCGAGCGCAATCGTTGCCGCGGCCCCGTCCGTCTTCGGCAGGCCCTCGACGGGCGTCCACCCGTCGACCGTGATCGCCTTCGCGATAGTGATCGTCTCGGCCTGTAGGTCGACGCTCGCCCAGTCGGCACCTACGCCCTCACCGCGGCGCAGGCCGCGGAACGCGATCAGGTGGAAGAAGGCGTAGAGGCGGTCGTCCTCGGCAGCATCGAGGAAGGCGCCGATCTGCGTGGGCGTCCACACCATCACCGCCGAGGGCTTCTCGCCCGTCTCGCGCCAGCGGGCCACGTGCTGGTCCGTCCACAGCACGGCCTTCGGCCGCTTCCCGCTCTCCAACTCGACCCAGCTCGCCGGATTGAACGTGATGAGCTGCCGCCGGATCGCCGCATTCAAGGCGGTCCGCAGCGTCGCCCGTATGCGCTGCTTCGTGGCCGGCCCGGTGATGTCTCGGTACGGAGGCATCGCGGCCAGCTTCTGGCGCTCTGCGGCCAGGCGCTCGCGCTCGTAGGTCGGGGGCCGGGACCGCTTCCCCCACTTCGCCCGTGCTTCCTGCTCGCGGCGCGCCGCGTTCTCGGCCGCGATCACCTCATTGGCGTCGTCGATCGAGTCGAAGAACTCCTGGCACTGGCTGACCGTGAACTTGTCCAGGAGGTAGTGCCCGATGCCTGGGCGCAGGTGGACGCGAATGTGCGACCGGTAGTTCTTGGTAGTGCTGGGCCGTGTCTTCTTGCCGTCGACCCACTCGTCGAGCCAGTCCCCCACCGTGAGGCCGCTGTCGAGGACGACGCCGGCGCCGAGCTTGCGTCGCACCTCGGCTGCGTCGGGCAGGTCGGCACGGGTCTTCTGTACGGCCTGGAGCAGATCGCCGACGCGGCGCTGTGCGGTCTCGTCGCTTCCCGCGAGGTCGAGCAGTGCTCGCACGCGGTCGAGGTCGGCCTGGGCGTCCTTCACACCCCCGTAGCCGGTACGGCGGAACTGGCGACGCTTGCCCTCCGCGTCGGGCGGGAGCTCCTGCCGCACAAAGGGCGCGCCGTGATTCTTCTTCGTGAGCTGCGGACACGCGGTGCCCAGCAGCTTGCCATCCAGGCCGCGGCACTCACACCGCTTCGAGACACCGCCACCGCGGCGGGACATGGGCATCTCTACTCCTCCCCCACAGGACCGTCAATTCTCCAATCAGCGAGGCTACCGAGCGAGTCCGTCCTCCCCTCGCCCCTCGCGCTCCGCCCGCTCATACTCAAGTGCTTTCTCCGCCTTCTCCGCTGCTCTTTGGAGGTATTCCCTCCACTGCGCTTCTACGTATTGCCTCCTGCCCTCTGCCTCCTCGCGGTGTTTACGCTCACGCTCGCTTCTGAACTTTTCAATCTCTTCGCGAGTGGGAACGGGCCCGGTGAGCCCCGCCATCTCTTCTTGGAAGAGGGCCTCCGACTGGTAGCGCTCTGCCAGTACCCCCATCGCCGCCGGATGTGGAATGCCCAGGTCAGCGGCTGCCCGCACCACGATCTCCTCAGCTTCATAGGTCTTCCTGGCCGCCGCGAGCCATGCCTCTTTTGCTCGCTCCTCTTCTTCACTCGCCCTAAGGAGTCGCAGCCGCGCAGCCTCGACAGTGAGTTCTGGATCGTCCTTGTAGTTCTGATCTGCGTAGAACTCCATCGCATCCACACCCATCGCCTCCGCGATGGCGTACAACTCGTTGAGTCTCCACGGCCGCTCACCCCGCTCGATCTTGGCGATCTGTGACTGGCTAAGCCGAATACCAAGACCTAGCTCCGCAAGCCTGTCTGAGATTTGCTGCTGAGAAAGACCCAACGCCTGACGGATCCGCTTCAGGTTCCAGCTTGCACGGGTCTCCATGTCGAGTTCGTCCAAGATCTGGCCGTCCTCGGGCGGTGGCGGCGGCATCGCGGCATCGAGTCTGACCTCCACGGCTAGCTCCCGGCTCAGCCTGCGGGCGCGCTCCGCCAGCTCGCGCTCGACGGACTCGTCGTCATAGTTCGTCATGGACTGAACGTAGCAGTCTCCTAGCGACTTGGCATCGCTCAGCATGAGCCACCTTGGATCCCGGATAGTCCGTCACGGACTAACAATCTCGGCACGCCAGCAACTTGACAGCGCCCCCTGTGGGAGTACCGTCATCACATCAGTCCAGAACGGCACGAAATTTCGAGCGGTTGGGGACTGGTGCGAGGGGCCCGGCTGCACCAGGGCCGCCTCCGACGTCCCGTTGTAGCGAGCCCCGATGAGGCACGAATGACGACAGAGACCATCCAGAAGCCGGGCTCCGAGCGCGGTATGCGGCTCAGCGAGCTTCTCGAACTCCCCGTGACCTTCGACCTGGAGACCGCCAACCGCGCCTACGGCATGGGGCGCACCAAGGGGTTCCAGCTGGCCAAGCTCGGCGCGTACCCGTGTCGGCTCATCAAGATCGGCGCGGTCTACCGCGTGGCTCGCGCCGATCTCCTGCGCAGCCTCGGAATCGACCCCAACGACAGCGACGCCGGGGCGGCTACCCCGGCGTCGGTTGAGCGCACCTCCGCACCCACCGCTAAGTGAAGAACGGACTACACCCATGACCAGGGTAGAACACGACACGGCCACGGTGCCGCCCACCGACCTCACCGCCAGCTTCTCGGAGTCCGGAAAGACCTCGCCCACGCGTAAGCCCCGCCGCTTCCGGATCCCGCAGAGCGCGGTCCTGAACGTGCCCGAGCCGTCGCCCACCGAGCCCCGCACCTGGGTCCGGGACATCGTCACCGGCGGCCAGACCACCGAGGTATGCCCCGAATTCTGCACGTTCTCGCACGACGCCGACCGGGTCGGCTTCCTCGACGACCTCGTCCACTCCGGCGACGACACGGCCGTACACCTGACCATTCGCAGCTTCCGCACGGGTGAGCCGACCGCCGAGCCGGTCGAGGCCCTGCGGGTGCAGATCCGGCTGGACCCGTACAGCGACAACCCGCGCCGCCGGCAGCCCTTCGCCACGCTGGAGCTGCTGGAGGACGAGATGGCGGACGAGCTCGGCCCGGAGGAGCTGCTCGCGCTCCTCAGGCTGATCCGCGACCACCTCGACGACGTCGAGTACCGCGTCGTCCCGCAGCTCATCGCGGCCCGCGCCGCCTGGGCCCGGAAGGGCGGCGGCCGGTGACCACTGCCACCACCACGGCGGCCGGGGATGTCCCCGGCCGCCCGGCCGTGCGCGTGAACGACGCCGTCAAGACCTGCCAGCGATACGTGACGGACGGGTGACGTCGGAGTCCGGCAAGACCGGCGGTCCGGCGGCATGAAAGCCGTCACCGGATCACTCCGATCGACCTGTCAGCACGAGCACCAAGGACTAGTTCGTGAATCAGACACCGGGCACCCCAGACGCGCAGCCCAACCTGCGGGCCACCGCCGCCGAGCTTGATGCGGCCGGTCTCTGCGTCCTGCCCGTGAAGGGCAACGGCACCAAGCAGCCGGACGTCCGCAGTTGGATGCAGTACAAGGTCGCCCGCTCCACGCCCGAGGAGCACGACCAGTGGTTCGGAGACGGCCGGCGCACCGGCATCGGCATCGTCACCGGGGCAGTCTCCGGCAACATCGAACTCATCGAGTTCGAGGGCCTGGCCGTAGAAGAAGGCGTCCTCGACGAGGTCACCGAGCTCGCCAACAACAGCGGGCTCGGGGACCTCTGGCTGGCGGTGACGACCGGCTGGGCCGACCAGTCCCCCTCAGGTGGTGTCCACTACAAGGTCATCGTCGAAGGACGGCCCGCGACCCCGAACACCAAGCTCGCCCGGCGGCTCGCCCGCGAGGACGAGTACACGCCGGAAGAGCGGCAGCGCGTCGCCGAGAAACCCAACAGCAAGATCATTCGGGTATTGATCGAGACCCGCGGCGAGGGCGGCTTCGTCGTCATCGCCCCGTCCCACGGAACCGTGCACCCCAGCGGCAAGCCGTATGTCCGCCTGGCCGGCGGCCCCTCCACCATGGCCACGGTCGGACCGGATGAACTCGAAGCCATCTACGCCCTCTGCCGCGCGGTCGACGCGATGCCGACCGAGGAACGGGCCAAGACCGCACCGCCCCCCAAGCGCGAACTCCCCTCGGACTTCATCCGCCCGGGCGACGACTTCGAAGACCGCGCCACCTGGGAAGAGATCATCGGCGGAGAGTTCGACCCGATCTTCAACCGCGGCCGCACCACCTACTGGCGGCGCAAGGGCAAGAAGATGGGGATCTCCGCCACCACCGGACGCGCCGCCGACCGAGACCGGCTGTACGTCTTCTCCACCTCCACCACGTTCGACGCCGAGGTGCCCTACAACAAGTTCGCCGCGTACACGCACCTCACCCAAGGCGGAACCCACGCCGAGGCGTTCAAGCAGGCCGCCGCCGACCTGCGCGCCCGCGGCTACGGCACCCAGCCCCGCAGCCGCCCCGCGCAACCCCCTGCCTCTCGCCGCACCTTCAGCGACGGGTCGTCCGCCCTCGATGTCGAACCCGACCAGGACACCGAACGGCCCGAGGCCGCACCACGCCTGCAACTCGTGGTGTCGCGACCCGAACTCGACATCAGCAACGAGCCCGAGGCGATCGAAGGGGTCCTCGCGCTGATGGCCGACGAGCGGCTCCCCGACATGTACAAGCGTGCCGGAGGCCCCACCTGGGTCCACTCCGACGACATGGGCGACCCCGTGATGCAGCAGCTGGGCACCGACAACCTCCGCGCCTACCTCGCGGAGCACGTCGACAGCTACCAGATGGTGCGGAACCCCCTCACGGAGCTGACCGAGCCCGTCCGCGAACTGCTCGCACCGAAGACATGCTCCACCATCCTCGGCCGCAAGGAGTGGCCCCTGCCGCCCCTGCGCGGGATCGTCACCTCTCCCGTCGTCCGCCCCGACGGAACCCTCATCCAGGCCCCCGGATACGACCGCGCCACCGGCCTCTACCTGCACCCCCGGGTGCCGGTGCGTCGCCTCGGCCCGCTCGACGAAGCACAGGTCCGCCGCGCCAAGCAGGTCGTCCTGGACCAGATGCTCAACGACTTCCCGTGGGTGGAGGACTCCGACCGGGCGCACTTCCTCGGGGCACTCCTCACCCCGATCCTGCGCCCGTACTTCCACGGCCCGACCCCGATGTTCATCATCTCCGCAACCACACAGGGCAGCGGAAAAACGCTGCTCAAAGACATCCTCGCCTACTGCTACGGGGTGTCGGACACCGCGTGGCCGGAGAACGACACCGAGCTGCGCAAGAGCATCACCACCCAGCTCTACACCAGCGGCCAGCCCATCATCGTCCTGGACAACCTCCCCAACGGGCACGTCATCAAGAGCCCCGTCCTGTCCTCCGTCCTCACGGCGGAAACGTGGGGCGACCGGATCCTCGGCGCCACCTCTGCGGTGAGAATGCCCAACGACCGGGTGTGGATCGTGACCGGCAACGGGCTGCGCACCGGCGGCGACAACGCGCGCCGCGCGCTCTGGGTGCGGCTTGACCCGCAGTGCCCCGACCCGGACCAGCGCGACGGGTTCGCCGTCGGCGACCTCCGGCCGTGGCTGCGCGGCAACGCCTCCACCGTCGTCGCCTCCCTCGTCACGATGGTCCGCTCTTGGCTGGCCGCCGGATCGCCCAGCATTCGTACCCGGAAGGGCGACTACTCCGAGTGGGCCTCAATGTTGGCCGGCCTGCTCGACCACCTGGGCGTGCCCGGATGGATGGCTGACCGGGACCGGACCATGGAGCAGGACGACGAGATGGTCGAGTGGGCGGCGTTCCTCATCGCCTGGCGAGAGGCCATCCCCAACGGCGCGGCGGTCACCACCAGCACCATCCTTAAGAGCGTCGGCGACGCCGTGCCCAAGCACCCGAAGAGCGGTGACGCTCCGACGGCTGCGACGCTGGGCCACTGGCTCAAGGCGCGCGACGGCCGCTTCTTCGGCCGGCTGAAGCCGGTCCGGGTCTACGACAGCCACAAGTGTCAGAACCTCTGGCGGGTCGAGGAAGCCCGCGACAAGGGGGCTGCCCTGTGATCGCGAACTGGCCGTTTGCAGGCGATGCAGGGGAGCAGCAGGGAAGCGCGCAGGCGTCTTTCAACTCCCCTGCAACTACTCCCACCTGGACTTTTGCCGGGATGCAGGCGAGTGCAGGCGAGTCGCGCCAGACGTCTTACGTAGCGCGCATCGCACAACGCACGTCGCATCGCATGTACCGCACGACGCAAACACAGAGGGTTCGGAGATCTCCAGCAGCGTTGAGGTTCTCACTCTCTCCTGCACTTCCCTGCTTCCCTGCAAAACCACAGGTCAACGCGTTTCTCGTTGCCGCAGCGCTTCCCTGCACGAGCACCACCACTTCCCTGCTTCCCTGCAAAACGCCTGGACCGAGGTGACCCATGTCCGAACCGCCTGAGACTTTCAAGCCGCGCCCCTACCAGACCGAGGCCATCGAAGCCCTCCGCGCCGGGTGGCAGGCAGCCAGGCACAACCGCCTCGCCGTGGTCCTGCCGACGGGCGCGGGCAAGACCGTCGTGTTCTCGAACCTGATCGCCATGACCCTGCCTGAGCTCGGCGGGCGCCGCGCCCTGGTCATCGCACACCGCGAGGAACTGATCACGCAGGCCGCCGACAAGATCAAGGCGGTCTGCCCTCAGCTGCGCGTCGGTGTCGTCAAGGCCGAGAGGGACGAGCACCAGGACGCGGACGTCATCGTCGCGAGCATTCAGACCCTGGCCGTTGAGCGCCGCCGTAACGCCATCCAGGACGTCGGCCTGATCATCGTGGACGAGTGCCACCACGCTGCCGCGCCCAGCTACATCACAGTGCTGGAGCACTTCGGTGCATGGCGGGGCCTCCCAGTCGCCGGCTTCACCGCCACGATGACCCGCGCCGACGGTGGACTCGCCGACGTCTGGACCGATGTCGTGTTCACCCTCGACATCCTGGAGATGATCGACGCCGGGTACCTCGTCGATGTCCGCGGCAAGCGCGTCGTCGTCGAGGGCCTGGACCTCGACGAGGTCAAGACGAGCCGCGGCGACCTGCAAGACGGACAGCTCGGCCAGGCCCTGGACGACTCGGGCGCTGCGGCAGTCGTGGCCGACGCCTACAAGCAGTTCGCCTCCGACCGGGCGGGCGTCGTCTTCGCGCCGACGGTAGACACCGCGAAGTCCATGGCCGGCGCGTTCAACGCCGTCGGAATCGCGGCCGCCCCGGTGTGGGGTGACATGCCGAAGGATGACCGCGCGGCGACCCTTGGCCGCTACAAGGCCGGTGACCTCCAGGTTCTTACGAACTGCATGGTCCTTACGGAAGGCTTCGACGCGCCGTGGACGTCATGCGCGGTCATCGCCCGCCCGACGAAGAGCGCGAGCCTGTACTGCCAGATGGCCGGCCGGGCGCTGCGCCTGCACCCGGGGAAGAAGGACGCCCTGCTGCTCGACGTGATGGGCGCATCCACCCGCCACAAGCTCGCCTCCATCGTCGACCTCACCAATCGGGACCTGGCGGAGCCGGACGAGGACCAGACCCTGCGTGAGGCGTCGGCGAAGCAGAAGGAGGAGGCCGAGGCGCGCGTCGCCCGGGCCGTGGAGTGGGAGGACATCGACCTCTTCAACAACTCCTCGGTGCGGTGGCTGCGCACCTACGACGGCACATGGTTCGTCCCCTGCGGCGACTACCTGATGTTCCTCGCCAGAGGGCGCATGACCGGGCATTTCCGGGTCCGCCGCTGGGACGCGGTCCGCGGCGCAGTTGCGCCCAATCCGGACACGGAGCGCCCGCTGTCCGCCGCCATGCTGTGGGCGGAGCGGCAGGCCCGGCGGTTCGCCCCGAGGCCGCTGGTCGGAAGGGGGGCCTCGTGGCGGTCCCGGCCGGCGTCCAGTAAGCAGCTCGGCTTCTGCCGGTTCAACAAGATCCTGCTCTCTCCGGGCGCCACCCAGGGCGACGCGTCCGACGCCATGGAAATCCACCAGGCATCCCTGCGCCTGGACCGACCCAAGGTGGCAGCAGCATGACCACTCCACTCGTCATAGGCCTCGACCTGTCGCTCACCTGCACTGGCGTGGCCGGGGTCGGCTGGGCCGACAGCATCCGCCCCAAGAACCTGCTGGGTCACGACCGCCTGGCCTTCCTCCTCGACGAGGTCGGCACGTTCATCCGCCGCGCCGACCTCGTCGTCATCGAGGGCCCGTCGTTCGGCGGGGGCGTAAAACACCGGCACGAAGACCTCGCCGGCCTGCGGGTGATGGTCCGCCAGTGGTGCTGGTCCCACACCATCCGGTACGCCGTTGTCCCTCCGTCGTGCCGCGCTTTGTATGCGGCGGGCCGCGGCAACGCCGCCAAGGGCGAAGTCCGCACATCCGTCACGGAGCGATACGGCATCGAGTTCGAAGGTCGCGCCCGGTACGACGAGGCCGACGCCTATGCCCTTCTCGCAATGGGCCTGGACTGGCTCGGCCACCCACTGGCACCCGTGCCCGAGAAGAACGCGAGCGCCCTAGTCGGCTGCCAGTGGCCGACACCAGGTGTAGCTACACCCGAACCGAAGATCGAAGGAGACCGGTCGTGATCTGGTCGCTCATCATCGCCGCCATGTGCGGCGTCACGATCGGCGTGCTCGCGCAGGCCTTCGCGGACGTCCGCCGGTCCCGCCGGTCCACCGCAGAAGCCCGCCGAGCTATGGCCCGGCTGGAGGCGCTGGACGGCCGCGTGCGGGCCGTCACCGCCAAGCGCCCGCAGGAGGACCGGTGAACGCCACTTGCGCCCTGTGTGAGCGCGTCACGGTCCTCGACGCGTACTTGTGCGAAAACTGCCGCCTGGACACCGGCGATCGCCTGGAGCGGCTTCCGGTGATGTACGAGGAGCTGACGCTGATGCTGTTCCGGACCAGGCAGCGGCCGGCCGACGATGGGCCGCGGGCCCGGGCGGTGGAGCCGCCGACACCGAACCTGGCGGGTATGCACCTGCGCTCCGAGTTCGCGGTGTTGCCGTCGTGGCGCAACGCCCTGCTCGACGCGATGCAGCGCACCGAGCCGGTCGTCACCGGGGATCTGGGGGCCCGGGTAGTGGAGGCGGTGCGGGTGCTGCGGAAGCACCTCGGGTGGGTGGCGAAGGAGTGGCCGGCGGCGGGGGACTTCGCGGGTGAGGTGCGGGACCTGTTCAACGGCATGCGGACGGTGGTGGGCGAGCCGGACCTCGCGGCCCGTATGGGCCCGTGTCCGACGCTGGTGGACGGTAGGCCGTGCGGGGCGCCGTTGCTGCTGCCGGATCGCGAGTCGGTGGTGCGCTGCCAGTGGTGCAGCAGCCGCTTCCCGCCCGGCACGTGGCTCGCCCTCAAGAGAGAGCAGCTCGCAGTGTTCTCCCCCACTGCCAAAGCGAGTTGACCGTGTGGACCACTTGCGATCTAACCCAGGGTTGGATATGGTTCTCGGGATGGAAGCCACGCCCTGGCGGGACCGGGTGCGACGGGAGGACAAGCTGGTGGAACAGCTTCAACTCCAGGTCTCCGAGTCCGCCAAACGTCGAGCAGAAGCCTTGCTCGAAGGCGTTGCAGAGCTTGGTTCAGTGGCGGAAGTTGCCCGCGAACTGGGCAAGAGCTGGAACGCCGTCGACAAGGCGATCCGGAAGAACGGGTCAACGGCCCAAGACACAACCGAATAGCAGCGAGGGCCGGACGGCAGCTCCCGGGTGGTGGAACACCCGAGGCGCGCGCGCCGCCCGACCCCCTTCACCGAACACCTGATGACGCCAGGAGTCGGCATGACCAATCATCTCGGGCACCCTAGCGCGCCCGCAAATTCGACCTGCGCCGCATGCAGCACGCCCCTCGACTCGGCGCACGCTCGCGGAATGTGCGGCAGGTGCTACCGCCGCACCCGCAAGCAGGCCATCAAGGCCGGGACCTTCGAAAAGTTGGACAGGTCGGTCCCCCTGCGCGACCGCTTGCTCGACAAGACCGCCGCCGGCCCGAACGGTTGCATCATCTGGACCGCCCACACCAACAACAGGGGCTACGGCACCATCGGCTCGGGCGGCAAGGATGGCCGCACGGTGTACGCGCACCGGGTCTCCTACGAGCTGTTCGTTGGCGCGATCACCGCAGGAATGATGGTCGACCACCAGTGCCACAACGACGACCCGACGTGCGGTGACGGGGACGGCTGCCTGCACCGGAGGTGCATCAACCCGTACCACTTGCAGCTCGTCACGGCGGGGGAAAACCAGCGCAAGTCGACGCAGACGTTCGCGTCGGCGAACTTGGCCAAGACCCACTGCCGAAACGGCCACCCCTTCGACGAGGCCAATACCTACGTGCGGCCGGACACCGGAGGCCGCCAGTGCCGCCAGTGCCGCCTTGACCGCGCCCGGCGGAAGTGCGAATCCTCGGCGGCCGCCCTGCTCGCGACTCCGACCCCCGGAGTCGCGAAGCAGGACCCCATGGTGGACTACGCGGCGCGGTTCGCGGCCCTGGACTCCGACGTTCTGTTCGACCTGGAGGCCAGCGGGGACTGCGACGACGCACAGCGGTACGTGCAGTCGCTGCTGATGGTCCTCGCGGAGTGGCGGCCCCGGGTGGTGGCGATGCTCGCGGACGCCCCGGAGTGGGCGGTGCCGGAGGCGGCCGCGTACCGGCGGGCCCTGGACCGCACCCGTGAGGCGTGGATCCAGTACGAGTTCCGCTACGAGGGCGGCCCGGCGCTGCCGTACCCGTTCGACCTGCCCGAGCCCGCGCCGAAGGGTTTCGCCCAGACCGAAACCCCTATCGCTCGGATCGTGTCGGCCGGTCGCCGCGACCTGATCGTCAGGGGGGCCGCCGCATGAGCGCCCTGACCCCCGCGCCCAGCGTCGACGACGTGTTCACCGCGGTCTACGCCCAGTACCGGAACATGGTCCGCTGGACGATCCTCGACAAGCTCGGCGGGCGCGACCCGCAGCTCGCCGACGACCTGACGCAGGAGACGTTCCTCAAGCTGTACCGCCTCCGGGACCGCATCGAGTTCGGCCCGCGCATCAGCGGCCTGCTCCGCCTCATGGCCCGCCAGTCCGTCGGTCGGTACTACTCCGTCCTGCGCAACACCCGCGAGGTGCCCGCCGACACCGGCCACTGGGCCTACGCCAACCGCGCCCTCGCCCCCGCCGCCGGCGGCACCCTGAAGTACGTCACCGCGCACGACGGCGACTCGGACCCGGACATGGACGAGGCCCTGCGCCGCCTCCGCCGCGACCGCGGACTGGCGGTGGCCCAGTGACCTCCCGCCCGCTGCCCGCCCCGGGCGTGCTGCAGCCCGAGGCCGTCGAGCTGCTCACCGCGATCCGCGATCACCTCAACCTCCCGCTCTACGCCGAGGGCGACGAGACCGCCCGCCAGGCGTGGGCCGACATGCAGGCCCTGCGCGTCGCGGACGTCGTCGAAGCCCTTACCGGCCTGCTCGGCGTGACCGCCAGGAAGGCCCGGGACACGGCCTCGGCCCTGCACGCCTACCGCGCCGAGACGCTGGCCGACTACGCCACCGCGGAGGCCTCCCAGTGACCGCCAAGACCACCGCCGAGCAGCTGCCCGCCCTGGAAGCCCTCATCGTCATCGGCCGGACCTTCGCGCACCTGCCCGCCATCACCATCAACCTCAGCCCGATCTACCCCGGCGAGATCGTCCTGTCCGTGCACGACGACCTCGCCGCGTTCGAGCAGTGGCGGACCGCCCTCGGTATCGCCGAGGGCGACGTCGACCACCAGCAGCGCCCCCGCAGCACCCACATGGTCCTCAAGGCCCGGACGACGTTCGCCCGCGCCACCGTGGAGCTCGTCGGCTACGCCCCGGCCCTGCCCACCCTGGGGGCCGCCGCGTGAAGACCATCACCGTTGAAACGGCCGACCACGGCGAGGTCACCTTCCCCGAGCCCGCCTGGTGCACCCGCGGGTCCCACACCCCGCCCCCGCCCACGGCCGGCCTCGACGCGCGGCCGCGCCGGTCCGAACTCACCCACCAGGGCGCCCCCGTCAACGTCACCGTCACCACCCCCGCCGGGACCGAGGTCCTGGTGGAGCTGGCGCTGTGGCAGGACATCTTCCCCGACCCGAACTGGTCGCACGGCACCCGCGTGTACGCCGTCGCGACCCTGGTCAGCAACGACGCCGTCGACCTCGACGTGGCCGGCCTCGACCAGCTTGCCGACGCCATGTACGACGCCGCCCGGCAGATCCGCACCTTCTCCAACGTGCTCGCCCTGCAGCAGCCCCGGGACGGTGGCCAGTGACCACCATGACCGACCCCCGCACCACAGCCGCCGCCCTCGCCGCGCTGCTCGCCCTCGCCGCCTTGGTACTGCGCCGGGTGCGGCGTGCCCGCAGGCGCACCCCGGCCGCCGTAATCGTGGCCGCCCTGGGTGCCCTGCTGTGCACCGCGTACTCCGGCGACACGTCCTGGAACTTCGCCCGCGACCACCTCGCCATGCACGGCGTGGCCGAACGTGCGGTGATGTTCGCCGCCGCCGAGCTGGCCCTCTTCGCCGTCGCCCTCATGGCCCGGCAGAACCTCGGCACCACCGGTGCCCCGGGAACACCGGGCACGCTCGTCTGGCTGATCACCGGGGTACAGGTGATCCCCGCGTACTCCGAGTCCGGGATCGTCGCGGGTACAGTCCGTGCGTTCGTCGGTCCCGGCCTCGCGGCCCTGCTGTGGCACCTGGCCATGGGTATCGAGCTGCGCCACCACAAGCCGGGCGAGGAGTCGCGGTCCCTGCCCGCAGTCCTGGTCAGGGAAGCGCGGGAGCGACTGCTGTCGTACCTCGGTCTGTCCCGCCGGGGCCGCGACGCCGCGCAGATCACCCGCGACCGGTGGACCCGGACCGCGACCCGCCGCGCCGCACGCCTGGCCGACCTCATCGCCGCCGGCGCGGGCCCTCGCCGCGTCGCCCGGGCCCGCCGTCGCCTCGCGACCGCGGTAGACCGCACCGATGCGGGCGTGCTCCCCGAGCAGCGGGCGGTACTCCTCGACCGCCTGGCCGCGTACCGCGGGGCCGCCGACCTCGCCTCGATGTCGCTGCCCGCGCCGTGGGCCGTCACGCCCGGCACGGTCGAGCGTGACGCCGTGACGGCCACCGTGCCGCCCGCCCACGCCGCCGGGCCCGGGGCGGACACCGAGCGGCCCGACGAGGGCGAGACCAGCACACCCATGCCCGGCGCCGTCACGCAGGCCAGCGAGCCGGAGCCGCCCGCCGCCGATCTTGCCGAGCTGGCCGTGGTCGCGGGCGTGCCCACGCCCGCCCCCGGCGACCAGCTCGCCGCCGAGCAGCTCGTCGTAGTGCTGCGATGGCTGCGGTACCAGGAGGACCCGCCCCGCTCGTACCGCGCCGCCGTCACGGCCTTCCGTGACGCCGGGTACGTCGGGTCCGAGGAGCGTGTACGGCGGGCCTGGGGCGACCTGATGTCCCGCGAGGAAGACGGCACCGCCGCCCGCTGACGGACCGCCTCGGTCGCCGCCGCCCACCCGGCGCGGCGACGGCCGAGGCTGCCCGAGCAGCCCGCAGACCGCGAGCAGACCCGGCGAGCACCACGTGCAGACCCGGCGAGCAGACCGCGAGCGCCACCCGCCACACCACCCCGGAGACAGCCATGGACACCGGCAACGCCCTGTGTCTCGCCCTGTTCCTCGCCGTCATGGCCGGAGCCGCCCTCGGGCTGCTCCGCGTCGACCGCCACGCGCTCCCGCCCGTGCTCACCACGGCCGCGCTCGTCCTGGTCGCCGGCGGCTACGTGGCCTTCCTCTTCGCGCTCTAAGGACGCACCCACCATGACCATTCCGCACATCGTCACCCTCGGCGGCGTCACCGTCGGCTCCTCCTGCGTGGCCGCCTACACCGTGTACTGGTGGTTCCGCGAGAGCCACAAAGGCGGGGCCCTCGTCCCGTTCATCCTCGCCGCCGCCTACGGGATGCTCCTCACCCTCTCCGGCGGCGGCCTGCTCGGCTGGGCTGCCCGCACCACCCTCTGGGGCGCCAACCAGGTCGGCGACAAGACCCTCAAGTACGGCGTCGGCGGCACCACCATGGACGTCACCCGCGCCCGCGCACTCGTCCTCGACCCCGGCGGCCACGTCGTCGTCCTACTCGTCACCGTCGTCCTGATCTGCTTGTGGAAGTGGGCGAAGAAGCTCCGCTCATGGAAGCTCGCCGTCGGCCTGGTCGCCGGCATCTGCCTGGCCCTGTCCGGCACCGTCGCTGGAGCCGCCGCCGTCCCGCTCGGCGACGGCGTCAACACCCTCGGCGCCGCCTTCACGAAGGCGATGGCCTGATGACCGACACCGACCTCAGCCCCGCAGAAACCCGCATCGCCCGCGGCATCGACCAGCTCGCCCGCTCCGGCGCGGCCTGGCTCGGCGCCGCCGACGTCAAAGAGCACCGCACACGCGCCGCCCTCGGCCGCGCCATCGGCGGCGGCATCGCCGCATGGGTGGTCGGGGGAGTGGCCTACGAACTGGGCCCGATCGCGTGGGGGAGCGCCGGCGCGCTCGCCGTCCTGTCCGTCCTCGTCGCCGGAGCCCCCGAGGCCGAGGCCGACGAGGACCAGGACGACGCGGACGACGAGCCCACCGAGGACGGCAGCGAGCCGGACGACGAGCAGCTGCTCGACGCCGAGGACTTCGCCGAGCTCCTCCACCACGTTGCAGCTGGCGGCAACGTCCACCTCACCGCCATCGGCGCGCAGCTCGCCGCCGAGACGGGTCGGCAGTGGGACGTCCTCGCGCTGTGCCGCGCCGCCGGTATCCCCACGCGGGCTGTACGGGTGCCCGGCGCCGACCCCGCCGTCACCACCGGCATCCACCGGCGCGACCTGCCCCCGCTCCCCCAGCCCCTTCCGGGCGCCCCTGTTGGGGTTGTTGCCGCAGGTCAACACGGCAACAACAACAGCGACAACACCCCGACCAAGACCCCGATCGGGCAAGGGGCGTGGACCACCACGCACGGCCCCGCGATCCGCCAGGAGGCCCGCCGATGATCCGCCGCACGCTCGCCCGGCTCGGCATCCTCGCCGCCGACCTCCGCCCCTACACCACCACCTACTGCGCCGCGTGCGGCACCTGGATGCCCATCGGCCACGGCTGCCAAGGCGGCAACCGGTAACACCACGGCCCGCCGGGCAGACCCCGGCGGGCCGCCGCGGCATCATGGGGACATGAGCACCGCTCCCGCGCTGACCCTCATTGACGCCTACGCCGCGTCGGCCGCCACCGGCATCAAGCCCGCCACCATCCGCGTCTTGCTCCACCGCGGCAAGCTCACCCACCACGGACACGACCGCCGCGGCCGCGCCCTCGTCGACCTCACCGAAGTCCAGAACCACGCCCACAACAGAGCCGCTTGACCAGCACCATCACGTGCTGTAACACTCACTGCAGCAGACCCGGTATGCCCGGGCACAAGCCACACCGCAGGCCCCGAGACCACCACGGTCCGGGGCCTGCGGCATGTCCGGGCCCAGCCACCCCTGCCGCCGACCACCAGGAGGCCACCGTGCAGCCCACCATCGGCCGCATCGTCCACTACGCGCTCACCCAGGCCGACGCCAACGCCATCAACAAGCGCCGCGCCGACGCGAAGAACCTCAACGCCGCCGGAGTGACCCTGGCCAGCCAGGAGCTCGGCCCGCAGATCCACGTCGGCAACCACGCCACGGCGGGCGACTACCTGCCCGCCATGATCGTCGCCACCTTCGGCGGCCCGGCCACGAACCTCCAGGTCTTCCTCGACGGCAACGACACCTACTGGGCCACCAGCCGAACCGAGGGCGACGGCCCCGGCTTCTGGACCTGGCCGCCGCGGGTCTGACCCGCCAGGCGTCCAGGGCGACTGCGAGGTGATCATGGCCAGCACCAGCGACCGCGGCTACGGCGCCGACCACCAGGCCCTGCGGAAGGCCACGATCGGTGAGGCCTACGGCCAGCCCTGCCACCACTGCGGTCACCCGATGCTGGAAGGTCAAGCTCTCGATCTCGACCACACAGCTGACCGCGCCGGATACCGCGGGTTCGCTCACGCCAGCTGCAACCGTCGCGACGGTGCACGGCGCGGTAACGCGCGTCGCCGCAGGTCACAGGCCCTGCGAACCTCGGAAACCTGGTGAGCCAGGCAAAACGGACATAGATGGGCAGACAGGGGATAGGGGGGCGGGTCGGGCACGGGAAAACGATCATGCCCGGACCCCGCCCCACAGTCAAAAATCCCTCCCCGACGTTTTTCGTAGCGGCACACGCCAGAAAGCCCCTCGACCGGATATCCGGCAGAAGGGCTTCGGGATTTCGCATTCGGCGGTTTGCTCGTCTTCGGGCTTCTCTCGCCTGTCTGAAGGTTCCCGCAGGTCAGGCCGGACGTCAAGGGCTCCGGGGGTCGAAATGAAAAAGAACTGTGCGACCTGCGGGGACCCGTTCGAAGCAAAGCGCAGCACAGCGAAATACTGCTCCGACCGGTGCCGCGTACAGGCACAGCGCCGTGCCGGTAGCGGTGACGGCACGGTCATCGCGTTCGGGCTCGCGGCCGTGCCGCCACCGTCGGAGCGAGCCCCGGAGCGGGGGCCGCTGGAGTCGGCAGCGCTGGCGGAACTGGAGGCGGTCGGGCGGGCGGAGACGCTCGCCGGCGGCGTGGTGCTGGCCTTGGCCCGCCGGATCGACCAGGCCGGCCCGGACGACACCGGGTCCGGTTTCGCGGCGCTGACGAAGGAGTTGCGGGCGTCGCTGGCGGCCGCGGTGGCGGGCGCCGAGCAGTCCGACGACATCGACCGGCTGAGGCGGCAGCGGGAGGAGAAGCGGCGTGGCCGGGCTGGTTGAGCCGTCGTTCTCCTGGGTGCCGGAGCATGTGGACACCTACGGCCCGCAGGTCGCCGAGCTCTGTCGGTTGGCGAAGTTCGCCCCGGATCCCGAGCAGCAGCTGATCCTCGACGCACTGTTCGCTGTCGATGAGGCCGACCGGGCGGTGGCGCTGGAGTCGGCGGTCATCGTCGGCAGGCAGAACATGAAGACGGGCCTGCTGAAGATGGCCGTGCTGGGCTGGTTGTTCCTGACGGATCAGCGCCTGGTGGTGTGGAGCGCGCACGAGTTCCGGACCAGTCAGGAAGCGTTCCGGGACATGGAAGAGCTGATCATGGGGACGCCGCAGTTCGCGAGGCGGGTGAAGGACATTCACCGCGGGAACGGTGACGAGGCGATTGAGCTTCATGGCGACCGCCGGTTGATGTTCAAGGCCCGGACGAAGTCCGGCGGTCGTGGGCTCACCGGCGACAAGATCATTCTTGATGAGGGGTTCGCGCTCCAGCCCAGCCACATGGGCAGTCTCTTCCCCACGCTGGCGGCCCGGCCGGATCCGCAGGTGGTGTACGCCTCCAGCGCGGGCAAGGTCGAGTCCGGCGTGCTGCGGGGCGTGCGGGACCGGGGTCGGCCCGGCGGTGAGCGGCGGTTGGCGTACTTCGAGTGGTGCGCGCCGCCGCCGAAGGAGGTGTGTGCGGACGGGGAGTCGTGCACGCACGCGCTGGATGTCGAGGGCTGCGGGTGCGACAACCTGGAACTGGTGAAGGCAGCCAACCCCGCGGTCGGCAAGCGCATCAGCCTGGACTACGTGATGGGCGAGCGCCGGGCGCTGCCGCCGGCTGAGTACGCCCGGGAGCGCATGGGCTGGTGGGACGACCCGATCGGCGGCGAGGTCCCGATCAAGCCCGGCGACTGGACGGCGTGCCTGGACGAGGAGTCCCGGCGGACGGGACCCGTCGCGCTGGCGGTGGACATCACCCCGGACCGGTCGGTTTCCAGCATCGCGGTGGCCGGGCGCCGGGCGGACGGCTTGGTGCACGGCGAGGTGATCGAGCACCGGGCTGGCACCGGATGGGTCATCGAGCGCCTGGTCGAGTTGTTCCGGACGGTCCAGCCGACACCGGTGGCGCTGGTGATCGATCCCGCAGGGCCGGCAGGCAGCTTGGAGAAGAAGCTGCTGGAGCGGGGCTTCGTCACCGACAAGGACGTGCCGGGGGGGAAGTGGCGGCTGCACTTCGTCGGCTCCCGCGAGTACGCGCAGGCATGCGGGGCGCTGGCCGACGACGTCGCGAACGGCGAGTTCCGGCACATCGGGCAGGCGCCGCTGGATACGGCGGTGGACGGGGTGCAGACCCGGCCGCTGGCGGAGGCGTGGGCGTGGTCCCGTCCGAAGAGCGGGGCGACGATCGCTCCGCTGGTCGCGGTGACGTTGGCGCGGCATGGGCACGCCACGTTCGGGGTGGTGGAGCCGGTGGCGCCTTTCGTGCTGTTCGGGTGAGGGAGGTGGGTGCTGTGGCGGTGCCGAGTGTGGAGATTCCGCTGGATCGGATCACCGCCCGGGCCCGGCAGGTGCGGTTCTGGCGGACGGTCCTGACGGCCCTGGCGGGGCTGTTGTTCGGGGCGGGCTGGGTCGCGGCGAAGGCGTGCGCGCTGGTGTGGCTGGCGGTCGCCTGGATGGCGACGGCGGCGCAGATGGGATGGCGGGAGGCGCGGCGTGGGACTGATCGACCGCATTAACGCCGCACGGGCCACCCAGCCCGGCCCGAGCCGCCGTGACGCGGCGCTGGGCCTGGGTCAGTGGGCGCAGTATTTCCAGTTCGGCGGCCTGGACTACCCGATCGTGCAGACCACGATGGGCAACATCGACGAGGAGGCTGTCGCGCTGACCGCGACGGCGGCGGCGAAGTCGAATGGGCCGATCTTCTCGCTGGTTCTGGCGCGGCAGCAGATCTTCTCCCAGGCGCGGTTCCAGTGGACCCGGTTCCAGGCCGGTGCCCCGACGGACCTGTTCGGCTCGTCCGAGCTGGGTGTGCTGGAGCGCCCATGGCCGGGCGGCACGACAGGGGACCTGCTGGGGCGGATGGAGTGGAACGTCTCCACGGCCGGCAACGCCTACGTGCGGCGCACGGCCGCGGACCGGCTGAACGTGCTGCACCCGCACTGGGTGATCATCGTGCTCGGGTCGCAGACCGACGCCGAGCATCCGGCGGAGGCCCCGGACGTCGAGGTCGCCGGGCATGTGTACGACCCGCCGTCGGGGCGCATGCAGTTCTACCCCGCTGACGGTTCGAACGGCAGGATCGCGCACTTTGCGCCGATCCCCGACCCGGACTTCCACTTCCTCGGCATGTCGTGGATCACCCCGGTGCTGCGGGAGTTGCAGGCCGACGGCATGGCCACCGAGCACAAGTACCGGTTCTTCCAGAACGCTGCGACACCGAATCTGGCGATCAAGTACGACCCGTCGGTGAGCTTGGAGCAGGTCAAGGCCTTCAAGGCCCTGATGGAGGAAGAGCACACCGGGGTCGCGAACGCGTACCGGACGCTGTACATGGGCGGCGGTGCGGACCCGAAGGTGATCGGCGCGGACATGCGCCAGCTGGACTTCGCAGCCACACAGGGCAAGGGCGAGTCACGGCTTGCCGCGGCCGCGGGCGTGCCGCCGTCCTGGGTGGGTTTCTCCGAGGGACTCCAGGGCAGCGCGCTGAACGCCGGGAACTTCTCCTCCGCCCGCCGCCGGCTGTCGGACGGAACGCTGGAGCACCTGTGGTCAAACGCGGCGGCCTCCCTGGAGGTGCTGCTGACCCCACCGGACTCCGGGTCGAGCCTCTGGTACACGACCCGGTCTGTGGCGTTCATGCGGGAAGACGCGGAGGTTCTCGCGCGGATCCAGCAGACACAGGCGCAGACCATCACCGCCCTGGTCCGCGACGGGTTCACCGCGAAGTCGGCGACAGCCGCGGTCATGAACAACGACATGTCCCTGCTGGTCCACACCGGCCTGACGTCGGTGCAGCTGCAGCCGCCAACCGACGGCCAGGAGCCGATCAGCGGCGAGAACAGCGGCCAGGCGCCCCCGGCAGCCGGCGCCGCGCCTGGCCAGACCCCAGCGGAAGGAGCCGGGCAGTGACCGGTGAGCTGTATCAGCGCGTGTTCGCGCTCGACGACATCGAGATTCGCGCCGGCGGCGACGGTCGCACCGTCACCGCCTACGCCGCGGTCTTCGACTCCCCGACGCACATCGTCGACCAGGACGGCGAGTACGACGAGCAGATCGCGCGGACCGCGTTCGACAAGACGCTGCGCGAGCGGGCGGGCCGGATCGGGGTGTTCTACCACCACGCCCGCACGTTGCACGGGTCACCCTCGGACCTGGGGTCGGTACCGATCGGTACGCCGGTCGAGCCGCCGCGGGCGGACGGGCGCGGCCTACTGACCGTGACCCGGTACAACCGCTCGGCGCTGGCCGATGCGGTGCTGGAGTCCATCAAGAACGGCGACATCAAGGGCCAGTCCTTCAGCGGGCGGTTCATCAAGTCCGACCCGAAGGGCCCCTACGTACCGGCCCGCTCCGGGGCACGCACGCTGGTGACGCGGCAGGAGATCGCGCTGCTGGAGTACGGGCCGACCCCGATCCCGGCCTACTCCGACGCCGCGATCCTCGGGGTCCGCTCCGAGGAGGAGCAGACCCCGCAGGCGCCCGAGCCCGCGGCGGCCGAGACCCCTGCGCCACGGGAGAGCATCACCCTCACGAGCACGAGCACTTCGAGCCGCGCACCGGCCGCGGGCACTCCAGCCGCCCCCCAGGGCACTGCAGCCGCCCCCACGCCCGCGCCCGGCCCCGGAGCCGCAACCGAGCCGCGCACGCACTCGGACCACACCGACCAGACAAGGAGTACGGGCATGGCCCGAGAGACCGACGAGCGCATGACCGTCGAGGAGCGCACCGCGCGGCTCGGCGAGATCAGTGTGCGGCTGCAGGAGATCGACACCGAGTTCAGCGGTGCGACGCTGCCCGAGGACGTGCAGGCCGAGTGGGACGACCTCAACGGCGAGCACGACCGGCACGAGGCGGCCATCGCCGCGACGGCCGAGCGCGCCGAGCGCCTGCGGCAGCTGGCCGCGGTGCCGGGCGGGACCGAGCGCGCCACCGTGGGCGGGGCCACCCGCGCCGGCGGGTACGGGCGGCAGGCGCCCGCGCTGATCCGGCGCCCGGACGACATCTACAACCTGGCCGAGGTCCGCCAGCAGGCCCGCAGCATCGACGACATGGCCGACCTGTACCGGGACCGCGCGATGCGCGCGATCGAGACCAGCGAGTTTCCCGGCGTCGAGAGCCGCGAGGCCGCGCAGGAGCGGGCCGAGCAGCTGCTGACCCGCGTGGACGACGAGGAGGGCACCCTGGCCCGCCGCATGCTCGCCACCGGCAGCCCGATCTACAACCGGGCGTTCGGGAAGATGCTCACGCAGTTCTCCCGGGACGGCCTGACCTCGGAGGAGTCCCGCGCCCTGTCGCTGGGCGTGGACGCGGCCGGCGGCTTCGCAGTCCCGATGCAGCTGGACCCGACCGTCATCCTCACCTCGGACGGGTCGATCAACCCGCTGCGGGAGGTCGCCCGGCAGGTGCAGGTCGTCGGGAAGAAGTGGGAGGGCGTCACCTCCGCCGGGGTCACGGTGACCCGCGGTGCGGAGGGTGACGAGGCCCCCGACTCCACCCCGACCCTGGCGCAGCCGTCCGTGGACACCCAGCGCGTGCAGGGCTTCGTGCCCTTCACCGTCGAGCTGGAGGCCTCCTGGAACGCGATGCGCGGCGAGGTCACCATGCTGCTGCAGGACGCCAAGGACAACGAGGAGGCGTCCAGCTTCATCCTCGGTGACGGCACCGGCGACAACCCGAACGGCCTGATCGGCACCATGCCGTCCGGCTCCCGCGTCGGCCAGACCGGCAGCGCGGGCGCCCTGACCGTCCCCGACGACCTGTTCGCCGTCGAGAACGCCCTCGGCCCGCGGTTCCGCAGGAACGCAACGTGGATGGCGAACAAGGCCATCTACAACAAGGTCCGCGGCGCCGCGGAGTCCAAGGGCGGTCTGGCCGGCGACCTGTGGGCGCGGCTCCAGCCCGGCATGCCGCCGGAGCTGATCGGCTACCCCGCCTACGAGGCGTCCGCGATGGACGGAGCCATCGCCTCCTCCGGGGCCGTCGCCAACTACGTCGCCGTCCTGGGCGACTTCAAGCGCGGCTTCCTCATCGTGGACCGGATCGGCATGAGCATCGAGCTGGTGCCGCACCTGTTCGGCGCGAACGGGCGTCCGACCGGTCAGCGCGGCATCTACGCGTACTGGTCGAACAACTGCAAGATCCTCGTCCCGAACGCGTTCCGCGTCCTGAACGTGGTCTCCCCGGCCTGACCCGACCGGCGCCCCGCTCCAACGGGCGGGGCGCCAACCACAGAGAGGAGGTCGCCGTGGCAGGCGGCATCTACGTCGCACGGAAGTCGGCGGCGCTGGTCTTCGCCGGGAAGACCGTGTTCATCGAGGAAGGGTCCACGATGGCCCGCGAGGGCCACCCGATCCTCGACGCGGCCGGCGAGATGTTCCAGCCGGTCTTCGTTCACTTCGAGGTCGACGGTGAGGACGGGCAGACCCCCGCACCCGAGAAGCAGGAGAAGAACGCGCCGGTGGAACAGCCCGCAGCGAAGGACGTCCGGGCGTGGGCGAAGGAACAGGGCATCGAGGTGCCCGTTCGCGGCGCCGTCCCGCAGGACGTCACGGACGCATACGTGGCGGCCCACCAGGGGGCGTGACGTGCCCTCCATCCTGACGCTGGACGAGGCCAAGCGGCAGTTGCGTATCCCCGCTGACGACACCAGTGCCGACACGGAGATCCAGGCGTACTGCGATGGCATCACGCCCGTCATCGAGGACTACAAGCGCGAGGTGATCGTGCAGCGGACGGTCACCGAGGACATCGAGTGGGTGTCGCAGGGCGGGCGCCGGTTCCGGCTGTGGTCGGTGCCGGTCATCTCCATCACGTCCCTGACCGCGGTGGCTGGGGGGCAGACGTGGGACCCGGCAGGCCTGCGGGTGACCCGCGACACCGGACTGGTGCGCGTCCTGTCCGGGCCCCCGCTGACCTGCCTGGCCGAGGCGGTGTACGAGGCCGGGTACGAGGTGATCCCGGACCACTACAAGCGGGGGGCCGCGGTGGTGCTGCAGCACACCTGGGAGACGCAGCGCGGTGTCGGCGGCCGGCGGGCAGGCGTGGTCGGCCCGGAGGAGACCTACGACCCGCGCTGGTCCTACACCATCCCGCGCAAGGCCCTTGAATGGTTGGGCGCCTCGCGGCCGGTGGTGGGCTGATGGTCTGGCAGTCGACGGTCCCGGACGCCCTGGACGCCCTCGTGGCGGCGTTGCGTGCCGCGCCCGGTCTGGCGGACGTGACGGTCTTCGACGGGCCCGTGGTGACAGCCTCTGGGCAGGTGGAGGCCATCACGGTCGGCGCCGGGGACGAGGAGGACCCGACGGCGGTCGAGGGGCAGAACGCTCGCGAGGGCCTGGCGCCCATGCCCGACCGGGAGCAGTACACGATCCGGTGCGCGGCGCTCGTCCTGAACGGTGCGGGGAACATGCCCGCCGCCCGCCGTCGCGTCTACCAGCTGCTCGGGGAGGTCGGCGGCGTCCTCGCTGCTGACCAGCGCCTCGGTGGGGTCGTGATGATGGCCCGGCTCGGGACCAGCACCCTCACGCAGGTCCAGGACGAGACCGGGGCCGCAGCCACCGTCGCATTCGCCGTCGAGATCGATGCCTTCACCCGCCGCTAGCCGGCTGCCTGGTCCGCGAGGGTGCTCTTGCACTTCGGGCACGTGCCGTTGCGCTCGGCCCGCCGAGTGAGGGTCCCCGCGATTCCTACGGCTACGAAGAAGGCGACGAGGGCAGTGATGACGCCCACCCCGACAGGGTGGACTGCGGCCGGCCACGCCGCGAGGCTCCGCAACGCGCCCCCGTCGGGCTCCACGTCCGTGAAGCAGGCGACTACCGACACGACGACGGCGGCCAACTGAAGCAGCGCGATGAACGTGGCGAGCTTGCCCCAGCCGTTTCGGACGACTGGGCGGACAGGCTGGTCGCAGTTCTGGCAATACACGTCGCCCTGGGATGACTTCGTCGCAGCTTGCGGATCCTCTTTCGCCCCTGCAACGGCGTCGGACTGGTCGCGCAGCGCCTTGATGGCCAGCATGCGCGCGGTCCCCTTCAGCTCCGGGTGCTCGCGCTCGACCTGATCGCGGGCGTCTTTCAAGTTCATTGCCATCTCCCTGTCCCTGGTCGGGCCGATGGTCGCACCACAACCCTCCCACGACTCCACGAACGGAGATTTCATGGCCGCCTTGACCACCCACGTGGTCCCTTTGCAGGGGCTGCAGCTGGACGCGCAGTTGGTCGCGGCTACGTCCGGCGGTGACACCTGCCAGACCGGCGCTGGTGTTTTCCTCGCGATCAAGAACGCGGACGCGTCGAGCCACACGGTGACGCTGGCGACGCCGCAGACCGTCGACGGGGACCTGACGGTCTCCGACCGCACGGTGTCGGTGGCCGCCGGTAAGACGGAGCTGATCCCGGTAACCGACCGGTACCGCGACCCGGCGACGGGGCGGGCCGCCATCACCTACGACGGTGTCACCTCCGTGTCGGTGGCCGTGGTGCGGGTGGCGGCGTCATGAGCGACCGCGTGTGGATGAGCCACCCGGAGCTGCCCGACAGCCCGCCGATCCAGGTGGGCCGGTTGCAGGTCCCGCACTACGCCGCCGCGGGCTGGGTCGAGACCGACGCCCCCGCAGCTCCGGCGCGTCCCGTGCCCGCGAAGGCAGCCTCCGCACCGGAGTCCTCCGGCGAGCCGCAGGCACCCGAGCCCACCCCTGAGCCCGACTCGCCCAAGAGGCGGCGCTCCACGTCCGACAAGGAGGCGACGCCGTCATGAGCGCGACCCCGATCAGCCAGTCCACCCGCTACTACCGCCAGGGCATCTCGAAGGTGCTGTGGGTGCCCTCGATCGCGACCCTGTCGGCGCCGACGCGGTCGGAGATCAACGCAGGCATCGACCTGTCCCCGGAGATCAGCGCGACGTCGGGGTGGGAGGTCACCGGCAACACCGAGGACGTCAACGCGCTGGGCTCGCGCTTCACGGGCAAGGTCCCCAGCAACACCGAGGCCGGCGACTCCAGCCTGACGTTCTTCGCGGACGCCACCAGTGTCGACGTCCGCGCGGTCCTGCTGCGCGGCGACTTCGGCAACATCGTGTGGATGGACGAGGGCGACGTCGCCGGGTACCTCATGGACATCTTCCCCGTGCAGGTCACCGGCGTACCGAAGCAGCGCGACATCACCGCGGTCGCCGAGATCATGGTGAACTTCGCGACGCTGCGCGAGCCGGCCGAGAACGTCGTCATCCCCGCCTGAGCCGTGAGCGTCGAGCTGCGGCACGGCCGGGACTTGACACGCATCAGCCGCGAGCTCCGCAGGATGGACGACAAGGAGCTGCTCAAGCGGTTCCGCCGCGAACTGCGGGCCGCAGCCAAACCGCTGGTGCCGGCCGTGCGGGCATCCATCCGGGCCATCCCCTCCAGCCGCCCCTACACCGCGGCGGGGCTGCGCGGGCAGCTCAGCCGGGCCACCGGGCTGGAAGCCAAGACCACGGGCCGTCAGGCGGCGGTCATCATCCGGGTCGACGGCCGCAAGATGCCGACCAAGGCGAAGAGCCTCCAGGCGTACATGGAGGGCACCAAACCGCGCTGGCGGCACCCGGTGTACGGCAACCGCAAGGTCATCGTGCAGCAGTCCCCGCACCCGTACTTCTTCACCGTCATGCGGGCCTCCGGCCCCCGGGCGCGCGTCGCCGTGAACCGGGTCATCGACCAGGTCAGCAAGGACATCACCTAGGAAGCGAGCACCACACATGACCCTGTCCCGTGACGCCATCATCGCCGCGGTCGACTCCCGTACCGAGACGGTGCCGTGCCCCGAGTGGGGTGGTGACGTCAACATCCGCTCGATGACCGGCGCCGAGCGAGACGAGTACGAGAACGGGCTGCGCAAGAAGGGGCAGCTCGACCTGCGGAACGCGAGGGCCCGGCTGCTCGTGCGGGTCCTCGTCAACGAGAACGGCACCAGGATCTTCGCCGACCAGGACGCTATGGCCCTCGGCAAGAAGAACGCCGCGGTCCTGGAGCGTCTCTACGACGTGGCCGCGCGCCTGTCCGGCATGACCGACGAGGCGGCCGAGGACGCGGAGGGAAACTCCGAGGAGACGAAGGAGCCTTCCGACGGTTCACCTTCGTCCTCGCCCGAGACCTCGGAGGCATGACCCGGGCGGAGATGCTCGCCCGGATCAGCTCCCAGGAGCTGACCGACTGGATGGCGCTCTACCGCATTGAGGCCGCCGAACGCGCCGCAGAAGCCGACACGTAGCACCCCCTCTTCCATCCCGGGTCCCGCCCGGCCGGCACAGGCAAGGGGGTGGGTGCTGTGGCGATCCGCACGTCGGGTGTCCGGTACGACCTCATCGCCCGAGACTCCGCGTCCCGGACTTTCAGCCGCGTGGGCGGCTCAGCCTCCAAGCTGGAGCGCAGGCTGGGCAAGCTCGCGAAGGCCGGGCTCGCCACGGGCGCCGCCCTGGCTGCGGGCGTCGCGGTCGGTCTCGCCGAGGGCACCAAGAAGGCTGTCGCCTTCGAGGCTGAGATGAAGAAGATCCAGACGCAGGCCGGGGCCAGCGCTAAGGACGTCGGAACCCTCTCCAAGCAGGTGCTGGAACTCGGCAAGTCCACCCAGCAGGGCCCGCAGAAGCTCGCCGAAAGCCTGTACCACCTCAAGAGCGTCGGTATGGACAACGTCGAGGCGATGACGGCGCTGAAGACCGCCTCGGATCTGGCGGCGGTCGGAGGCAGCGACCTCGAAGCCACCACCAACGCGCTGGCCGGCGCGTGGCGGACCGGCATCAAGGGCGCTGACAACTTCGGCAAGACCGCGGCCACTGTCAACGCCATCATCGGCGCCGGCAACATGCGCATGGAGGACATGGTCGCCGCGCTCGGCACCGGAATCCTGCCGACCGCGAAGACCTTCGGGCTCACCTTTGCGCAGGTGGGTGGCGCTTTGGCGCTGTTCACGGACGAGGGTATCGACAGTGCGAGTGCGGCGACGAGGCTGCGCATGTCGATCTCGCTGCTGGCGGCTCCGTCCAAGGCGGCGGAGAAGCAGCTCAAGAAGATCGGCTTGACCGGCAACATGCTGGGCAAGGCGATGCGGTCCAAGGACGGCATCATCGGCGCGATCAAGCTGCTGTCCGAGCACCTGGGCAAGTCGGGGCTGGACGCCACCCACCAGGCGGCCCTGCTGTCGCGCGCGTTCGGCGGCGGGAAGTCCAGCTCCGCGATCCTGTCCATGGTCAACAACTTGGACGTGCTGGAGAAGAAGCAGGTCCAGATCAATAGCTCGATGGGCAAGTACGGGCCTGCGGTGGAGGCCCAGCGGAAGACCGCGGCAGCACAGCTCAAAATCATCCGGTCGAACCTCGAAGTGTTCGCGATCAAGACCGGCAACGTATTGCTGCCGCCGCTGACCGGCTTCGTCACGTACATCACGAAGACGGCGCTACCTGCGGTCGACCGGTTCGGGCACGAGCTGGTGACGAAGTTCGTGCCGGTCGACCAGATCAAGAGCAGCTTCACGACGGCGAGTGGCCTGGTGTCGGACTTCTTCGACGGGCTCACCCCGAAGAAGGCACCTAGGATGCCGTCGCCGCAGATCAAGGCCCCGACGATTCCGAGCATGATTGCGCGTCCGAAGCCGCAGAAGTCGGAAGCGCGGCAGTTCGGCGAGCAGCTGCGGAAGCTCATCTCCGGCGGCATCGGTGACGCCGTGAAGGGCGTCGACTGGGGCAAGCTCGGACGCCAGATCGGCGCAGGCCTGGCTACGGCCATCGGCTGGGTTGGGCAGCACCTGTCGGATCTCACCACGCGAGTCATCAAGGCTCTCGGGAAACTCGACTACGTCAAGATCGGCAAGTCTTTCGGGAAGATGGCGATTCCGCTGTCCATCGGGTTCGTCCGGTCGCTGTTCGACCCGCTGTTCACCGCGGACTTCTGGCGGAAGCACTGGCTGGACACCATCGTTGCGGTGGTTTCGCTGGTGCCGGTCGGCCGTATCGGCGGGGCGTTGGCGAAGGTGTTCGAGAAGATCCCCGTCCTGAAGATGTTCGCCCCTCTCCTGAAGAGCCTCGGCGGGCTCGGGAAGCTTGTCGAGAAGCCCCTCGGCGGGATCCTGAAGGGGGTGGGTGCGGTGGTCCGCGGTGTCGGGCGCGGTTTCGTCCTGGGCTTCGAGCGGGTCTTCCCGGAGGCCAGCCGGACCCTGTTGGCGAAGTTGGACGAGCTCGTGCTCAAGGTCTTCGGGTACGGCGCGCGGGCCGGTGCCGCCGGGATCCGCTTCGTGCAGGGCCTCGGCAACGGCATCGTCCGTGGTGGCGTGTACGTCGGTACCGCGATCGGCCGGCTTGCGGGGAACCTGGTGAAGCCGTTCATGCGGTCTGGCACGTGGCTGGTGGCTGCGGGTGCCGCGCTCGTCAACGGGTTGCTCCACGGTGTCGGCACCAGCCTGCTCGGGGTCGGCAAGTGGCTGTACTCGCACATGGTCTCCCCGATCGTGGGGGCGGTGAAGTCCCTGTTCGGGATCCACAGCCCCTCCACGGTGTTCGCGTCGATCGGTGGGGATTTGGTGCGTGGGCTGCTGTCCGGCATCTCTTCGGCTGTCGCGGGAATCGGGAAGTGGCTGTACGGCCACCTCGTCTCCCCGATCAAGGGTGCTTTCGATGGCGCCGGCGACTGGCTGTACGGCAAGGGC
The DNA here is from genome assembly GCF_044333485.1 of Streptomyces sp. NPDC020983. Taxonomy (NCBI): domain Bacteria; kingdom Bacillati; phylum Actinomycetota; class Actinomycetes; order Kitasatosporales; family Streptomycetaceae; genus Streptomyces; species Streptomyces sp. NPDC020983. The sequence goes on along the minus strand of NZ_JBIRRA010000004.1, from coordinate 549,412 downwards.
AAGGACGTCATGTCCGGGCTGCTGTCGGGGCTGCGGGCCGGTTTCAAGGGCGTCAAGGACTTCCTCGGCACCGTGAAACGGGCGACGACTGGGAGCTCTGGTGGCTCCGCTGGTGCTCTCGGTGGGAAGGTCGCCGGCTTCGCGTCCGGCGGTGTGGCCCGCCCCGGGACCCTGGCGTGGGTGGGTGAGAAGGGCCCGGAGCTGATGCGGGTCGGCTCGACCGGCACCCGCATCTACAACCACGCCGACTCGATGGCACTGGCTGGCACCACGGGCACGAAGCTGCCGGGGTACGCGAGCGGCACCTCGAAGTCCAGCACGATCGCGCGTGACCTGGCAGCAGCGGTGCGCGGTGCCCTGTCCAACGGGTTTTTGAAGGCGTTGGAGACCGGGACCGCGTCGGGAGTCGCGTCGGCGATCAAGTCCATGAACACCAAGCTCCAGCACGCTGGGGCGGGGGGGCTGGTCGCGGGCAACCTTCGGACGTCCACACGGATGCAGGGCCTGGCCAACCGGCGGGCGTCGATCGCGGCGCAGATCACCCAGGCGCGGCAGGCCGTGACGGACCAGGCGCAGAGCCTCGCTGACCTGCTGAGCGTCACCGACACGTCGGCGACCAGCATCAGTGGTCTCATCGCCCAGATGCGGCAGGGGCAGGCCGGGGCGTCCGCGTTCGCGAAGGAAACCGCGAGCCTGTCGAAGCGCGGGCTGAACAAGACCCTGTTGACGCAACTGGCGGATGCGGGGCCGGGCAGTCAGCTCGCGAAGATCCTTTCAGGCGCCTCGTCCAGCGACATCAAGGCCCTGAACAAGCTGGCGGCCTCGCAGTCGGCGCTCACGACCAGCTTCGGCAAGACGATGGCCGACGCGATGTACGACTCCGGCGCCCAGGCCGGGAAGGGCTTCCTGAGCGGGCTCCAGGCGCAGGAGAAGGCGCTCCAGGCGGAGATGAACCGCCTCGCAGCCGGGATGGTGTCGACCATCAAGCGGCGGCTGGGCATCCACAGCCCCAGCCGGGTGATGCACGAGCAGGTCGGCAAGCAGACCGCGCTCGGCGTCGTCAGCGGCATGCGGGCGTACACCCCGCATGTTGAGCGGGAAGCCCAGCGCATGGCCGACACCGCCGCGGCGGTACGGGCCCGCAACGTCGCCGGTGGCCTTCCGGCCGGCGGGGGCAGCGCAGTGGTGGTGCAGCCGGTCATCCACATCCACACGGACGATCCACGGCTGCGGGACCTCATCCGGGTGGAGATCGAACCCGTAGTGCAGGCATCCGAGGCGCGAACGAGGGCCCGGGAGACCCGGTCGGCGTTCCGGGCGAAGGTGGGGACGTCGTGACGATCTCGTACAGCGCGGCGGGTGCGCTGAGCTCGGCGGCGTCCAGCATCACCCCCGCGTACCCGGCCACCCCGACCGTGGGGCAACTGCTTGTACTGGTCGTCACGTCGGGGCATACGGACGATCCGACGCCGTCCACCCCGTCCGGGTGGACGCTCGTGGACTCCACATCCGGCGGCGGCGGATCCTTCGGGGCAGGCGTCGGCCCGCGGCGCCTGACGTGGTTCGTGCGCGTCGCGGCCGGCGGGGACACGGCGCCGACGACGGCGATCCCTTCCGGGTCGTCCGGGTCGCTGATCTCCGGCCGCATCCACGTCCTGACCCGGTCGGCAGGCACGGGGTGGCGGTGGGCGGTCAGCGTCGGCGCCGACACGTCCAGCGGCACCGGATTCTCCGCGGTGGGCGGTGCTGCGCTCACCTGGGCGGCGGGGGACATGGCCCTGCTCGGGTACGCCCTCGGCGCGTCCACGGCGTCCCTCACGGCGGAGGCTGTGGCGGCGACGGGCATCACTTACGGCACGGTCACCGAGCGGGCTGACGACGCGGTAGCGACGGGTGATGCTGCCCGGCGTGCCCTCGCCACCTGCACAGTGTCGTCCGGTGCGGGCACGCAGACGCCGACAATCACGGCGACTCTCGCGGCCGCCGCGACCGGTGTGGCGGGGGTGCTGCGGGTTCGGGAGGCGTCCGCGACCATCAGCGCGGCCGCGCAGACGACGTTCCCTCCCCGCAACCTCGTCACCGTGGGCGGCTTGGCGGCGGACAACATCGTCACCGCGAGCATCTACCAGGTCGTCGGCGACACCCGCACCGCGGTGCGGGCCGGGACCAGCGTGGACGTCACCGGACACGACGTGGCCCTCCGCGTTGACGCCGAACAGCCCCTCGGGGTGCCGGTCGCCTACGCGGCAGACCTCACCGATGTGAACGGGGCCACGTGGACGGTGACCACCACCAGCTCGATCACCTCGACGGTCGGCGGTGACGTCATCTCCGACGCCGTGCAGGGCATCGGGGCGCTGTGCGTCATCGAGGCCGGATGGGAGAAGACCCGCTCCCGGGACGCCTCCACGTCGAACATCGCCGGAAGGTTGATCACGGTCAGCCGCCGCCGCGGCGGCGCCACCGCCACGATCACCGTGCGGACCGAATCCGACGCCGAATCCGACGCCATGCACCAGGTGCTCCAGGGGGCGACCGAGGGCGTGCTGCAGATCCGCAAGCAGGTCACCATGTCGCGGGTCGACGGCTACTACGCCGTCACCGACGACACCGAGCGGCCCCACTGGTACGACGAGTACACCTGGTGGGACCTGACCACAGCTGAGTCGACGTCGTGGCCGGCGGGGCTGGAGGCGACGGGATTCACGTTGGGCGACCTGGCGGCCGCGTTCCCCGGCACCCTCGCCGACCTGGCGGCCGCGTTCTCCGGCCAGACGCTGCTCGACCTCGCCCAGTACGACTTCGGCGCGTAAGGGGGCACCGTGCTGGACATGTCCACCGAGGCCCTGGAGGTCGTCACCGGGTCGTACACCATGGAGATGCGGGTCAGTAGCTGGCTGGGTGACGAGCTCCTCGCGGACGTGATCCCTATCGCGGATGGCACCGAGACCCGTGACCGGTCCCTGGCCGTACCCGAGCAGCTGACCCTGTCTGTGCCCCGCCGCGACAACGGGGTGTCGTGGGAACCGGTACAGCCCACCGACCCGCTCGCCGCCTACGGGCAGCAGCTGCATGTGGACTACGGGGTGGACGTCGGCGGGCACTTCGAGTGGATCCGTCGCGGCGTTTTTCTGATCACCGACTCCAGCGCGGACGACATGACCGTGTCGGTGGCGTGTGAGGGCCTGCTGTCGCTGATCAACGAGGCGCGGCTCGCGGCCCCGTTCCAGCCCAGCGGGACTCTGGCCAGCACCGTCCGTGCGCTCGTCGAGCCCGCCCTGACCGTGCAGGTAGACGGGGCACTGACCGACCGCACCGTGCCGCTGGGCCTGGAGTGGGACGACGACCGCATGGCCGCGCTGCAGGAGGTGCTGACGGCGTGGCCGGCCGCCGCCCGGGTCACCGAGGACGGGCTGCTGCTGGTCGAGCCGGTCACGGACGGCACTCCCGGCTCCCCGGTCCTGGCGCTGACGGACGGTGTCGGCGGGACGGTGGTCCGCTGGTCCGGGTCCACGACGAGGGATGGCGCGTTCACCGCGGTCGTGGCCCAGGGCGAGGACGCGACTGGTGCCCAGATCACCGGGGTCGCCTATGACACGGACGGCAACAGCCCGTACCGGATCGGCGGGCCGTTCAGTCCGCTGATGGTGCCGTACTTCTACTCCAGCAGCCTGCTGACCACCGTGGCCCAGTGCCGGGCCGCTGCGTCAACCCGGCTGACGACGCTGCGGCGCACCGCGTCACGCACCCTGGACGTGACCTGCCACCCGCACCCGGGGCTGGTCCCCGGCGACATCGTCTCCGTCACCAGCGCCGACAACGGCCTCGCGGGGGCGCTCGCGAGTATCGAGACGCTGGAACTCCCGTATGCGCCGGGCCAGATGACCATGACGGTCCGCATCCTGGCGGGGGGCTGAAATGGCCGACTGGCGCGATCGCAAAGTGCGCCTGGCGGGGCGTGGGGCGCTCATGGGCATGGCCGGTGGCCCCGTCGCCTCCGGGGCTGTCCCGGTGTACGTCAGCGGCGTGCTGATCACGGCACGCGCGGTCGCGGGCCTGTCGGGTGTGGCGTCGGGGACACCGCTGATGCTGCAACGGGTCGGGTCGTCGTGGTGGGCGGTCGCCGCCGCGGCGGCCGCCCCGAGCGTGCCTCCGGCGACGGCCACCCCTCCGGACGGCGACTCCGGGGACGCGGCGCCGCCGCCGAAACCGGTCACCACCACCGGCTCCCTGGTGGTCGCGCCGGTCGCGACAAGCTCCTACCGCGACGGGCACTGGCGCACCGACATCGGCCCGTCCACCTCCGCAGACACCATCCAGGGCCGCTACTCCGGAAGCAGCTATGGGTCGTCGTCCGGGTACGTCTTCTATGGCAGTAAGCCTCACACGCTGTCGGGTGCGACCTGCACGAAAGCCACGGTGAAGCTCCGGCGGTTGTCGTCCGGCGACTACGGGCTGCGGGCCCCCACCCTCCGCCTTGTCACCCAGACCACCAGACCGTCCGGCGCCCCGACTCTGAACGAATCCACAGCCGGACCGTCCCTCGGCGTGCAGGGCCAGGTCTCGCCCAGTGAGGCCACGTTCACGCTGCCCACGTCATGGGGCCAGGCCCTGATCGACGGCACACGCGGCGGCATCGGCATGGTCATCAGCGGCGACACCCCGTACATCCGCCTCGCCGGGCGCGGCTCCTGGTCCGCCGCCTGGACCCTCACCCTCTACTGGCGCCGCTCCTGAGGAGAGCCCGTGACACAGACCACCCCCAACGGGATCCCGTACCCGGAGGAGACCGACAGCACGAGGCTCTGGGAGCACTTCGAGTCCCTCGCCAACGCCATCGACCCCCAGCTCGGCGCACCCAGCAGGCAGATCTTCACCAGCTCGGGCAGCTGGTCGATGCCTGCGAACGCCAAGTGGCTGCGTGTGCAGGTGCAGGCCGGGGGCGGCGCCGGACACGTGGCGGCGGCGACCAGCACCAGCCAGACCTCGTGCGGCGGCGGCGGGCAGGGCGGCGGGTACGGCGAGTCCCTGCTGCTCGCCTCAGCCGTCAGCAGCACCGTGTCCGTTACCGTCGGCGCCGGGGGCGTGGCGGGCGGCGGCGCCGGCGGCGACAGCAGCTTCGGCAGCTACGTGACAGCGGGCGGGGGTGCTGGTGGCGCCACGAGCGGCGCGGACGGGACCGCCACCGCGGTCGCCGGGGGTGGGGCCACGCAGACGATCGTCGGCGACATCGCCCACCAGGGCCAAGGCGGCGGCGCCGGGGTGAAGTTCGGTGCGGCCGGCGCGGCGGGCGGCCACGGCGGGGCCAGCCACATGGGCGGCGGTGCCCGCGGTGTCGCCACCAACGGCGTCGGCGTCGCCGGCGGCACCTACGGCGGCGGCGGATCCGGCGCCGCCAACACCGCGTCCCAGGCCCAGCGCTCCGGCGGCAACGGCGCCGCGGGCATCGTCATCGTCACCACCTACTTCTGATGACGACCCCACCGGACAACAGCGCCGACAACATCGTCGAGCTGCGAGACGCGACCATGACCCAGCAGTGGGACATCACCACCCGCACCTACCGCTGCTACGAAAACGGCACCCTGCTCGAAGAGCGGCCCTTCACCGACGCCGAGAACGCCGACGTGACCGCCGCCATCACCCAGCAGACACGGGACACCAACGAAGCGACGCTGCTCACCCAGGCCCGCAACGCCTACGCCACCAACACCACGTACCTCGCCGCTGTCAACGCGGGGACCGCGACGACAGCCACGCACATCGCCCAGGTGCCAGCCCTGACCCGGCAGATGCAGGGGATCATCCGGCTCATCGTCGGAGCCGACTTCCTCGACGGCACCAACTGATCTTCACCCGCCCCGCGCCCGTTGGCCGGGGCTTTCGCATGCCCGGAGGGCACAGCATGACGGACGGCCTGGACTACTCGTATGGGCGGCCTGGCGGCGCCGCGCTCGCGAAGGCGGGCGCACGCTTCGCGGCCCGCTATCTCTCGCACAGCGAGGGCAAGAATCTGACGCGGGCGGAGGCTGACGACCTCGCGGCGCACGGCGTGTCCTGCGTGGTGGTCTGGGAGACGACCGCGCAGCGCGCGGGCGCGGGCCGGGCCGCGGGCATCGCGGACGCCAAGGCGGCCGCGCAGCAGGCGGCGGCGTGCGGCATGCCGAAGTCGCGCCCGATCTACTTCGCGGTGGACTACGACGCCAGCCCGAGCGCGGTCGCGGCGTACTTCGGCGGCGTCGTCAGCGTGCTCGGCCTCGCGCGGACGGGGGTGTACGGCGGGTACCGCGTCGTCGACTACCTCCTCGACCACAAGCTCGCGTCGTGGGCGTGGCAGACGGTCGCCTGGTCCGGCGGCCGGTGGGACGCGCGGGCGCACATCCGGCAGTACGCGAGCACGGTGACGATCGCAGGCGTGAGCTGCGACAAGGACACCGCGATGGCCGCCGACTACGGCCAGTGGACGCCGGGGCATCCGCCCGCGACCGAGCCCACCAGCGTCGTCCCGGCCGCGCACACCACCACCGTTCGGGAGGACGACATGCCGCCGACCCTGCTCACCGAGTCCAGTGACAAGGACACCCCCGTGCCCGCGGGCGAGTGGACGACGATCGCGATGGCCGCGGACACCGCGCTGCTCCAGGGCCCGTGCACGTACCAGCTGACCGCCTACGTCACGGTCAAGGGCACCCCGGGCACCCGGATCACCGGGCGCTTCTACGACCTGCCGCTGGCCACGAAGCGGCACAGCTCCGACCTGCCCGTGGACCTGGGCGTCATCGGCGCGGACGGCATCCTCAACGCCGCGCTCAGCCGGCCGGGCGCACTCGACAAGAACGAGCAGCTGAAGGTCGAGCTCTTCGCGGCCTCGCCGGCGACTGTGGCCTACCGCGTGCTGCGCGCCCTGACCTGGCGCCCCTGACAACCCTCATCCCTACCAGCAGAAACGGATCTTCACCATGACCCTGTACGACACGCTGGCCAGTCTCTGGCGCACCGTGGTGCCGATGATCGTGGGCGCGCTCGTCGCGGCTCTCGCGCACGCCGGGATCGGCGTCGACTCCGCGGCCGCCACGGTGTGGCTCGGTAGCGCGTTCGGTGCCGCCTACTACGCCTTCTTCCGCGTCCTGGAGGCCCACGTCTCCAGCCGGTGGGGCTGGCTGCTCGGGCTGGCCCGGCCGCCCCAGTACCCGGCCAAGGCGACCCCTGCCCCCGCGGTGGTCCCGCCGTCCGCGATGCCGGGGGCCTGATGGGTAGGGCACGAAGCGGGCTGGAGGTGAGCGCATGGACGGGCTGATAGCCATCCAGGGCGGCGCCGCCGGGATCCTCGCGGCCGCCGTGATGCTCGTCCTCACCGGCCGGCTCGTGCCCCTGTCCGTCCTGCGGGACGTGCAGCACCAGCGGGACACCTGGCAGGAGGCGCACCGCGAATCGGAGGCCGCACGTGCGGAGGAGCGGGCGCAGACGCGCGAACTGCTCGAGGTGGCGCGGGTCGCCGACCACGTGCTGACGTCTCTGCCCCGGCCGGGGGAGGTGGGTCATGGGGTGGCTGGCGCGGATGCGGACGCGGCGCGGTAGGCGGGCGGCGCGGACACAGCAGGCGGAGTTCGCGCTCGCGCGGACGCAGGTTGCACGGCAGGAGGCGCGGGAGCGGCGGCCGGAGGTGGCCGCCGTCACGGGGAGGCTGCGCGAGCTGAGGGAGCGGAACCACTTCGCGGAGATGATCTCCGCTGCACTACGTGGGGGGCAGGGATGAGCTGGGCAGAGGTGGCCAACGCGGTGGCGTCGGGGGCGGTGGCGCTGGCCGCGGTGGCGTTCGTGGCCACGTACCACGCGCTCGCGCCGTGGCGTGCCAGCGCGACGGGCCGGCACGTGATGACGTTCTCCGCCGCGGTGGGTGCGCTGGGGGCGTACACGGTGGCGGTGACGCTGTGGCCGGACGGGACGGCCGCGACGGTTCTGCGGGTGGCCCGGGTGGTGGTGGTCCTCGGCCTGGCAGGGCTGCTGGTGCAGCGGACATGGATGGTGATCCGGGCGCAGAAGCGCCGCTGACTGGGGGAAGCGCCCCGTCTGGCCGTGTGCCGGGCGGGGCGCTTCGTCATGTCCGGGATCAGCCGAGCGCGTCAATGGCGGCCACGATCAGAGCCCGTGCATCCGCCCCGTACACCGCCATGCTCCGCAGCCGCTCGAAGGTCTTGAGGTACTGGTCGACCTCGCTCGGCTGGGTCACCGACACCTCAGCCGAGACAAGCTCAACCGTCACCAGCTTGTCGTCGTAGACAGCGAACGTCTCTTCAGGCCACTGCGTGCGCCGTCGCGTGGACATGGGGATGACCCCGAGCGACACGGCCGGCAGCGCGCCGGCGGCCAGGAGCGAGCCGAGTTGTGCAGCCATCGCATCCTCGTCGGCCATCTGGTGGCGGAGGACGCTCTCCTCGATGACTACCGCAACGCGGCGGCCCGGCGCGTGGATGATCCGGGACCGCTCAAGCCGGGCTTGGGCGGCGTCCGCGATGTCCTCGGCCGGAAGATCGTGCACTGCTGATGCGATGGCGAGCACGCCCTGGGCGTATCCCTCAGTTTGGAGGAGGCCCGGCACGACGGTGGAGGAGTAGACGCGGAACCGGTGCGTCTCGTGGAAGAGGGTGACGATGCTCTCCTGGACCGCCCTGAGGCCCACCCGCATCTGCTGACGCCACTCCCGGTACATGGCCTCTGCATTGAGAGACTGGGCGATCAGGTCGGTGGCATCGGCTTCCTCCGCCTTGGTGGCTGCACACCACAGGCGGATGTCTTTCGCCGAGGGACCGGTCTGGCCGTTCTCGACACGTGAGGTCTTGGAGTAGTGCCAGCCGCACGCGGTAGCCAGCTCCACGATCGTCAAGCCCGCCTCTTTCCGTAGCTCGCGCAGGCGCTGAGCTACCGCGATGCGTGCGGCTTGCGCGGAGGAGGACGGGGATGTGGGCATGGGCTGGCTACCGGTGCGTCTCGTCAGAGCTTGTACTGGTCGTGCGGGATGGCACGGTCCCAGACCGCCTCGAACGCGCTGGCGCAGAGCTTGGCGGCCTCCTTGGCGTCCGTGATCTCCGCGCCTGCGGATGCGCCATCACCCGTGAAGTGATTCCAGTGGACGACCTGCCCGTCGAACAGCCAGAAGTCGTTGCCCGGCAGGGCGACGTCGCTGGCCTGTCGGCGGGGCAGCCACCGGACCTGCTCGCCAGCTGCGACGTTGACGGTCGTCCCAGCGTGCTCGTAGCGGATGTAGTCGGTGACCGGCTCGGACACAATGCGGGCCCGGCGCACCACAACTCCCCGGGCGCGGGTCCGGCTGATCAGGTCCACCCACGGCGCCCAGTATTCGGAAGCCGGGTCAGTGTCCCGTTCTCCGGTGGCCCGCCAGCGCTCGAAGTCAGCAGCTTCATCGGCGACCCCATAGGCGTCGCGCATCTCCAGGTGCACGGCCGAGCGCGTGCACGCTTCGATCAGCTCATCGAACGTCGGGGTGTCCGTCGAGGACATCGCACGCCTTCCTGATCATGTGCACCATCCTGGCGGGGATACGGATCACGGACTCGCCGTCAGGAATGCCCACTGCGTGGCCGGGGACCTCGAAGGCAGCGCACTCGGCCAGTGTCTGCCCGTCGGGGTCCCATCCCTGGAGGACGAGTTCCTGCCTGTCCTGGTCAACCCATACCGTCGGGCTGTTGGTCTTGCCGGTGTCGGGATCGATCCCAACGAACAGTAACGACACAGCGTGCTCCATCCCCAGTCGTGTGCAGTCCTTTGCCCCACGGTCCAGGCGAAGTCGTCCTCGGTCAAGGCCGCACAGGGCTTCCCGCCGACGTGGGAGTGAACATCTGCAAAGAACTGCACATCGCTCGCCGCCCCGCAAATAGGAGCCCTAGCGTCGAGGGGCTGGCCGCCCTGTTGCCGATCGGGGCGGGCAGCAAAATGCCCCGCGGCCGTGCGACCGGCCCGGGGTGTGGCCACGCCGGAAGGGGCGCAGCATGCAGACCTTATCCTCCGACAGCGCTGAGATGACGGCCGGCCGCAAGGCCGCGGCGGACCTTCAGGACGCCCTTACGGCGCTCGGCGCGGACCCCGACCTGGTGCGCCGCATCACGCGCTGGACGAACTGGAGCGAGTCGGAAGAGTACGTCTACGTGCCGCCGCTCCCCGCCGCGCTGGTCGAGCACCTGGTGCGGCTGCTGCCCCCGGAGGCCGGGTCGTGACGCTGGAGGTGCGCCGCTGCGAGCTGTGCAGGCGCGAGACGGCCGACTGGACGATCTCCGTAGAGCCGGACCCGGATAGCGACGACGGGGAGATCACCGTGACGTGGTGCCGCGACCCGGAGGACTGCATGCTCGCTCGCGAGGCCGCCGAGTCCGTGGCCCTGGGACGCCCCTGATGGCCGCCGAACGGGGCGCCGCGACGCGCGGCCTGTGCCACCGCTGCCAGCAGCCGATACGCGCAGGCGACGAGGCGCGCCTGCCCGTGGAGCAGGCAACGAGCGCGTCGCCCGACGTCCTGCTGCACCGCGAGCTGTGCAACCCGCGGGCGGCCCGGGCGCGCACCTCGAGCTAGCCCACCCCATGCGGGGTCCGGCGCGACGGTGGCCGCCGGGCCCCTACCGCCTGTGCGGCCCAGCGCCCCCATGCAGGGCCCCTACCGCCTGCCGCCACACCGAGGAGACAAGCATGCCCACGCCCACGCAGGAGTCCAGCGAGCCCGAGGAGCCCGAGGCCGACGCCACACCGACGCCAGAGCAGGTAGCCGAGGACCACCAGCGATTCAACGACCGCTGGCCCAACGCCCAAATCCGATAGCAGGCCGCCCAACTGGGCCGACGTCACCAACCCCTGAGGAGAAGTACATGCTCGTAGCGGAACCGTCCGCCCTGCTGCCCGCGGCCGACCACGCGGCCGTCACCGCCACGGTGATGGACAACAACCCCGGCATGACCGAGGACACCGCCGGCCGGATCCTCGACCAGGCCCTCGCGTTCGTCGCCACCGCGGCCCGCAACCCGCTGGTGCCGATCGCACCGTCCCGGACGGTCGACGAGGGCTGGCACGCCCTGGTCCTCCACACCGCCGTGTACGCGCGGCTGTGCGACCGCCTGGGGGCGTTCGTGCACCACTACCCGGAGCGCCCGGACACAGCCCGGCAGGGGCACGACGTCATCGAGCGGACGGTGGCGCTCCTGGCCGCGGAGGGCTACGCGCCAGACCCGGACCTGTGGATGCCCCCTTCGGACACGAGCGTGCCGGTGGCGGCGAGCTGCGGGCACTCGCCGCGGTGCGGGCCGATCGAGCCCAGCGACGTCGTCCTCGCCGGCGCGGCGTAGGAGAGGGGCTTGCCGTGGAGTGGATCGACCCCCGGTATGCGGACCTGATGGAGCGCCTGAAGGCGGCTCGGGAACTGCGCGCGCAGCGGGGTGACGACCGCCCGGTGCGGGGCTTCATTCTCACCGCCCCAACCAGCAGCCGCTGACCCCCAGCAGCACCCGGCCCCGGCCGTCGCGAACACCGCGGCGACCGGGGCCTTCGGCATGCCCGCTCTCGAAGGGCCCGCCCCGCGCGGGCAGGGACCAGGGGTTTTGCGAGGTCCTTCGGGGACCTGGCAAATCGTCCGCCCCGTGTGGGCAGGGGCCATTCACCGCGACGAGGTACGCGGCCTGGCGGCTAAGTCGGTAGTCGAGACGGCTCGGCCCACGGGAGCCGAAACTTTCCTGACTCCGGGAAAAAGCCTGGTCAGGTCCGCCCCGCGCGGGGCGAGACGGTGACCAGGCTGGTTTCGCCCAGACCGAAAGCAGGTCCGCCCCACGCGCGGGCGCTGGTCAGCAGATCGTGCTGACCCTTGGCGGCCCGTCCGGTCGCGGGACGGCGCTGTGCCCGCACTGGCATCGCCGAAGGTTGGTAGGAAGCACGAACCATGATCGCTATCCGTTCGGGCCAGCAGCGGGCCAGCTAGCGATCACTCAGACGAAGAGCCCACCAGGGGGATGGTTCCCTGATGGGCTCCGATGCAGGTCGGGAACCTGTCCTCGACCCTTCTTCGGTGGGGCGGCTGGGACTCGAACCCAGGACCGGCGGATTATGAGTCCGCTGCTCTAACCGGCTGAGCTACCGCCCCGTACGGCGTGGCGTGCGCCGTCTGCCGCAGCATAGCTGCTCATACGATCTGTCGCCCTCGTGGGTCACAGACGCGGCAACAGGTGGACTCCCCGGGGCGGGCGGATGGTTCCCGCGGGCACGAAAAAGGACCCCAACGGGGTCCCGGGTCCTGCGCTCCCCCGACTGGACTCGAACCAGTAACCTGCCGGTTAACAGCCGGCTGCTCTGCCAATTGAGCTACAGGGGACCGAAGCTCCCCCGACTGGACTCGAACCAGTAACCTGCCGGTTAACAGCCGGCTGCTCTGCCAATTGAGCTACAGGGGATCGCCTCGCGTGCACCGAATGCACCTGCCGGAGGCTTCCCGGAAGGCGCGCGTTCGGTGCGACACATACATTAGCGCAAGTGGGGGGGTGCTCCGCCAACCCTTGTCTGCCGGGTTGCGGCTCGGGTGCGGAGGGTAGGCGCCCAGCCACGACGAGCACGACCAGCAATGTCGAGCAACGCGGCCGCCAGGGCGTACGGCCGCAGCGAGGATGGTGGAGCCATGCGCTACAAGCTGACGTTCATCGCGGGAGCCGCTGTCGGGTTCGTGATCGGTGCCAGGGCGGGCCGTGAGCGGTACGAGCAGCTGGTGAAGGCCGGGCAGGCCTTCGTCCACAACCCGGCGGTGCGCAACGCCGCCGAGACCGCCGCGCAGCAGAGCCGTACGGCGGCGGTCCGGGCCGCGGACACGGTCGTCGTCAAGGTCGGGCCGCGCCTGCCGGAGCCGCTCGCGCACAAGGTGCGCGCGATGCGCAACGGCAGCGCGCCCGACGACGACTGGGGCACCTCGAACACCTGAGGCGTGCCCCGTCGCACCGGACGGCGGGCCGCGCGGCGCGCGGGCCGCCCGGTGCGGCATCATCGGCCCTATGGGCAAAGTGGCCGGTATAGACAACTCCTCCGCGGGTACCACCGTCGTCGTCTGCGACACGGACACCGGTGAGATCCTGCGGCAGGGTTACGCACCCCACGAGGTGCCGGACGGCGGCAAGCCGTCCGAGCTGGACCCGCAGGCCTGGCTGCTGTCGCTGGGCGAGGCGGCCAAGGGCGGGGTGCTCGAAGGTGTGCAGGCGATCGGGGTCTGCGGCCAGCAGCACGGGCTGGTCGCGCTGGACGCGGGCGGTGTGACCGTGCGGCCCGCGATGCTGCGGGGCGACAACCGCGCGCAGACGCAGGCCGCGGACCTGCTCCAGGAGCTGGGCGGGCCCGCGGGCTGGGCGGATGCGGTGGGCACGCAGCCGCAGGCGGCCTATCCGGTGGCGAAGCTGCGCTGGCTGGCCCAGCACGAGCCGGCCGCGGCCGCGCGGGTCGCGGCGGTGATGCTGCCGCACGACTGGCTGGTCTGGCAGCTGCTCGGCCAGCCCGCCCGCCGCACCACCGACCGCGGCGACGCGTCGGGCACCGGCTACTGGTCGGCGGCCACCGGCGAGTACCGCACCGACCTCGTCGAGCGCGCCCTCGGCCATGCCGCGGCGCTGCCCGACGTGCTCGGTCCCGCCGAACCCGCGGGCCAGACGCCCGAGGGCCTGCTGATCTCGGCCGGCACCGGCGACACGATGGCCGCCGCCCTGGGCCTGGGCGTGGGCCCCGGCGACGCGGTGGTGTCGCTGGGCGCGGGCGGCAGCGTCTTCGCCGTCCACCACGAGGCGCTGAAGGACCCGACCGGCACCGTCACCGCCTTCGCCGACGCGACCGGCCACCACCTGCCCGTCCTCCAGGTGCGCAACGCGGTACGGACGCTGCGCGGCACCGCCGAGCTGCTCGGCACCGATCTCGCCGGGCTCTCGGAGCTGGCGCTGGCCTCGACACCCGGCGCGTACGGCCTCGTCCTGCTGCCCTACCTGGAGGGCGAGCGCACCCCCGACCTGCCGCACACGGCGGGCACGCTGGCCGGGCTGCGGCGCGAGTCGATGAAGCCCGAGCACCTGGCCCGGGCCGCCTTCGAGGGCATGCTGTGCGGGCTCGCCGACGCGCTGGACGTGCTGCGCGGCAAGGGCGTGGAGATCCGCCGGGTGGTGCTGCTGGGAGCGGCGGCGGAGCTGCCGGCCGTCCAGGCGCTGGCGCCGTCGATCTTCGGCACCCTCGTGGTGGTGCCGCCGGCGGCGGAGTACGCGGCGATCGGCGCGGCCCGGCAGGCGGCGTGGTCGCTGGGCGCGGTGCTGGGCTCGCACACGCACGGTGAGCCGCCGGCCTGGCCGCAGCCCGCGGGCACCAAGGTGCTCGACCCGGAGGACGCCGTGGAGCCGGACGGGCCGGGCCAGGACGGTACGGGGCCGGGCGAGCCCGGGCACGGCGGAGGCGGGCCGGCGGTCGGCTCGGCGGTGCGGCAGCAGTTCATCGCGGTGCGCGAGCAGACCCATCCGGGGGCTTTCGCCGCGCTGTGAGGGGCCGGGCGGCCGGGGCGTGCCCGCGGCTCGCATGGGGCCCGGCGGGGGCGCCCACGGCTCGCCGGCGGCCTCCCGGGCGCGGTCCGTGCGACCGGTGCGACCCGCGTGACCCCCGCGACGCGGGAGCTTTTGCCTCTCCTTAACCGGATGCGGCGGCGCGATGACCGACGATAAGGTTGCGCGCCGCCGCGGGGGCGGCCGCTCAACCCTGCGCGGGCGGTACGGCGTCCCCAGGGGAAAAGGCAAGGTGCCGTCGTCACACGCCGGTGCCGGGCCGCCCCGTCACACCACCGCGGCTCCGGACGTCAGACCGCTGGACCGTCCGACGACGGAGCCCGGGCCGCCGCCCGTATCCGTACCGACCGACCCGAGGTAGTCAGTGTGCTGATCCGACTCCTGCGGTCCCGCCTGGGACCGTACAAGCGCCCCATCGGCGCGCTGGTGACCCTGCAGTTCGTCTCGACCCTGGCCGCCCTCTTCCTGCCCACCCTCAACGCCGACATCATCGACAACGGCGTGGTCAAGGGTGACACGGGCTACATCATGGGCATGGGCGCGACCATGCTCGGCGTGACCGTCGTGCAGGTGCTGTGCGCGATCTGCGCGGTGTACTTCGGAGCGCGGACGTCGATGGCGATCGGGCGGGACATCCGCGCGGCGGTCTTCGACCAGGTGCAGAGCTTCTCCGCGCGCGAGGTCGGGCAGTTCGGCGCGCCCTCGCTGATCACCCGCACCACCAACGACGTCCAGCAGGTCCAGATGCTGGTGCTGATGACGTTCACGATGATGGTGTCCGCGCCGATCATGTGCGTCGGCGGCATCGTCATGGCGCTCGGCCAGGACGTGCCGCTGTCGTCGCTGCTGCTGGCCGTCGTGCCGGTGCTGGGCATCGCCGTGAGCCTGATCATCCGCAAGCTGCGCCCGATCTTCCGGACGATGCAGAAGCGCGTCGACACCGTGAACCGGGTGCTGCGCGAGCAGATCACCGGCATCCGCGTCATCCGCGCCTTCGTCAAGGACGGCTACGAGCAGCGCCGCTTCGGCCGGGCCAACGAGGAGGTCACCGAGGTCTCGCTGGCCTCCGGGCGGCTGCTCGCGCTGATGTTCCCGACCGTGATGGCGATCGTGAACCTGTCGAGCGTGGCCGTGCTGTGGTTCGGCGCCCACCGCATCGACAGCGGCGGCATGCAGATCGGCGCGCTCACGGCCTTCCTGAGCTACCTGATGCAGATCCTCATGTCGGTCATGATGGCCACCTTCATGTTCATGATGGTGCCGCGCGCCGAGGTGTGCGCCGAGCGCATCCAGGAGGTGCTGGGGACGCAGTCCAGCGTCGTCCCGCCGAAGGCGCCGATCACGTCGCTGGGGCGGCGCGGGGAGCTGGAGCTCTTCGACGTCGACTTCGCCTACCCCGGCGCCGAGGCCGCCGTGCTGCGCGGCATCGACCTGATCGCCCGCCCCGGCGAGACGACGGCCGTGATCGGTTCGACGGGCAGCGGGAAGTCCACCCTCCTCGGCCTGATCCCGCGGCTGTACGACGCGACGGGCGGCCGGGTGCTCATCGACGGCGAGGACGTGGCGGAGCTGGATCCGGCACTGCTCGCGGAGACCGTCGGCCTGGTGCCGCAGAAGCCGTACCTGTTCTCCGGCACGGTCGCCTCCAACCTGCGCTACGGGAAGCCGGACGCGACGGACGAGGAGCTGTGGCACGCGCTGGAGGTGGCGCAGGCCAAGGATTTCGTCGAGCGGCTGGAGGGCGGCCTCGACGCGGAGATCGCCCAGGGCGGCAGCAACGTCTCCGGCGGGCAGCGGCAGCGGCTCGCGATCGCCCGGGTGCTCGTGCGGCGCCCCGAGATCTACCTCTTCGACGACTCCTTCTCCGCGCTGGACTACGCGACGGACGCGGCGCTGCGGCGTGCGCTCGCCGCGGAGACGGCGGACGCGACGGTGGTGATCGTGGCCCAGCGGGTGTCCACGATCCGTGACGCGGACCGGATCGTCGTCCTCGACGAGGGGCGGGTCGTCGGCACCGGCACCCACGCCGAGCTCATGGCCACCAACGAGACCTACCGGGAGATCGTGTTGTCCCAGCTGACCGAGCAGGAGGCGGCGGCATGAGCGGCGGTCCCAGCGGCGCACCGGGCAGGCCCGGCGGCCCCGGCGGCAAGGGCGGTCCCGGCGGTCCCGGCAAGGGGGCGCCCGGCGGCAAGGGCGTCATGGCCTCCGCCCAGCGCGGCCCCCGTCCCATGGGCGGCCCCGCGCGCTTCATGGGCGGCGGCCCCATCGAGCGCTCCATGGACTTCAAGGGCTCCTTCAAGCGCCTGGTCGGCCTCATGCGCCCCGACCGCGCCCTGCTCTGGGCCGTCCTCTCGGTCGGCGCGGTCAGCGTCGCCCTCGCCGTGACCGGCCCCCGGATCCTCGGCCGCGCGACCGACCTGATCTTCGCCGGCGTCGTCGGCAAGCAGCTCAAGGGCGGCTCGAAGGAGCAGGCCCTCGACTACCTGCGCGCCCACGGCAAGGGCGGCGTCGCGGACATGCTCTCCGGTATCGACTTCACCCCCGGCCAGGGCATGGACTTCGGCGCGATCGGCTCCGTCCTGCTGCTCGCCCTCGCGGTGTACCTGGCGGCGGCGCTGCTCAGCGTCGTCCAGATGCGGACGGCGACGACCGTCATCAACCGCACGGTCTTCCGGCTGCGCCGCGACGTCGAGGCGAAGATCTCCCGGCTGCCGCTGTCGTACTTCGACAGGCAGCCGCGCGGCGAGGTCCTCAGCCGCGCCACGAACGACATCGACAACATCGGCCAGACCATGCAGCAGACCATGGGCCAGCTGATCAACTCGCTGCTGACCATCGTCGGCGTGCTGGCCATGATGTTCTGGATCTCGTGGCTGCTGGCCCTGGTCGCGCTCGCGACCGTGCCGGTGACGCTGCTGGTCGCGACGCGCGTCGGCAAGCGCGCGCAGCCGCAGTTCGTCAAGCAGTGGAAGACGACCGGCTCGCTGAACGCGCACATCGAGGAGATGTACACCGGCCACAGCCTGGTGAAGGTCTTCGGCCGCCAGCAGGAGTCCGCCGAAACCTTCCGGCAGGAGAACGAGGCGCTGTACGAGGCCGGCTTCAAGGCGCAGTTCCTGTCCGGGACGATCCAGCCGCTGATGATGTTCATCGGCAACCTGCAGTACGTGCTGATCGCCGTCGTCGGCGGCCTGCGGGTCGCGTCCGGGGCGCTGTCGATCGGCGACGTGCAGGCCTTCATCCAGTACTCGCGGCAGTTCAGCCAGCCGCTGACGCAGGTCGCGAGCATGGCGAACATGATCCAGTCCGGTGTCGCCTCCGCCGAGCGCGTCTTCGAGCTGCTGGACGCGGAGGAGCAGTCCCCGGAGCCGGCCGTCCCCGCGCACCCCGTGGAGCTGACCGGGCGGATGGCGCTGGAGAAGGTCTCCTTCCGCTACGACCCGGACAAGCCGCTCATCGACGACCTGTCGCTGAGCGTCCGGCCCGGCCAGACCGTCGCCATCGTCGGCCCCACGGGCGCGGGCAAGACCACCCTGGTCAACCTGCTCATGCGCTTCTACGAGGTGACGGGCGGCCGCATCACCCTCGACGACGTGGACATCGCGGCGATGTCCCGTGAGGACCTGCGGGCGTCCATCGGCATGGTGCTCCAGGACACCTGGCTCTTCGGCGGCACGATCGCGGAGAACATCGGCTACGGCCACGAGGACGCCACCCGCGAGGACATCGAGGCGGCCGCCCGGGCCGCGCACGCCGACCGCTTCATCCGCACCCTCCCGGACGGCTACGACACCGTCCTCGACGACGAGGGCTCGGGCGTCAGCGCGGGCGAGAAGCAGCTCATCACGATCGCCCGGGCCTTCCTGTCCGACCCGGTGATCCTGGTCCTCGACGAGGCCACCAGCTCCGTCGACACCCGCACCGAGGTGCTCATCCAGCGCGCGATGGCCCGGCTCAGCCACGGCCGTACGAGCTTCGTGATCGCCCACCGGCTCTCCACGATCCGCGACGCGGACGTCATCCTGGTGATGGAGTCCGGCGCCATCGTCGAGCAGGGCACGCACGAGGAGCTGCTCGCGGCACAGGGCGCGTACGCCCGGCTGTACGCGGCGCAGTTCGCGCAGGCGGTCGCGGAGGTGGACTGAGCCGTCCGCACGGGCCGCCGGCGGCCGGCACCTCCGGCGGCCCGTGCGTCAGGGCAGCGTCCAGACCGCGACCTGTTTCAGCAGGGCCGCGGCGATCTTCTTCCCGTCCGGGCTGAAGCACACCGACCCGGCCATCGTGGAACTGCCGGGAGGGGCCTCGGGGTCGTTGCCGTCCAGGACGAGGGTCTGCTCGTAGGTCCCGGTGTCCCAGACGACGATCTTCCCGTTGGCGACGGAGGCGGCCACGCTCCTGCCGTCCGGGCTGAAGACGGCCGTGTCGACGTACGAGTCGAGGGCGTCGCTGCCGCCGATGGCGCCGGACGTCAGCGTCACGAGGTGCTTGCGGGTGCGCGCGTCCCACAGGAGGACCTCGTCGGCGGCGGGGCCGGCCAGCAGCCGGCCGTCGGGGCTGTAGGCGAGCTGGTGCACCATCGTGTCGGTGGTGATCGTGGCGGCGATCTTGTGCGTGGTGGTGTTCCACAGCCGGATCCTGTCGTTCTCGACCGCGGCCGCGAGCGTGGTGCCGTCCTTGCGGAACGCCACTCCCTCCACCGACTTCCTGTCGTCGTCGGTGTAGCCGATCGGGTCGACCAGGGTGGCCAGCCTCCGGTGGCTGCGGGTGTCCCACAAGGTGATGGTCGCGTGCGCGTTGCCGCAGGCCAGGACCTTCCCGTTCGGGCTGAACGACAGCGAGTGCACCGTGACCGGATCGACCTGGCTGTCGGTGAGCGTCACGATCCGCTTCCAGGTCGCGGTGTTCCACAGCGTCGTGGAGACCTTCTCCGCGCTGGCCAGGATCCTGCCGTCGGGGCTGAAGGCGACGGCGCCGACGCCGTCGAGGTCGTCCTCCGACCCGGGGTGGAGGACGTGCAGCTCGCGCATCGCGGCCGGGTCCCACACGATCAGGGCGCCGTTGCCGCCGCCGCTGGCCAGGAGTCTGCCGTCCGGGCTGAAGGCCACCGCCTGCACGGTGCCCTGCTGTTCGAGGCTGATCTTCGCCTGGGGTCCGGAGGGGGTGGTGGGCGCCGGGGACGTGGTGCCGGGGGCCGACGTGCCCGGCTCGGCGTCCGGCGTCGGGGACGTGCTCGGCGCGTCGTCACCCGCGGCGGACGGCGTGTCCGAGCCGTCGTCCCGCAGGGCCAGCGGGATGCCGACCGCGGCGGCCACGGCGACGGCGGCTCCGCCCAGCAGCAGCGCCCGGCGGCCGGGCCGCGGCGCGGGCGCCGGGGCCGGCGGGCCCGGCGTCCCCCCGTGGGGCGCGGGCGGCGGTCCCGGCGGCGGCACCGGCGGTCCCGGCGGCGGGGCGAGGGGACGGGGCGGGGCGGAGACGGTCGTGGACTCGTGGAAGGCCGCCGCCACCCCCGCCTCCCGCAGCGCCTCCCCGACCTCCGCCTGCCGCCGGGCGATCAGCTCGTCCACGCCCGCGGGCCAGGCCGCCGCCGGCTCCCCGGCGAGTTCGCGTACCCGGGCCGGGGCGGGCCGCTGCGCCGGGTCCTTGGCCAGGCACGCGCCGACCAGCTCCCGCAGGCCGGACGGGACGCCGGACAGGTCCGGCGTGGTGTGGACGACGTTGTAGAGGGTCTGCGGGGTCGACGCCCCCGCGAACGGGCTGCGCCCGGTGCACGCCAGCACCAGGACCGCGCCGAGCGAGAAGACGTCGCTCTCCGGGCCGACCGGCCGCCCCTCCGCCTGCTCCGGCGACATGAAGCCGGGCGAGCCGACGAGCCACCCGGTGTGGGTGATCTCCGTGCCGCCCTCGCTGTCGGTGGCCCGCGCGATGCCGAAGTCGATGACCCGCGGGCCGCCCGCGGCCAGCAGCACGTTCGACGGCTTGAGGTCCCGGTGGACGAGCCCGGCCCGGTGGATCTCCTCCAGCGCCGCCGCCAGCCCCGCGGCGAGCCGCCGTACCGCGTCCTCCGGCAGCGCGCCGAGCGCGTCGGCGACCTCCCGCAGCGAGGGCCCCGGCACGAACTCGGTGGCCATCCACGGCAGCGGCGCGTCCGCGTCGGCGTCCAGCACCGCGACCGCGGGCCCGCCCCCCGACACCCGCCGCGACGCGGCGACCTCCCGCCGGAAGCGCGCCCGGAAGCCCTCGTCCTCCACGAACTGCGCGCGCACCACCTTGACGGCGACGCACCGCCCGTCCGGCCCCGTCCCCAGCAGCACGCGCCCCATCCCGCCGCGCCCCACCTCGGACCAGACCCGGTACGGCCCGACCCGCCTCCCGTCCCCGCTCTCGAGCGCCCTCAACTGCCTCTCCCCGTACGCCTTCCATCATCCTGACGCGCCGTCAGGCCGGACACCGGAGACTACCCGGCCCCACCGTGCCCGGCCTTCCGCTCAGCGGTTGACGGACTGGATCTCCCGGACGGTGACGGTCTGGTGGCTGGTGAACGTGCCCGTGGGCAGCGCCGTGGGGTTCGGGTGCCCGGTGCCCGTCCAGCTGATCTGCCACCTGACGGTGACGTCCATCGTGTACGTGCCGTTGCCGGAGTCCTTGAGGAAGACCACGCCGCACGGCGGCACGTTGCCCGCCCCCGGCTTCCAGGCCCTCCCGGTGCCCGCGCAGTTCCCCGAGGCGGGGTACGTCTGCGCGTACGGGGTGTGGGGCTCGATCCGGATGCCGACCGGCTTCGCGGTCGTCGTCGCCGAGACGTTGTAGTCGGGGAGGTAGGCGGTGACGGAGACCGGGTGGAAGACGGTGGGGTCCATCCACACCCAGGTGGGGATGTTCACACCCTGGTCTCCCGCGGGGTTGATCGTCGCGTCGCCGGTGGGGATGAGGATCTGGTTGTACGCCAGTTCCGCCAGCACCTCGGGCGTGATCACGTTGTGGTGCGCGGCGGGCGGGGTGTCGCCCTTGTCGACCCAGAAGGGCGGGTCCTGGCACTGGTCCCAGCCGGGCGCCCCGGGGTTCGGCACGTAGCCGTACCACCAGTAGCCCTTGCCGGTCTTGTCCATGTTGAAGTCCGTGTACGGCTGCCCGTTCACGTAGTGGTCCCGCTGGCCCACGACCCACTCGTTGCCGACCGACGGCTGGGCCCACACGCCCTCCCGCTCCGCCTTGAGCTGCGCGGGGGTGTAGTACGGCTCGTACCAGCACGCCGGCGGCTTCCAGTTGCCGACCGGCTTGAGCGGACCCGCGGGGTGGCCGGACGACGGGGTCCCGTTGTTGCTCTTGTTGTACTGGACACCGGCAGTGGCGGTGATGTTCGCGCCGTCGCCGCCCCCGCCGACCGACGGGCCGAGGTCACCGAGGCCGCCCGCGGACGCGGGGGCCTGGAGCAGGGCGGTCGCCAGGACGGCCGTCGAGGCCGCGAGCGCGGTGCGGCGCAGCCGCCGTATCAGGGCTGGCACTGCTTCGACCCCCGATCGGAGACGATGTCGGTCGTCTGCCACACGCCCTGCGCGTTCTTCTTCGCGTGGGTGCTGTACAGGACGTAGCTCTCGGACGTCGTGGCGACGTTATCGACCTTTCCGGTCTTCACGTGCTTGGGGAACGCCTTGCTCTCGTCGGAGCAGTAGACCACCGACGCGTCGCCGGTGCCCTCCATCGTGACCTTGCGGTCGAAGAACCGCACCGTCCCGGTCCACACGAGACCCTTGGCATGGACGCCCTGGACGTAGGTGATGGCGTTCGCGAGGCCCTTCTCGGTGGCGTAGAACCCGAGGTTCTCCGTCGTCTTCCCCTTGAAGATCCCTTCGTCCGTGGCCAGGACGTACCCGGCGTTGTCGGCGAGGACCGCGTCCTTCACGGGGTCACCCGTGTGCTCGTCCTCGAAGACGTCCTTCGCGTCGGACGGAAGGGTGATCACCGGCCGCTTCACCCCCGGCGCCGTCGGCGACGGCGCGGCGGACGTCGTCGTCGGCGCGGGCGCGGACGTGGAGACGTCCGTACCCTGGTCCTTGATCTTGTCGTCGCTCTTCTTCGAGCCGCCGCAGGCCGAGAGCGCAAGCGCGGCAGAGACGGCCACACAGGTGGCGGCGAGCGCGAGCGGTGCGCGCATGGTCAACAGACTCCCCGTTCGTTCGGCGAAGGGCGGCCGAACCGGGCACAACGGCGCACTCCCCCCGCGCACTCGGTCCACGGCCCCGTTTCGTGTGACGCCCGAGACTATCCAAGTACCAGGCCCCACACGACATGGACGTCCTGCCGCCGCGGACCGTTCCACGGCCGGGCCCATTCACGGCGGGCGGGCGCACTATGGAGGGAGCGGGTTCTCGGCGGACGGGGGGTACGGCGATGAGCGGCAGACGGCGGGCGGTGGGCGCGGGGGTGGTGGCCGCCGTGCTCGTGGGGCTGGCGGGGTGTCAGCCGCCGGACAAGGGCGGGGCGTCGGACGGGCAGGGGGCGCGCTCGGGCGCGCCCGCGGCCACGTCGTATCTGACCGGGGAGCCGGGGGCGGCCGGGCACGTGCTGGCCGTGAAGATCGACAACGTCGCGGCGGCCAGGCCCGCGACCGGGCTGGACGACGCGGCGGTCGTGTACGCCATCGAGGTCGAGGGCGGGCTGTCCCGGCTGATGGCCGTCTACGACGACCGGCACCTGCCGGGGAAGGTCGGGCCGGTGCGCAGCGCGCGCGAGACGGACCTCCAGCTGCTCGCGCAGTACGACCACCCCGCGCTGGCCTTCTCCGGCGCGCAGAGCAGGCTGCTGCCGGTGCTGCGGGCGAGCGGCGACCTGACGGCGGTGACGGGCACGCGCGACTTCTTCCGCGACTCCGCCCGCCGCGCCCCGCACAACGAGTACCTGCACCCCGCGGGCCCCGCCGCGAAGGGCGGCACCGCGAAGGACATCGGCCTGCGCTTCGCGGCCGCCGTCCCGCCCGGCGGCGCGGCCGGTACCACGGCGTCGGCGAGGATGCCGTCCGCGCGCTTCTCCTTCACTTACGAGGGCGGGCGCTACCGCGTCTCGATGGACGGCAGGGCGTCCCCGTGGTCGGCGGACAACGTGATCATCCAGCACGTCGACGTCCAGGAGTCCCGCTACCACAGCCGCACCGGCTTCGTCCCCTTCACACGGACGGTGGGCCACGGCCGGGCCCAAATCCTGCGCGACGGCCGTTCGTACGCGGCCACCTGGGACCGCCCCTCCCCCGGCGCGGGCACGTCCTACACGCTCGACGGCGCCCCGCTGCCGCTCAGGCCGGGGCACACCTGGATCGTGCTGGAGCCCTGAGCCGCGGGAGGGACGGAAGAGACGGGAGGGGCGGGAGGGCGGGAAATAGACAGCCAGCTGCACAGCTGGCTGTCCAAGTGCTACCGTGGAGCCATGAGCACACCGCCCCCGCACGCCGACACCAGTGAGCTGGCCGGGGAGCTGCGGGTGGCACTGGCCGCGCTGGTGCGGCGGCTGCGGGAGCAGGCGGGCGGGATGGACCTCACGCGGTCGCAGTCGTCGGTGCTGCTGCGGCTGGAGCGGGAGGGACCGGCGACGGCCACCGCGCTGGCGCGGGCCGAGGGGATGCGGCCGCAGTCGATGGCCAAGATCGTGCAGGCCCTGGAGGCGGCGGGACTGGTCGGCGGTGCGCCCGATCCGAAGGACGGGCGCAAGACGCTGCTGAGCATCACCGAGGCCGCCCGCGAGGAGTACCGCACCGGGCGGCTGGCCAAGCAGGACTGGCTGGCCAGGGCGCTCGACACGACGCTGACGGCCGAGGAGATCGACCGGCTGGCGTCGGTCACGGATCTGCTGCGGCGGCTCGCCCAGTTCCCCTGACGCCGCTGCGGGCGCCCGGCGCGTACGCGCTTCCCACACACCGATCGACCGAAGGATTCCGCATGCCCGTCACCACGCTCGACGAGGCCACCGCGCTCGTCGTCATCGATCTCCAGAAGGGTGTCGTCACGATGCCCCTCGCCCATCCCGTCGAGGACGTCGTGGCGCGTTCGGCGAAGCTGGCGCGGGCCTTCCGCGACCGCGGACTGCCCGTCGTGCTGGTCAACGTCGCCGGGACCCCGCAGGGGCGGACGGACGCCGGGCCGGTCGTGCTGGACCGGCCCGAGGGGTGGACGGAGCTGATACCGGAGCTGGAGCAGCAGCCGGGCGACATCCTCGTCACCAAGCACGCGCGCAGCGCCTTCACCGGGACCGGGCTCGACGGCACCCTGCGCGAGCGGGGTGTGACGCAGGTGGTGGTGACCGGCATCGCGACCAGCGGCGGAGTCGAGTCGACCGCGCGGGCCGCGCACGAGCTGGGCTTCCACGTCACACTGCCGGCCGACGCCATGACCGACCGGAGCCCCGAACGGCACGACCACAGCGTGCTCCAGGTCTTCCCGCGGATCGCCGAGACCGGCACCACCCAGGACGTCCTGGACGCGCTCGCCTCGCTGCCGGTGAGCGGCCCCGCTGCCGGCCGGCCGTGAGCGCCGCGTCCCGCACCACGACGACCCCGCCGCAGGCGCCCGGCGGCGGCAGGCCGTTCGGCGCCCGCTTCGTGAGCCCCCTGCTGCTGGGCTCGACCCTGAACCCGATCAACAGCTCGATGATCGCGACCGGGCTGGTCGGTATCGGGCTGGACTTCCACAAGGGCGCGGGCACCACCGCCTCGCTGATCTCCGTGCTGTATCTGTGCAGCGCGATCGCGCAGCCCACGATGGGCAAGCTCGCGACGATCCTCGGGGCGCGCAGGGTCTTCGTGGGCGGCGTGGCGATCCTGCTGCTCGCGGGCGTCGTCGGGGCGGCCGCGCCCGCCTTCGGCTTCCTCGTGGTGTCGCGCGCGCTCATCGGCATCGGCACCTCGGCGGCGTATCCGACGGCGATGGCGCTGGTCAGGAGGCGCGCGGACGAGACGGGCACGGGGGTGCCGAGCCGCGTGCTGGGCAACTTCTCGATCGCCTCGCAGGTCACGATCGTCGTCGGGCTGCCGCTCGGCGGGCTGCTCGCGGGGGCGTGGGGGTGGCGGGCGCTCTTCCTGGTGAACGTGCCGCTGGCGCTCGTCACGCTGGTCGCCACCTTCGCCGGCGTGGCACCGGACGAGCCGGTGGCGAAGCGGTCGCGCGCGTCGCTGTTCACCGCGGTCGACGTGCCGGGTATCGTGCTCTTCTCCGCGACCGTCGTGGGCCTGCTGCTCTTCCTGTCCGACCTGACGTCGCCGGTCTGGTGGCTGGCCCCGGTCGTCGTGCTGCTGGGCGCGGCGCTGACGGTGTGGGAGCGTCGGACGGAGCGGCCGCTCATCGACGTGCGGATGCTGGGCCGCAACCGGCGGCTGCTGCGCACGTACATCCGGCAGGCGGTCGTGGCGCTCGGCACGTACACCGCGCTGTACGGGCTGAGCCAGTGGATGGAGGAGAGCGCGGGCTACAGCGCCTCGCAGGTGGGCCTGATCATGCTGCCGCTGTCGGGCATCAGCATCGTGGTGGCCCGGCTGGTGTCGGGGCGCGGGTGGGTGCGGACGCCGCTCGTGCTGACGGGGGCGTCGCTGGTCGCCACCGGCGCGGTGATGCTGTTCGTCACGCACGCCTCGCCGGTGCCGGTGCTGCTGGGCATGTCGGCGCTCTTCGGCCTGGCGAACGGTTTCTCCGGCTTCGCCAACCAGGCCGCGCTGTACGTGCAGGCGCCCGCCGACGAGATAGCCGTCGCGTCCGGCCTCTACCGGACCTTCTCCTACGTCGGCGCGATCTTCTCCTCCAGCCTGATCGCCATCGCCTTCGGCCGCACCGCGACGGATTCGGGCCTGCACGAGGTGTCGTACGTCATCGCGGGGCTCGGGGTGCTGGTGCTGCTGATGAGCGTGCTGGACCGGGCGATCCCGGCCCGCGCCGGACGCTGAGCGGACGCCGCCCGCGGGCCGCGGGCGGCGTCCGGCGCGGGCTCAGAGCGTGGCGGCCGGGTTGACCTGGGACCGCGGGATGCCGCTGCCGGTCAGGCCCCACTTGGCGAAGATCCTCGCGTAGTCGCCGCTCGCGATGAGCTTGTTCACCGCGTCGCTGAGCGCCTTGGCCACCGGCGAGTTGCGGGCGGTGACGAAGCCGACCGTGGTGCTGGAGACCTCGCCCAGGAAGCGGGTCCCGGGGATGTGCGCGGCCTCGTACCTGATGCCGAGCGTGGGGCCGAACACCACGTCCACCCGGCCGTTGCGCAGACCGAGCAGCGAGGCGGCCTGGTCCGTGACGTACTGCACGGTGTACGGCTTCTTGCCGGCCGCGGCGCACTTGTCCTTGTTGCTGTCGAGGATCTGCTGGAAGGTCGAGCCGGATCCGGTGGCGACGGTCAGGCCGCACACGTCGGTGATCTGCGAGACCGCCTTCAGGTCGGAGTCCTTCGAACCGAGGAAGGCCTGGCCGTCGTTGAGATACGTGGCGAAGTCGACGACCTGCTCGCGGGCCCTGGTGACGCCGAAGTTGTCCTGCCCGACGTCGTAACGCCCGTTCTGCACACCGGGGATGACCGTGGGGAAGGTGCCGTACTGGATGTCCCACTCCACGCCGAGCACCTTGGCGACGGCGTTGCGCAGGTCCACGTCGAGGCCGACCGGCTTGCCGTCCACCTCGCCGACGTGCGGCAGGCCGGTCGTGCCGGGCGCGCGGGTGGTGCCGAGGGTGAGCTTGCCGGACTGCCGTGTCTGCGCGGGGAGTTCGGCGGCGAGGGTGGGATCGGTGGCGATCGCCGACACCACGTCCTGGGCCGGGACCGCCCCGGAGTCGCCGGGCTTGGCGGGCGCGGCCTGGGTGCCCCCGGAGGCCCCGCCCGTGCCGGAGCCCTTGCCGGAGCCCCCGTCGGAGCCGGAGGAACCGCAGCCGGCGAGCAGCAGCAGGGCCGCGGTCGATGCGGCGAGGGCCGCGAGGGGTCCGCGCCCGGTGAGGGGCGGTCGGGCGGGGTGGCGGCGGGTGCGGGCGCTGGTCACGGGCGTGCCTTTCGTACGGCGGGAGCTGGCGGACGGGGCGGGATGCGGTGCGGCGGTGCGGGTACGGCGGAGGGGGGCGGGCCGCGGCGGGCTCACAGGACCGCCGAGAGGAAGGCGCGGGCGCGCTCGTGGCGCGGGGCGGTCAGGACGTCCGCGGGGGCGCCGGACTCGACGATCCGGCCGCCGTCGAGGAAGACCACGGTGTCGGCGACCTTGCGGGCGAAGCCGATCTCGTGCGTGACGACGATCATCGTCATGCCGCTGAGGGCCAGGTCCTGCATGACGCCGAGCACCTCGCCGACCAGTTCCGGGTCGAGGGCGCTCGTCGGCTCGTCGAAGAGCATCAGCCGTGGCTCCATGGCCAGCGCGCGGGCGATGGCCACGCGCTGCTGCTGGCCACCGGACAGCTGCCGCGGGTAGGCGCCCTCCCGGCCGCCGAGGCCGACGCGCTCCAGCAGCTCGCGGGCCCGGGCGGCCGCCTGCGGGCGGGAGCTGCCGCGGACGGCGACGGGCGCCTCGGTGACGTTCTCCAGCACGGTGAGGTGCGGGAAGAGGTTGAACTGCTGGAAGACCATGCCCACCTGGGCGCGCTGCCGGGTCACCACGCGCGGGGGCAGCTCGCGCAGCCGGGCGCCGTCGCGGCGGTAGCCGACGACGTCGCCGGCGATCTCGACGAAGCCCGCGTCCGGCTTCTCCAGGTGGTTGACGCAGCGCAGCAGCGTGGACTTGCCGGAGCCGGAGGGCCCGAGCAGCACGGTGACCTCGCCCTCGCGCACGTCGAGGTCGATGCCGTCCAGGACGGTGGTGCCGCCGTAGCCCTTGCGCAGACCGCGCACCCGCACCAGCGGGCTGCCGCCGCTCATGACAGCCCCGCCAGGTCGGTCCTGGTGCGCCCGAACAGCGGCAGGTTGGCCCGGGTGAGCTGCCAGAACCCGCGTGCGGAGGGGCCGGACCGGGCCCGGCCGCCGCGCCGCGAGCCGCGGGCGTAGTGGCGCTCGACGTAGAACTGCCCGATCGACAGCACGGTGGTGAGGATGATGTACCAGACCGTCGCGACGAGCAGCAGCGGGATGATCAGGAAGTTCTGGTTGTAGATCAGCTGCGCGGAGTAGAGCAGGTCCTCCACCGCGATGACGCTCACGATCGAGGTGGCCTTGAGCATGCCGATCAGCAGGTTGCCGGAGGCGGGCACGATCGCGGGCATCGCCTGCGGCAGCACGATCCGGCGGAAGATCCGCGCCTCACCCAGGCCCAGCGCCTTGGCGGCCTCGCGCTGCCCGGGGTCGACGGCGAGGATGCCGCCGCGGACGATCTCGCTGCTGAAGGCGGCGACGTCCAGGGTGAGTCCGACGTAGGCGGCCAGGACGCCGCTGAAGAGGTGCGCGGTGCGGAAGTGCACAAATTCCGGGCCGAAGGGCACGCCGACCGACAACCGCGGGTAGAGCGAGGCCAGTTCGAACCAGAAGAGCAGCTGCACGAGCGGCGGCACCGAGCGGATGAGCCACACGTAGCCGAAACTCACCGCGCGCAGCACGGGGTTGCCGGACAGCCGCATCGCGGCGACGGCGATGCCCAGCAGGTAGCCGCTCGTCATCACGGCGGCGGTGAGCCACAGCGTGAGTTCCAGGCCGTGCAGGATGTCGTGGCTGAGGAAGTAGTCGCCGACGATGCCCCACTGGAAGCGCTTGTTGGCCACCAGGGTGTGGCCGGCCATCGCGAGCAGGACGAGCAGCGCCGCCGCCGAGACCCACTGGCCGGGATGGCGCAGGGGGACGAGCCGCGCGGTGAGCAGCTCCCGGTCGGCGGGCCGGTGGTCGAGGGCGGACAGGGAGGGCGGTGCGTCCCCGCCGGGCGGCGGGTGGCCGGGGTCGGTGCCGGCGGGGGCCGGGTCCTTCCGGAGCGAGGGCGCGGGGGTGTCGTGCTGGGGCATGGCGGGTCCCGTCTGGTCGGGAGCACGGCGGCGCCGGGCCGCGTACGGCGGTGTACGGGCGTGCGCGCTGCCGGACATGCGGCAGGGAGAGGCGGCGCGGGGCGGGAGGCGGCGCCGCGGCCGCGGCGCCGCCCGGGGAGCCGGGAGGCCGGAAGGAGGAGGGCGCGGTCAGGCGGCGCCGTCACGAACGCGGGCGCACACCGGTGGAACCGGCCCTGCGAAGGGGAAAGGTGCGGCTCAGAGGGCCGCGCGGGCCGCCGGACACAGGGCGCTGCTGACCCGGAGGAGGTCGACGTGCCGCCGCTCCACCCGGACCGCGAAGGAGCCGCGGGGGTGCGTCGTGCGGTGGCGCTGCGCTGCGGCGGTCATGGCCTTCCCCTCGCTTCCTCGTCTCGGCGCGCATCGCCCCGTACGCCGTACGGGGCCTGTGGGCCAGCACGTTAACCGGCGGGCGCCGTTCGGACAATCCCCTTGGGGGGCAGCGGAGTCGGGAAGCGACGCACGTCACGTGCGGCCGATGGGGATTGTGCCGGGCCGTACGGCGGAGTTACGGTGCGGACGGAGGCCACGAGTGCCGCCGGCCCCACCGGGGTGCGGAGCGGGCCCCACGATGTGCACCGGACGCGGCGCGAGGCCCGTCCGGGCGGGAAGGGAGGCGGGAGCGATGCGGTCCAACCGGCGCATGCTGCCCGCTCTCGTCACGTACTCCCGGCGCCACATCGACCTCCAGCGCGTCGCCACCGCCCTGTGTCCGGGCCTGGCGAACGGCCGCCCCGGGGCCTGACCACCGGACCGCCGCGCACCGGGCCCCGTGCCCGCGCGCCCGCCCCACCCCGCACCATCCCGTTCCCGGCCCCGCACGGCCCCGCCCCCGCGTACCCGGCACCGGCGCACGACGCGCCGCCCGGTACCCGCGGGCGACCCCGCGCGGCCGGTCCCTTCGCGCCCCGCGCGCCCCTCCGAGCAGGAAGCGGTAGCCGCCCATGCCCCGGAACCCCGCCCACCTCCACCTCGCCGCCGCCCTGGACGGCGCCGGCTGGCACCCCGCCGCCTGGCGCGAGCCCGGCGCGCGGCCCGCCGACCTCTTCAGCGCCGGCTACTGGGCCGACCTGGCCGCGCGCGCCGAGCGCGGCCTGCTGGACCTCGTGACGATCGAGGACTCCCTCGGGCCGCAGTCCACCTCGTTCACCGGCCCCGACGACCGCACCGACCTCGTGCGCGGGCGGCTCGACGCGGTGCTGACCGCGGCCCGGATCGCGCCGCTGACACGGCACCTGGGGCTGGTGCCGACCGCGGTGGTCACCCACACCGAGCCCTTCCACCTGTCGAAGGCCGTCGCCACGCTGGACCACGTCAGCGGCGGGCGGGCGGGCGTGCAGGTGAGGGTGTCGGCGCGGCCGGACGAGGCCGCGCACTTCGGCCGCCGCGAGCTGCCCCGCGTGCCGGGCGGGCGGCTGGACTCCGAGGGCGGCCGGGCGCTGTTCCGCGAGCTGTTCGGGGAGGCGGCCGACGCGGTGGAGGTGGTGCGGCGGCTGTGGGACAGCTGGGAGGACGACGCGGTGATCCGCGACGTGGTGACCGGCCGCTTCGTGGACCGCGACAAGCTGCACTACATCGACTTCGCGGGCGGGCACTTCAGCGTCAAGGGCCCCTCCATCACGCCGCGCCCGCCGCAGGGCCAGCCGGTCGTGGCGGCGCTGGCGCACTCCGCCGTCCCCTTCGAACTCGTCGGCACCTCCGCCGACCTGGCCTTCACGACCCCGCACGACACCGCGCAGGCCGCGCGGACCGTCGAGGTGATCCGCACCGAGCAGGAGCGCGCCGGGCGCGGCGGTGAGACCGTGCACGTCTTCGCCGACCTCGTCGTCCTCCTGGACGCCGAACCGGGACGGGCCGCCGAGCGCCGGGCGCGGCTGGACGCGGCGCTCGACGCCCCGTACCAGAGCGACGCCCTGGTCTTCGCCGGGACGCCCGCCGAACTCGCCGACGTGCTGCAGGACTTCGCCACCGCCGGGCTCACCGGCTTCCGGCTGCGCCCGGCGGAACTGCCGTACGACCTGGAGGCGATCACCGGCGGCCTGGTGCCCGAGCTCCAGCGGCGCGGCGTCTTCCGCACCGAGTACACGGCCGGCACCCTGCGCGACCGGCTGGGGCTGCCGCGCCCGGCGAGCCGCTACGCCGCCGCCTGACCGCCGGCCGCACGCCCGGCGTCCCCGCCACCCGCACCGTCCGCGCCATCCCCAGGAGGGCCACCCGCCATGAGCACCGCGCCCGTCAGCAGCCGCGACCAGTCCGGCAAGCCCCGCAAACAGCTCCATCTCGCCGTGCACTTCCCCGGTGTGAACAGCACCACCGTGTGGAGCGACCCGGCAGCCGGCAGCCAGATCGACTTCGCCTCCTTCGTCCACCTCGCCCGTACCGCCGAACGCGCCAAGTTCGACTTCCTCTTCCTCGCCGAGGGCCTGCGGCTGCGCGAGCAGGCCGGGAAGATCTACGACCTGGACGTCGTCGGCCGCCCCGACACCTTCACGGTGCTGGCCGCGCTCGCCGCCGTCACCGACCGGCTCGGCCTGGCCGGCACGATCAACTCGACCTTCAACGAACCGTACGAGGTGGCACGGCAGTTCGCGTCCCTCGACCACCTCTCGGCGGGGCGCGCCGCCTGGAACGTCGTCACGTCCTGGGACGCGTTCACCGGCGAGAACTTCCGCCGCGGCGGCTACCTGGCCGCCGAGGACCGCTACGAGCGGGCGTCGCAGTTCCTGACCGCCGTCAAGGTGCTGCTGGACTCCTGGCGCGGCGACGAGATCGCCGCCGACAAGGAGTCCGGCACCTTCCTGCGCGATCCGGACGCCGGGCGGTTCGCGCACCGGGTGAGCCAGTTCGACATCCGCGGGCGTTTCAACGTGCCGCGCAGCCCCCAGGGGCGGCCGGTGATCTTCCAGGCGGGCGACTCCGAGCAGGGCCGGGAGTTCGCGGCCTCCGCCGCCGACGCGATCTTCACCCGGCACGGCACGCTGGAGGCGGGCAAGGCCTTCTACGCCGACGTCAAGGGCCGGCTGGCGAAGTACGGCCGCTCCCCCGGGGAGCTGCTGATCCTGCCCGGGGTCACCTACGTGCTCGGCGACACCCCGGCGGACGCCGCCGAGAAGGCGGACGTCATCCGCCACCAGCAGGTCAGCGGGGCCACCGCGATCGCCTACCTGGAGCGGGTCTGGAACCGCGACCTGAGCGGCTACGACCCGGAGGGCCCGCTGCCGGACGTCGAGCCGCTGTACGAGGGCGAACCCATCGCCCGCGGGCGCGCCGACGCGCGCGGCCGGCAGCTGCTGGAGACCGTGCAACGGTGGCGGGAGACCGCCGAGCGCGACAAGCTCTCCATCCGCGAGCTGGTCATCGCCGAGACCGGCCGGCAGTCCTTCGTCGGCACCCCGCAGCAGGTCGCCGCCCAGCTCGACGACTTCGTGCAGGCCGACGCGAGCGACGGCTTCATCCTCGTCCCCCACCTCATCCCCGGCGGCCTCGACGACTTCGCCGACACGGTGGTGCCGCTGCTCCAGGAACGCGGCGTCTTCCGCACCGAGTACGAGGGCGAGACGCTGCGCGACCACCTGGGGCTGCCACCGCTGGCCCCCGCGCCGGGCGGTCTCGCGCACGCGGAGGCGGCGTCGTGAAATTCCTCCTCGTCACCCTCGTCGTGCACGCCCCGCACCCCGTCACCGGCGAACTGAAGTCCACCCAGGACCGCTTCCGCGAGGTCGTCGGCAACGCCCTGCTGGCCGAGGAGCTGGGCTTCGACGGCTTCGGCGTGGGCGAGCGGCACGAGCGGCCCTTCATCTCCTCCTCCCCGCCGGTGGTGCTCAGCCACCTGGCCGCCCTCACCTCCCGCATCCGGCTCTTCACCGCGGTCACGACGCTGAGCCTGCTCGACCCCGTGCGCGCCTACGAGGACTACGCCACGCTCGACCACCTGTCCGGCGGGCGGCTGGAGCTGATCGTCGGCAAGGGCAACGGGAGCGCGCAGCGCGAGCTGTTCCACGTCACGACGCAGGACCAGTGGGCCCGCAACGCCGAGGGCTACGAGCTCTTCCGGCGGATCTGGCGCGAGCGCAAGGTCACCGCGCAGCCGCGCTTCCGCCCCGCGCTGGTCGAGGCCGAGGTGTGGCCGGAGCCGTACCAGCAGCCCGTCCGCGTCTGGCACGGCAGCGCCACCAGCCGCGAGTCCGTCGACCTCGCCGCGCGCTACGGCGACCCGCTGTTCTCGGCGAACGTCACCAACCCCATCGAGCCGTACGCCGAGCTGGTCCGGTACTACCGGGAGCGCTGGGCGCACTACGGGCACGACCCGGCGCTCGCCACCGTCGGCGCCGGGACCGCCGGCTACTACGCCGCCCGCACCTCGCAGGAGGCGGTCGCCGCCTACCGGCCGGTCTTCGAGGGCCAACTGGCCTTCCAGAAGCGGCTGGGCGTCGAACCGGTCTTCGCGACGCTGGAGGACTACGTGGAGCGCAGCTCCGCCCTCATCGGCAGCCCGCAGCAGGTCATCGAGAAGGTGCACCGCTACCACGAGCAGTTCGGCCACACCGTGCTGCACCTGCACGCCGACGCGGGCGGCCTCACCGAGACGCAGCACCGCGACGCGCTGGAGCTCTTCCAGGCGGAGATCGCGCCCGTGCTGCGCAAGGAGATCCCCGACCCGCCGTGGCCCTGGGCCCCGGCCGGGCTCCCGGACGCCCCCGATCCCGCCACCGCCCCCGATCCCGGCCCCGCCACCGCAGCGGCCCCCGCCGCCTGACCGACAAGGAGCGCCGCCCGTGGCACCCACCCCGCTCGCCGTCCTCGACCTCGTCCCGATCCCGTCCGGCTCCACCGCCCCGCAGGCGCTGCGCAACAGCATCGACCTCGCGCGGCGGGCGGAGGAGTCCGGCTACGCCCGCTACTGGTTCGCCGAGCACCACCTCAACCCCGGGGTGGCCGGCACCTCCCCGGCGGTCCTGCTCGCCCTCACCGCCGCCGCGACCCGCACCATCCGGCTCGGTTCCGGCGCCGTTCAGCTCGGGCACCGCACCGCGCTCGCGACCGTCGAGGAGTTCGGGCTGCTGGACGCCCTGCACCCGGGCCGCTTCGACCTGGGCCTCGGCCGCTCGGGGGGCCGCGGCAAGCCGGGAGCCGAGCCGAAGGTGCCCGTTCCGGCCGGCGGCGGCACCCCCGTCGTCGACGGCCGCACACCCAACGGCCTGCGCATACCGGCCCGCTTCTCCCCCGCCGGCCTGCTCTCCTCGCCCCGCTTCCTCCTGCACCAGAAGCTGCTGACGCTGCCGGGCGCCGAGTCCCAGCCCTACGACGAGCAGCTCGCCGACATCCTCGCGCTGCTCGGCGGGAGGTACGTCAGCGCGGACGGCGTGGCCGCGCACGTGGTGCCCGGCGAGGGCGCGGACCTCCAGGTGTGGATCCTCGGCAGCAGCGGCGGGCTCAGCGCCCAGACGGCGGGGGCCAACGGCCTGCGCTTCGCGGCCAGTTACCACGTCAGCCCGGCCGGCGTGCTGGAGGCGGTGGAGGGTTACCGGGCCGCCTTCGTCCCGTCCGCGGAGCTGGACCGCCCCTACGTGAGCGTGTCGGCGGACGTCGTCGTCGCCGAGGACGAGGCCAGGGCACGGGAGCTGGCCGCCGGGTACGGGCTGTGGGTGCACAGCATCCGCAGCGGCGCGGGCGCGATCCCCTTCCCCACCCCGGCGGAGGCGGCCGCGCACGACTGGACGCCGCGGGAGCGGGAGCTGGTCGCCGACCGCGTCGAGACGCAGTTCGTCGGCAGCCCGCGGCAGGTCGCCGACCAGCTGGAGACGCTGCGCGACGCGACGGGCGCCGACGAGCTGGTCGTCACCACCATCACCCACGACCACGCCGACCGCGTGCGCTCCTACCAGCTGCTCGCCGAGGAGTGGCAGCGCCGCTGACGTGCCCCCCCGCCCCCGCTGACACCGCACCGCCACCGACACCGACAGGAAGAACCCATGAGCGCACCCGCACAGCACACCGGGAACACCACGGCCACCGGCAAGGCGGCCTTCGCCGAGGAATGGGAGGCCTGGCACCGGCAGAAGGACGAGACCTTCGCCGGCCCGCACGGCTTCCTCGCGATCACCAGCCTCAACTGGCTGGACGAGAACCCGACCCGCTTCCCCGACGCGCCGGGCCTGTGGTCCAGCACCGCCGAGGGCGTCACCGTCGAGCTCGGCGAGGGCGAGGAGCTGCTGCTCGACGGCGAGGTCCTGCGCGGCCGCCACGACTTCGGCGTCCTCGCCGAGCGTTCCAGCATCTACCCCGCCGCCGGGGAGGCGGTGTTCGAGGTCGCCAAGCGCGGCGGCCACGACATCCTCCGCCCCCGGCACCCCGACAGCGAGCTGCGCCGCTCCTTCACCGGCACACCCGCCTACGACCCCGACCCGCGCTGGGCCGTGCCCGGCCGCTACGAGGCCTTCGCGGCCCCCCGCCCGACGAAGGTCGGCGCGGTCGTGGAGGGCCTGGAGCACGTGTACGACGCCGTGGGCCGGATCGACTTCGCCGTCGACGGCACCTCCTACGCCCTCACCGCCTTCGAGGGCGCCGCCCCCGGCACCCTGCACGTCCTCTTCACCGACGCCACCTCCGGCGTCACCACCTACGCCGCCAACCGCTCCCTCTCGGTCGCCGCCCCCGACGCCGACGGCAACGTCGTCCTCGACTTCAACCGCGCCACCAACCTCCCCTGCGCCTACACCGACCTCGCCACCTGCCCCCTCCCGCCGGCCGAGAACCGCCTCCCCCTGGCCGTGGAGGCCGGCGAACTGACCCCGGTGAAGCCCGCGGCGGCCACCCGCTCCGTCCCGTCCTGACGGGGCGGCTCACCCCGCGGCCGGGCTGCTGTGGTAGGCCTCGACCAGCCACTCGCCGGCGTGGCGGGCGAGCACCCAGGTGACCGCTTCGCGCTGGCCGGGGGCGGGTTCGGACTGGTCGGGGCCGAGGGTGGCGCTGACGGTGTGGACGAGGGCGACGTCCGGGGTGACCAGACGGACGGTACGCACGTCGTGGACGCGCCGGGTGCCGCGCAGCGCGTCCGCGAAGGCGGCGGACATCGTGGCCCCGATCTGCGCGCGGCCCGCCAGGCGGGTGCCGGGCAGCAGGACGGTGGCGTCGGGGGCGTAGCGGGCGGCGAAGGCGGCGCCGTCGCCCGCGGCCCAGGCGTCGGTGGCCGCGCGGAAGACGTCGCGGATCGCGGTGTCGTCGGCGGTGCCGGGCGTGCTGGTGCTCATGGCGGGTCCTTCCGTGGCGTTCGCTGCTGTCACGAATGAAGACCCGCCCGGCGGCGGAAAACGGTCGGGTGCGGCGGCGTCAGTCGAGGTAGCCGCGCAACTGGTCGGCGAAAGTGTGGTCGCGGAGCTTGTTGAGGGTCTTGGACTCGATCTGGCGGATGCGTTCGCGGGTCACGCCGAACAGGCCGCCGATCTCCTCCAGCGTGCGGGGGCGGCCGTCGGCGAGGCCGTAGCGGAGCTGGACGACGCGGCGCTCGCGCTCGCCGAGGGTCGACAGGACCGCTTCGAGGTGCTCGCGCAGCAGCATGAAGGCGGCCGTCTCGACGGGGGACACCGCGTCGCCGTCCTCGATGAGGTCGCCGAGGGCGACGTCGTCCTCCTCGCCGACCGGCGCGTGCAGCGAGACGGGCTCCTGGGCGAGCCGCAGCACCTCGCCGACGCGCTCGGGGGTGATGTCGAGCTGCGCGGCGACGTCCTCGGCGGTGGGCTCGTGGCCGCGCTCCTGGAGCAGGCGGCGCTGGACGCGGATGACGCGGTTGATCAGCTCGACGACGTGGACGGGGACGCGGATCGTCCGGGCCTGGTCGGCGAGGGCACGCGACATGGCCTGCCGGATCCACCAGGTCGCGTACGTGGAGAACTTGTAGCCGCGGGTGTAGTCGAATTTCTCGACGGCCCTGATCAGGCCGAGGTTGCCCTCCTGGACGAGGTCGAGCATCGTCAGGCCGCGTCCGATGTAACGTTTCGCCACCGAAACGACCAGCCGCAGGTTGGCCTCGATGAGCCGGCGTTTGGCCATCCGGCCCTGCACCACGATGCGGTCCAGGTCCACCGCGAGCTGCGAGTCCAGCGCGGGGAAGGCGGCGAGCTTCTCCTCGGCGAAGAGCCCCGCCTCCACCTGCCGGGCCAGCTCCACCTCCTGCGCGGCGGTGAGCAGCGGGATGCGGCCGATCTCGCGCAGGTACTGCCGGAAGAGATCGGCGGACGGGCCCGACGGATCGGCGCGCGGACGGGCCGGGAGCGGCACGTCGACCGCCTCGCCCTCGTCGTACGGCGCGGTTCCGGGCTCGGCGTCCGCCGGATGCGCCTGCGGGCCCGCGGCCCGCTGCTCCGGCACGCGGGCGTCGGCCCCGGGCACGGGGGCGTGCGGCGGGTCCGGCGGCGGATCGGGCACCGGCGTGAGCACCGGCCGCAGGGGCGGCACCGGCATCTGCGCCTGGGAGTGCGTGTGCGTCTGCACGGAATCGACCTCCGCGGTGAGCGCGACATTGGGCTCTTCAGCGGGCTCGGAGAGGGCTCGGGAGGGGCCGAGGCGGGCTCTGGGCCGTCCTTCAGTGTGGCGCACACACCGCTTCCGCCACGAGGGTCGTGCGGGCGGTTTTTCGGTTCTCCGTCACGCTTCGCGTACGGGCCGACACGTCCTAGAGCGCGGCGGCCCCGTGGTGGCGCAGCCGCTGCCCGTACTGCTGGAGCGCCCACAGCTCGTTCTGCGCGGCGACGAACTCCGGCGCGTCCTCGCGCACCCCCTGCGCGCCGAGCCGCGCCTGCGTCGCGAGGACCTGGGCGACCCGCCGCTCCACCGCGTTCATCCGCACCCGCACCAGGACCTCGCCCGCGTAGAACTCCGGGCTCTTGTGCATGACCGGCTCCACCGCCAGCTCGGTGACCATCATCCGCACCGCGTCGTCCGGCGCCAGCTCCCGCACCCGCGTGAGGAATTCGGCGTCCGCGAACTCCACCCCGCCGGCCTCGGCGATGACCCGGCGCACCTGCGCGTAGGGCGGCCCGGTGAACTCGTCCTCGCCGTACGCGTCGAAGGCCGGCGAGACGAGCGCGGGGAACTGGAGCGCCAGCTTGAGCAGTTCGCGTTCCAGGCGGTGCGCGGGGCTGCGCAGGTCCAGCCGCGGGCCGCGCGGCACGTTCTGCGGGGGGCCCGCCGGTCGCCGCTCGGGGGCCGGCCGCCCCGCGAAGTCCGGCCGTACGGGGGCTCCCTGACCCGCGGCACGGGCACGCGCCAGCGCCCGGACCCGGCGGATGACCGACTGCTCCTCGGCCTGCGTCGCCATGCCCGCCATACCGAGCAGCCGGATCGCGTAACGGTCGCGCAGCGCCTGGTTCTTGATCGCCGCGACCACCGGCACCGCGGCGTCCAGCGCCGCCACCCGGCCCTCGTCGGTGTCCAGGTTGTAGCGCGACACGATCGAGCGCAGCGCGAACGCGAACAGCGGGGTGCGCCCCTCGATGAGCCGCTGCACCGCCGCGTCACCCTCGGCGAGCCGCAGTTCGCACGGGTCCATACCGCCCGGGGTGACCGCGATCGACGTCTCGGCGGCGAACTTCTGGTCGTCCTCGAACGCCCGCAGCGCCGCCTTCTGCCCCGCCTCGTCACCGTCGAAGGTGAAGACGACCTCGGAGGTGGCGTTGTCCATCAGCAGCCGGCGCAGGATCTTGATGTGGTCGCCGCCGAAGGACGTGCCGCAGGTCGCGATCGCGTTCGTCACCCCGGCCAGGTGGCACGCCATGACGTCGGTGTAGCCCTCGACCACGACCGCCCGGCCCGTCCTCGCGATCTCCTTCTTGGCCAGGTCGATCCCGTACAGCACCTGCGACTTGCGGTACAGCGGGGTCTCCGAGGTGTTCAGGTACTTCGGCCCCTGGTCGTCGTCGCGCAGCTTGCGCGCGCCGAAGCCGATCACCTCGCCGGTGATGTCCCGGATCGGCCAGATCAGCCGTCCCCGGAAGCGGTCGATCGCCCCGCCCCGGCGGCTCTCCAGCGCCAGCCCCGCGGTGATCAGCTCCCGGTCGCTGAAGCCCTTCCCGCGCAGGAAGCGCACCAGCGCGTCCCACCCGGCGGGCGCGTAGCCGACCCCGAAATGCCCCGCCGCGGCCTGGTCGAAGCCGCGCGCGGCCAGGAACCGCCGGGCGATCTCCGCCTCGGCCCCCGCGAGCTGCTCGACGTAGAAGGCCGCCGCCGCGCGGTGCGCCTCGACCAGCCGGATCCGCTCGCCCTGCTGGCGGCCGGGGACGTGGCCGCCCTCCTCGTACCGCAGGGTGATCCCGGCCTGCCCCGCGAGCCGCTCGACGGCCTCGGTGAAGGACAGGTGGTCGACCTTCATGACGAAGGCGAGCGTGTCGCCGCCCTCGCCGCAGCCGAAGCAGTGGAAGAGCCCCTTGGACGGGCTGACCTGGAAGGACGGCGACTTCTCGTCGTGGAAGGGGCACAGGCCCTTCAGGTTGCCGCCGCCGGCGGACTTGAGCTGGAGGTACTCGGAGACGATCGCGTCGATAGGGACGGCGTCCCGTACCGCCTTCACGTCTTCGTCCCTGATCCTGCCCGCCACGCCAGAAGTCTACGACCCGGCCCGGACAGCTCAGGACCGCCGGCGCGGCGCGGATCAGCCGCGCAGCAGGTCCTTCGTCACGAAGTCGTAGTGCAGGCCGCTCGGCTCCAGCAGGAATTCCTCGCCGACGCGCTCGAAACCCATGTGGCGGTAGAAGTCCGTCGCCGAGGTGCGGCCGTGGCACCAGACCAGGGCCGCGCCGCGGGCCGCGCACTCGCGCAGACCCGCGGTCAGCGCGGCGCCGCCGAAGCCCCGGCCGCGGACCTCGGGGGCGCTGCCCATCCCGCGGAAGCGGTAGGCGGTGGCCGCCTCGCCGGGAAAGGCGTCCGGGAAGAAGGTGGCGCAGCCGCCGACCGCCCCGGTCTCGTCGTAGGCGGCTATGTGGAAGGTGCCGGGGAGCGCGTCCTCGGGATAGACGGCCGTCTCCCGCGGCAGTCCCGTGCGCAGGACGGCCCAGCGCAGCGCGAAGATCTCCTCGACCGCGACGACGGCGGTACGCGAAACGGGCACGGGGCTGTCCCTCCTGGTCAGGCCTGGGTCTCCCCAGTGGTCTACTCCAGGAACGAGGGTAGCGGGACGGCCGGGTCCGACAGCGCCTCGGCGTCGACCGCCCGGCCCGAGCGGATGAGCTGCTGGACGGGCTCGGTCACGTCCCACACGTTGACGTTCATGCCCGCCAGCACCCGGCCCTCGCGCAGCCAGAACGCGATGAACTCCCGCTTGCCGACGTCCCCGCGGCACACCACCTGGTCGTACGACCCGGGGGCGGCGTGCCCGGAGAACTCCATCCCCAGGTCGTACTGGTCGGAGAAGAAGTACGGGATGCGGTTGTACGACACCTGCTGCCCGAGCATGGCGCGGGCGGCCGCCGGGCCGCCGTTCAGCGCGTTCGCCCAGTGCTCGACACGCAGCCTGCGGCCCAGCAGCGGGTGCTCGGCGTTCGCGACGTCACCGGCC
Source organism: Streptomyces sp. NPDC020983 (assembly GCF_044333485.1). Lineage (NCBI taxonomy): Bacteria > Bacillati > Actinomycetota > Actinomycetes > Kitasatosporales > Streptomycetaceae > Streptomyces > Streptomyces sp. NPDC020983. The sequence continues at coordinate 508,335 of NZ_JBIRRA010000004.1, read as the reverse complement.
GCGAAGATGTGCGGGTCCGAGGTGCGCAGGCCCGCGTCCACCGCGACGCCGCCGCCCTCCTCACGCGGCGCCAGCGCCAGCCCCGCCACCTCCGCGAGCGCGGTCCGCGGGGCCGCCCCGATCGCCGCGAGCACGTCGTGCGCCGGGTGCTCCTGCCCGTCGTCCGTCACCGCGGCCAGCACCATGCCGTCCTGACCGGTGATCTCCGTGAGCTTCGCGCCGAAGTGGAAGCGGACACCGTGCTCGGTGTGCAGGTCGGTGAACACCGCCCCCAGCTCCGGCCCCAGCACCCCGTACAGCGGCGTCGGGTCCGGCTCCACGACCGTGACCTCGGCGCCGTACCCGCGGGCCGCCGCGGCCACCTCCAGGCCGATCCAGCCCCCGCCCGCGATCACCAGGTGGCCGTTCTCCCGGCCCAGCGACGTCAGCACGTGCTTGAGCCGGTCGGCGTGCGCCAGCCGCCGCAGATGGTGCACCCCCGCGAGGTCCGTACCCGGGATGTCGAGGCGGCGCGGCTCCGAACCCGTCGCGAGCAGCAGCTTGTCGTACAGCAGGGTGGTCCCGTCGCCGAGGCTGACGCTGCGGGCGTCCTTGTCCAGGTGCACCACCGGCTGCCCCAGGTGCAGCTCGACGTCGTGCTCGGCGTACCAGCCCGGCTGCTGCACGAACACGGAGTCGCGCTCCGCGCCGCCGGTGAGATAGCCCTTCGACAGGGGTGGCCGTTCGTAGGGGTGGTCGCGCTCGTCGCCGATCAGTATCACCCGGCCGGTGAAACCCTCGGAGCGGAGCGTCTCCGCGGCCTTCGCCCCGGCGAGCCCCGCCCCGACGATCACGAAGGTCTGGTGTGCGTCCACCACTGTGCGCCTCCCCTGCCGGTCTTTCCTTATACGCGAGCGTCCCTTACGGCGGGGCCGTCGGGAAGTGTGCCGCGCCGAACGATCATTGTGACCGCTTCGGCGTCCGTCCACTCCGGGGGTCCCCGGCGCCCCTCTCCCCCGGCCCCTCCCGGGCCGGGCCCGGACCTCCCTCTGGCCCGGGGGCCGCCCCCCGGGAGGGCCTCGCGGGGGTGCCTCGGGGGGTGCGCGCGGGAGGGCCTCGCGGGGGCGCCTCGGGGGGTGCGCGCGGGAGGGCCTCGCGGGGGCGCCTCGGGGGGTGCGCGCGGGAGGGCCTCGCGGGGGCCCCGGGGTGCCGCTCCCCGGGGGGGTGCGCGTGGTGTTCCCTGCGGGCCTTTGCGCTGCGGGGTGCCTTTTGCGGTCGTGCGCGCGATCTTCTGCCGGTGGGGGCTGGTCGCGCAGTTCCCCGCGCCCCTGGGTTGCCCGGCGGGGCATCGCGCTGTCCCTGCGGGGGTGGGGTCGGGTGCCACTCCGGGGGTACCTCCTCGGAATGCGCGTCTGACGTCATGACGTAGGTGGCGGGGAGTGGGTGCGCATTCCTGCGGGGGCACCCCCGGATCGTCCCCCTCCCGGGCCGGTGTGGCGGCTGCCTGCCGGTGGGGGTGAATGTGGTTCGGGGACTGCGGTTCGCCCCCGACGGCGAATGTGCCCCACAGGTGAACCGTCAGCCGACATCTGTCCCGCACGGGTGGTGGGGGTGGGAACACCCCGCGCCGCCAGGCGCGGGCACCACCGTGGCGGGACACCCGCCAACGCACCCCGGGCGGGCGCCGCCCGAGCGCGGCGCCGCCAGGCGCGGGAAACCACCGTGGCGGGGCAGCCGCAAACGCACCCCGGGCGGCCACCGCCCGAAGCAGCGCCGCCAGGCGCGGGCACCACGGCGGCGGGACAGCCGCCCACGGCCCCCGGCGGACACCGCCCGCAGCAGCGTCGTGAGGGGTGGGAGACGACCGCGGTGGGGGGTCGCAAGGGGGCGCGCCCGGCGGGGCGCGGGGTGGTTGTCGCGGGGGCACGGGGACGCCTACGCTCACGGACAGGGGGAGCGCCACGCGCAATTTTGGCCTCTTTCCGTCCGTTCGTCGTGCACGGTGGATTCGGAGGGGAAAGACAATGCGCATCAGGATCGGGCGCCGCGCGGCGCAGGCCGCGGTGGTGGGGGCGATGAGCCTCGGCATGGTGGGGCTGGCGACCGGTGGCGCGCAGGCGGCCGGGCCCGGCGGGAACGAGGCGTGTCCGAGCAATGCCGTGTGCCTTTACTACAACTCGCCGGAATACGGCTGGGGGTCCTGGGAGAATTTCTCCCCCGGCCAGCACGGCCTCAACCTGTCACTCTTCCGGTTCACGCACACCGGGAACGGGTCGGGCTACAACGTGGTCATAGCGATGCACGCGGCATCCATTGTCAACAACACCGATCACTTCGTGAATGTGTACGTTCCGGCGGGGTATTACGTGCATTACGGGGCGGGGTACGCGGGGAATCTGAACACCGCGTACAACTGGGACGTCGCCATGGACACCTGAGGCTCCCGGGCGAGCGCCCTCACCGCCCGGGCGGGGGCGGGGTGAGGCGCGGGTAAAGGGGTGAGATCCCGCGGGAAATCCGGCGGCAACCGGCGGGCGGCATGCTCGGAGGTATGAGGATGACGCAGCGACCCACGCTCGTGGCCGTCGCACACGGGAGCCGCGACCCCCGGGCCCTGCCCGCCGTACGGGCGCTGGTGGAGCGGGTGCGGGGGGCCAGGCCGGGGCTGGAGGTGCGGCTCGGGCACGTGGAGCTGGACGAACCGCTGCTGGACGACACGCTGGCGGCGGTGCGCGGGCCTGTGGTGCTCGTCCCGCTGCTGCTGGGCCGCGGTTATCACGTGAAGCACGATCTGCCCGCGGCGCTCGCGGCGGCCCCCTGGGTGACGGGGGTGGTCGCGGCGCCGCTCGGGCCGCACCGGCTGCTCGCGGAGGCGCTGCACGACCGGCTGCGGGCGGCCGGGTGGAGCCGCGCGGGTCAGGCGGTCGTAATGGCGGCGGCCGGCTCGCGGGACCCGGAATCGGCGGCGGACACCGCCCGTACCGCGGCCCTGCTGGCGGAGCGGCTCGGGGTACCGGTCGTGCCCGCCTACGCCTCCGCGGCGGCGCCCAGCGTGCCGGAGGCGGTCGCGGCGCTCGCCGGCCGGGGGGTGGCCCGCGACCGTATCGCCGTGGCCTCGTACTTCACCGCGCCCGGCCGCTTCGCCACGCACACCGCGGCGGCCGCGCCCTGGATCGCGGCGGCCCCGCTGGGCGCGCACCCGGCGATGGCCCGCCTGGTGCTGCACCGCTACGACGAGGCCACGGCCGCCCTGCCCCGTACCGGTTCGCGCCGCTTCGCCCACGCCGGCTGAATCCCCGTTCACCCCGCCGGACGGTTACCGTCGACGGTATGGACAGGGACGACGCACGTGGCGAGCCGCACGGCGGTTACCGGGCCGCGGACGCCGAACGGTACGTGCCCGAGCCCGACAAGCGGCCCGGACGGACGGCCTTCCAGCGCGACCGGGCGCGTGTCCTGCACTCCGCCGCCCTGCGGCGGCTCGCCGGGAAGACGCAGGTCGTCGACCCGGGCGTGAGTTCGGGGGCCGTACCCGACACCAGCCCGCGCACCCGGCTGACGCATTCGCTCGAATGCGCGCAGGTCGGGCGCGAACTGGGCGCGGCGCTCGGCTGCGACCCGGACCTCGTCGAGACCGCGTGCCTCGCGCACGACCTCGGACACCCGCCCTTCGGGCACAACGGCGAGCTGGTCCTCGCCGAATTCGCCGCCGGCTGCGGCGGTTTCGAGGGCAACGCGCAGAGCCTGCGGCTGCTCACCCGCCTGGAGCCCAAACGCTTCGCCTCCCCCGACGTCAGCGTCGGCCTCAATCTCACCCGGGCCGCGCTCGACGCCGCCACCAAGTACCCCTGGCCACGCGGCGGGCTGCCGGGAAGCCCGAAATTCGGGGTCTACGAGGACGACCTGCCCGTCTTCCGGTGGGCCCGCGAGGGCGCGCCCGAGGGACGGCAGTGCTTCGAGGCGCAGGTCATGGACTGGTCGGACGACGTCGCGTACTCCGTCCACGACGTCGAGGACGGCCTCCAGGCCGGCCACATCGACCCCCGCGCGCTGCGGTCCGCCCCCGAACGCGCCGACGTCTTCGCCTGCGCCGCCTCCCGCTACGCCCCGCCCGGCACCGCCCCCGAGGAACTCGCCGGCGCCCTCGACCGGCTCCTCGCCCAGCCCTGGTGGCCCGACCACTACGACGGCACCGCCCTCGCACAGGCCCGTCTCAAGGACGCGGCCTCCCAGCTCATCGGCCGCTTCTGCCTCGCCGCCGAGGGCGCCACCCGCGAGCGCTACGGCACCGCCCGCCTCACCCGCTACGCCGCCGAACTCGTCGTGCCGCGCGAGCAGCGGCTCGAATGCGCGGTGCTCAAGGCTGTCGCCGACCGGTACGTCATGCAGCGCGCCGCCCAGGCCCGGCGGCGCGCCGAGCAGCGCGTCGTCATCGCCGAACTCGCCGCCGCCCTCCTCGCCCGGGCCCCCGAGGGGCTCGACCCCCAGTTCGCCGCGCTCTTCGCTGCCGCGCCGGACGACCGCACGCGCTGCCGCGTCGTCGTCGACCAGATCGCGTCCCTCACGGATGCCGCCGCCACGGCCCTCCACGCCCGCCTCACCCCAGCGGGCGGCCCCCCTCCCCCATGAGCCGCACCTTCCGCCCCTGACGGCGCCGCTTCGGGCGGTGCGACGGCGGGCGGTGCCCTTGTGCGGTGGGGCTTGCGGCTCCCTCTCCGCGGGGGTTTCCCGCTCCGGCGGTGCCCGGTTGCCGGCGCGGGGTGTTCCCACCACCCGTGCGGAATCGTCAATCGTTGAAGTAGTGGTCTTCCTTGATGTCCGCGATCAGCGTGGGACGCGTCGGCCGCCATCCCAGGCGTTCGCGCGTCACTGCGCTCGACGCCGGGCTGTCGATCGACACCAGGGGGCCGAGAAAACCGAAGTGGCTGCCTGCGTCCTCGGCTGCGACGCTGACGACCGGCACCTCCAAACGACGGCCGATGGCCTCAGCGATCTCCCGGAACGGCACCCCCTCGTCGCCGACCGCGTGCAGACGCGAACCGGCAGGGGCGGCCTCCACAGCCAGCCGGTACAGGTGCGCCGCGTCCAGCCGGTGCACCGCGGGCCACCGGTTCGATCCGTCGCCGACGTAGGCGGACACGCCCTTCGCGCGGGCGATGCCGATGAGAGTCGGGGTGAAACCCTTCAGGTCTCCCTCGCCGTGCACCAGCGGCGCGAGCCGTAGCGCAGCTGAGCGCACGCCGCGCTCTCCCATCGCGATCACGGCGTGCTCGGCCGGAACCCGCAGGGCCCACGCCCCCAGCCTTTCTCCGTCGGGGGTGTCCGCTTCCGTGCCCAGGCGACCGGACGTCAGGCCCAAGGTTCCCGAGGTCACGACGAAGGGTTTGCCGGAGCCTTCAAGTGCTGCCCCGATCGCCTCGACGGCGCTCAGTTCGACCCGGGCGCGAGCGGCCGGATCCGTGGTCTCGGTAATGTGCTGGTTGGCCGCGTAAACGACCCCGTCCGCCGCGGTGGCGCCGGCACGCAGGCTGTCGAGGTCTTCCAGTTCGCCGCGGTGCACATCTGCGCCGGCCGCCGACAACGTCGCGGCGGCCGAGTCCGAGCGGGCGAGGCCGATGACCTGATGGCCTGCTCCGAGGAGCTCGCGGACCACCGCGGATCCAATGTACCCGGTGGCACCGGTGACAAAAATGCGCACGATGACAATCCTCTTGTGGCTTCGATTCAGCCCGGCCTGTGGAGAGGGGTGGGCTTGTGCCTCAACGCTAGGAACCGCAGGCACTCCGCGTCCAAGTCCTGTTCCGCACCACGTGATGCGAAACGGGTATCACGAGTAACCTGGCGGCGTGCCCGGCCACCCCTCCCCCTCGGCGGATCTCGACCTGCGCCTGGTGCGGTACTTCACGGTCGTCGCCGAGCACCGCAACTTCCGCCGCGCGGCCGATGCCCTGCACCTCGCCCAGCCGTCACTGAGCCGACAGATCCAGCGTCTCGAAGAACGCATGGGCGTCCGCCTGCTCGATCGCACGAAACAGGGCAGCCACCTCACCGAGGCGGGCCGGATCTTCCTGCCCCAGGCGCACGCCCTCCTGCACGCCGCCCGGCAAGCCGTGGCGACGACCCGCGCCACCGTCGGCCCCGACGAATTCACCATCGGATACACGGGCGGCCTCGTCGTGACCGCCGCGGCGCGCGAACTGCGCAACCGGCGTCCCGACGCCGAGGTGCGCACCCTGCATCTGGACTTCAGCCAGGTAAGGGCGGCCCTCCTGGACTACCGGGTCGACGTGGTCCTCACCCGAGAACCGTTCCCGACCGACCAACTGCGCGTGACGGCCCTCTACGAGGAGCCCCGGGTGCTCCTGGTGCCCACCTTCCATCGCCTCGCCGGCCGCACGTCGGTCACCGTTGACGACTTTGCGGACGAAGCCCTGGTCCGGTACACCGACGCGGCCTATGACGCATTCTGGCGTCTCGACCCACGCCCGAACGGACGTCCGGCGCCCGAAGGCCCACTCGTCACATCCGCGGCAGACAAACTCGAACTCGTCGCCGGCGGCCAGGCCCTCGCCCTCGCGCCGGCCCACGGCGAGCACACCCCCCTTCGACACGACCTCGCGGCCATTCCCGTGGAAGGAATCGCACCGTGCCGAGTCGTGCTGGCGACCAGGGCCGAAGACCGTGGACCGCTCGTCGAGGACTTCCTCGGCATCGCGGTGAACCAGCTCATCAGGAGGGGCGCGACGCGCTCCCCGAACCTCGGGAAAGTGCACTGACAGAGCCAGACAACGGCTTGCGACATCGCGGACCGCCCTTCGCCCTCCTCGGACCTGATCACGCAACGGACGTCACGCGACGACGCCGATTCCCTGGGCACCCCCGCACAGACAGCGCGATGCCCCGCCGGGCAACCCGGGGCGCGGGGAACGGCGCAAGCAACCCCCAGCGACAGGCGAACCGCCCGCCGCGAGCGGCAGCGCCCGAAGGGGTGCGGGGAGCACCGCGGGTCCCGCCGGCACGGCCGCGAACGCCCCCGGCCAGGGCTTTGCATACAGTGCATGCCCTGCATGCAATACTTCACCCGTGCAGCAGACGGAAGAAGCCCGCGCGCGCCTGCGCGCGATGATTCTCGGCGGCGAGTACGCCGCCGGCCAGCGGCTCACGGAGACCCAGGTCGCCGCCGCCCTGGAGATGAGCCGCACCCCGGTGCGCGAGGCCCTGCGGGGCCTCACCGCCGACGGCCTGGTCAGGAGCGCCGGCGGGCGCGGCGTCGTGGTGGCCGCGCTGGATCCCGCGGCGCTCCGGGACACGTACCGCGTGCGCGCGGCCCTGGAGGCGCTGACCGCCGAGCTCGCGGCGGAGCGCCAGGCCGCGGGCCTGATCGCCCCGGCGGAGCTGACCGCGCTCGCCGCGGAGGCGGACCGCACGGAGGAGGCGACCCTCGCGGGCCGCCTCGCCGAGGCGGTGGTCCGCAACCGGGCCTTCCACTGCCGCGTCGCGGCCCTCGCCGCGAACGCCCCCGCGCAGGCCGCCCTCGACCGGCTGTGGGACCAGATCGTGGTCTCGACGCGCGCGTCCCTCGACCCTCCGCACCGCCCCGCGCAGGTGAACGCCCAGCACCGTGAGCTGGTGTCGGCGATCGCCGGGGGGCGGGCCGCGGAAGCCGCCGCGGTCGCGCGGCAGCACGTACTCGACACCTGCGGCTGAAAGGACCCGCCACCATGGCGTCAGCGAATGTGCACTCCTACCGCACCGACCTGGTGTGGACCGGCAATCTCGGTACGGGCACGAGCGGTTACCGGGCCTACGAGCGCGGCCACGAGGTGTCGGCGCCGGACGCGCCGGACGTACCGGTGCTGCTCGGATCGTCGGATCCGGCCTTCCGGGGCGACAAGTCGCGCTGGAATCCCGAACTTCTGCTGCTGGCGGCGCTGTCGCAGTGCCACATGCTGTCGTATCTGCATGTGTGCGCGGTCAAGGGTGTGACGGTGACGGCCTATTCGGACCGTGCCGGGGCCACGATGACGCAGACCCCGGACGGGGGCGGCCACTTCACCGAGGCGGTGCTGCATCCGGTGGTGGAGGTCGCGGACGCGGCCTCGGCGGCGCTCGCGGCCGAGCTGCACGAGCAGGCCCACCGGCTGTGCTTCATCGCGAACTCGGTCAACTTCCCCGTGCGGCACGAGGCTTCGGTGACGGTCGCGGGCGGCTGAGGGGGGCGACGGCGGCGCGTCAGCCGCCGGAGGCGGAGGAGAGGACGCCGTGACCGCCGTCGTCGAAGTCCTCCTCCGGCCACGGCAGCTCGCACTGCGCCGCCGCCTCGCGGATCGCGGCGCCGCTGAACTCCACGCTCCCGCACGGCCCTCCGGGAGGGTGGACGGTCAGGGTGACGGGCCCGTCCGGCGGCAGGGGGTCGACCCAGTAGCGGGCCTCCCAGAGCGTGCCGCGGCCGCTGCCGCCCAGTTCCCGCACGCCGATCCTGGTCGGACCGGCCGTGTCCTCGGGGGACCCGAGGGTCCGGACCGCGCTGCCGTCGGCGTACGTGATCCTGACCGGCGGGGTGTCGTCCCGGGGCATCCAGCCCGGGCGCCCCACCGCCGGCTGCCCAGGTGCCCGCACGGAGCGCAGGACGAAGTCGAAGCCGTTGGGGAAGGCCCGCAGCGAGCCGACCCACACGGCGAGGGTGGCCCCGCGAAGGGCCACCCCGCCGCCCGGTACGCCCACCGGGAGGGCGTGGCCCGGGGGATCTTCCCCGCCGCGGCGGGCCGGGGCCGGGACCTTGCCGTGTACGTCCACCGCCCCACCTTCGCACGGGGTACGGCGGTGTTCAACGGGCCGTCAGCCCGCCCCGCGGGGCGCCCCCGGCTCTGCGCCGGGTGCGCCCCCCGGGCGAGCAGCGGTCGGCGGCTCAGGTGTTGTTGGCCAGCGCCAGCAGGCGCGTGGCGGTCCCGTTGAAGCGGTCGCGGTCGACGGCGCCGGAGATGCCGGAGACCGAGCCGGAGTCGGAGTACTGCCAGAGGGTCCAGTACGGGAAGCCCGTGGGGATGGTGGGGCTGGCCGCGGTGGTCCAGTGCGCGTCGAAGAGCGGGCTGCGCGCGGACATCCCGCTCCAGCCGCCGGTGCAGCTGTTCCACCAGCTCGGGCTGGTGTAGATCACGACGTCACGCCCGGTCCTGGACTTGTAGGTGTTGTAGAAGTCCAGGATCCAGGACTGCATCGACGCGGCGGACTTGCCGTAGCAGCCGCCCTCGAGGTCGAGCATGCCCGGCAGGGTGAGGTTGTCCGCGGACCAGGCGCCGCCGTTGGAGGCGAAGTAGGTGGCCTGCGCCGCACCGGTGGACAGGTCGGGGCGGGCGAAGTGGTAGGCGCCGCGGATCACCTTGGCGTTGTACGCGTTGAGGTAGTTCGCGTTGAAGGTCGGGTCCTTGTAGGAGGTGCTCTCGGTGGCCTTGATGTAGGCGAACTGGATGCCCGCGGACTTCACCGACGACCAGTTGATGGAGCCCTGGTAGTGCGAGACGTCGATGCCGGCGGGGTAGGTGGTGGCGGGTGACATCACCAGGTCGTCACCGGCGGGCGCGGCGAGCCGGCCCTTGGTGTCCTGGTCGTAGCCGGCACCCATGTAGCCCTGGCCGAGCGGGATGTTGTTGCCCTGGGAGATCTGGGCGCCGGCGGGGGCGGGCACGGCGCCCGCGGCGCCGGCCGAGAGGGTCGTGGCGAGCGCCACGCTCGCCCCCACCGCTGCAATCGCCATCAGATTCCGGGTACGGGGAAGCATCGCTTTCCTCCTGAGCGCGTCTGTGTGGCACGGAACACGGGCGTGCTGTTCGCTGCGGATCTTTGACCGCGGACGTGGCGTTGTTGTGAACGCGTCATGAGTGAGGCATGAAGTGTCCTGTGCCGTAAAGGGGTTGCGGGATACCAGCAGAGGTCTGGACCAGGGGAGAAGCGGCGGGCGTGCAAGGGTGTCGCAACGCGCGTAGAAGTTTCACCGCGGTGAAAGTCCCGCGGGGCCCGCGGCCGCTATCCGGCGGGGGCCTCCAGGGCGCGCGTGACGCCCGGCTCCTTCGGCCCCAGGAAGCGCGGGGCGGGGTGCAGCGTCGCGTCCACCGCCGCCTTGCCCGCGGCGAGCAGCTCGCGGGTGCCGCCCGCGTACCACGTCGCGTCGTGCGGCTCGTCGACGCCGACGCCGTACACGCTCAGGCCCGCCGACTCGCACAGCGCGAGGGCCCGCCTGATGTGGAAGCCCTGGCTCACCAGGATCGCCTTCCTGACCCCGAAGACGCGTCTGGCGCGGCTGCACGAATCCCAGGTGTCGAAGCCGGCGTCGTCCACCACGACCCTGGCCGCGGGGACGCCGTGCGCGACCAGGTACGTCCGCATCGCGCCCGGCTCGTCGTACGTCGTACGGCTGTTGTCGCCCGTGACGAGCAGCACCCGCACCTTGCCCGCGCGGTAGAGCGCGAGCGCGGTGTCCAGCCGGTGCGCGAGGTACGGCGAGGGGTGCCCGGCGGGTGTCAGGCCCGCGCCGAACACGACGCCCACCGGGGCGGCCGGCACGTCCGCGAGATCCCGGACCCGTCCGCCGCCCGCGAGCTGCACCCACACGGCGGGCAGCAGCCCGACCGTGCACAGGCCCGCGACGGCCTGCACGAAACGGCGCTGCCCCTTCCGCGTCCGCAGCGCCCGTCCCCACGCCTTGAGTCCCATCCCCACCCCCTCACCTCTCTGACGCACCCGGCCCTTCCCGGGGTTGCACCCCCGGGCCGTCTCCCGCGGAGTGCGCCGCGGCCTCCTCCGCCCGGCCCCCGCCTACCACGGGGGCGCGGGGAGCCGCGCGGCAAGCCCCGGCCGGCGGACGACCGCGCGACGGACCGCGGCCCCGCCCCGTGGCGTCAGCCCGTGCGCGAGCGCAGCCGGCGGAGCATGCGGGCGTCCTGGAAGCCGACGGCGCGGGCCGCGGACTCGACGGTCGCGCCCCGCGCGATGAGGTGCTCGGCGCGCTCGATGCGCAGCTCCTGCTGGTAGCGCAGCGGGGTGAGCCCGGTCGCCGCGGTGAAGCGGCGGGTGAGGGTGCGCTCGCTGAGCCCGGCCGCGGCGGCGAGGTCGGCGAGTGCGAGGCGCGCGGTGAACCGCGCGTCCAGGACGTCCTGGACGCGGTGCACCGCGTCGCTCACGTGCCCCCGGTGCCTGAGCATGGCGCTGGCCTGCTGCTCGTCGCCGTTGCGCCGCGCGTACACGACCATCTGCCGGGCGACGCGCGCGGCCGCGCCCGCCCCGTGCTGGACGGCGACGAGGTGCAGCGCGAGGTCGATGCCGCTGGCGATGCCGGCGGAGGTGACGACGCGCCCGTCCACGACGTACAGCACGTCGCGTACGACGTGGGCGCGCGGGTAGCGCAGGGCGAGTTCGTCCTGGAGGTCGTGGTGGGTGGTGCAGCGGCGGCCGTCGAGGAGTCCGGCGCGGCCGAGCGCGTCGGCGCCGGCGCAGACGCTGGCGACGGTGCCGCCGGCGGCGTGGTGGCCGTGCAGCCAGCGCAGGGTGGCGGGGGTGAGGGCGCCGTTGTCCCGCAGGCCCTGCGAGCGCCAGCCGGGGACGACGACGAGGTCGTCGGCGGTGAGGCCGGGCAGGACGGGGTCGGCGCGCAGCACGACGCCCTGGGAGGTGGGGATGTCTTCCTGCTCGGCCGCGTAGTGCAGGGTGTGGCCGAGGCCGTGGTCGGCCGCGGTGGAGAAGACCTGCGCCGGTCCGGCGAGGTCGAGCAGGTGCAGCTGGGGTACCAGCAGGAAGACCACCCGGGTCACGATCCGGTCAGCTCCTTGAGGGTCGTCACGGTGGCGAATCGTCCGGCGAGCGCGTATTCGGTCCGGGCGATGATGTCCGCGGGCAGCAGCGTACGCGGATCGGCGAGCACCTCGGCGAGCGGCCGTCCGGCGGGCGCGTCGCGGTGCTCGATCGGCTCGGTGGCGGTGGCGTCGGTGACGAAGGTGACGTCGTAGCCGAGGTCGGAGGCGAGCCGGGTGGTGGTCTCGACGCACTGCTCGGTGCGGATGCCGCAGGTGATGAGCGCGCGGACGCCGTGGGCGGTGAGGATCTGCTGGAGGTTGGTGGTGGTGAAGGCGTTGTGCGCGGTCTTGGTGAGCTGCGGCTCGCCGGCCTGCGGGGTGAGGCCGTCCATGAGCCGGACGTGGCCGTTGTCCGGGTCGAAGACGGTGCCGGTGCCGGGTTCGGAGTGCAGCACCCACACGACGAGGTGGCCGCGCTCGCGGGCGAGGCCGACGAGCCGGGCGACCTTCTCCGCGACGTCGGGGTCGGAGGCGGCCTGCCAGCTCTCACGCTGCCGGAAGGACTCCTGGACATCGATGACGACAAGCGCGGTGGGCACGGTGTCCGGGGTGCCCGCGGGGGTGTCGGTGTGTGTCATGGCCCGATCCTCCGCTGCCCGGCGCCGCTGCCGCCAGGCACGATCACGACCCGGGGCGGAACGATCCGGTCAGGCCGGACCACTGCCGCTCACCCGCTCACAGCAGCCGGTGAGAGCGGATGAGCGCACCGTTCCCTCGGGGTAATGGCGGGGATCCGGGTGGGTAACAGCCGCGGCCCACCGTGGTGGCACGGGCGACGACGGAAGGTTCTGACCATGGCTGCCACCACCGCTATCGCGGACACACCGGACACCACGATCGTGCTCGTCGGCCACGGCATGGTCGGCCAGCGCTTCCTGGAGGCACTCGCGGACCGGGGCGTGACCGCATGGGCGCGGGTCGTCGTGCTGTGCGAGGAGCCCCGCCCGGCGTACGACAGGGTCCACCTGACGTCGTACTTCTCCGAGGGCGCGAGCCCGGAGGAGCTGTCGATGGTCGAGGACGGCTTCATGGAGCGGCACGGCATCGAGCTGCACGTGGGCGATCCGGCGGTGGCGGTGGACCGCGACGCCCGCACGGTGACGGCCCGTTCGGGGCTGGTGGTGGGCTACGACACGCTGGTGCTCGCGACGGGGTCGTACCCGTTCGTGCCGCCGGTGCCCGGCAAGGACGCGGCGGGCTGCTTCGTCTACCGCACGATCGAGGACCTGCTGGCGATCGAGGCGTACGCGCAGGGCGTGTCGAGCGGCGCGGTCGTCGGCGGCGGGTTGCTGGGCCTGGAGGCGGCGGGCGCGCTCAAGGGACTCGGACTGGACACGCACGTCGTGGAGTTCGCGCCGCGGCTGATGCCGGTGCAGGTCGACGAGGGCGGCGGGGACGCGCTGCGGCGCCGTGTCGAGGGCCTGGGCGTGAGCGTGCACACGGGTGTCGGCACGCAGCGCGTCACGGTCGGCGAGGGCGGCCGGGTGGCGGGCATGGAGCTGTCGGACGGCTCCGAACTGCCCGTCGGGATGGTCGTGTTCTCCGCGGGCGTGCGGCCGCGCGACGAGCTGGCGCGCGAGTGCGGGCTGCCGGTGGGCGAGCGCGGCGGGATCGTCGTCGACGAGCAGTGCCGTACGCCCGGGGACCCGGCGGTCTTCGCGATCGGCGAGTGCGCGCTCGCGGCGGACGGGCGGGTCTACGGCCTCGTCGCGCCGGGCAACGAGATGGCGGAGACGGCGGCGAGGGCCATCGCGGGGGACGCCGGTTCGTTCACCGGCGCCGACCTGTCGACGAAGCTGAAGCTGCTCGGCGTGGACGTCGCGAGCTTCGGCGACGCGCACGGCACCACGGAGGGCTGCCTCGACGTCCGCTACTCCGACGCACGGTCGGGCGTCTACCGCAAGCTCGTGGTGGCCGCGGACGGCACGCTGCTGGGCGGCGTCCTGGTGGGCGACGTGGAGTCCTACGGGGTGCTGCGGCCGCTGACCGGTTCGGTGCCGCCGGTGGCGCCCGAGCACCTGGTGCTCCCGGCGGGCGCGGGCGCACCCGTCGCGCTGGGGCCGGCGGCGCTGCCGGACGACGCGGTGATCTGCAGCTGCAACAACGTCACCAAGGGCACGATCCGCGCGGCCGTCACCGACCACTCCTGCACGAGCGTGCCGGAGGTCAAGAAGTGCACCAAGGCCGGTACGAACTGCGGCAGTTGCCTGAAGGTGCTCGGGCAGCTGGTGGACGCCGAGCTGGAGGCGTCGGGCGTCGAGGTCGACAAGGGCCTGTGCCCGCACTTCGCGCAGACCCGCGCCGAGCTGTACGAGATCGTGCTCGCGCTGCGGATCTCCTCCTACCGCGAACTGCTCGACGGCCACGGCCGGGAGGGCGCGCGCGGCAGCGAGGGCTGCGAGACGTGCAAGCCGGCCGTCGCGTCGATCCTGGCGTCGCTGGCTCCCACGATCGGCGCGAGCGTGCACGTCCTGGAGGGCGAGCAGGCGGCGTTGCAGGACACCAACGACCACTTCCTCGCCAACATGCAGAAGAACGGCTCCTACTCGATCGTGCCGCGCATCCCCGGCGGTGAGATCACCCCGGACAAGCTCATCGTGATCGGCGAGGTGGCCCGCGACTTCGGCCTCTACACGAAGATCACCGGCGGGCAGCGGATCGACCTCTTCGGCGCCCGCGTCGAGCAGCTGCCGCTCATCTGGGCGCGGCTGGTGGACGCCGGGTTCGAGTCGGGCCACGCGTACGGCAAGGCGCTGCGGACGGTGAAGTCCTGCGTGGGGCAGACGTGGTGCCGCTACGGCGTGCAGGACAGCGTGCGGATGGCGATCGACCTGGAACTGCGCTACCGCGGCCTGCGGTCGCCGCACAAACTGAAGTCGGCGGTGTCGGGCTGCGCGCGGGAGTGCGCGGAGGCGCAGAGCAAGGACTTCGGGGTCATCGCGACCGCGAACGGCTGGAACCTCTACGTCGGCGGCAACGGCGGCGCCACCCCGCGGCACGCGGACCTGCTGGCGCAGGACCTGTCGGACGCCGAACTCGTCCGCCTCATCGACCGCTTCCTGATGTTCTACATCCGCACCGCCGACCGGCTGGAGCGCACCAGCGTGTGGCTGGAGCGCATCCCCGGCGGCCTGGACCACGTACGCGACGTCGTCGTGCACGACTCGCTGGGCATCTGCGACGAGCTGGAGGCGCTGATGGCCGCGCACGTCGCCGGATACCGCGACGAGTGGGCCGACACCATCAACGACCCGGAGCGGCTGAGCCGCTTCGTGTCCTTCGTCAACGCCCCGGACACCCCCGACCCCACGGTCCGCTTCGTCCCGGAGCGCGGCCAGATCAAGCCCGAGCCTGTGCTCCTGAGCCTCACGGAAACGGTGACCGCATGACTGCCACGACCGACCTGACGTCCACGCTGCCCGCCGCCGCGACCTGCGGCACCGTCGAACTGCACACCGCCCGCGGCTGGTTCGCCGTCTGCCCGGCGGACGCCCTCCAGCCCGGCCGCGGGGTGGCCGCGCTGCTGCCGGACGGGCAGCAGGCCGCGCTCTTCCGCGACCGGACCGGGCGCCTCTACGCGATCGGCAACGTCGACCCCTTCACCGGGGCGGCGGTGCTGAGCCACGGGCTGACCGGCTCGGACGGCGACCGGCCGTACGTGGCCTCGCCGCTGCTCAAGCAGCGCTTCGGACTCGCGGACGGGCGCTGCCTGGACGACGAGGGGGTGGCCGTGGCCAGCTACCCGGTACGGGTGAGCTGAGCACGGCCCTGGCGGCCGGCCGGTACGTCAGTTCGACGTGCAGGGAAGGCCGTTGAAGACGAATCCCGTCGGCGGCGGGTTGGAGCCGGACCACGTGGCGGTGAAGCCGAAGGTCACGGTGCCGCCGCCGCGCGGGATCACGGCGTTGCGGTCGAGGCTGCGGGCCGCGTAGGTGGTCCCGGATGTGGTGACGGTGGCGTTCCAGGCGTGCGTGACGGTCTGGGGGCCGGACGGCTGCTCCCAGGTGACGAGCCAGCCGTTGGCCTGGCCGGTGGTGGTCAGGGTGACACGGGCGCTGAAGCCGGTGGCCCACTGCGTGGCCCGGTAGTCGACGGCGCAGGTCGAGCCGGGCGGCGGGGGCGTCGGCGTCACGGGGCCCGTGGGGGTGGTCGGCGGGATCGTGGCGGGCGGTGCCGTCGGGGCCGGCGAGGTCGGCGGCGGGGCGGTGGCCGATGCCGGCGCGGGGGTGGGCGTGGTGCCGGCGGCGTGGGCGGCGGGCACCGCGGCGGCCGCCAGTGCGACGGCCGCCGCGAGCAGCGCCGCGGCGGATCCGCCCGCGGCGGATCTCAGCACTCGCTTCGAAGGCATGGGAGTCGGTACCTCTCTCCACAGGGGATGGGATCAGGCATTCCGTACTCGTTGCGCATGCGTGGTGCGCACGGAAGGGGATCTTCCGAAAATTCCGGACGTGGTCCCGATCCGCGCCGCGAGATTACGGGCGCCGCCGGAGTGCGTCAACGTGTCGCGAGACCTTCCCCCGCCCCGCCCACGCGCGTAGACCGTACGCGCGTGCGAAGGGTGAAATCCCCTGCGGCGGCCGTCAGTTGGCGGCGCCGTCCGCCTGTTCCGGGACCGCGGCCGCGGGGGCGGCGGTGCTGCTGCGCTCCACCAGCCTGGTCGCCAGGTCCACCCGCAGGGTGCTGGGCTCGCGGCCGCGGCTGAGGTCGAGGACGAGCCGGGCGGCGGCCTCGGCCATCTCCGTGAGCGGCTGCCGCACGGTGGTCAGCGGCGGGCTGATCCAGGTGGCCAGCGGCAGGTCGTCGAAGCCGACCACGCTCAGGTCGCGCGGGATCGACAGGCCCAGCTCGCGCGCGGCCTCGTACAGGCCGACCGCCTGGAGGTCGTTGCCGGTGAAGATCGCGGTGGGGCGGTCGGGGCGGCGCAGCAGCTCCAGGCCGGCGGCGTAGCCCGCCTCGTGGTGGAAGTTGCCGGTGACGACGAGGCCGGGGTCGAAGCGGACACCGGCGGTCTCCAGCGCGGCGCGGTAGCCGTCGATCCGGGCGCGGCTGCACATCATGCCCGGGGGGCCGCCGAGCACGCCGATCCGGGTGTGGCCGAGGTCGAGCAGGTGGCGGGTGGCGGCGAGGCCGCCCTGCCAGTTGGTCGCGCCGATCGCCGGCACGTCCTCGCCGGGGTCGCCGGCCGGGTCGAGGACGACGAACGGTATGTCGCGGCTGATGAGCTGCGAGCGCTGGGCCGGGTCGAGCCCGGAGAGCACCAGGATGACGCCGGTCGGGCGGCGCGCGAGGACGCCGTCCACCCAGGTCTGGCCGGGGCTGAGGCGGCCCGCGGACTCCGAGAGCACCACGCTCAGGCTCTCCTGGCCCGCGACGCGTTCGACGCCCCGGATGACCTCCATCGCCCAGGAGCTGTCGAGTTCGTGGAAGACCAGGTCCAGCAGCGGGGCGGGCTGCATGCTGCCGCGGCGGCGCTGGTAGCCGTGCCGCCGCAGCAGGTCCTCGACCCGGCTGCGGGTGGCGGGGGCGACGTCACCCCGGCCGTTGAGGACTTTCGAAACAGTCGGAGCCGAGACCCCGGCGGCGCGGGCGATCTCGGCAAGCGTCGCCGTGCCCTCGCCGGTGGCTCCCGACTGGTCATCGCGCGAGGGCTGGGGAATCGTGGCACTCATGGGAGGGATCGTAGCCGGGCGGGATGGGGCCCGTCCGCACCGTGTCACACCTGATTCACCGCAGGGGCACCAAAAGATTCGAATAGGCAGCCGAAAGCTTCGGAAATCCTGGGCGGGGCTGCCGGAAAGTGGTCCGTACCAGCGGCCGTTCAGTCCTCCGGCCCGGCCCCCTGCCCGGTGAGTACGGGTATGAGGTGCTCCTCCTCGTACGTGAAGTGCTCCTCCATGCGCCCGGCGAGGGCGTCCAGCCGCGCCGCCAGGTCCGCGCCCGGCTCCCCCGCAGCCGACCGCAGCCCGGCCAGCTCACGGGCCACCTCCCGGTGCTCGGCGCGCAGCCGGGCGAGCACCGGGGCGAGGTGGGGGAAGGCCTCGTCGAAGGCGGGGAGGACGGCGTCCTCGGAGGCGTGGTGCGCACCGAGGGCCTCGCAGAAGGCCAGGCAGTGCACGGCGGGCCCGCCCGCCGCGGCACCCCCTTCCCTCAGCCGCGCCAGCTGGGCCCGCAGTTCGGCGTGCACGGTCAGCAGCTGGGCGGCGATGGCGCGGTTGCGCGCCGCGTCCGGCACGGTGAGGTCCAGGGGGTGCAGCGCCACCACGGGGATGACGCGCGCGGTCCTGCGCTGGTAGTCCCCGTAGGCCGGGACGCGCGCCGCCTGCCGCGCGTAGGCGGCGTCCCGCGCGGCCCCCTCCAGCACCTCGGCCCGTACGGCGAGGGTGCGCACTCCCCCGCGCCCGTCCGCCGTCTCGACCTCGGCCCGCGGGTGGACGAGCAGGTTGCGGTACCAGTCCGGGTGCCGGTCGGCGCCGGCGTTGGAGCCGAAGACCAGCAGCCGCCCGTCCTCCCGCGCGACCCCGAGGGGCGAGGTGCGCCGCAGGCCGCTGCGCGCGCCGGTCGTGGTGAGCAGGACGAGGTCCGCGCCCTCGAAGACACCGCCGACGCGGCCTCCGCGGGCGCGGAACTCCGCGATGATCGTTGCGTTCCAGTCGGCCATGGCAGGCCCTCCGATAAGCTCGACCGTCAGACGATTTTGCTTTGCAAGCAAAGAAGTTTTGCATGCATAGCTAAAAGGCAGGAGAGACGTGTGTCAAGCGCGGACGGCGCCCAGCCCCCGGAGACGGCCCCCGGCGGCACCCCCCGCAGCAGCGGTGAGGCCGGCGTCAGCGTCGAGGACGGCATCCGCAGCCTGCTGCTGCTGATGCCGCGGATGGTGGGCCGGGCCAAGAGGATCAAGGTCCCCGCGGAGCTGAGCGGCTTCTCGCTGGCCCCCCGGCACCTCTCCCTCTTCTCCTACCTCCTCTTCGACGGCCCCCTGACCGTCAACGAACTGGCCACCCGCCTCGAAGTGGCCCCCGCCACGGTGAGCCTCATGGTCAGCGACCTCGGCCGCCAGGGCATCCTGGACCGCACCCCCGACCCTGCGGACCGCCGCCGCACCATCGTCACGATCGCCCCCGCCCACCGCCCCGCGATCGACACCTGGCTCGCCCGCGGCGCCACCGCCTGGCGCACCGCCCTGGCCCCCCTGACCCCGGCCGAACGCAGCCTGTTCATCCGCACCCTCAGCGCCTACGAGGACGCCCTCACCGACGAGCCGTGAGCCCCGCCCCGCCTCGCCCAAGTCCCCCCGTCCGCCGCCTCCGGGCAGCGAAAAAGCCGGGGACGGCACCTCCGCACGAAGTGCCGTCCCCGGCGGGGTGGGCCGGGGCGGGCCACCGGTCGGTGAGGGTTCGGCCCCCAGGGCATGGGGCCGCCGGCGGTGGGCCCGCGGGCCGGCCCGGTCAGGGGGTCAGGGTGGTGGCGCGGGCGGCCTCCAGACGGGCGACGGGGATGCGGAAGGGGGAGCAGGAGACGTAGTCCAGGCCCACCTGGTGGAAGAAGTGGACGGACTCCGGGTCGCCGCCGTGCTCGCCGCAGATGCCGAGTTTGAGGCCGGGGCGGGTGGCCCGGCCGGCCTCGGCCGCGCTGCGGACGAGGGAGCCGACGCCGTCGCGGTCGATCGTCTCGAACGGGGAGACGCCGAAGATGCCCTTCTCCAGGTAGGCGGTGAAGAAGGACGCCTCCACGTCGTCGCGTGAGAAGCCCCAGACGGTCTGGGTCAGGTCGTTGGTGCCGAAGGAGAAGAACTCCGCGGCCTCCGCGATCTGGCCCGCGGTCAGGGCCGCGCGCGGCAGCTCGATCATCGTGCCGATGGCGAGCTTCAGCCGCGTCCCGGTGGCCGCCTCCACGCCGGCGATGACGCGGTCGGCCTCCTCGCGGACGATCTCCAGCTCCTGCACCGTGCCGACCAGCGGGATCATGATCTCGGGGCGCGGGTCGCCCTTCGCGGCCCTGCGGTGCGCGGCGGCCTCCGCGATGGCCCGTACCTGCATCGCGAACAGGCCCGGGATGACGAGGCCGAGGCGCACCCCGCGCAGGCCCAGCATCGGGTTCTGCTCGTGCAGCTTGTGGACGGCCTGGAGCAGCCGCAGGTCGTTCTCGTTGGCGTCCTTGCGGGACTCGGCGAGCGCGACGCGCACGGACAGCTCCGTGATGTCGGGCAGGAACTCGTGCAGCGGCGGGTCCAGCAGCCGTACGGTGACCGGCAGTCCGTCCATCGCCTCGAAGAGCTCGATGAAATCGGCCTTCTGCAGCGGCAGCAGCGCGGCGAGGGCGTCCTCGCGCTCGGCGTCGGTGTGGGCGAGCACCAGCCGCTCGACCAGCTCCCGCCGCTCGCCCAGGAACATGTGCTCGGTGCGGCACAGCCCGATGCCCTGCGCGCCGAACCGCCGTGCCCGCGCGGCGTCCTCGGCGTTGTCGGCGTTGGCCCGCACCTGGAGCCTGCGGATCCGGTCGGCGTAGGCCATGATCCGGTGCACCGCCTGCACCAGCCCGTCGGCCTCGTCCTCCCCGGCGTGCATGCGGCCCTCGAAGTACTCGACGACGGGCGACGGCACGACGGGCACCTCGCCGAGGTAGACCTTGCCGGACGAGCCGTCGATCGAGATGAGGTCGCCCTCCTCTATCACCAGGCCGCCCGGTGCCGTCAGCCGGCGCCGCTTGGTGTCGACCTCCAGCTCCTCCGCGCCGCACACGCACGTCTTGCCCATGCCGCGGGCCACCACGGCGGCGTGCGAGGTCTTGCCGCCGCGGGAGGTGAGGATGCCCTCGGCGGCGATCATGCCGTTGAGGTCGTCCGGGTTGGTCTCCCGGCGGATGAGGATGACCTGCTCACCCGAGCGTGACCACTTCACCGCGGTGTAGGAGTCGAAGACCGCCTTGCCGACCGCCGCGCCCGGCGAGGCCGCGATGCCCCAGCCGATCCGCCGCACCTGGCCGCTGTCGGCGACCTCGTCGTCGAACCGCGGGAACATCAGCTGCGCCAGCTGCCCCCCGGTGACCCGCCGCAGCGCCTCCGCCTCGTCGATGACGCCCTGGTCGACGAGTTGCGTCGCGATACGGAACGCCGCCGCGGCCGTCCGCTTGCCGACCCGGGTCTGGAGCATCCACAACTGCCCGCGCTCGATGGTGAACTCGATGTCGCACAGGTCCTTGTAGTGCTCCTCCAGCGTCTGCATGATCGCCGTCAGCCGGTCGTACGACGTCTTGTCGATCGTCTCCAGCTCGGCGAGCGGCACGGTGTTGCGGATACCGGCGACGACGTCCTCGCCCTGCGCGTTCTGCAGGTAGTCGCCGTACGTGCCCTGCGCACCGCTCGCCGGGTCGCGCGTGAAGGCCACGCCCGTGCCGGAGTCGGCGCCGAGGTTGCCGAAGACCATGGAGCAGATGGTCACGGCGGTGCCCAGGTCGCCGGGGATGCGCTCCTGGCGGCGGTAGAGGCGGGCCCGCTCGCCGTTCCACGACGCGAAGACCGCCCGTACGGCGAGGTCCATCTGCTCGCGCGGATCCTGCGGGAAGTCCCGTCCGGTCTCCGCCTTCACGATCTTCTGGAAGTCCGCGACGAGCTGCCGCAGGTCGGCGGCGTCCAGGTCGAGGTCGCTGGCGGCGCCCTTGGCGCGCTTGGCCGCCTCCAGCGCGTCCTCGAACAGGTCGCCGTCGACGTCCATCACGGTCTTGCCGAACATCTGCACCAGGCGGCGGTACGAGTCCCACGCGAAGCGCTCGTTGTCCGCCTGTGCGGCCAGCCCCGCGACGGACGCGTCCGACAGCCCGATGTTGAGGACGGTGTCCATCATCCCCGGCATCGAGAACTTGGCCCCCGAGCGGACCGACACCAGCAGCGGGTCGTCGGCCTGGCCGAGCTTCTTGCCCATCCGCTGCTCCAGCGCTTCGAGGTGCGCACTCACCTCGTCGCGCAGCGCGGGCGGCTCCGCGCCGGACTCCAGGTAGACCCGGCACGCCTCGGTCGTGATCGTGAACCCGGGAGGGACCGGGAGGCCGAGGTTGGTCATCTCGGCGAGGTTCGCACCTTTCCCGCCGAGCAGGTCCTTGAGGTCCTTGTTGCCCTCAGTGAAGTCGTAGACGAATTTCTGCTGCTTCTGCCGTGCCGACACTGGGCCTCGACTCCTCGCAACGGGTTGCCCTGACGGCGGGGAGCGTACCCATCTCGAAGGCTTCGCAAGGCGTCCATCCGTACGACACACGGGTGCAGACCCCCGTCTGCGTTCACATCGAAAGTCCCCGCCCCTTCAACGGGGCTTCACCCCGCGTTCACAAGCCGAAGCCACGGTTCCCCTGCGCGAGCGACTCATGGGCCGTGGTGGCGGAGCGTGACCGTTGCGGTGAGCCTCTGCACGCGGGCCGGCCCGGTGGCCGCAGGCGTCATTCGAGAGGTGACGCGCTCAGTTGCGCGCTCACATGAGCGCGGTGACTCGCCTTGTGAGCGGAATCACCCTCGCGTGTCCCACCGTTCGGACCCTGCGAACGCGCCCGCGGGGCACGCCAGGGGCGCGGGGGAACCGCCCGCGCAACCACCCACCGGCCGGTGGTCCTGGGGGCACCCGGGGGAGAACCGGACCGCCCTGTGCGGCCGGTGACGGCGTGGGCCACGGCGGCAGGCCGGCCGCTCGGTTCCCGGCGCCCCCGGTGTGCCCCGCGGGGCGGGCGCGGTTCAGCCGCCGGAGGTGGCGGACTCCGCGTCCTCGGAGAGGACGTCGCAGGTGAAGGGGTCGTCCAGCCACCCGTCCGGCAGGACGACCCGCTTGCCCGGCGCCGTCCGGCCGCGGGGCCCGTCCGCCCCGGCCGGCCACGGCTGGTCGAGGTCCAGGCCCGCGAGGTGGGCGTCCAGTTCGGCGAGCGAGGACGCGGAGGCCAGGGCGCGGCGGGCCTCGGAGCCGACCGCGAAGCCCTTGGTGTACCAGGGCACGTGCTTGCGGAAGTCGATGACGCCGCGTGCCTCGTCGCCGAGCCAGCGGCCGAGGAGTTCGGCGTGCCGCCGCATGACGGCGGCGACCTGGCCGAAGCCGAGGGCGGCGGGCGGCTCGTCCGGCGTCTCGAAGGCGGCGACGAGGTCGCCGAAGAGCCAGGGCCGCCCGAGGCAGCCGCGGCCGACGACGACGCCGTCGCAGCCGGTGGCCCGCATCATCCGCAGCGCGTCCTGCGCGCACCAGATGTCGCCGTTGCCGAGGACGGGGATCTCGGGCACGTGCTCCTTCAGGCGCGCGATGGCGTCCCAGTCGGCGGTGCCGCCGTAGTGCTGCGCCGCGGTGCGGCCGTGCAGGGCGACCGCGGTGACGCCCTCCTCGACGGCGATCCGCCCGGCGTCGAGGTAGGTGAGGTGGTCGTCGTCGATGCCCTTGCGCATCTTGATGGTGACGGGCAGGTCGCCCGCGTTGGTGACGGCCTCGCGCAGGATGGCCCGCAGCAGCGGCCGCTTGTACGGGAGCGCGGAGCCGCCGCCCTTGCGGGTGACCTTGGGGACGGGACAGCCGAAGTTGAGGTCGATGTGGTCGGCGAGGTCCTCGTCGACGATCATCCGCACGGCCTTGCCGACGGTCGCCGGGTCGACGCCGTAGAGCTGGATGGAGCGCGGCGTCTCGGCCGGGTCGAAGTGGATGAGCTGCATCGTCTTCTCGTTGCGCTCGACCAGGGCGCGGGTGGTGATCATCTCGCTGACGAAGAGCCCCTTGCCGCCGCTGGACTCCCGGCACAGCGTGCGGAAGGGCGCGTTGGTGATGCCGGCCATGGGCGCGAGCACGACCGGCGGCCACACGGTGTGCGGGCCGATCCGCAGGGCGCCGGGCGCGGTCGGGGCCGGGGCCGGGGTGGTGTCAGCGGTCATGGGGTCCATTGTCCCGTACCCGCGAAGTGCGCCCGCGTGCTCCGCCGCAGGGTGCGGTCCCGCCCCCCGTGCGCCGGGGTGCGCCCGCGTGCTCCGCGGGCGCCGGTCACCGGCCGCACGAATGGTTGTACAGTAGTAACGATTACATCCCTACAACCATTGGACTTGCCATCAACATGCCGGACGCCGCGGAAGCACCGGACACCACGACCTCCCGCCGCCGCATGCTCATCCTCGCGATCTGCTGCATGAGCCTGCTGATCGTCAGCCTCGACAACACGATCCTCAACGTCGCGCTGCCGTCGCTGCAGAAGGACTTCCACTCCTCCGTCTCCGGCCTCCAGTGGACGATCGACGCGTATCTGCTGGTCATCGCCTCGCTGCTGCTGCTCTCCGGCTCGACCGCCGACCGCGTCGGGCGCAAGCGGATCTTCCAGACCGGACTGGCCGTCTTCACCGCCGGATCACTGCTGTGCAGCCTCGCGCCGAGCCTCGGGTGGCTCATCGTCTTCCGGATGGTGCAGGCGGTGGGCGGCTCGATGCTCAACCCGGTGGCGATGTCGATCATCACCAACACCTTCCACGAACCGCGCGAGAGGGCTCGGGCGATCGGCGTGTGGGGCGCGGTCGTCGGCATCTCGATGGCTGCGGGGCCGATCGTGGGCGGCGCGCTCGTGCAGTCGGTCGGCTGGCGGGCGATCTTCTGGATCAACGTGCCGATCGGGCTGGCCGCGCTGCTGCTGACCGCCCGCTTCGTGCCCGAGTCGCGCGCACCGCGCGCCCGCCGGATCGACCCGGTCGGGCAGGTGCTCGTGGTCGCGCTGCTGGGCACCCTGACGTACGGCATCATCGAGGGCTCCGGCGCGGGCTGGACCTCACCGGAGATCCTCACCTGCTTCGTCGTGGCGGCCGCGGCCGCGGTGACGCTCGCGCGCTACGAGTCCCGGCGCGACGACCCGCTCATCGACACCCGCTTCTTCCGCAGCGTCCCCTTCAGCGGCGCGACCGTCATCGCGGTGTGCGGCTTCGCCGCGCTGGGCGGCTTCCTCTTCCTGAACACCCTCTACCTGCAGAACACCCGCGGGCTGTCGGCGCTGGACGCGGGCCTGTACATGCTGCCGATGGCCGCGATGGCGCTGGTCTTCGCCCCGCTGTCCGGCCGGCTCGTCGGCTCGCGCGGCCCGCGGATCCCGCTGGTGCTGGCGGGCGCCACGATGACGGCGAGCGGCGTGCTCTTCGCGGGCTTCGACGCCCAGTCGGCGAACGCGCTGCTCTTCCCGGCCTACGTGCTGTTCGGCATCGGCTTCGGCTTCGTGAACGCGCCGATCACCAACACCGCCGTGTCCGGCATGCCGCGCGCCCAGGCGGGCGTGGCGGCGGCGGTCGCGTCGACGAGCCGCCAGGTGGGGCAGTCCCTCGGCGTCGCGGTGCTGGGCGCGGCGCTGGCGGCCGGACTGCACCAGGGGGCGTGGTGGATCATCACCGGTTGTGGTGCGGCGGTGCTCGCGCTCGGTACGCTCACGACCGGCCGGTGGGCCAGGCGCACGGCGGATCGTACGGCCGGGCTGCTCATGGCCCCCGAGGCGGCGGAGAACCGGATGGCGGTGAAGACGTGACCAGCGCGGCGACGGCACGGCACGAGGTGGATCCCCCGAGCGATCCCCCGCAGGCGCAGGGCGGGGAGGAGCAGACCGCGGCCGAGCGGGTCTGGGGCCACCTGCGCGCGCTCGTGCTGGAGCGCAACGAGCGCCGCAAGGAGGTCGCCGACGCCCTCGGCATGAGCTTCTACCGCGTCAAGGCGCTGCGCCGGATCGCCAAGCACCCCTACCGGATGAGCGAGCTGGCCGCCGAACTGGCCTCCGACCGGCCCTACATGACGCTCCTGGTGGACGACCTGGAGCAGCGCGGCCTCGTCCAGCGCACCCAGGACCCGGCGGACCGGCGGTCCAAGATCGTGTCCGCCACCCCGGAGGGGCTGGCGGCGGCGGCCCGCGCCAACGCGATCCTCGGCACCCCTCCCCCGGCCCTCCTCGCCCTCCCGCCGGACGATCTCGCGACCCTGGACCGGATCACCGCCGGCCTGGCCGCCTTCCGGCAGGACGGCTGATCCGCCGGCCCCGCCCCCACGTCACTCGCGCACCGCGCGGATCGCGGCGTCCAGCAGTTCACCCGCGTCGCCCGTACCGCCCGCCGCCGACCAGCGGGTCAGGGCGATGTCGAAGCAGCCCAGAACGGCGGTCGTGATCGCGGCGGCGCGCAGTTCACGCTCGGCGGCCGGACCCTCCGGGAGCCGCGAGAGCACGCCGGGCTCCAGGAGTTCGCGCCAGCGGGCGTGCTTCTGCAGGCGGGCGGCGCGCAGCGCGGGAGTGCTCGCGAACATCCGGGACCGGGCGAGCGCGCTCTCCCTGTTCTGCGCGATGCCCGCGAGCAGGACGCCGAGGGCGCCGCGCAGCGCCTCCCACGGGCTCTCCTCCGCGGGCCGCTCGGCGAGTGCGGCGGCGAGCACCGCGCCGGACTCCTGCATGCTGCCGACGACCATGTCCTCCTTGGTCGCGAAGTACCGGAAGACGCTGCGCGCCGACATGCCGACCTGGGCCGCGATCTGCTCGACCGTGGTCTCCTCGAAGCCCTGGGCGAGGAAGAGCTCCATCGCCCGCTCGGCGATCTGGGCACGTACCGTCGCGCGGGTCAGCTCACGCAGACCGGACGCGGTGGCGCGGGTGGGGGTCATCCGGTGATTTTAGACCGCGGCGGGGCGGCGTTCGGCGGTCACGATCCGCATCAGCTGGTCCAGCCGCTCGCGGGTCCGCGCGTCCGCCGGGGAGTAGACGGTCATCCGCGGGCCGTCCTGCGGGCCGAGCCACAGGTGGCTGAAGTCGAAGGCGAGCAGGCCCACATCGGGGTTGACGTAGCGCTTGACGTGGCTGCCCGGCCGCAGCACGTCGTGCCGCTCCCAGGCCTCGCGGAACTCCGCCGAATTCTGCTGGAGCCGGCGCAGCAGCTCCTTCCAGCCGGGCTCACCGATGTGCTGGGCCATCGACGTACGGAACTTGCCCGCCATCAGCCGGGTGTTCTGCTCGCGGTCGAGCATCCGCTCGCGCCACAGCGGGTGGGTGAAGGCGAGCCACATGACGTTGCGGTCCTCGGCGGGCAGCGCGTCCAGGTCCGTCACCAGCCGCCCGTAGGTGCGGTTGTACGCGACGATGTCGAAACGGCTGTTGAAGACCGCGGCGGGCAGCGGCTCCAGCTGGTCGAGCATGGCGCGCATGCCCGGGGACATGGCCGGACCGTCCAGGTGCGGGTGCGGGTCGGTGACGCCGGCCAGCGTGAACAGGTGGCTGCGCTCCCCCACGTCGAGCATCAGCGCGCGGGCGATGGCGTCCGCGACCTGCCCCGACACCCTGATGTCGCGGGCCTGCTCCAGCCACGTGTACCAGGTGACCCCGACCGCGGCGAGCTGCGCGACCTCCTCGCGGCGCAGCCCCGGCGTGCGCCGCCGGCGCCCCGGCGGCAGCCCGACCTGCTCGGGCGAGATGCGTTCGCGGCGGCTGCGCAGGAAGTGCGCCAGCTCGCGCCGCCGGCTCTCCCCGGACTCCTTGTCCGGCCCGGCCCCGGGTACGTGCGCGGGCACGAGCGCGGTCGGTGGGGGCGCGGGGGCCGGTGAGGTGGTCATGCGTCCAGCGTGCCCGATGCGGCAGCCAGTTGCCAGGTGCTCGGTATACCTGGATAAACGCTCTCTGGTACCCCCTTGAGCGCGGGTCCAGTGTGGATGACGTGACCGACATGAACAAGACCCTCGCCTCCCGGGCCCAGGTGCTGCCCCGCGTGACCCGCATCGCGGCACCGGCCCCCGTTCCCGCCGCGCCGCCCGCGGCACCCGTGCTGAGCGCGCTCGGACTGCTGACCGTACTGCTCGGCGCCGCCCTCCCGATGGTCGACTTCTTCATCGTCAACGTGGCTCTGCCGACCATCGACCGCGATCTCGCCGCGGGACCCGCGGTGCTGGAGATGGTGGTGGCCGGGTACGGCGTCGCCTACGCCGTCCTGCTCGTGCTCGGCGGCCGGCTGGGCGACCTGTTCGGCCGCCGCACCCTCTTCCTGTGGGGCCTCGGCCTCTTCGCGGTGACCTCGCTCGCGTGCGGGCTCGCCCCGACCGCCTGGACGCTGGTGGCCGCCCGCATCGCACAGGGCGCGGCCTCCGCGCTGCTGCTGCCGCAGGCGCTCGCCACCATCCAGGCCGCCACCTCCGGCAGCAGCCGCGGCCGGGCGCTGAGCTACTACGGCGCCACCGCGGGCATCGCGAGCGTCGTCGGGCAGGTGCTCGGCGGGGTGCTGGTCTCCGCGGACATCGCGGGCACCGGCTGGCGGTCGGTCTTCCTCGTCAACGTGCCCATCGCGGCGGTCGCGCTGGCGCTGGCGTGGAAGTCCGTGCCCGAGACGCGCTCGGACAACCCGGCGCGTGTCGACCGGCCCGGCACCGTCCTGCTCGCCGTGACGCTCGTCGCCCTGCTGCTGCCCCTCACCGAGGGGCGCGCGGCCGGCTGGCCGCTGTGGTCGTGGGTGCTGCTGGGCGTCTCGCCCTTCGCGGGCGCGGCGTTCGTCGCCGTCGAGCGCCGCGGGGAGCGGACCGGCGGCGACCCGCTGCTGCCGCCGTCGCTGCTGCGGATACACAGCGTGCGCAGCGGGCTGCTGCTCATCCTGCCGCTGTGCGTCGGCTTCGGCGGCTTCATGTTCGTGCTCGCCGTGGCCATGCAGGACGGGCTGCGCTTTGGGGCGCTCTCGGCGGGCGCCGCGCTCGCACCGCTGTCCGCCGCCTTCTTCGCGGCCTCGCTGCTGGGCCCGCGCGTCGTGGCCCGCTTCGGGCGGCTCACGGTCACGGGCGGCTCCCTGGTCCAGGCCGCGGGCCTGCTCACGCTCACCGGCACCTTCTTCTGGGGCTGGCCCCACCTCGGGGTCTGGGCGCTCGCGCCGGGCATGGCGCTGACCGGTTTCGGCCAGGGCTTCCTGCTGCCCGTCGTCTTCCGCATCGTCCTGAGCGAGGTGCCCGCGGCGCGGGCGGGAGTGGGCGGCGGCGCCATGGCCACCACCCAGCAGGCCAGCCTCGCGCTGGGCGTCGCCACGCTGGGCACGCTCTTCCTGACGCTCTCCACGTCCGTGGGGGTGAGGGACGCCCTGGTCTGGACCCTGCTGGCCCAGCTCGCGGCGGTCGCGGCCCAGGTCGCCCTGAGCTTCCGGCTGCCGCGTACGGTCGCCTGAGGGGGCGCCCCCTTCCGCCGCCGGGCGGGTGCCGCTGCCGGCCGCGTGGTCTCCCCGTGCTCCTGGAACACGTCAGCCCTCTGCCGCAGGGGCACCCCGCCGGGGTGCGCCTGCCGCAGAGGGCAACGGACCGGGGCGCGGGGAGACCGCGCGGCCGGTCCGCCACCGGGAGAGGTCCCGGCGGCCGCCCGGTCCGGCGGGGCGGAGGGACCCGCCCCGCCGGACCCGGCTCAGCAGCCCAGCAGCCGGCCCGCGAGGTAGGTCTCGACCTGGTCGAGGGAGACGCGCTCCTGCGTCATGGTGTCGCGCTCGCGCACGGTCACCGCGTTGTCGTCGAGCGTGTCGAAGTCCACCGTGACGCAGAACGGCGTGCCGATCTCGTCCTGGCGGCGGTAGCGGCGGCCGATGGCGCCGGCGTCGTCGAACTCGATGTTCCAGTTCTTCCGCAGCGCGGCGGCGAGGCCCTTCGCCTTCGGGGACAGCTCGGCGTTGCGGGACAGCGGCAGGACGGCGACCTTGACCGGGGCGAGCCGCGGGTCCAGGCGCATGACGGTGCGCTTCTCCATGGTGCCCTTCGCGTTGGGCGCCTCGTCCTCGTTGTACGCGTCGAGCATGAACGCGAGCATCGCGCGGTTCACGCCGGCCGCCGGCTCGATGACGTACGGGTACCAGCGCTCGTTGGCCTCCTGGTCGAAGTACAGCAGGTCCTGGCCGGAGCCCTTGGAGTGCGCGGCGAGGTCGAAGTCCGTGCGGTTGGCGACGCCCTCCAGCTCGCTGAACTCCTGGCCGCCGAAGTTGAAGCGGTACTCGATGTCGGCGGTGCGCTTGGAGTAGTGGGAGAGCTTCTCCTTCGGGTGCTCCAGCCAGCGCATGTTCTCCTCACGCAGGCCCAGGCCCGTGTACCAGTTCCAGCGCTCCTGCATCCAGTACTCGTGCCACTTCTCGTCCTCGCCCGGCTTGACGAAGAACTCCATCTCCATCTGCTCGAACTCACGGGTGCGGAAGATGAAGTTGCCCGGCGTGATCTCGTTGCGGAAGGACTTGCCCATCTGCGCGATGCCGAACGGCGGCTTCTTGCGCGACGCGATCTGCACCTGGGCGAAGTTCACGAAGATGCCCTGCGCGGTCTCGGGCCGCAGGTACGCGAGCGAGCCGGCGTCCTGGGTCGGGCCCAGGTGCGTCTGGAGCATCCCGGAGAACTGCTTGGGCTCGGTGAAGGCGCCCTTGGTGCCGCAGTGGGGGCAGTTGATGTCGGCGAGGCCGTTGGCGGGGAGCTTGCCGTGCTTGGCCTCGTACGCCTCCTCCAGGTGGTCGGCGCGGAAGCGCTTGTGACACGAGGTGCACTCGGTGAGCGGGTCGGAGAAGGTGGCGACGTGGCCGGAGGCGACCCACACCTCGGGGGCGAGGATCACCGAGGAGTCGATGCCCACCACGTCCTCGCGCGAGGTGACCATCGCCCGCCACCACTGGCGCTTGATGTTCTCCTTCAGCTCGACGCCCAGCGGCCCGTAGTCCCAGGCGGCCTTCGAGCCGCCGTAGATCTCGCTGCTCGGGAATACGAAGCCACGGCGCTTGCTCAGGCTGACGATGGTGTCGATCTTGTCGGCGGCCACGGTGCTCTCTTCAGTGCGACGAAGGGGTCAGTTGCCCCAGATTACCGGCGGGGACGGGGCGCTTATCAAATCCGTCGGGCGGCCTGCAAGGACGGGCCCGGGCGGTACCGTGCGCGACGCAATTGACAATCGTTTCCATCTAAGATGAAAATGACTGTCATGAACACCAGTCGCCGGGTGATCCCCGCCGTCGCGCTCGTCGCTGCCGCCGCCCTGACCGTGCCCGCCCTGGCCGCCTGCTCCGGCACCTCCGGTTCCGGCGGCGGCGACGCGAAGGGCGGCGGAAAGCTGGAGGTCACCGCCTCCTTCTATCCGCTGGCATTCCTCGCCGAGCGCATCGGCGGCCCGTACGTGCGGGTCACGGACCTGACCAAACCCGGTGTCGAGCCGCACGACCTGGAGCTGGCCCCGCAGCAGATCGCGGCGCTGACGAAGGCCGATGTGATCATCTCGCTGCACGGCCTCCAGCCCGCCGTGGACGACGCCGTCGCGCAGTCCGGTGTCGGGCACACCGTGGACGCCGCACGGCTCACCACGCTGGAGGACCACGGCACCGAGGTGGACGGCCGCCACCACACCACCGGCGACGACGGCTCCGGCGGCGCGAGCCGCGAGGACGCCGGCTCGGACCCGCACATATGGCTGGACCCGGTGCGCTACGCCGAGGTGGCCAGGGGCGTCGGCAAGGCCCTGGAGGCGGCCGACCCGGCGCACGCGGCCGCGTACGGGAGGAACACCGGCACGCTGGTGGCGCAGCTCGGCGCGCTGGACACCGCCTTCCGGGACGGGCTGCGCCGTCGTTCCACCGACACGTTCGTCACCACCCACGCCGCCTTCGGCTACCTCGCCGAGCGCTACGGACTGGTCGAGGAGGCGATCAACGGCCTCGACCCCGAGTCCGAGCCGAGCCCCGCCCGGATGAAGGCGCTGCACGACCTGGCCCGGCGCGAGCACGTCACGACCGTCTTCTTCGAGACGCTGGTCAGCGACAGGACGGCCAGGACCGTCGCGGGCGACCTGCACCTGCGCACCGACGTCCTCGACCCGGTCGAGGGCATCACGGACGAATCCCGCGGCAGGGACTACTTCGCCGTCCAGCGCGGCAACCTCGCCGCGCTCCAGCGGGCGCTGGGCGTCCGCTCGTGAGCGGCCCCGTCCTGAGCCTGCGCGGGGCGCACGCCGAGCTGGGCGGCCGCGAGGTGCTGCACGGCGTCGACCTGGCCGTGGGCGCCGGCGAGGTGGTGGCGCTGCTGGGCGCGAACGGCTCGGGCAAGTCCACGGCCGTACGCGCCGCGGTCGGCCGGGTGCGGCTGACGGCGGGCGCGTGGGAGCTGTTCGGCACGCCGGGCCCGCGCTTCCGGCAGTGGGCCCGGCTCGGCTACGTGCCGCAGCGCACGACCGCGGCCGCCGGGGTGCCCGCGACCGTACGGGAGGTCGTCGCCTCCGGGCGGCTGGCCCGCACCGGGCTGCGCCCTCCGCGCCGCGCCGACCGCGCGGCCGTCACCCGCGCGCTGGAGCTGGTGGGGCTCGCCGACCGGGCCCGGGAGAGCGTCGACGCGCTGTCCGGCGGCCAGCACCAGCGGGTGCTGATCGCCCGCGCGCTGGCCGGGGAGCCCGAACTGCTCGTCATGGACGAGCCCATGGCAGGCGTCGACCTGGCCGCGCAGGAGGTGCTGGCCGCCACCGTCCGCACGCAGGCCGCGGCCGGCACCTCCGTGCTGCTCGTCCTGCACGAGCTGGGACCGCTGGAACCGCTCATCGACCGCGCGGTGCTGCTGCGCGAGGGCCGGGTCGAGCACACCGGGCCGCCGCGCGGGCCCGCGCTCCCCGGGCAGGCCGTCGTCCACCCGCACGCCGACCCGGCGGCCGCTCCGGTGAAAGGACCGCTGGACCGATGGACCTCCTGAACTACGCCTTCATGCAGCGCGCGCTGCTCGCCGCGCTGCTGGTCGGGACGACCGCCCCCGCCGTCGGCGTCTTCCTGGTGCAGCGGCGGCAGGCGATCATGGGCGACGGCATCGGCCACGTCGCGCTCACCGGTGTCGCGCTGGGCTTCCTGCTCCAGGTCAGCCCGGTGTGGACGGCCGTCGCCGTCTCGGTGGCCGGCTCCCTCGCGATGGAGCTGATCCGCTCCTACGGCAAGGCCCGCGGCGACCTGGCGCTCGCGATGCTGTTCTACGGCGGCATGGCGGGCGGCGTGATGATCATCTACCTCGCGCCCAACGGCTCCAACGCCAACCTCGCCACGTATCTGTTCGGCTCCATCAGCACCGTCTCCCCGCAGGACATCCCGCCGATGGCCGCGCTCGCCGCCTTCGTGCTGCTCGTGGTGCTCACGCTGCGGCGGCAGCTGTTCGCCGTCTGCCACGACGAGGAGTTCGCGCACGTCGGCGGGCTGCCGGTGCGCGCGCTCAACCTGCTGCTCGCGGTGACCGCGGCCGTCACCGTCACCGTCGCCATGCGGGCGGTGGGCCTGCTGCTCGTCAGCGCCCTCATGGTGATCCCCGTCGCCGCCGCCCAGCAGGTCACCCGGGGCTTCGCGTGGACGCTCGCGGTGTCCGTGCTGATCGGGGTCACGGTGGCGCTGTCCGGCACGGTCTTCTCCTACTACGCCGACGTGCCGCCCGGCTCCAGCATCGTGCTCGCCGCGCTGGCCCTCTTCGTGCTGTTCGCCGCCGCGGGCTCCCCCGCGCTCCGGCGGCTCTGCCGGCGGCGCCGGGGCTGGCACAATGGGGGCGTCGGGACGCGCACGCCGTCATGAGGAGGCACCGGTGACCACCACGAAGCAGTCCGCGCCCGCCGGCGCTCCCCCGGTCGCCGGGCGCGCGACCCGGCAGCGGGCGGCCGTGGCCGCCGCGCTCGACGAGGTCGACGAATTCCGCAGCGCGCAGGACCTGCACGACATCCTCAGGCACCGCGGCGCCTCGGTGGGCCTCACGACCGTCTACCGCACGCTCCAGTCCCTCGCCGACGCGGGCGAGATCGACGTCCTCCGCACGGGCGAGGGCGAGTCCGTCTACCGCCGCTGCTCGGGCGGCGGGCACCACCACCACCTCGTCTGCCGCTCCTGCGGCAAGGCGGTCGAGGTCGAGGGCCCCGCGGTCGAGCGGTGGGCCGAGGCGGTGGCCTCCGACCACGGCTTCGTGGACGTCGCCCACACCGTCGAGATCTTCGGCACCTGCCGCGACTGCGCGCAGCAGTCCTGAGCGGGCCCCCGCCCGGGGCGGTGCCCGCCGGGGGCGCGGGAAGCACGCACCGCTCGGCCACCCACGCGGCGCGGGACGTCGCCGGCCCGGAGGAGCAACTGCCGTCGTTGCCGCGGTGGCCCGCGCAGTCCCCCGCGCCGCCCAGGGCGTACCGCCCTACGTGGTGGGGAGGGCCTCGTTCGGGAGGGCGCCGCCGAAGCGGCGGTCGCGGCTGGCGAACTCGTGGCAGGCCCGCCACAGGTCACGGCGGTCGAAGTCGGGCCACAGGACGTCCTGGAAGACCATCTCGGCGTAGCTGCTCTGCCAGAGCAGGTAGTTGGACGTGCGCTGCTCGCCGCTGGGGCGCAGGAAGAGGTCGACGTCCGGCATGTCCGGGTAGTACAGGTACTTCGCGAAGGTCTTCTCGTTGACCTTCCCCGGATCGAGCTTGCCCGCGGCGACGTCGCGGGCGAGGGCCTGGGCGGCGTCGGCGATCTCCGCGCGGCCGCCGTAGTTGAGGCAGAAGTACAGCGTCATCGCGTCGTTGCCGACGGTCTGC
This sequence comes from Streptomyces sp. NPDC020983, assembly GCF_044333485.1. Taxonomy (NCBI): domain Bacteria; kingdom Bacillati; phylum Actinomycetota; class Actinomycetes; order Kitasatosporales; family Streptomycetaceae; genus Streptomyces; species Streptomyces sp. NPDC020983. Next base: position 474,013 of record NZ_JBIRRA010000004.1, on the reverse strand, counting down.
TCCTGGGCGACCTGGAGCTCCTGGACGACGGACTTCCACATCCGCGGCATGCGGCCGGCCCAGCGGATGCGGATGCCGAGCTCGTTCATCTCGTCGCGGCGGCGGCGGATGACGTCGCGGTTGAAGTTCATGAGGAAGCGGACCTCGTCGGGCGAGCGCTTCCAGTTCTCGGTGGAGAAGGCGTAGAGCGACAGGTTCTTGACGCCGAGCTCCAGGCAGCCCTTGAGCACCTCCAGGACGACGCCCTCACCGACCTTGTGGCCCTCGGTGCGGGGCAGACCGCGCTCCTTCGCCCAGCGGCCGTTGCCGTCCATGACGATCGCGACGTGCTTGGGCACCAGCTCCGAGGGCAGCTTCGGCGGCCTGGCACCGGAGGGGTGCGGGTCGGGAGTGCGGTAGGAGGTCCGGTTCCGGGCCAGAATCCCGCGACGTGCCATGCTCGTGCTTCTCCTACATCTCGGCCGGGGCGGCGGCCTTGCCGGTGTTCTCGGACTTCTCGTTCTTCTCGACGAACCGCAGGGAGCGCAGGCCGCGCTCCAGGTGCCACTGGAGGTAGGCCGCGACCAGGCCGCTGCCCTCACGGCAGTGCCGCGGCTCGCAGGCGTCGGCGGTCTCCCAGTCGCCGCCGAGCAGCGCGCCGAGGAGTTCCAGCGACTCCCGCGAGGGTACGACGCTTCCCGGTACGCGGCACTCCCCGCAGACCACACCGCCCGCGCCGATGGCGAAGAAACGGTTGGGACCGGCCATGCCGCACCTGGCGCAGTCGTCAAAGCTGGGGGCGTAGCCGTTGACGGCGAGGGAGCGCAGCAGGAAGGCGTCCAGGACGAGCCGGGCGTCGTGGTCCCCGGCGGCGAGCGTGCGCAGGGCGCCCACCAGCAGCAGGTACTGCTGCACCGCGGGCTCGCCCTCGTGGTCGGTGAAGCGCTCGGCGGTCTCCAGCATGGCGCTGCCCGCGGTGTAGCGGTCGTAGTCGGCGACGATGGGGCCACCGTACGGGGCGATGGTCTCGCTCTGCGTGCACAGCGGCAGCCCGCGGCCGACGAGCTCGCCGCCGCGGGCGAAGAACTGCACGTCGACATGGCTGAAGGGCTCCAGCCGGGCGCCGAACTTCGACTTCGTGCGGCGCACCCCGCGGGCGACCGCGCGGACCCGGCCGTGCCGCCGGGTCAGCAGCGTGATGATCCGGTCCGCCTCACCCAGCTTCTGGGTGCGCAGCACGATGCCGTCGTCGCGGAACAGACTCATACGGCCATTCTCGCCTACGCCGCGACCGCCGCGGGCCGTCTCCCCGGGCCGGCCGCCGCGCGGGCCGGCTCAGCGCTCGGCGCCCGGCGCGACGAGGCCGGACTCGTAGGCGGCGATGACCAGTTGGGCCCGGTCGCGGGCGCCCAGCTTGCCCATGATGCGGCTCACATGGGTCTTGGCGGTGAGCGGGCTGAGGCCCAGCGCCTCACCGGCCTCGGTGTTGTTCAGGCCGCGGGCGACGAGGGTGAGCACCTCGCGCTCGCGGTCGGACAGCCCGGCGAGCCGCTCGGCGGCCGGCGCCGGCGCCGCGACCGGCGGGCGGTCGGGCAGCCGCAGCACCCGGGCGATGAGCCGGGCGGTGGGGCCGGGCGACAGCAGCGCGTCACCGGCGGCGACGGTACGGATCGCGTCCAGCAGCTCGGCGGGCCGGGTGTCCTTGACCATGAAGCCGGACGCGCCCGCGCGCAGCGCCGCCACCACGTGTTCGTCGTCGTCGTAGGTGGTGAGCACCAGGATGCGCACCCCGGCGAGGTCGTCGTCGGCGGCGATCGTGCGGGTGGCCTCGATGCCGTCCATCACCGGCATGCGGATGTCCATGACGACGACGTCGGCGCGCGACGTGCGGGCCGCCGCCACCGCCTCGGCGCCGTTGCCCGCCTCGCCGACCACCTCCATGTCGCGGGCCGATTCGACGAGCATCGCGAACGCCGCCCGCACGAGCGTCTGGTCGTCGGCGAGCAGCACCCGGATCGGTTCGGGTGTGGTCATCTGTGGCTCTCCCTCACGGTTGGTCGGTGGCGGCTTCGGCGGCGGGTCCGGGGATCCGGGCGGCCGCCCCGCCCGGTTCGGCTCCGCCGCAGGGCAGCACGGCGAGGACGGTGAAGCCCGGGGCGCCGTCGGCCCGCGGGCCCGCCGTGAAGGTGCCGCCGACGCTGCGGGCCCGCTCGCGCATGCCGACCAGCCCGAAGCCCTCGGGCCGCCCGGCCTCCGGCGGCTTGACCGGCGCGGGACCGTCGTCCTCGACGCACACGTGCACGGCGTCGCCCTCGCGCACGACACTCACCCGCACCTGCGGCGAGAGCGCCCCGGAGTGGCGTACGGCGTTGGTCAGCGCCTCCTGCACGATCCGGTACGCCGCCGCGCCCACGGCGGGCGGAACGGGCAGCGGCTTGGTGTCGAGGTCCAGGTCGACCTTGGCGCCCGCGGCCTCGGCGGCCCGGGTCAGTGCCGGTATCCCTTCGAGGTCCGGCAGCGGCCCGTTGCTGTCGGCGCGCAGCACCTTCAGCGTCGTCCGCAGCTCGGCCCGTGCCTCCCGGCAGGTCTCGGCGATCGCGTCGAGCGCGCCCGCCACCGCCGTACGGTCCAGCCGCTCGGGGTCGGCGACCAGGATGTGCGCGGCCACGGACGTCTGCACGCCGATGAGGGTGATGCTGTGCGCGAGCAGGTCGTGCAGATCCCGCGCTATCCGCAGCCGCTCCTCGGCGACCCGGCGGGCCGCCTCCTCCTCTCGCGTGCGCTCGGCGCGGTCGGCGCGCTCCTTGATCGCGGCGATGTACGTCCGGTGCATCCGGACGACCTCGCCGACCACCGCGACCGCCACTATCCAGCCCGCGCCCTGGAGCATCGCGGTGCCGGCGGCGGCCTTGCCGATCGTCGTCATCACCGTGGCCATCAGGCCGAAGACGGCCGGCACCGCGAGGAACGTCCGCAGCGGCGGGCCCGCGACCGCCACGGAGTACAGCGCGACGACGCTGGACAGCAGCGGGGCCTCCTGGATGTTCTCCAGGTAGTGGTAGGGCGCGACCACCACGAGCATGCCGAGCAGGCACCACATCGGCGCGCGGCGCCGCCATGCGAGGACGGCGGCGCTGGACACCAGCAGGATCCAGCCGACCGCGTCGGGCCGGTGGCTGCGGACTCCTTCCGGGAAGCCCAGCGCTATGGCGGCCTGCGCGGCGAGCACGATGACCGCCAGCGCGATGTCCTGCCCTGACACCTCGGGCGGTGCCGCCGGGCCGGGCGCTTCCGCGCCGTGCGGCTCCGCCGCTCTGGGGGACCTCACGCCGAGGTCGAGGCTCTTGAGCACGGCTCCATCTTCCACGGACGGGGTGCGCCCCGGAGGGGCGCGGGGGATGCGCGGCCGTCCCCGCGGGGTGCACCCCGCGGGGGACGTCGCGGACCCTACCGGCGGGCCGGCGGCAGGGACGACGGATACCACACCCGGTTGCCCAGCAGGGTGGTGGCCGCGGGGACGAGGTAGGGGCGGACGACGAAGGTGTCGAGGAGGACGCCGAGGGCGATGACGAGGCCCATCTCGACCATCATCACCAGCGGCAGGGACGCCAGGACGGTGAAGGTCGCGGCGAGCACGATCCCCGCCGAGGCGATGACCCCGCCGGTCCTGTCGAGTGCGGCGACCGCCGCGTCCTTTGGTCCCGCCCCGGCGCGGGCCTCCTCGCGCATGCGGTGCATCAGGAAGATGCCGTAGTCGACGCCGAGCGCCACCAGGAAGACGAAGCTCAGCAGCGGCAGGCCGGGGTCGATGCCGTGGAAGCCCAGCACGGGGCCGAAGATCAGGCCGCCGATGCCGAGGGCGGCGGCCCAGACGAGGACCATCGCGGCGGTGAGCAGCAGCGGGGCGACGAGGCTGCGCAGCAGGGCGGTGAGCAGCAGGAAGACGGCGGCCAGGACGAGCGGGATGACCAGATCGCGGTCGCGCGAGGAGGTCGTCGCGGTGTCCATGGTCTGGGCGCTGAGCCCGCCGACGAGGCCGTGGTCCGCGGCGGTGGCGGCCCGCAGCCGCTTGATGGTGGCCTTCTCGGCCGCGGTGTCGGGCGCGGCGGCGGCGTAGACGTTGATCTCCGTCCAGCCGTTGCCGGTGCGGCCGGTGGCGGCGCCGGCGACGCCGTCGGTCGCCGCGGCGGCGGCCTTGGCGGTGGCGGCCTTCGCGGTGGGGACGACGACGGTGATGGCCTGGGCGCTGCGTTGGGGGAAGGCCCGGTGCAGGATGTGGTCGGCGGAGACGGATTCCGGGGTGCTGGTGAAGGTGTCGTCCTGGTGGAGGGCGCCGGGCAGGTTGCCGATGCCGAGCGCGAGGGCGCCGACCGCGACGGTGGAGGCGGCGAGCACCGCGACCGGGCGGCGGGTGACGAAGAGGCCGATGCGCCGGTAGACGCCGCGCTCGGAGCGGGGCGCGCTGCCGTAGGCGGGGATCAGCGGCCAGAAGACGCGGCGGCCGAGCAGGACGAGCACGGCGGGCAGCAGCGTGGTCATGGCGGCCAGCGAGCAGACGATGCCGACGGCTCCCACGGGCCCGAGGCCGCGGCTGCTGTTGAGGTCGGCGGCCAGCAGGCAGAGCAGGCCGGCGACGACGGTCGCCGCGGAGGTGAGGACGGCGGGGCCGACCCCGCGCAGGGCGGAGCGCATCGCCGCGTACGGTTCGGGTTCGCGGCGCAGCTCCTCGCGGTAGCGGGAGATGAGCAGCAGGGCGTAGTCGGTGCCCGCGCCGAAGATCAGCACGGTCATGACGGACGAGCTCATGTCGGAGACGGTGAGCCCGAAGGCCTTGACCAGCCCGTAGACGATGGCCATCGAGGTGCCGGCGGCGACGCCGACGACGCCGAGCGGGACGAGCCACAGGAAGGGGCTGCGGTAGGTGAGGATGAGCAGCAGGGCGACGATCCCGGCGGTGGTGTAGAGCAGCGTGCCGTCGATGCTGGCGAAGACGGCCTTGGCGTCGCCCTGGGCGGCCCCGGGTCCGCCGATGTCGAGGGTGAGGCCGGCGGGGCGGCCGGTGGCGAGCCGGTCGCGGACGTCCTTGACGATGTCCTCGGGCTTGCCGGCGCTCTCCGCCAGGGAGACCGGGATCATCAGGGTGCGGCCGTCCGCGGAGGTGACGGGCGCGGGGGTGGGGGCGGCCAGCGGGTAGGCGCGGCCCACTTCGGCTGCCTGGCGTGCGGCGGCGGCCCTGTCCGCGGCGGTGAGGCCGCCCGCCCGGTCGTAGACGAGCAGGAGGTCGGTGGCGCTGCCGCCGGCCATCCGCTGCTGGATCTTGGCGACCTGCGTGGACTGGGCGCTCGCGGGCAGGTAGTCGACGGCCTCGTCGTGCTTGACGCCGTTGAGCTTCCCCGCGAAGACGCCGGCGACGGCGAGGACGACGATCCACAGTCCGATCACGGCCCACGGCAGCCCCCGCCGCCCCGTGGACCTTCCGCCGCCGCGTGCGGGTGGGCTCGCGTCACCGGCGGCCCGCCGCTGCGCGGTCGCCGTCCCGCCCCCGGGCGCGGGGCCCGGTGCGGCCGTGCTGCTGTCGCTGTCTGCGCTGTTACGATCCGTGGCCCTCATGCGGGCCTCCCCTCCGACGTGCGCTGGTTCACCACACCAGCGTCCCGTCACGGGGAGCGTGGATCATCGGGCTGAGGAGTGAAGTGGGCGTTACTCCCGGCGACGGCCGCGGGGGGCCGCTACTCCCCGCGGAGTAGACGCGGGGAGGTAGCCGGTGCCCCGGAGGGTCAGCCCGTGGTCGCAGCCGCGGCCAGCAGCCGGTCGATGTCCTCGCGGTTCAGCGACAGGCAGCGGCCGACCGCCTCCAGCACCTCGCGCTCGGCGGGCAGGTAGGGGCCGTCCGCGAGGGCGATGTGGGCGCCCTGGAGGAGGACCCGCTCGCGGCCGAGGTCGTCGAGGTGGTCGGCGAGCGGTTCGAGCGCCTCGTGCAGCTCGATGGACAGCCAGCTGCCGCAGCCGTCGATGGGCTGGTCGGCGAAGGAGTAGTGGCCCAGCTCCTGCGCACCGCCGTAGCGGCCCTCGTCGGCGACGATCGCGGCGAGCAGGCCGAGCAGCTGGTCCTCGGTGCAGTCGCTGAAGCCGGCCGCGCGGACCGCGCCGACGGCGGCTTCGCGGGCCTGGCGGCCGCCGGTGCCGCCCGCGGTGAGCACGGCGAGCGCGACGGTGTGGACGGCGTCGCGCAGCATCGCGGAGAAGCGGGTGGTGGTGGGGGTGAGGAGCACGCCGGAGTCGTAGTGCCGGTGGCAGGCGGCGCATTCGATCACGGAGCCCGCGCTGCCGCGGCTGAGCAGCGGCACGCTGAGGACGGTCAGGCGGCGGGTGCCCGTTCTGCGGTGGTAGCTGCGGTCGCCCCCGCAGTCGGGGCAGAAGAACTCACCGTCGTCCTCGGTGTGCCAGGACGTACGCACACCCCAGATCATCAGCCCCAGCATCTTCACGCTGCACCCTCCGGCCCGTCCTCGTCCCGGTACGCACTCGCATCGCCCGCATCGGCCCGTGCGTGCGCTGCATCATGCGCTGCGTGCGCGGTGAAGCCCGGCGACGGTGCCGTACGCCGTGATGTTAGCCACAGCAGTGAGGCGCAGTCAGTACCGCGTACGGGGGCAATTCCCCACCGCCCCCGTACGCGCAGGGTGATTCGTACCGTTCCGCCGGATTCGCGGAGTGGATCCGGCCCGGTCAGCGACCGGCGCGGTTGACCGCCGAGACGACGGCGCTGAGCGCGGCCCGCGTGGTGTTCGCGTCGATGCCGATGCCCCACAGGACGCGGCCGTCGATGGCGCATTCGATGTAGGAGGCGGCCTGCGAGGAGGCGCCCTCGCTCATGGTGTGCTCGCTGTAGTCCAGCAGCCGGGCGTCCACGCCGATCTTGCCCAGGGCGTCGAAGAAGGCGGAGATCGGGCCGTTGCCGTTGCCGCTCAGCACGGTCGGTTCGCCGTCCACGACGGCTTCCACCGTAAGAGCGTCCGTGCCGTCGCTCGACGTTGACGTCTGGGCCGAGCGCAGCGTGATGCGGCCCCAGGCGTTGTCCTGCGTGGGCAGGTACTCGTCGCGGAAGACGGACCAGATCTGCTCGGGCGTGACCTCGCCGCCCTCGGCGTCGGTCTTGGCCTGGATGATCCTGGAGAACTCGATCTGCATGCGGCGCGGCAGGTCCAGCTTGTGCCCGTTCTTCAGCACGTACGCCACGCCGCCCTTGCCGGACTGCGAGTTGACCCGGATGACGGCCTCGTACGAGCGGCCGACGTCCTTGGGGTCGATGGGCAGGTACGGGACCTCCCACGTGATGTCGTCCACGGTCTTCCCGGCGGCGGCAGCGGTGGCCTCCATCGCCTCGAAGCCCTTCTTGATGGCGTCCTGGTGGGAGCCGGAGAAGGAGGTGTAGACCAGGTCGCCCGCGTAGGGGTGGCGCGGGTGGACCTCCATCTGGTTGCAGTACTCGGCGGTGCGGCGGATCTCGTCGATCTGCGAGAAGTCGATCTGCGGGTCCACGCCCTGGCTGAAGAGGTTCATGCCCAGGGTGACCAGGTCGACGTTGCCGGTGCGCTCGCCCTGGCCGAACAGGCAGCCCTCGACGCGGTCGGCGCCGGCCATCAGCGCCAGCTCGGCGGCGGCGACCGCGGTGCCGCGGTCGTTGTGCGGGTGCACGGACAGGCACACGTACTCGCGCCGCGACAGGTTGCGCGACATCCACTCGAAGCGGTCGGCGTGCGTGGAGGGGGTGGAGCGCTCGACGGTCGCGGGCAGGTTGAGGATGATCTCGCGGCCGGCCTCGGGCTGCCAGACGTCCATGACGGCCTCGCAGACCTCCAGCGCGAAGTCCAGCTCGGTGTCGGTGAAGATCTCCGGGCTGTACTGGTAGCCGAAGACCGTCTCGTCCGTCAGCAGCTTGTCGGCGTACTCCATGACCAGCCGGGTGCCGTCCACCGCGATCTGCCGGACCTGCTCGCGGCTGCCGCGGAAGACGACGCGGCGGAAGACCGGGGCCGTGGCGTTGTAGAGGTGCACGGTGGCGCGCGGGGCGCCGCGCAGTGCCTCGACGGTGCGCTCGATCAGTTCCTCGCGGGCCTGCGTCAGGACGGAGATCGTCACGTCCTCGGGAATCGCGCCCTGCTCGATGATGGAGCGCACGAAGTCGAAGTCGGTCGCGCCGGAGGCCGGGAAGCCGACCTCGATCTCCTTGTAGCCCATGCGTACCAGCAGGTCGAACATCTCGCGCTTGCGGGCGGGCGACATGGGGTCGATCAGGGCCTGGTTGCCGTCCCGCAGGTCGGTGGACAGCCAGCGCGGGGCCTTGGTGATGCGCGCGTCGGGCCAGGTGCGGTCGGGCAGGTCGACCTGCTCGTAGCGGCCGTACTTGTGGATCGGCATCCCGCTGGGCTTCTGGGTGACGCTCGCGGCGGTGACGGGCGTGGGCTTGCCGACAGGCTGGGGGGTGCTCATGGGGGCTTTCGACTCCTCGGGGTCCGCTTCGAGAACGGCCGACGGCTGGGAAACGCCGAACTCCGCGGGGAGGGGGTCGGCCTACGACTACAGGCCCTCGCCGCGGCAGCTAAGGAGAAGCAGCCCGAAACTCATGACGGACACGACCTTAACCCGAGCGGGGCGGATCCGCGCAGCCGATGTGTGCTTCCTCTCAGCATGCAAGATGACCGTCCGTGTCCACCCCCGTACGGCTCTTTCGCTCCTTCTCGTCAATCCGCGGCAAAAGTGGTGACAGAGTGTGTGTTGAGTGCCACATTGCGTATATGGACACCTCTGCTGCCATCACACCCGTTTTCTGCACGATCATCCCGCCGCACGTCCTGGACAAACTGGCCGGCCACGACGACCCGGCGCTCTCCGGCCCCGCCCGCCGCACCCTGGAGCACGACGCGCGCGAGCGCACCCGCCGGCACCTGTCCGCACGGCTCGGGCCCACCGTCCGGCACCCCGGCGGGGCCGCGTCCGACAAGCCGCAGCGCACGGTCTACGACGCCGGGCACCAGGACGACCTGCCCGGCAGCAAGGTGCGCGCGGAGGGCGCCGACCCCTCCGCCGACGCGAGCGTCAACCGCGCCTACGACGCGCTCGGGGCGACCTTCGAGACGTATCTGAAGGCCTACGGCCGCCACTCGATCGACGGCGAGGGCCTGCCGCTCAACGCCTCCGTGCACTACCTGAAGGACTACAACAACGCCTTCTGGAACGGCGAGCAGATGGTCTTCGGGGACGGCGACGGCCGGATCTTCCTCGACTTCACCCTGCCGCTGGACGTGATCGGCCACGAGTTGACGCACGGCGTCACCCAGTACACCGCCAACCTGGACTACCAGAGCCAGCCCGGCGCGCTCAACGAGTCGGTGTCCGACGTCTTCGGCAGCCTCATCAAGCAGTACGCCGCCGGGCAGACGGCCGACCAGGCCGACTGGCTCATCGGCGCGGGGCTGCTCGCCCCCGGCGTCCACGGCGTCGCCCTGCGCTCGATGAAGGCGCCCGGCACCGCGTACGACGACCCGCAGCTCGGCAAGGACCCGCAGCCCGCGGACATGGCGCACTACGTGCACACCTCGCAGGACAACGGCGGGGTGCACATCAACTCCGGGATCCCCAACCGCGCCTTCTACCTCGCCGCCACCGCGATCGGCGGCCACGCCTGGGAGAAGGCCGGCCAGATCTGGTACGACACCCTGACCGGCGGATCCCTCTCCGCCCAGGCGCAGTTCGCCGACTTCGCCGCGGCCACCGTCGCCGCGGCCACCGCCCGCTACGGTGAAGGGGACGAGAGCCGCGCGGTCCAGGCCGCCTGGCAGGAGGTCGGCGTCAAGCCCGCCGCGCACCACGGCAGCGGCCTCCCCCGCCAGCAGCCCGGCCAGCCCCAGGAGGTGTGAACGCAGCCGATGCGTATCGAGGTGACCCGATCCGGCGGCTTCGCGGGCCTGTCCCGCCGTGCCGTACTGGACACAGCAGCCCGTCCGGACGCGGATCACCTCCACGCCCTGGCCCACTCCGCACTGGCCGCGCCCCCCACCGTCCCCACCCCCACCCGCGACGGCTTCACGTACACCGTCACGATCGACGGCCGCACGATCGAGGCCGCCGACCCGACCCTGACCCCGGCGCAGCGCGAACTCATCGCGGAGGTGCTGGGCGAGGGGGCGTGAGCCCCCTGCGGCCGGGGGGCGGCGCCATTGCGCCAACCCCGGCGGGCGCGGGAACCGTTCGGGCACCCGGGCAGTCCGAACAGGTGGCGTCCTCTCCCGGGACGCCCCGGCCCCGGCCGGTCCGTAGCGTCCCGTCGGGGGGAACCGGTGAGCGCCGAGGAGACACCTGCCCAGAAGAAGCAGCGCGCGGCCGATCTGCGCTCCTGTGCGGCCCGGGCCAGGACGCTCGCGTCCTCCCTGGGCGACTACCTCACCTCGACGGTGAAGCAGGCCACGGTCAACCCGCCGATCTGGCAGGGGCCTTACGCGCAGCGGACCACCGCCGAACTCACCGGCAGCCACAGGACGCTCGGCACGATGGCGAACGACCTGCTCGCCGAGGCCAGGCGCTGGACGTCCGAGGCCGACCGGCTGGAGGAGGAGGCGGCCAAGGACGGCGCCGCGTCCCCGGCGGGGGGCGGGCATTGAGCTTCCACGGTTTCGACACCCCGCAGATCCGCACCATGGCCGGCCACATGAAGGCCATCAGCCCGCAGGCCCGCACGATGCACCGCGACCTCGCCGGCCTGCTGCTGGAGGTCCAGGGCCTGATGAAGGGCAAGCCGGCGACGACGAGCCCGCTGCTCGAACCGCTGGTCGGCCAGGTCTTCCCGGCCTTCTACCACGGGCTGCCCGCGTCGTTGCAGCCGAACCTCGACGACACCTCGTCGTCGCTCGGCCGCCGCTGCGACCAGCTCGACACCGTCCAGTCGCTCCAGAAGGCCGGCTACGGCACCGATCCCGCGCTGGACTTCTCCGACGAGGCGCCCCCGGACCGCACGAAGATCGACAACGCCCTCAGGTACTTCGACGGCCACATCGACGACTCCGGCGGCTTCCTGTGGTCCAACTCGGCCCAGGGCGCCGGGGAGGTGTACGACGACTTCGCGAAGCTGACCCCGACCGAGCTGGACGCGGTGATGTCGCGGATGAGCGACGCCCAGCTGAAGAAGCTCAACGACCAGCTCGGCGAGGGCTCGTCCTGGTGGGGCGGCGGCGACGCGGACGGCGGCGTGCAGCAGAAGTGGGAGAACATGCTGCTGTCCGAGTGCGGCCCGGAGACGCTCACCCGCCTCCAGGGCCGGCTGACCAACCTCCCCTGGCAGCCGGACCCGAAGACCGACAGCGTCGAGGACGCCCACTACGGGCCCGTCGACCTGCCGCTCTTCCCTCCGGACGGCCAACCGCCGGACATCGAGGCGGACATCTCCATGGGCCAGGTGGGCGACTGCTGGTTCATGGCGTCCCTCGCGGCCGTCACGGAGCAGGACCCGGACTTCCCGCGCCGGCACATCCGGGAGAACCCCAACGGCACGTACACGGTGACCCTCTACGACAAGTCCGGCAAGCCGGTCGAGGTGACCGTCGACAACAAGATGCCGATGAACGACGACGGCCTCGTGTACGCCCAGCCGTCCTCCGACGTGCTGTGGCCCCTGGTCTACGAGAAGGCCCTGGCCCAGTACAAGGGCGGCTACGGCAACATCGAGGGCGGCTTCGGCGACCAGAGCATGGACATCATCACCGGCCAGGACGCCGAGCGTCACGACCCGGGGGACGTGTCCCTCGCCGACATCGACCACCGGCTGTCCAGGGGCGAGGCGGTCACGATCGGCAGCACGTCGAAGGCCGACAAGGACCCGCGGCTGGTCAGCGACCACGAGTACACGGTGCGGTCGGTGGACATGAACGCGCATCCGCCGACCGTCACCGTGATGAACCCCTGGGGCGCCGACGGCTCGAAGGACCATCTGGTCACGCTGACCGAGGACCAGTACCGCAAGCTCTACGACGAGGTCTCCTTCACCCCGGAGGTGGTCTGACCATGCCCGCTGTCCGCCGCCTCGGCCGCCGGGCGCTCTTCCGGCGCGGTGACCTCGTCGCCGGCATCGCAGGAACCAGCGACGACCCCGCCGACCCGTGGGCCCACCTGGCCCTCCGCGACAAGGGCACGGACGCCCGGGCCGATCCCACCGTGCGCCCCGGCGAGACCGTCCGCGTCGGCCGCTACGCCCTGACGGTCGCGGAGGTGGTGCCGGGCTCGCGGGACGGCTACGTCACCTTCACGGTGGAGGGACCGGAGGATGCGGATGCGACGGCCCGCTAGGAACACCCTGACGATCGCGGCCGCCGCCCTCGTGGCCGCGGGCGCGGCCGCGTACCTCGCCGTCGCCCTCACCGGCGGCTCCTCGCACCGCACCTACGTCCACCACCCGCTGCCGCCCGGCGTGCGGGCCTCGGACGTGCACGAGCTGGGCCGGGGCGCGTTCCGCTACGGCGACTTCTTCGCGGGCATCATGTCCACCAGCGGCGACGCCCCCGGCGAGCCCTGGGACCGGGTGTCCCTGCGGGACAACGGCACGGACTCGGGGGACGTCTACCGGGTGCACGCGGGGCAGACCCTCCACGTCGGCCGCTACACCGTCCGCTTCATCGACGTGATCCCCGGCGAGGACCGCCACGTCACCTTCACCCTCGACGGCCCCCGCCCCACGCCGCAGCCCACGTCGGCGACGCCGTCACCGTCCGCCCCGGACGACGGGCCGCACTAGGGCGTGTCCGCAAAGTCCCGCCTGGCACACGGCGCCTGGCACGCACGCTCGCTACGTTGTCGGGCTCGTCCGAGTAGGCCCACTACGAGGACGACCCTCCGCCTTGCGATCGCACGCACCAGACACCGTCTGCCCCGCCCTCCGGGCGGACGACGGGACTTTGCGGACACGCCCTAGGCCCTGTCCGCACGAAGCCTGCGGCCGTCCTCGGCGCCCACGGGGCATCGCGCGGTCAGGACATGGCCCACTGCTGGGAGTTGCCGCCGGTGCACCTGGTGAGCTTCACGTGGCGGACGCCGCTCGCGTCCGGCGGCTGCTCGCCGAGGCACGTGTCGGTCACGTTGTTGATCAGCTCGAAGCCCACGGCCGTGGGGGCCAGAACCCACAGGGCTGCTGCGTCGTCGGCCAGACAGGGCCGCATCACGGCCTCACCGTTGCGGGCGACCATGCACAGCCTGTCGCCCGCGTTCTGCCGCAGTTCGGAGAGCTCCAGGGGCGCGTTGTTGATCAGCCACGTCTGGTACGCACCGCCGTTGCACCCTGTCGCGTAGGGCCCGTAGTCGGACCGGTAGTCCAGACAGTTGCCCGTGGCCGCGTTCTTGAAGTGCACGTACGCCGACGACGCGCTCGCCGGCGCGGTGCCCAGTCCCCATCCCAGCGCGACAGCCGCGCTCACCGCGGCAACCCTCTTCAACATGGCAGTCTCCTTCGACGCGTTCGGGTGTGACGCACATCACCGAACAGTAAACAGGGGACACCGGCCGGGGGCGCGCCAACGGGCTGAACCCGGCCCGACTTTCCGTTCGGCGCACCGGCGGCTGAGTACACGTACTCACGACACCGCCCCCACCCCGCCGCAGACTCGGGGGAGTCACTGCCGAAGGGGGGCGCGATGGCGGGGAAGGGAATCGGCGGCGGGGTACGGGCGGTGCTGGTGGGCGCGGTGCTCGGGGCGGTGTGGGTGAGTGCCGCCGTGCCGGTGTCGGACGGGCTGTGCCACTCCTCGGGGGCCGACGCGGAGGACTACGGGTGCCTGGGGATCGCGCTGGTCTTCCGGCCCGCGGCCGCGCTCGCCGGGGGGCTGCTGGCATGGGCGCTGCTGGCGCTCTTCCGGGTGCCGCGGGCGACGCGGACGGCCGGGGCGGGATTCGGGGTGTGCCTCCTGCTCGTGTGGGCGCACGACTACGTGGCCGACTCCCTGCACCTGTTCGGCGCCGTCACCGACGACGCCGTGCTGCTCGCCGCCGGGTACGGCCTGGCCCACGTGCTGGTCGCCGCCGGGACCTCACCGCGGGTACGGGCCGGGGTGGGCGCCGCCCTGCTCGCCGTCTGGCCGTTGTCCGCCGCCGTCCGGGCCGGCGCCGTCGACCACGCGGAGCGCCACGCCCTCGACGGCGTCTCGGTGCCGCTCCTCGCTCCCGGCCTTCCCGGCTACCGGGCCCTCTTCCCGCTCCCCGCGAGTGACGGCAAGGGCTTCGCGTACCTGCTCCTGGCCGACGGCACCCCGGCGAGCGCCGACGACCGCGACAGGCACGGCGCCTGGGTGACCGTCGAGCCCCGCCCGGCCTCCTTCGCCCCGCCGCGGCACTGCGACGCCGGCGTGGACGGCGTCGCGCCCCACGTCTCCTCGTGCACCCCGGTCGCCGCGCACGTGTGGCGCGTCCGGCGCTACGGCACGCGGTGGTACGTCGTCCGGCCGCCCGGCCGCGACGCGCTCGTGTTCCTCCGCACGGAGGGCACGGCCGTCCCCGAGAAGGACATCCTGGCCCTGGCCGCGGATCTCCAGCCGCGCGAGGCGGGCTTCTTCCACGACCACGACTGACCCGGCCCCGAGCATGCGGAAGGCCGCCGGTCACGGGCGACCGGCGGACTCCTGCGGGTGCTCCGGCGGGTGGCCGGGGCCGGGCTTCAGCAGACGAAGCCGGACACGTCGGTCCAGTAGTCCAGGGCCGCCCAGGTGGCGGGGCCCACGATGCCGTCGGACGTGAGGCGGGCGCAGCCCTGGAACTTCTTCACGTCGGCCTGGGTCGCCGCGCCGAAGATGCCGTCGCGGGTGAGGTTGCTGGACAGCAGCGAGAAGTAGAGCTCGCACTGCACCTGCTGGACGGCCGCCCCGGCGTTGCCGTAGCCGACCAAGGGCTCGCTGCTGGTGTAGTTGCACTCGTACGACGACTCCGCCGACGCGCTGGGCGCGACCGCGACGCCGAACGACAGGGCGAGGGCGGCGGTAGCCACGGCCGCGCCGATCTGCTTCTTCACAGGTGGGATCCTTCGTTGACGGGTGGCGTAACGGGTGTCAGCAGGCGAGGGCGTCGGAGGTGGTCCAGTAGTTCAGCGCGTTCCAGGTGTTCGGGCCCACGATGCCGTCGACCGTCAGGCCCACACATCCCTGGAACTTCTTCACATCGGCCTGGGTCGCCGCGCCGAAGATGCCGTCGCGGGTGAGGTTGCTGGTCAGCACCGAGTAGAAGAGCTCGCACTGCACCTGCTGAACGGCCACCCCGGTGCTGCCGTAGGCCAGCTGGGGCTGGTTGATGGTGTAGTTGCAGTAGCTGGACGCCGCGGCCGATGCGCTGGGCGCCGCCGCGACACCGAACGACAGGGCGAGCCCGGCGGTCGCGACGGCCGCGCCGATCTGCTTCTTCATGGGTGAACTCCTCCGTGTGGGCCCTCGGTGGACCGTGGGCAAGTCGATCACCCGCGCACCTCGCGCCAACAGTGATCCTTTGGCCAACTACGGTGCGTGTATCAGGAAATAATCTCCGTTTGCAGGTGCAAGGGAATTCACCGGAGCGGGCGACTCCCCTGGCTGCCGGGAATTTCGCCCCCTACTCCCGAGTACACCTCCCCGCGGCCACGACCTGGGACGGGCCGGATCAGTGAGATGGACCCTCGGCGCGGCAAGGAGCCGGGCGAAATGCGAGCGCCGGGCTGGCCGAAAACGGTCGCGGCGAAAAGAGCGGTTGGCAGGTGCCGAATGCGGCGGGCACCTGCCCGTTGCGGGCCACGGCTGTTTCCGCCGAGCGCTTCACCGGATGAACCGCACCTCGGGGAAGGCCGCGCTCGGGCCGTCGAGGGGGCGCCCTCCGCGGCCGCCGCTAGGGCGTGTCCGCAAAGTCCCGCCTGGCACACGGCGCCTGGCACGCACGCTCGCTACGTTGTCGGGCTCGTCCGAGTAGGCCCACTACGAGGACGACCCTCCGCCTTGCGATCGCACGCACCAGACACCGTCTGCCCCGCCCTCCGGGCGGACGACGGGACTTTGCGGACACGCCCTAGGGCTGTGGGTCCGGGCCGTCCTGTTCGATCTGCTGGATGAGCCGCTTGAGCTGGATGACTTCGTCCCGGAGGGCCTGGGCGCCTGCGGGGGTGAGGGAGAGCCAGGTGCGGGCGCGTTTGCCCTCGTAGCCCTTCTCGATGTCGATCAGTCCGGCCTTCTCCAGGGTGGCCAGGTGCTGGCTGAGGTTTCCGGCGGTGAGGCCGAGCGTGGTCCGCAGGAAGCCGAACTCGACACGGCGGGCCTGGTGGGCGACGGTGAGAATGCCGAGGCGGACGCGCTGGTGGACGACGTCGTCCAGGCCGTTGACGGGGTGCTGGTCGGTCTGCTCGCTCATGAGCGGGCACGCTCGGCGGTCAGCTCGGCCAGGCCGAAGCCGAGGGCGCCGAGCAGGAGGAGGACGCCTTGGACGCCGTAGTGGGGCAGGGACGACCAGGGTGACGTGGGCGGGACCCCGGCCCAGCCGTCGGTGAGCGGCACCAGATCGACGGCCAGGTACACGGCGGTGAGGAGCAGCAGGGCGCGGCTGCGTTCCACCCAGCACAGCACCAGCAGCGGCAACCCGATGGTCGTGGCGTTCCCGATGATGCGGTGGAGGAGCGCCGCCGCCCTTGAGGCGGGGTCGAGGTGCAGGCCCCAGATGTCGAGCGGCCAGCCGGGCTCCGGCATCCCGTGGCGGACGGCCCAGAGCGTGGTGGCGGTCACCAGGCCGCCGAGGACGATCCCGGTGAGGATGTAGGGCCGGACCGGGGTTCCTACGCCGCGGTTGCGGGAGCGGCGGATGTAGAAGAACGCCGTCGCCGCGTAGGCCAGGGCCAGCCCGACGGGCCAGTAGACGGGCGAGCCCTGCGTGACCTCGGTGCATCCGGTGCCTGCCGTGGGGTCGCCGGTGGGGCAGGGAACGGACTCGATCCGGAAGGTGAGACGACTCGCCACGATTGCGCCCAGCGTGAGCACGCCGAACAGCAGGAGGGGGAACCAGGCACCGCGCTGGGCGGCACGGACCCGCCGGGTCAGGTCACCGAGGGCGGCGAGGACTTCATGAGGCGTGCCCCGCGAGGGCACCGACGCATCTGTCATGCAGTCAGCTTTGCATTACAAACTAGTTATCGCAAGAGACGTCCGCGCCACCGCTCCCGCTCGCCCTCCGGCACTCCCGCGCCGCGCGCTCGGCTCCTCCGGCGCGGAAGGCGCGCTCGCAGCCGTCGCACGACATGCGGAAGGCCGCCGGCCACGGGCAGCCGACGGACCTCTGCGGGTACTTCAGCGGGGCGTCAGGACAAGGCGTCAGCAGACGAAGCCGGCGGTGGTCCAGTAGTTCAGCGCGTTCCAGGTGTTGGGGCCCACGATGCCGTCGACCGTCAGGCCCGCACATCCCTGGAACTTCTTCACGTCGGCCTTGGTCGCGTCGCCGAAGATGCCGTCGCGGGTGAGGTAGCTGGACGCCACCGAGTAGAACAGCTCGCACTGCACCTGCTGGACGGCCGCCCCGGTGCTGCCGTAGCCCACCTGGGGCTGGCTGTCGGTGTAGCTGCAGTAGCTGGACGACTGGGCCGAGGCGCTGGGCGCCACCGCGACACCGAACGACAGGGCGAGCCCGGCGGTCGCGACGGCCGCGGCGATCTGCTTCTTCATGGGTGAACTCCTCCGTGTGGGGCCCTCGGTGGGCCGTGGGAAATTCGATCACCCACACGCCTCGCGCCAACAGTGATCCTTTGGTCAACTACGGTGCGTGCATCAGGAAACAATCCACGCTTGCAGGTGCAAGGGAATTCACCGGAGCGGGCGACCCCCTGACTGCCGGGAATTTCGCCCACTACTCCCGAGTACACCTTCCCGCGGCCACGACCTGGGGTGAACCGGATCAGTGAGGTGGACCCTCGGCGCGGCAAGGAGCCGGGCGAAATGCGAGCGCCGGGCTGGCCGAAAACGGTCGCGGCGAAAAGAGCGGTTGGCAGGTGCCGAATGCGGCGGGCACCCGCCCGTGGCGGGCCGCACCTCTTCCCGCCGATGGCGGGGTGACGGGCGACGGGGCGGCCTAGAGTCGAGGGCAGTCGTACGGCCGTGGGGGTGGGCGAGGTGGCGCAAGGCGGGGACGGGGACGTGACGATCCGCGCGGAGGGCGCCGGGGCGGTCGCCGCGTACACGATGCGGGACGTCCACATGCACCTGCCCCTCCGCGCTCCCGTGACGTGGCCGCACTCGGTGGGTGTCGTCCCGCCGCGGGCGGGGGCTTTCCAGGACCGTGCGGAGCGGGCGCGGTTGCGCGAGGCCGTCCGCGGCGGCGGCACCGCGGTGCTGTGCCAGGTGCTCAGCGGCATGGGCGGCGTCGGCAAGACCCAGCTCGCCGCCGACCTGGCGGAGGAGCTCTGGGCCGAGGGCCTGGACCTGCTGGTGTGGCTCTCCGCGGGCAGCCGCACCGCGGTCGTCGCCGGGCTGGCGCAGGCCGGGGCCGAGGTGTGCGGGGCGGATCCGGCCGACCCGGAGCAGGCGTCGCGCACGTTCCTCGGGTGGCTGCGGGCGGCGCCGCGGCGGTGGCTGGTCGTCCTCGACGACCTCGCCGACCCGTCGGATCTGAAGGGCCTGTGGCCCCCGGCCGTCCCCCACGGCAGGACCGTGGTGACGACCCGCCGCCGGGACGCCGCGCTCGCCGGGGGCGGCCGCCGGGTGGTGCGGGTCGGCACCTTCACGGCGGAGGAGGCCACCGCCTACCTCGCCTCGGTGCTCGGCGAAGCCGGCCGGGCGGAACCGGCCGCTGAACTCACCAACCTGGCGGAGGACCTGGGCTGCCTGCCGCTGGCCCTGTCGCAGGCCGCGGCATACGTCGTGGACGCCGGCATCCCCGTGGCGAAGTACCGCGACCTGCTCGCCCGCCGGGTCCGCACGCTGGCGGACGTCAGCCCGGACGTCCTCCCCGACGACCAGCCCCACACCATGGCCGCCGCCTGGGAGCTGTCCGTCGAGCGCGCGGACGGGCTGCGCCCCCAAGGCCTGGCCCGGCCCATGCTGGAACTGGCGTCCTTCCTCGCCCCGAACGGCATCCCGGTCGCCGTCCTCACGAGCGAGCCCGCGCTCGCGTACCTCGCCGCCCACCGGGCGGGCGGGGATGTCCCGCCGCTCACCCAGCCCGACGGGAGCCCCCGCGTCCTGCTGCGTTCCATGGCGGAGCTGCAACCGTTCGTGACCCCGGACGGCATCCGGAAGGAAGACCTCACCGGCGAGCCCGCGCTCGCCTACCTCGCCGCTCACTACTGGGGCGGAGAGGACAGGCCGCCGGTCACACCGGACGACGCTGCCGGTGCGCTGCGGGCGCTGCACCGTCTGAGCCTCCTGAGGGCCCCTGGCCCCGCTGCCGACGAGGCGGAGGGGGGAGGCCTCGCTCGTGTCCATCAGGTCGTCCAGCGCGCGACCCGCGACACGCTGCCCCCGGAGCGGCACGGCCGCACGGCCCGCCTGCTCGCCGAGGCCCTGTTGGCGGTGTGGCCGGACGTCGAACGCGACACGCCCCTGGTCAGGGCCTTGCGGGAGTGCACGGCGGCCGTGGTCGCCTGCACCGAGGAGGGCGGTGGGGACCCGGCGTGCCTGTACAAGCCCGGCCCCCACCTGGTGCTCTACGTCGTCGCACGCAGCCTGGGCGAATCCGGCCAGGTCGCCGCCGCCTTGGCTCACCTCCGGCACCTCGCCTCCGCGACCGCCGAGCACCTCGGCCCCGAGCACCCGCTCACGCTCGCCGCCTGCGGCCATCTCGCCCGCTGGCAGGGTGAATCGGGCGACGTGGCCGCGGCGACAGCGACGTACGCGGGAATCCTCGACGCCCAACTCCGCACGCTGGGCCCGGACCACCCCGACACCCTCGCCACCCGAAGCCACCTCGCCTACTTCCGCGGGGAGGCGGGAGATGCCGCCGGAGCACTCGCCGAATACACCGCACTCCTCGACGACAAGCTGCGGATACTCGGCCCGGACCACCCCGACACCCTCGTCACCCGAAGCCACCTCGCCTTCTTCCACGGAGAAGCGGGAGATCCCGCCAGGGCCGTCACGGAATACACCGCACTCCTCGACGACATGCTGCGGATACTCGGCCCGGACCACCCCGACACCCTCACCGCCCGCGGCAACCTCGCCTACGAACGGGCCATCGCGGGGGACGCCGTCAGAGCAGTCGCCGAGTGCGCAGCCCTCCTTGAGGACTCGCTGCGGATATACGGTCCGGACCACCCCCGCACCCTCACGACCCGCAGCAACCTCGCCCAGCACCTGGCCAGGACGGGGGACTTCGCGGGGGCTGCCGCGATCCACACCGATCTCCTGCAGCACCGCCTGCGGGTGCTCGGCCCGGACCACCCCCGCACCCTCACCACCCGCAGCAACCTCGCCCACCACCGGGGCAGCACGGGGGACTTCGCGGGGGCTGCCGCCGAATACAGCGAGCTCCTCGACGACATGCTGCGGATACTCGGCCCGGACCACCCCCACACCCTCATGATCCGCAGCAGCCTCGCCATGTACCGGGGGCTGGCCGGTGACGCCGCCGGGGCCGTCGCCGGACACACCGAACTCCTCGACGACATGCTGCGGATACTCGGCCCGGACCACCCCGACACCCGCAGTTGCCGCAGGGCACTCGCCCGGTGGCGGATCCTGGCCGACGCTTCTCAGGCGTAGCGCCCGGCCACCCGCGCCCCTGGCCCGCCCGCCCTCCGGCAGTCCGCGCAGCGCGCGGCCGGGTCCTCCGTGCGGAAGGCGCGCTCGCAGCCGTCGCACGTACGCAGCGGGGCCGGACGCGGCGCCCCGGCGGGTTCCGGCGGGAGCGGCGGCGGGAGGTGGACGGTCAGGCGGTGGGCCAGGAAGCGGGTCGGGGCGTGGATCGGGATCGGGGACGGCGGCAGGCCCGTGCTCAGCACCCGGGCGACCTCGGCCGCGGGCACCGCGCGGGCGAGCCAGGTCTCCACGGAGGGCGCGAGGCGCGCGATGTCCCCGGCGGACAGGAGGAGCCGCGGGTCGGCGAGCCGCAGCCGGGCCAGCAGTTCGGCGGCGGCGCCCGACACGGCGGGCGGTTGCGTCGTCACGGCCCCGGCCCCCTCCGCCGCCGGACGGGACGGCTTTGTACGGCCCGGGCCCGTACGAGCGGCAGACCCGCGCGGGGACGCGCCGCCCGGCCCCGTACGCCCCGCCCCGAGGCGCGAGGCCCGGTCCGTACGCCGTCCCGGGCCGGAGGCCGCCGCGCCGCCCGGCCGGTCGTACGCGAAGGCCCGCGTGGCGAAGTGCCCGCCCCCGAGCGGGACGCGCCGCCGCTCCAGATAGCCGGCCGCCTGGAGTTCGTTGAGCGCCCTGCGGACGGTGACCTCGCCCTCCGGGAAGCGGGCGGCGAGGGCCTTCACACTCACCGGGGCGCCGTCCGGCAGGGACTGGATGTGGACGGCGAGCCCGATCGCGACCGCCGAGAGGCGGGGATGCTGGGCGAGGTGGTTGCCGACCACGGTGAAACGGTCGGCGTGCCGGTGCCGTACGTGGATCACTCCGGCGGGCGGCGCCCCCGGAGGCAGGGGCGCGGCGGGCATGCCCGCGTTAGACTCGGTGCTAGCCATGGGGAAGCTGCTTCTTCCTTGGTGGTCAGGCCCTCGACCAGGATTGCCGTCCTGCCGGGGGCCCTTTTCATGTGCGGTTGTAGCGCCGACCGTACCCCACCCGGCCCGACAAACTGATCACCCGTCACCCTTTCGGATGAGTGCCGGGGCAGGTGGGGAGAGGGTCCTTGTCCTCGTTCCTCGGAAAACGGTCCTTGAAGGAAGGCGCGTGCCCCGCCGGGCCCCGCACCACCGGGGCGCGGCCTACCGCGCCCCGGTCACGACCTCGGCGAAGGGCGTCCGCGCGACCTCGGCCCACACCGTCTTGCCGGGCACACGCGGCAGCACCCCCCACGCCCGCGACAGCGCTTGCACGAGCAGCAGCCCCCCGCCCGGACTCCGCTTCCCCCTCCGGCGCCGCCAACTCCCCCGGTTCCGGAGGCCGTCGCTCCGTCCGCGTGTCACTCACCGCAACCCGCACCGCCCCGGGCACGAGACACACCCGCAACTCGAAGTCCCTCCCCGCCACCCGCCCGTGCGTGACCGCGTTCGCGGCGAGTTCGGCGACGACCGCCGCGACGTCGTCCGAGGCAGAGCTGCCGTACGGCACTCCCCAGACGTGCAGTTGCCGCACGGCCAGATGCCGCGCGAGCCGGGCGCCGCAGCGCGTGGACGAGAGCCGGAGCACGAGCTCCGACTCGGAGAACGCTTCGTGGGTGGAGATTTCACTGTTCACGTGACAGAGCGTGGCCGAACGTATCTACGCTGAGAAGCAGTCAGCAACGGACACCCTCTGACCTGTCCGTTGCCCGATCCGGTGCGTCCGGTGGGTCCGGAACGTACGCAAGCGGCGGAGGTGAGCCCCATGACGATGATGTCGGGGCAGACGGAGGACGACACGAACGAGGAACGCGACTGGGAGGAGGACGGGGTCTCGACAGACCTGCTCAAGACGGTCGGCAGGCAGATCAAGCTCTGGCGCGAGCGCGCCGGGCTGACCCAGCCCGAGCTGGGCAAGCTCATCGGCTACAGCGACGAGACGGTGTCGTCCGTGGAGCGGGGTCGCCGGTCCCCGAAGCCGGAGTTCCTGGACGCAACGGACGACGCGACAGGCGCGGGCGGGCTGCTCAAGGACTTCAAGAAGGACGTGGAGCGGGCGCGGTACCCGCAGAAG
The DNA here is from genome assembly GCF_044333485.1 of Streptomyces sp. NPDC020983. Lineage (NCBI taxonomy): Bacteria > Bacillati > Actinomycetota > Actinomycetes > Kitasatosporales > Streptomycetaceae > Streptomyces > Streptomyces sp. NPDC020983. The sequence continues at coordinate 451,229 of NZ_JBIRRA010000004.1, read as the reverse complement.
GTCCGTGACCTCGCCAAGATCGAGGCCGAATCGGTTTCGCTGGGCGCCTACAGCAACCACAACATCCAGGGACTGCTCCAGACCGAGGACTACGCGCGGGCGCTGTACCAAATGCGCCGCCCGCTGCTGGACGAGGACACCATCGAGCGGTACGTCGCCGCGCGCGTGGCCCGGCAGGACGTCTTCAGGCGGTGGCCCGCGCCCATCTTGAGCTTCGTGCAGGAGGAGGTGACCCTGCGGCGCCCACTTGGCGGGCGAGCGGTAATGCAACGCCAACTGCGACGATTGCTGGAGCTGGGTAAGTTGCGAAACGTCGAGATCCAGGTGATGCCCACAGACCGCGAGGACCACGCGGGCATGGGTGGAGAGTTCCGCTTGTTCTACAGGAAGAGCGGTCCCACCGTCGGCCATGTCTCCGTGCAGCACTTCGACCGTCTGACCACTCAACGGGACGAGATCATGACGCTGGAGGCCCGGTATGGGATTATCCGAGCGCAGGCTCTCACTCCGCGGGAGTCCCTGGCGTTCATCGAAAAGGTCCTGGGAGAGACATGACGACGGAGCCCACGGTTACGAGCACTGCCGAACTGCGCTGGTTCAAGAGCAGCTACAGCAGCAACGAAGGCGCTGCCTGCGTCGAGGTCGCCCTCTCCTGGCACAAGTCCAGCTACAGCAGCAACGAGAGCGCTGATTGCGTCGAGGTCGCCACCTCTCCCGGCACCGTCCACGTACGGGACTCCAAGGACCCCGAGGGGCCCCAGCTCGCCTTCGCCCCCGCCGCATGGTCGGCGTTCCTCGCCTACGCGGCGGAGCAGCAGGTCTGACGCCCCGGCGTGGCGGCCCAGCCCTTCCGCGAAGGGCCGCCACATCCACCGGAAGCCACCGACACGAGAACAGCCGCCCGCAGGGCTCAGCGCTTGACGCCGACCCCGCCGTAGAAGCCGATGTGCGCCAGCTCCTCCGCGGGCATCACCGGGCCGTCCGGGCGCCACAGCGGGGCTTGGACGATGCCCGGCTCCAGCAGTTCCAGGCCGTCGAAGAAGCGCAGGATCTCGTCGTGCGAGCGCAGGCTCAGGACGGCCGTGGCGTGGCGGTCCTTGTAGACGTCGCGCGCCTGCGCCCAGTTGGCGTCCGCCTGGTGGAAGTCGGGGGTGGAGTGGGTCATGACGAGGTGGCTGCCCGCCGGGAGGGCGTCGAGGTAGGCGGCGACGAGCGCCGCCGGGTCCTCGTCGTCGCGGACGAAGTGCAGGATCGCCAGCAGCATCAGGCCGACCGGCTGGTCGAAGTCGATGAGCCGGCCGATGGTGGGGTGTTCCAGGATGCTCCGGGGGTCCCGCAGGTCGCCGAGGAAGAAGCCGGTGCTGCCCGCGCCGACGAGGTGGGCGCCCGCGTGCGTGGCGACGATGGGGTCGTTGTCGACGTACGCGACCCGGACGTCCGGCGCCACCGACTGCGCCACCTCGTGGGTGTTGGGGGAGGTCGGGATGCCGGTGCCTATGTCGATGATCTGCCGGACACCGCTCTCCACCAGCAGCTTCACCGAGCGCTGCATGAAGGCCCGGTTGGCGTGGGCCATGGGCACGAGTTCCGGGGCCAGGTCGATGACGCGCTGGGCGGCCTCGCGGTCCACCTCGTAGTTGTCCTTGCCGCCGAGGTAGTAGTTGTACATGCGGGCCGGGTGCGGCCTGCTGGTGTCGATCTCCTCAAGGCTGAATCCCTGGTCGGCCAAGGCTGCTGTCCTCCGGTGGTGCGGTCGTGCTTCGTCACGAGGTGGTGTGCGGGCGGGGCCGGGACCGGTCAGAGCTTCACGCCGACCCCGCCGTAACCGCCGATCCCGGCGAGGTCGCGCTTGCCGGGCGTCGGGCCGTCCGGGCGCCACAGCGGCAGCTGGACGAGTCCGGGGTCCACAAGGTCGAAACCCTCCAGCAGGCCCGTCAGCTCGTCGTACGACCGGAGGTTGAAGGTGGCGGTGGCGCGGCTCTGCCGGTAGACGTCGGCGGCCTCCTCCGAGCCCGTACCCGGCTCGTGGAAGTCGGCCGTGACGTGGCTGAAGATGAGGTAGCTGCCCTTGGGCAGGGCGTCGCGGTAGGCGGCGACGAGCCCGGCGGGGTCCTCGTCGTCGCGGATGAAGTGCAGGATCGCGACCAGCATCAGGCCGACCGGCTGGTCGAAGTCGATGAGCTGGCCGATGGTCGGGTGGCCGAGGATGCTCTGCGGGTCGCGCAGGTCGCCGAGGAAGAAGCCGGTGTTGCCCGCGCCCAGCAGGTGGGCGCCCGCGTGGGTGGCCACGATCGGGTCGTTGTCGACGTACGCCACCCGGACGTCCGGCGAGACCGCGTGCGCGACCTGGTGGGTGTTGGGCGCGGTGGGGATGCCGGTGCCGATGTCGATGATCTGCCGGATGCCGCTCTCCGCGACGAAGCGCACGGCCCGGTGCATGAAGGCGCGGTTCGCCCGCGCGGACGGCACCGCGTCGGGCAGCAGCTGGATCACCTGCTGGGCGGCCTCGCGGTCCACCTCGTAGTTGTCCTTGCCGCCGAGGTAGAAGTCGTACATACGGGCCGGGTGCGGCCTGGTCGTGTCGATCTCCTCGACGCTGAATCCCTGGTCGGTCACGCCGTCCTCCGGTTCGTGGTGGCCTCGCCGTTGCGCGAGCCCACGGTGTACTCGTCGTCCTGGTTGCCGCACGTGCCGTCGTCGCCAGCGCGGTGCATCGGTCAGAAGTCCTTGCGCATGCCCTCAAGCATGGCTTTGGTGCTGCGCGCGGGCGCGGCCTGTGCGCACATCCGGTCCAGTGCCTCCAGGAAGGCCGAGACGTCGTCGCGCTCGTCGAAGTAGACGCCGCTCACGAGGCTCTCGACGTAGGCGATGTCCGGGATCTCCTGGAGCTGGAAGCGGAAGATGTGGAAGGGCCCGTACATGGCCGGGTGCGGGCCCGCCGCGAAGGGCATGATCTGGAGCCGGACGTTGGGCAGTTCGGTGGCCTCGATGAGCCGGTCGATCTGCTCGCGCATGACCTTGCGGCCGCCGATGGGGCGGCGCAGCACGGTCTCGTCCATGACGAACCAGAGCAGCGGCGCCTTCTCCTTGCTCAGCAGCGCCTGCCGTTCGGTCCGCAGCGTGACCAGCCGGTCGATCTCGGCGGCCGGTGCGTGCGGCTGGCCCGCGCGCAGTGTGGCGCGGGCGTAGTCGGGGGTCTGGAGCAGGCCCGGCACGTAGTGCGGCTCGTAGGCGCGGATGATCGACGCCTCTCCTTCGAGGCTGACGAACGCGCTGAACCAGTCCGGCAGCACGTCGCGGAAGCTGTGCCACCAGCCGGGGCGGTTGGCCTCGCGGGCGAGCGCGAGGAAGCCGCTGATCTCCTCCGGCGAGGTGACGCCGTAGGTCATGAGCAGCTTCTCCACGTACGGGATCTTGAGCCCGACCTCGGCCTTCTCCATGCGGCGGATGGTCGCGTGCGTGACGTCCAGCGCCCGGCCGGCCTGCTCGAAGCTGAGTCCGGCCTGCTCGCGCAGGTCCTGCAGGCGCTTGCCCAGCACCATGCGCAGGACGGTGGGGGCACCGCCCGGCCGGGGGTCCATCACGCTTTCTCCTTCTCCAACTGCCGTGGCCGGAAAGCAGTCTGTCATGGCGTTAGCGGCGCGGGACAGCGATGTCGGGCCGCATCTGCACAGCGCAGACCGGACATTGCCCGCCGTTGTCCCCATCCCCCTCACCCTGCCCATCAGGGCGGCCCCGCTGCCCGCGGTGCGCGCGATCCAGCCACTTCGGCCACAGGGTGGGGACGGGCGGGGGGCGCCGCGCGCGAGCGGGGTGACAGCACGTACGTCTCAGGCTCGTCCTCGCCGACGAGACCGTGCGGGACGCGCCCGCAGGCTTCATCGGGGCCGAGGGCCGGCAACCGCCGTCCGCAGGCGGATCCGGAGACCCGTGGCAGCGGTGGACGCCCACTTTCCGCCGGGCCGAAGCGCAGGGCGGCACGGAGCGCCGACGGGCGCCGCGCCCCGGGGCCGCGCACCGGTCGGCCCCGGATGTCGCGGTTGCGCAACTTCTTCCCCGGCCCGTGCGCGCTGCCGCATCATCGGACGGTGACCGACACCGGCTCCGCACCCGGCTCCCCACCCCGGCCGCTCCGGCTCCTCCCCCTCGGCAGATTCACGGCCCCCTCCCTGGGAGGGGTCCTGTCGGTCACATGGGTGCGGGACGGCCGGCGCGTGCTCCTGCCCCTCGGCGGCCGCGGACACCCGCGCCCAGTGGGACGCCCTCCGTGCAGCCCTCACCCACGTCACCCGGGACGCCGCCGCCCACGGACTCCCCCTCCCCGCTCCCCTCGCGGCCTGGCGCGAGTGGGTCCTGCCGGTGGCCCGGCTGTCCTTTCCCGCGGGCAGCATCGTCCCGGCGCTCCGCCCGGTCCGGGACGCGGGGCGTCATGCGGATGCGTAGGCCGGAAGAATGGCGGATCGAGGGGCGGGCGTGTGTCACGCCCGGGGGCCGGACGGGATCTCTACGTTGCCCGGTATGGACCTGAGAAATGCAGCCGCTCCCGCTCCGCGGCGGGGACGGAATCGGATCGGGCGGTGGGCCGCGGGCGGGCTCGGCCTGCTGGGGCTGGTGGCTGCCGGGATGGGGCTGCCGGCCCAGACGGCCGCCGCGCAGGGCGTCGGCGTGCCGCTGGTGAACGAGACGTTCACCGGGGCCACGGCGGACGCGGAGTTCGAGGGCTACGGGGACGCGTGCCTGACCGGCGCACCCCAGGCCCCGGCCCCCGGCCCCGGTGCGCACCCGCTGACCGGCTGCCCGCCCGGCGCGGTGGGCCCGGTGCCGCCGGACGACGCCGCGCCCCACGGCTACCTGCGGCTGACCGACGCGGGCAACGACCGCACCGCCGCCGCCCTCTACAACCACGCCCTCCCGGCGAACCAGGGCCTGGTCACAACCTTCGACCAGTGGCAGTACGGCGCGACGACCAACCCGCCGGCCGACGGCATCTCCTTCTTCCTCATCGACGGCGCCGCCTCCCTCACCGCACCCGGGGCCTTCGGCGGCAGCCTCGGCTACGCGCAGAAGCTTCCCGACGACAACCCGGACGCGCCCTTCCTGCCGGGCGTCAACCACGGCTACGTCGGCGTCGGCCTGGACGTCCTCGGCAACTACTTCGGCGACTGGGAGCACCGCGGCAACGGCTGCGCCACCCGCTCCCCCGCGGGGACGGTCTTCCGCATCCCCGCACCGGGCCAGAACATGGTCACGCTGCGCGGGCCCGGCAACGGCACCGAGGGCTACTGCTTCCTCACCGCGACGACCAGCAACTTCTCCACCACCGGACCCTGGCCCTCCACCCTGCCGGGCCAGCTCCAGGGACCGACGACCTCGCTCCCCGCCGACGCCACCCCGGAGCAGGCCGAAGCGCTCCTGGAACCCTCGCGGCGCACGGTGACCGTCGAGATCTCCCCGGCACCGAACCCGGTGATCACCGTCTCCATCGACTTCCACGACGGCCAGGGCACGCAGCAGGTGCTCTCCGCCCCCGCGCCGCAACCGGTGCCGAGCACGTACAAATTCGGCTTCGCGGCCTCGACGGGACTGTTCACCGACGTCCACCTCATCCGGAACGTCACCGTCCGGCCCGCGGCCGCGCTGCCGCAGCTCAACCTCGTCAAGCAGGTCTCCGAGAACCAGCCGCTGCCACTGCCGCTCGTGCCCGGCACCCAGGTGCCGTACCAGTACGTGGTGACCAACAGCGGCACCACGGAACTGACCGGCGTGACCGTCACCGACGACAGGGCCGGCGACGTCACCTGCCCGCGGACCACCCTCGCGGCCGGTGAGACCATGACCTGCACGGCCACGTACACCGTCACCGACGAGGACGCCGCCGCGGGCACGCTCACCAACACCGCCACCGCGCACGGCCGGGCCGACGACACACCCGTGGAGTCGCCCCCGGACAGCGTCACGCTCCCCGTCCAGTCCGGGCCCGGGATCCGGCTGGAGAAGTCGGTGGACGACCGCCGCGAGTACCAGGCGGGCGACGACGTGACGTACCACTACACCGTCACCAACACCGGCCCGCAGACGCTCACCGACGTGGCCGTCACCGACAACCGCGTGGCCACGGTGACCTGCGCCACGACGGCCCTCGCACCGGCCGGCGAGCCCGGCGACAGCACCACCTGCGAGGGCACGTACACCGTCACCGACGCGGACGCGGACGCCGGGTCGGTCACCAACACCGCCACCGCGCAGGGGCAGGCCGACGACGTGCAGGTCACCTCGCCGCCCGACCACGCGACCGTGATCGTCGCCTCCGAACTGGGGCTGCGGCTGGAGAAGTCGGCCGACGACAGCCGCGTCCACCACGCCGGGGACGAGGTGACGTACCACTACACCGTCACCAACACCGGCAACCGCACGCTGACCGGGATCGGGGTCGACGACGACCTCGTGCAGGACGTCACCTGCGCCGCCGACACCCTCGCCCCGGGCGCCACCACCACCTGCGAGGGCACCTACACCGTCACCGCCGACGACGCGGCGCGCGGGACGGTCGTCAACGTGGCCGCCGCACACGGGCGGTACGGGGACCGGGAGGTCGTCTCCGAACCCGACAGCGTGACCCTCCGGGCCGCCGCCCGCCAGGCACTCCGGCTCACCAAGTCCGTCGACGACCCGCGCACCCACCAGGTGGGCGACGACGTGACCTACACCTACACCGTCACCAACACCGGCGACACGGAGCTGACCGGCATCACCGTCACCGACGACCGCGTCACCGGCGTGACCTGCGCCGAGACGACCCTCGCCGCGGGCGCGACGACCACCTGCACGGGCACGTACACCGTCACGGCCGAGGACGCCGACGCCGGATCGGTCACCAACACCGCGGTCGCCACCGCCGAGAACGGCACCGTGCGCTCCAACCAGGACCAGGCGACGGTCACCGTCGAGCCCGCGGAACACCCGTGCCCGCCGAAGCCCTGCCACGACACGTACGGCAAGCCGTGCCCGCCGGAGCCGAAGCCGGAACCCTGCCACGACACGTACGGCAAGCCCTGCCCGCCGGAGCCGAGGCCGACACCGGAACCCTGCCACGACACCTACGGCAAGCCCTGCCCCCCGAAGGCGGCCGCGTGACCCCGTGACCGCCCCGCCACCCCGCCAGGCCCCCGCCCGCACCACGGGCGGGGGCCTGCGCGCTGAAGGCGCCTCAGGTGCCCGCGCGTCCGTCCGTGCGCTCGCGCAGCAGGTCGGCGTGGCCGTTGTGGCGGGCGTACTCCTGGATCATGTGGACGTACACCCACCGCACACTCAGCCGCTTCCCCGACGACGCGGCGAACGTCTCGTCGAGCCCGCGCCCGGCCACCGCCGCCCGCGCGGCCGCGACCTCCTCCCGGTACCGCCCGAAATCCCGCTCGGCGCGGGCCGCCTCGACCCCGGCGAAGCCCTCGTCGCCCTCGAACACGTCCCCCACGTCCTCCCCCGCGACCCGGCGCCGGAACCAGGCGCGTTCCACCTCCGCCATGTGCCGCACCAGGCCCAGGAGGCTGAGGGAGGACGGCTCCGCCACGACCCGCGCGAGCTGCTCGCCGTCCAGCCCCGCGCACTTCGCGAGCAGCGTGTCCCGCTGCCAGTCCAGCCAGCCCTCCAGCATGGCCCGTTCCGGGACGACGGCCAGCTCCCCGATCCACCCACCCCGCTCGACCTCCGGCGCCCTCCACGTCATGGCCCCAGCCCTTCCGATGAGTTCTCCGTCCCCGAACGGTCTACCGGATGTTGCGACCGTTCCCGACAGGAGTGCCATGTCCACCATCCAGCCCGTGATCCTCGCCGCCGACCTGAACGTCCTGCTCGGCTTCTACACGCGGCTGTTCGCCGCCGAGGAGACCTTCCGCACCCCGGAGAAGGGCCCCGCCTTCTACGTCGGCCTGCGCGTGGGCGACACCGACCTCGGCCTGGTGGCCAGGCCGGACGCGGACCTCGGGGCGGCTCCCCGGATGCTGCTCAGCGTCGCCGTCGACGACGTGGACACCACCCTCGCCCGCCTGGTCTCCCTCGGCGGCGAGCACACCGGCGGCCCCACCGACATGCCCTGGGGCCAGCGCGTGGCCCACGCCAAGGACCCCGAGGGCAACCCCCTGAACCTCACCCAGCCGGTCCCGGCGGGGTGATCCGGCGCCTGCGACGCGGCCCCCCTCCGCCGGGCGTCACACCACTTCCATCTCGAACCCGAACTGCTCCCGCACGTCCCTCGCCATTTCCTCGCCCGCGAACCGAGGGATCCTCCGCTCCCACCAACCCCAACCCCCGTGCATCTCAAATCCCCCTTCGAGCACGCTCTTGAGGCGGAGATCCAGCCCGGCCACCTCGTCGAGGAACCAGGCCGCGTCCGGCATGTCCCCGATGCCCGGGCTGGCCACCACGGCCTGCAGGAACCGTCGCACGGACAGGTCGTCCCAGTACTCGAAAAGCGTGGCGGAATATCCCTCCTCGCAGTCCTCCACGAAATCGGACCACATCTCCAGAGCGCGCCCGGGAGTTCTCGGCTGACGGCGGCCGAGTTCCCGCAGAACGTCGTTGAAAAGTTCAACGAAGGACACTTCGACCTCCGGCACCAGGGGATGCCACTAGCGATACTTCATCGTGGAACGACGGAAGTACGAAAGGCCGTCGTCGGGGCGGAAGAAGGTGGAGATGGTTCCGCTGCTGTTTCGATATCCGTAGTAGCCGGTGGCGGGGTCGTACCTGTGGACTCCCCCGCCTTGAGTGTAGACATTGATGGATCCGTCCGGACCGTCACCGGCCATGAAGTCGCGTGCTGCGTCACGGTAGGCCTTGCGACCGCCGAGGCGGTCGAACTCGGGCATGTCAGCGTCAACCGCTCGCGGTTCGCGCTGCACACCCCTCCTGATCTTGATATCCACGCCCTTGACGTGTTTGGCGTAATGGACTCCGGCGGACATGTCGGAGTTGAAGTCCGGCCGATCGTCCTCGGGGTGCGCCACGCTTGCGGTACTCGGCCGGCCACCTCCTCCACCACCGCCCTCCCCCGCCGCGTGGCCCGCGCCGGCCAGGTTGGCCATCACGGCGGCGCCCGCCGCCAAAGTTGTGGCGCCCGCGGCTTCCGCGGCCACGCTCAGGCCGGCTGAGGCCGCGGCCACGCCTGCCATGGCGAGGGAGCCGGATGCCACCCACGACTCGGCGAAGGCGGTCGCCATCGGGAAGGCGATCTCCGGCATGATCACGATCGCCGTGACGATCGCGGCGGCCGCGAGCGCGATGGCGGCGGCGGTGATGATCGTGTCCAGGTGGCGTTTGACCTGGCAGGAGACGTTGTACCAGGCGCAGTGGCGCTTGGCCGCCTTCGCCGCGGCGGCCCTCGCGGCGGCGCGGGCCTTGGCCTCGGCCCTTTCCTGGGCGGCCTTGACGGCGGCGGCGTAGGCCCTGGCGGCGGCGTCCGCGGCCTGCCTGTCGGCCTTGGCGACGGCGTCGTTGTAGCCGCTGCAGGTCTTCTTGGTGCAGAGGGCGCCGAAGCCGTTGTCGTGGGCGAGCTTCTGGGAGATGGGCTTGCCGCCCTTCTCCGTCGGGACGTTCATGGTGGGGTCGGCCCACCAGTTGTCCAGGCCCGTCGGGTCGCTGAAGGTGACGGGGTTGCTCGACGCGTAGGTGTAGCCGTTGAGCTGCTGGGAGTCGGATTCCAGGACGGGGTCGAGGGAGATGAAGCGGCCGAGGCCGGTGTCGTACTCGCGGGCGCCGATCGTGGTGAGTTCGTCGTCGGGGTCCTGCGGGCTGTTGAGGAAGCCGTTGGGGTCGAGCCAGCTGCTGCCGGGCGTCGGGCCGCGGGGGGCGCCGTAGGGGGTGTACTGCTGCCAGGACGGGTTGGCGGCGGTGCCGTCGAGGGCGAGGGTGCCGGTGCCGTGCTGGTCGCCGTACTCGAAGCCGTAGCCCTTGTTCGTGACGACGGCCTGGCCGCCGCCGGGCAGGTCGTAGGAGCGGACGTTGCTCAGGGCGCCGGAGGTGGTGTCGAGGGTGATCTGCTGGTCGGGCAGGAAGACGGTGACGGTGCCGGGATCGGTGCGCTCGACGACGCCGCCGTCGGCGTCGTAGAGGTAGCCGGTGGTGCGGGTGCCGGTGGTCGCGGTGCTCAGGCGGCCCTCGTCGTCCCAGGTGAGGGCCTGCGCCCCGGCGGTGGTGGGGCGGGAGACGGTGTCGCCGAGGCTGTCGTAGCAGTAGTTCTTGGTGGTCGTGGTCGCGCCGGTCGTGGTGGCGGCGGTGGCGAGGGTGTGGGCGCCGGAGCTGGAGGCGGCGCAGCCGGACGCGCTGCCTCCGTAGGCGTAGACGGTGCTGGTGTCGGCGCCGCCGGTCAGCGAGTGCTGCACCTGCTGCTTCGGCTGGCCGAGGCCGTCGAAGGTCCAGCTCGTCCAGTAGGCGGCGCCCGCGATGCCGTCGGTGACGACGGCGGAGGCGGTCTGCGGGGTCGGCGCGGTGTCGCAGGTGCCGGCGGCGCTGCTGCCGGTGGTCCACGCCTGCGTGAGCCGGTCGAGCGCGTCGTAGCGGTAGCACTGGGTCTCGGTGGCACCGCCGCCGTGGATGTCGGTCTGCGAGGTGATGTTGCCCGACGGGTCGTACGCGAACTTCGTGTGGTCCAGCGGGCTCGCCGAGACGGCGGTGTTGACGACGTTCTGGTCGATGAGCGCACCGGTGTGCGTGTCGTAGGTGCTGGTGACGAGCGCCTTCGCCGTCGCCGATCCGACGACCTGCTGCACTGCCTGGCCGAGGGCGTCGTAGGCGACGTTCTGGACGTAGCCGTGACTGCCGGAGAGCGTGCACTCCTGGTCGATGCCGTTGTAGCCGCAGTACCCGGTGGTCAGCACCTCCTTGGCCATGCCGCCGGCCGCCGGGACGAGCGTCGCCTTGGGGCGCCCGACGGTGTCGGTGTAGCTGTGCTGGTAGGTGTAGTCGCCGGCGAGCGCGCTGGTGCCGGGGACGGTGTACGTCTCGCCGAGCGACTCGGCGAAGATGTTGAAGCCCTTCTCCTGGGTGACGAAGACGCCCGCGGGGGTGTAGGACCGCGACGCCGTGAGGTGGCCGATGGCGTACGTCATCCCGGGCACGGCGTTGTCGCTGTTGTCGTACGTCCACGAGGCGACCTCGTTGGTGGACGACTGCGCGGCCAGCGGCGCGTCGTACTCGGCGACCTTGCGGTTGAGCTTGTCGTAGACGAACGACAGGGTGTGCCCGGCCGGGTCGGTGGACTGCACCTGGTTCCCGGCGCCGTCGTAGAGGATCGGGGACTGCGCCGGGGTGCTGCCCGAGTCCGGGTCGGTCGAGCCGACGACGTCGCCGTGGAAGTTGTAGCGCGTGCCCCAGACGTCGCCCGCGGAGTCGACGGTCTGGTAGGCGCGGCCCAGCGCGTCGAAGGTGTAGTGGGTGGCCTGGACGGTGCCGCCGGTGATCCTGGCGGTGGTGAAGCCGCCCGCGGTCGCGGTGGTCACCGTGGGCGCGGTGTCGTACTGGTCGAGCTCGGTGGTGCGGCCCATCGCGTCGGACACGGCCGCGGTCGCGGTCTTCCCCTGCGGCGGGACGCTGATGGTGCGGTCGCCGAGGTACTGGCTGTAGGAGACCTCCCGGACGGTCTTGTCGTCCAGGCCGGTGACGACGGTCGGGCGGCCCAGGCCGTCGTAGGAGGTGAGCGTCTGCTGGTGGACGTTGTTGTCCGCGGTCTGCTCCAGCACCCCGTTGGGGTTGGAGGTGTCGTCCTCGTAGGCGTCGTTGGTCTGGACGACCCAGCCGTGCGTGTCGTAGAAGGTGTCGCTGATGATCCGCCCGGTGCCGGTGGTGACCGCCTGGTCCTGGGTCTGCCGGGTGCGCAGCAGCGCGTCCAGGAGGTTGGTGGACGAGGTGTAGCCGCCGGAGTCGTTCATCACCTGGGTCGTGACGACGACGGGCGCGGTCGTGCCCGCGGCCGGGATGCTGTAGCTGTAGAGCTGGTTGGCGGGCTTGTCGGTGGTGCGGGAGTCCTGCCAGACAGCGACGGTGCGGCCGAGCCCGTCGGAGTGGACGGTGGAGACGACGCCGTTGACGTCCGTGGCGGTCAGCGTGATCGCGCGCTCGGGGTCGTACGTGGACGTCGTGCTCTGGCCGAGGGCGTTCGTGGCCTTGACCGCGGTGGTGGTCAGGTAGGGGGTGTCGGTGTAGGCGGTGGTGGTTTTGTTGCCGTTGCCGTCGTAGGTGGCCACCGGTCGGCCGTGCGCGTCGTACACGGTGGCCGAATCCGTCCGGTAGACGAAGGCCCCGGCCGCGTAGCCGACGGCGTCCTGCTGCACGGACGATTCGCCGAGCGTGGGGGCGGACTGCGGCCACACCGGCGACGCGGGCTGCGGCCAGGTCGCCGCCATGGCCGGGCTGTCGTAGAAGGTGCGGGTGTCCGAGATGACGTCGGTGGCCCGGTCCAGTACGGCCGGCGCGGTCAGGGCGTTGGTCTGCGCGGCCGTCGGCGCGCTGGCACCGGCCGGTGAGGAGCCGCCGCACGGCTTGGCGTCCGTCTCGGTCTCGGCGACCAGGCCGGTGAGGTTGAGCGCGGTGTTCGCGGCGGCGTACGTGGTGCGCGTGCACGTCTCCTGCGAGCCGGTCGTGCCGGCCTTCGCGAGATCGCCGTGCGCGTAGGAGAACTTCTCCAGGCCGAAGGTCGGCGAGTCGGTGTCGGTGTCGAAGCTGACGTCCGTCTCGGTGGTGCGCCACGTCGTCGGGCTGGTGCTGGTGACCGCCTGCCGCTCCCACGTCTCGACCTGCCCCATGGCGTGGGCGGTCAGCGGCGGCAGCCCGCTGCGGGTGCGGCTCGCGTAGGACGCCGACAGCCAGTAGGAGTTGATGGTGGAGTGCTCGACCGGGCCGCCGTCGTACGCGTAGGTCGCGCTCTCCAGCGTCTGGCCGGAGAACTGGTCGGTGTCGGGGTGCTTGCCGCCCTGCGAGTCGGTGAGCGTGACGGACCTGCTGGACGTCGACGACAGCCAGTCGCCGTCCATGCCGCGGTAGTACCAGGACTCGGACAGCGTGAGCGGATCGGTGCCCTGGCCGGTGCGGACCTGGACGTCGCCGTAGCCGCGCCACTGGCCGTAGGTGCGGTACTTCGCCTTGACCAGCTCGTTGTCGTCGTAGTGCCAGGCGGCGGGGCCGAGGTACTTGTACGACGTGTACAGGCCCGCGGAGCCGCCGGAGGGGTCGGACTGCGCGACCGAGGTGGCGACGTACTTGTTGAACCAGTCCAGGTACGACGTCGACACCCCGTCCGGGGTCCACCGGACGGGGAAGCACGACGCGGTGTTGGCCGCGGGGTCGAGGTTCTGGATGCTGCTGGGCGTGCAGGCCGAGACCAGGCCGTAGGTGACGCTGATGACGCTGCCGGTCTCGGTGGTGATCGAGCCGATGCGGTAGCGGTTGAACGGGCCGAGGCCGCCGCCGGTGCCGGAGGTGAAGTTGACGCGGTTGGCCAGCATCGTCGGCGCGAAGACCACCTTGGGCAGGGTGACCGCGGGACCGCCGGCGGTGGTGTCGGAGCCGGTGTGCGCGATGGACTTCAGCCACAGGGTGGAGGTGTTGAAGGTGCCCGTGGTCGGGACGGACTGGTCCAGCGTCCAGGAGTCGACGGGGCGGTAGGTGCTGCCGTCCCACTGCTGCGTGGTGATCGAGGAGAGCCGCACGGTGGAGAAGAAGGCCGGGCTGTAGCTGTTGCAGCCGGACGTCTTCTCGCACAGCAGGTCGAAGGGGACGTCCGGCCAGCTGGACGCGGTGTCCTTGGTCAGCGCGGGGCAGCTGTCCTGGCCGCAGCGGTCGCCGGTGGCGTAGACGACCTGGTCGGGCACGGTGCCGTAGGCGTTGCCGTCCGTGAAGCCGTAGTCGATGTGGTCGAGGTAGCTGTCCCGGACGTAGCTGCCGTCCGCGGCGCCGTCCCGCTCGCCGTAGTGGTTGGTGGCCTGCTTGTAGTAGTACGCCATCGCCCCGCCGTGCAGGTTGGTGACGTAGTCCAGGTGCCAGCGGTAGGCCATCGTGCACACGGAGTCGGCGAAGCTGGAGGTCTTGTGGCAGGGACCGGAGGAGTCCGGCGAGAAGACCGGCTCGGTGTCGACGGAGTGGGTGGTGGGCTTGCCGGACGTCCACCCCGGCAGCTCGTTGCGGCCGAAGGAGAAGACGGTGCCCGAGCGGTCGGTGACGGTCCAGTAGTCGGTGTTGTACGTGCCGCTGCCGTTGCCGGTGTCCGTCTTGTGGGAGACGACGTCGCCGCTGCCGTTGGCGGGCTCGTAGGCCTTCTTGGCGGCGTCCCAGATCAGCGAGGTGGTCGAGCCGTTGAGGGAGAGCGTCAGCAGCGGGCCGGCGTAGCACATGTCACCCGTGCCGTCCGCGCTCGGCAGCTCCGTGCCGGCGACGGCGTCCGCGCACGAGGTGAAGGACTGCTCGATGAAGGAGTCGGCGGCCGACCAGCCGTCGCCGATCCACGAGGCCTGCGCCTGGGTGGAGGCGACCTGCCCGTCGACGCTCCCCGAGTCGTACGACAGGTCGGGGGTCGGCTCCAGATCGGTGACGGAGGGCGGCACGGAGATCGGGTAGGAGTAGTCGAAGGAGCCGGCCGAGCCGCCCGCCGTCCACGAGCCGGACGGCTTCATCGACGTGGCCCCGTACTGGCCGCCCGCGCCGCCGCCGTCACCGGAGGAGGCGGCGGAGGTGGCGGCGAGGAGGACGGGGGCGGCGGCCCCGGTGGCGGGGGCGGACAGCGCCATGGTGGTCGACAGCGTCTGCGCGGCGGCGTCGTTGGTGGTCCGCAGCGGGGTCTGCTTGCGGCACGAGGGCAGCTGCGGGGTCGTCAGCGCGCAGGCCGGGAGCTGGACGAGGTGCAGGCGGGAGGCGTAGTCGCCGCCGTACGCCTGGGCGAAGGACCCGTAGTCCAGGCCCAGGCGCACCGTGCCGGATCCCGCCCCGGCGGGTGTCACCTGCGCGACCACGCCGCTGACGCCGGCGTTCGCGGCCGCCTTCCGGTCGAGCACCTTGACGTGCAGCGCCGTCAGACCGCCCTTGCCGCCGTCGGCGCCGCTCCTGCCCGCCGCGCCGGCCTTGCCCCCAGCGGCGTCGGCGCGCTGGGCCCACACCGGGTTGCCGGGGCTGCTGCTCCGCGCGGAGGTCAGCTCCAGGGTGCCGGACACGGCGGACGGGAAGGCGGTCGCGGTGGCCTTGTACGGCTTCGGCTGCCTGGCGGGCTTCGGGGCCGCGCGGTGGACCGCGCTCACCGGGACGGGCGCGCCGAGCACCGGCTTCGGCGCGTGCACGTGCGGCCGGGCGGCCGGCAGCGCGGACGCGACGGCGGTCTGGAGGACCAGCGCGAAGATCGCCAGCAGTGCGACCCGCAACGACAGGAACCGGTTTCTGTTCCACCACAGCTTCGACCGCACAGCCCGCCCCCGCTTTCTCCGGACAGCGTCCGGACCAACTGCGCGGCGGCACAAGGCTTTTGCCGCAGAGCATCAGCGGAGGAAGTTATCGCCAGACGCCGGGCGGATGGAATCAGATGATCCCTGTGATGTACATCACTCTTTCGTGCAGTTCTCGTGAGCGTTTCGTGACGACCGGCGGAAATCTCAAGCCGAACCCTGGCGACAGTAAAGCGCTCTCCAAATTCCGAGCAGATTCGGGGGCAAAAAGGGGCGTCGTTCCTCACCCCTTCGCACGGGACACTCATCGGCCCCGCAGGCGGTCCGGAATACTCGCCGCGACATGCCAGGCGCCCAACTCGGGCAATCGCGAAGTGAAGGGACCATGGCTAACAGACCACGCAAAAACGCCTCAAGAAAGGGGGCCGCCGGGCTCGCGCTCGGTGCGCTCACCGCGGCATTCCTCGTGGCTCTTCCGCTCGGCCCCGCAGCGGCCGAGGGCGGAATTCCCGCCTCCCCGTCCGCGGGCGGCAGCGCGCACGGACCCCTCTCGGCGGACCAGGCGGCGGCGAAGGCGCAGAAGACCGGCCGCCCGGTGGTCGCCTCGGCCCTCACCACCGCGATCTCGCAGACCACGGCCAATCCGGACGGCACCCTCACCCTCACCCAGACGGCGGCCCCCACCCGCGTCCTGAAGGACGGCGCCTGGACCGCGATCGACCCGACCCTGACCGCCAACGGCGACGGCACCCTCTCGCCCGGGGCCGTCCCGGGCAGCGTGGTCCTCTCCGGCGGCGGCACCGGTCCGCTGCTGTCCCTGCACACGGGCGGCCAGGGCTTCACCCTCACCCTGCCCACCGCGCTCCCCCGGCCCACCCTCTCCGGGCCCAGCGCCGTGTATGCCGGCGTCCTGCCCGGTGTCGACCTCACCGTGACCGTCGGCCCCACGGGCAGCGTGAGCGACGTCCTCACCCTCCACACCCCCGCGGCCGCCCACAACCCGCGGCTCGGCGCGCTGCTCGACGCCGGCATCGCCACCACCCCCGGCCTCACCACGACCGCCGACGCCAACGGCGACGTCCAGGTCCGGGACGCCGCCGGGCACCCGGTCTACACCGCCCCCACCCCGCTGGCCTGGGACTCCGCCGACGCCACGGCGGCCACCGCCGAGCCCGGCACCGCCGACGCCCGCGCGTCCTCGGCCCGCGGCCGCGGCGCCGCCGCCCGCAGCCTGCCAGTCGGCGTCACCGCCGGACGCGGCAAGCTCGCCCTGACCCCGCCCGCCGGCCTGCTGGACGCGAGCGACACCCGCTGGCCCGTCTACCTCGACCCCACCTACTCGCCCGCCTACGGCGCCAGCGGCTGGGCCAGCCCCGGCTCCGGCGTGCCCTCCCAGAACTTCTGGAAGAGTTCCGTTTCCTACACCGGAGACGCGGAGGTCGGCCCCAGCGGCGACGTCCAGGACGAGGCGATAAGCCTTTTCAATTTCCCCGTCACCACGGCCCTGAAAACAGCGAAGATCTTCAGCGCCCACTTCGACATCACCGAAACGTATTCCTGGGCGTGCCTCACGTCCGGCCACAACCAGACCGTCGACCTCTACGCCCCCACAAAAGTCCTGTCGTCCTCCAACGCCACCTGGAACAGCTGGTCCGGCAGCCTCGGCAGCAAGGTCGACTCCCAGTCCTTCGCCATGGGATACAGCAGCAGCTGCCCGGCCGGCGGCGCACCGCCCTTCGACGTCACGAGCACCATCACGAAGGACATAACCGCCGGAACCACCGCACAGACCTTCGCCATGCGCGCGGACAGCCGTACCGACAACTACGCCCTCAAGCGCTTCAACCCGAAGACGGCGCAGCTCGTCATCACCTACGACAAATACCCGAACACCCCCAAGGGCCTTTTCACCTCACCGCCCACGAACTGCTCGAACACGGTCCTGGGTGACACGGCCGTCAGCCTTTACGCCCCCGTCTCCACCCCGACCGGCGCGGCACTGACGACGACCTTCACGCTCTACAAGACCGCGGACACCGCGAAGACCAACCTGCTGACGCCCGCGAACGGGATCGCCGCCGACACGTACCACGGCGCCTCGGGGCAGAACGCCGTGCTGAAGGTTCCGGAAACGTTCTTCAAGGCCAAAGCGGCCGGTGCGAACACGTCCTTCACCTGGCGTGTGCAGACCTCCGACGGCACCCTCGCCTCGCCCTGGTCCGCCACCTGCGCCTTCTCCTGGGACGCCAGCAGGCCCGGCGCGCCCGGCGTGAATCCGGCGGCCTCGCCGCCCGACGGCAGCCACACGTGCCCGACGCTCGACGCGCCCGACACGGGATCGGCCCAGCCGCTCGGCGCCCGGTGCTCGTTCGACGTCACCCCTCCCACGGGCGGCACCATCTCGGGCTACGCGTACCAGCTCAACCAGTCGGCCCCCGTCACCGTGGACGCGACCGGCCCGACGACCATCACCGTGCAGGTCAGCCGGCTGGTCAACACCCTCACCGTCAACGCCGTGTCCCCCGGCGGGAACCTGGGCTCGCCCACCTTCGTGGAGTTCACCGGGACGGCGATCACCCCGCCGGCCAGGGACGGCGACATCAACCTGGACGGCACGCCCGACCTCGTGACGGTCGGCGGTCCGGGAACGGGCATGCCCTCGGGCGCGTGGCTGGCCACCGGCCACCAGGACGGCACGGTGAACCAGGCGGCGTCCGACATCGGCGCCAACGGCCTCCAGAAGGACGGTCTCGCCACCACCGCCCCACCCGCCGACTGGGACGGCGCGCAGGCCGTCACCGGCGACTTCTGCGGCAACGGCGCCCAGGACGTCCTGGCCTACTTCAGCGGCGACGGCAGCGGCGACATCGTCTGCAACGACGGCAGCAGCGATCCGCTGGAACCCGGCAGCCCCACGACGGTCGGCCAGTCGTCGGCGTCGTACGAGATCCCCGCGGGGTCCTTCGCCGACGCGGACGGCACCCCGGCCACCCAGGTCGTCGCCGCGGGCGACACCAGCGGCGCCGGCACGGGACGCCCCGACCTGCTCGCCACCGTCGGCGACCAGCTCTACCTCGCCTACAGCTTCACCGCCAACGCGTACGGCACCATGTCCGACCCCGACTGGGGCGGCTGCGCGAACTGCTACGCCCTCAGCTCCTTCACCTCCCCCGACGGCGGCATGGACTGGAGCAGCTGGACGATCGCGACCGCCCAGCTGGGATCCGGCACCGCCATGTACCTGTGGAAGCCGTCCACCGGCGAACTCGACCTGTGGACAGGCCTGTCGCTGGCACAGGACGGCACCTCCCTGACGACCACCGGCCGGTACCGCATCGCGCAGAGCGGCTGGCACACGAACCCGTCCGGCCCCCTGTCGCTGCGGGCCGCCGACCTCACCGGCAACGGGGTGCCGTCACTGTGGGCCGTCGACCTCACCACCGGCGAGGTCGCCTGCTCCACCCCGTCCGCGCTGGCCGACGGGGCACAGTTCGACGCCACGACCACGAAGCTCCTCACCGCCGACCACTCCTGGCAGTTCGCGGACATCGGCGACAACGACGACGGCGCGGTCTTCACCGGCAGCGCGGACAGCACCGGTTCCCTCCCGCTCGCCCCGGTGACGTCGGGAACGTCCGCCGCCCGCTGGAACACCGGCGACCTGTTCAGCCCGGACGTGCTCCTCAACGGCACCGCGGCGAGCGACCTGCACGCGGGCGCGGCCGTCGGACTGAAGCAGAGCTTCACCGTCTCCCTGTGGGCGAACCCTTCCGCGTACGGCGGGGCCGTCCTCTCGCAGGACGGCGGTTCCTACTCCGGCGTCAGCATCCTCGCCACCGCCGGCGGCTGGCAGGCGAGCCTCAACACCGGTGACGGCTCGGCCGGCGGCGCCGACGTCATCACCGGCGGCCGGACCCAGCTCAACACCTGGACCCATCTGACCCTCACCTACAACAGCGCCATCGGGGTCGCCGACCTGTACGTGAACGACACCTACGTCGCCACGGGCGCCCACGCGGCACCGGCCACCGGCGCGAGCGGCGGCTTCCACCTCGGCAGCGACCTGGTCAACAAGAGCCGCGCCGACTTCTACGCCGGGCAGGTGGCCGACGTCCAGATCTGGGCCGGCCACGCGATCGCTCCCCCGCAGCCCTCGACCCCGCCCGGCTACCACCAGGCCGTCACCCCCACCCGGATCCTGGACACCCGCACGACGGCCGGTCTCGTCCACGCGAGCCACAACATCACGGCCGGCACCAGCACCGTGCCCGGCGGTTCCGTCATCCAGCTCCAGATCAGCGGTGACGCCGTCACCCCCATGGTCGCCGGGGCCCCGAAGGCGGTGCCGTCCTCCGTCACGGCCGTCGCCGTGGACGTGACGGCGGCCAACGAGCAGGACAGCGGGTACGTCACCGCCTACGCCGACGGAGCCCAGCGGCCGCTGAGCTCGTCCGCCAACTTCGCCGCGGGGGTCACCACGACCGGGTACCAGATCGTGCCCGTCGGCGGGGACGGCAAGATCGACCTCTACACCCACGGCAACACGACCAGCAACATCGCCCTCGTCGTCGACCTGACGGGCTACTTCACCAGCGATCCGGCGCTCACCGGCGACGAGACCTACGTGCCGCTCACCTCGGCGAGCCGGATCCTCAACACGCTCAGCAGCACTGCCGGCACCAGTCTCACCGCCACCGGCACCGTGCCGGCCGGCAAGGTGTTCACGCTCCAGGTCGCCGGGGCGAACGGCGTACCGGCCAACGCCACCGGGGCCGCCCTCAGCATCACCACCACGGGCGCGACGAGCGGCGGTTACCTGGGCCTGTACGCCAGCGGCACCACACCGGCCGACCTCACCACGAGCCTCACCTACGACACCGCCGGGCCCCAGGCGTCCATGGCCGCGGACACCCCCTTGGGCAGCGACGGAAAGATCACCGTCAACAACCACAACGGGGTCACCGCCGTCCTCGTGGACGTCTCCGGCTACTACGTCGCGGGCACCTCGGGGCAGACCTACCACGCCGTCAACCCCACCCGGCTGGTGGTGACGGCGAACGGGGTCGGCGGACCCGTC
This sequence comes from Streptomyces sp. NPDC020983, assembly GCF_044333485.1. Taxonomy (NCBI): domain Bacteria; kingdom Bacillati; phylum Actinomycetota; class Actinomycetes; order Kitasatosporales; family Streptomycetaceae; genus Streptomyces; species Streptomyces sp. NPDC020983. The sequence goes on along the minus strand of NZ_JBIRRA010000004.1, from coordinate 430,736 downwards.
GGCGCCATCCAGGGCGGGGACACCTACGTGCTCTCGCAGGCCGACGTCCGGGAGATCACCACGGCGCCCAGGCCCACCCTGGCGCTGATGCTCACCGAGGCCTCGGGGACCGCCGCCGGGTACGTCACCGCCTACCCCTCGGACGGGACCCGTCCCGTCACGTCCAACCTGAACTGGGCCGGAGGGGACATCAACGCGAACCTCGCGGTGGTGCCCACGAGCGACGGCGGCGAGATCTCGTTCTACAACCACAGCAACGGGACGCTGGCTCTCATCGTCGACTGCAGCGGCTACTTCGCCGGCTGAGCCGGCGCTCCCGTCCGGCCACGTACAGAGAAGGGCAACACACTTGGACATCCAGATCGAGAGCCGCATGACGGTGGAGGACATCACCGCGGCCTCCTTCCACATCCAGCGGTGGGAGGTGATGCGCGTGCTGCCCGGGGCCGTGGTCCTGGGGGTGGTGGCCGTGCTCACCGCCTTCACCGTGCCCGTGGTCGCCGTCGTGTGCGGCCTGGCCTTCCTCGTCGTCGCGGGACTGCACCTGAAGTGGCGGCGGGACGCCCGGCGGATCGCGCAGAGCGCGGTGCGGCTCGCCGACCCGTACGCGGTGCGGTTCACCGACTCACGGGCGGCCTTCGCCCAGAACGGCACCGAGTCGGCCTACCCGTGGGACGAGATCGCGTACGTGACGCGGTCCGACGCGGCATGGATCGTCGTGCCGAGGGATCCGCGGGAGGTGTTCATGCTGCCGCACCGGGCCCTGTCGCCGGCGCAGACGGGTGAGTTCACCCGGCTGCTGTCGGGCTGGCCGCAGCGCAGGTACCGGAAGGCCCGGCTGCCCGCGCCGCGGATGCCGCGGTTCTGACCCGGTCACGGCAGCGGGGCCCCGCCGGGCGATCCGGCGGGGCCCCGCTGCCGTCGCGGGCTCAGGCGCCCACGTAGGCGGCGAGGTGCTCGCCGGTCAGGGTGGGGCGGGTGGCGACGAGATCGGCGGGGGTGCCCTCGAAGACGACGCGGCCGCCGTCGTGGCCGGCCCCGGGGCCCAGGTCGATGATCCAGTCGGCGTGGGCCATCACGGCCTGGTGGTGCTCGACGACGATGACGGACTTGCCGGCGTCCACCAGGCGGTCCAGGAGCGCGAGGAGCTGGGCGACGTCGGCGAGGTGGAGGCCCGTCGTGGGCTCGTCCAGGACGTAGACACCGCCCTTCTCCCCCATGTGGGTGGCCAGCTTGAGACGCTGGCGCTCGCCGCCGGAGAGCGTCGTGAGGGGCTGGCCGATGGTGAGGTAGCCGAGGCCGACGTCCGCCAGGCGGGTCAGGACCGCGTGGGCGGCGGGCGTGCGGGCCTCGCCGTCCGCGAAGAACTCGGCGGCCTCGGCGACGGACATCGCCAGCACCTCGCTGATGTCGCGCCCTCCGAAGGTGTACTCCAGCACCTCCGGGGAGAAGCGCTTGCCCTCGCAGTCCTCGCAAGGTGTCGCGACGCCCGCCATCATCGCGAGGTCGGTGTAGACGACGCCCGCCCCGTTGCAGGCCGGGCAGGCGCCTTCGGAATTGGCGCTGAAGAGCGCGGGCTTGACGCCGTTCGCCTTCGCGAAGGCCTTGCGGATCGGGTCCAGCAGCCCGGTGTAGGTCGCCGGGTTGCTGCGCCGCGAGCCGCGGATCGGGCTCTGGTCGATCGACACGACACCCGCCTCCGCCGCCTGCGCGCTCCCCATGAGCGAGCCGTGCACGAGCGAGCTCTTGCCGGAGCCCGCCACGCCCGTCACGACGCACAGCACGCCGAGCGGGATGTCGACGTCCACGTCCCGGAGGTTGTTCGCCTTCGCGCCGCGCACCGCGAGGGTGCCCGCCGGCTTGCGGACCTCCTCCTTGAGCGCCGCGCGGTCGTCGAGGTGGCGACCGGTGGTCGTGCCGCTGGCACGCAGGCCCTCGACCGTGCCCTCGTAGGTGACCGTGCCGCCCGCGGAGCCCGCGCCCGGGCCCAGGTCCACGACGTGGTCGGCGATCGCGATCGTCTCCGGCTTGTGCTCGACGACCAGCACCGTGTTGCCCTTGTCGCGCAGCCGCAGCAGCAGGTCGTTCATCCGCTGGATGTCGTGCGGGTGCAGGCCCACCGTGGGCTCGTCGAAGACGTAGGTGACGTCGGTCAGCGCCGAGCCGAGCTGCCGGATCATCTTCACGCGCTGCGACTCGCCGCCCGACAGGGTGCCCGCGGGCCGGTCGAGCGCGAGGTAGCCGAGACCGATCTCGGTGAAGGAGTCCAGCGTGGCCGTCAGCGCCGCCAGCAGCGGGGCGACGGACGGCTCGTCGAGGCCGCGCACCCACTCCGCGAGGTCGCTGATCTGCATCGCGCACGCGTCCGCGATGCTCACCCCGCCGATCTTCGACGCCCGCGCGCCCTCCGCCAGCCGGGTGCCGTCGCACTCGGGGCAGGTGGTGAAGGTGACCGCGCGCTCCACGAAGGCCCGGATGTGCGGCTGGAGGGACTCCTTGTCCTTCGACAGCATCGACTTCTGGATCTTCGGGACGAGCCCCTCGTAGGTGAGGTTGACGCCCTCGACCTTGACCTTCGTCGGCTCCTTGTAGAGGAAGTCCTGCATCTCCCGCGCGGTGAAGTCGCGGATCGGCTTGTGCGGGTCCAGCAGGCCGGACTCGGCGTAGACCCGCACCGTCCAGAAGCTGTCGGACTTCCAGCCGGGGATCGTGAACGCGCCTTCGGCGAGCGACTTCGAGTCGTCGTAGAGCTGGGTCAGGTCGATGTCGGAGACGGTGCCGCGGCCCTCGCAGCGGGTGCACATGCCGCCGGTGCGGTTGAAGGTGGCCTTCACGGCCTTCTTCGCGCCGCGCTCCACGGTGATCGCGCCGGCCGCGTGGACGGAGGGCACGTTGAAGGCGTACGCGCTGGGCGGGCCGATGTGCGGGGAGCCGAGGCGGCTGAAGAGGATGCGCAGCATGGCGTTGGCGTCGGTGGCCGTGCCGACGGTGGAGCGCGGGTCGGCGCCCATGCGCTGCTGGTCGACACTGATCACGGTCGTCAGGCCCTCCAGCACGTCCACGTCGGGGCGGGAGAGCGTCGGCATGAAGCCCTGCACGAAGGCGCTGTAGGTCTCGTTGATGAGCCGCTGCGACTCGGCGGCGACCGTGTTGAAGACCAGCGAGCTCTTCCCGGAGCCGGACACGCCGGTGAAGGCCGTCAGCCGGCGCTTGGGGATCTCCACGTGGACGTCCTTGAGGTTGTTCACGCGGGCGCCGTGCACCCGGATCACGTCATGGCTGTCCGGCCCGGTCCCCGCGCCCGTCCCTGCGTCCGTCCCCGTCATCCTGCTCTCCCTCGTCGGTGCCGCTGTGCTGCCCGACACCGTAACGGGGCAATGGCGCGGCACGCTTCTCCGTTCCTGACCTTCCGGCCGCAGCGCGGGCGGGCACGCCGAAGGGCGGCGGGGCCGGTGAGGCCCCGCCGCCCTTCGTCTGCCGCTTTCCGGCGGTGACGGATCAGTACGCGGAATTCACGTTGTCCATCGTGCCGTAGCGGTCGGCCGCGTAGTTGCAGGCCGCGGTGATGTTGGCGACCGGGTCGTAGATGTTGTGCGAGGTGCCGGCCACGTGGAAACGGTCGAAGGTCGGGTCGATCACCTGGAGCAGACCCTTCGAGGGAATGCCGTTGCGGGCGTTGATGTCCCACAGGTTGATCGCCTTCGGGTCACCGCTCGACTCGCGGATGATGTTGCGGTGGATTCCCTCGTACGTACCGGGGATCCCCTTCTTGTGCATGATGTCGAGCGATTCGCGGATCCAGCCGTCCAGGTTGTTCGCGTACTTCTTGGCGGCCGGCTTGGACGCCGTGGTGTGCCGGGGCGCGGTCGTGTGCTTCTTCGGGGTGGCCGCGGCCTTCTTCGGCGCGGCCGCGGTGGTGCTCTTGTGCACGGCGTCGGCACGCTGGTGCGAGCGGTTCGCGGCGGCCCCGGCCTTCGCGCGCTCGTTCGCCTCGACAGCGGCCTTCTTCGTGGCGGCCGCGTCCGCGGCCTCCTTCTTCGCCTTCTCGGCCTGGGCGGTCTTCTGCTGCGCGGAGCCGCTGATCGCCTTCTGCGACGCCATACCGGTCTGCGCACCCAGTTCCTTGGTGGGCGTACCGGTGGAGACGGAGAACCCGGTCGGGTCGCCCGCCGCGGTCGCCGAACCGGCTCCGGCGGTCGCTTCCAGCCCGGTGACGGTCAGCACGACCGCTGCGGCGGCGACTGCGCCGGCGGCGGTGATCTTGTGCTTCTTCGACATCTGGTTGAACTTCGCGAACGTCGGGAGCTTCTTCGGGATCGTGGGGAGCTGCATGGAGAAATTACCTCTTCCGTAGCGGGACTCCTGAATTGTTAGGGCCCGGCGATACGCGGGTCAACGACCCCCGCTACGGCATGCTTTCGTAGTGCGATTGCGCGGCCCCGGATATCCCCGTGACACGGCGGCCGGAGTTCACTAAGCGGCTTAGTATGTGACCCACGCCCTATCGAGGGCATCACAAAGGGGCGCCCCCGCTCTCACCGGGAGTGAGAACGGGGGCGCCCGCCGTGAACGAAAAGGAGCCGTTTTTGTGACCGCGGTCACGCGGAAATCAGGACGGATGGGAAAAGGCGCCGGATTCCGCGCGCGGCCCCTTCCTCACCGGCCCGCGGGCTCGGGCTCCGGGGCACCGGAGGGTGCGGCCGCCGCCCTGCCACCGGAACGCGAGGGGCGGACCAGCGCCAGCACCAGCAGGCCGCCGAGCAGGGCCGCGACCGCCGCCCACACCGAGATACGGTCCAGGGCCGCCGCGTAGGCCGCGTGCGTGGAGCCGCCGTCGCCGGTGACGTGCCGCAGCCGGGCGGTGAAGACCGCGCCGAGGACGGCCACACCCAGCGTCATGCCCAGCTGACGCGCGGTGTTCAGCGCGCCGCCCGCCATGCCCGCGCGGTGCGGCGGCACCGCGTCCACCGCGGCCGCGGCCAGCACCGGCGTGGTCAGGCCGACGCCCACCCCGGTCACCGCGAAGCCGGCGGCCAGCGACGCGGCGCCCGACGAGGTGTGCACGGTCAGCGCGAGCAGGCCGCAGCCCACCCCGATGATCATCAGGCCCGCCCCGATCGGCAGCCGCGCCGGGAAGCGGTGCATCACGCGCCCGGCGAGCGCCGCGACCACGAAGGCCGTGGCCGCCATCGGCATCATGGCCAGGCCGCCGCGGATCGGGCTGAGGCCCAGCACGTTCTGCAGCCACAGGGAGAAGTAGACGAAGCCGCTGAAGGCCGCCGCCTGGTAGAGCAGGCCGCCCGCGAGCAGGCCGCTGAAGCCGGGGCGGCGCAGCAGCGCCAGGTCGATCATCGGATGGGCCGAGCGCGCCTCGATCACCACGAAGCCGACCGCGGCGGCCGCGCCCACGGCGAAGGCAGCGAGGGTCAGCCCGTCCGTCCAGCCCGCGTCGCCGCCGCGGATCAGCGCGTAGGTGACCGCGGCCACGCACAGCGTGAAGGCCGCGGCTCCCGGGAGGTCCAGGCGGCCCGTGCCGTGCCCGCCGCGCTGGGGCAGCACACGCAGCGTGATGACGACGGCCACCGCCGCGACGGGCAGGTTGACCAGGAAGATCGCCTGCCAGCCGAAGCCCTGGGTGAGCAGCCCGCCCAGGATCGGCCCGGCCGCGGCGGCGGCGCCGTTGACCGCGCCCCACACGCCGAACGCCACCCCGCGGTCGCGCCCCTGGTAGCTGGAGGCGACCAGGGCGGCGGAGGTGGCGAACATCGCCGCCCCGCCGACGCCCTGCACGCCCCGCGCGGTGATCAGCGCGGCGGCGTTCGGCGACAGGGCCGCGCCCAGGGAGGCCACGGCGAAGAGGACGAGCCCGGCCGCGTACAGCCGCCGGTGCCCGAAGAGGTCGCCCATCGAGCCGGCCACCAGCAGCAGCGCGGCCAGGGCGAGGGCGTAGACGTCCACCACCCACTGGAGGGAGGAGAAGGGTGCATCGAGATCGGACGCCATCCGCGGCAGCGCGACGTTCACGATCGTGACGTCGACCAGCAGGATGAAGGCGCCCAGGCAGATCGCCACGAGGGGCAGCCACTTGCGCATGGGACGGGCTCCGTTTTCGGCTCGGGTCGGTGCGGGTCAGGCTCGGGGCGGGTGCGGGTCGGGGTGCGGGCCGGGTCGTGGGCCGCTGGTGCGTGTGGCGCCGGCGGTCCGGTGCTCCGGTACCGGGCCGCACGCCCGGACAGCCGGACGGCCGTTCCGCGGCGGTCGCCCGGCTGCTCCCGCTCTCCGGCTGTCCCAGCGTGCGGCCCGGGGGCGGGAATCCTCGGCCGATCCGCCCTGCACGGCGTAATCCGACACGCAGTACGCTGCCCGCGTGGAATCCGACACGACGTGGGCCCCCCTGCGCGTATTCGACCCGCTCGACCAGCGGATCGTCCAGGCCCTGCAACTCGACGGACGCGCGCCCTACCGGCGCATCGGCGAGGTGCTCGGGGTCTCCGACCAGACCGTGGCCCGCCGCCACGCCCGCCTCCGGGAGACGGCGGGACTGCGCGTGCTCGGCCTGGCCGAACCGCTGCGGATGGGGCTGACGCCCTGGTTCGTCCGGGTGCGCTGCGCGCCGGACGCGGCCCAGCAGGTCGGCGAGGCGCTGGCCCGGCGTACGGACACCCGCTGGGTCAGCCTGCTCTCCGGCGGCACCGAGATCGGCTGCATGACCCATGTCGCGGACCCCGCCCAGGACCCGCACGCCCTGCTCCTCCAGAAGCTGCCGCGCACCCCGCGCGTGGTCCAGGTCACCGCGCACGCCCTGCTGCACGTCTTCTTCGGGGGCGACCTCAGCCCCTACGGCAGGCTCGGACCGCTCACCCCCGGCCAGGTGGCCGCCCTGCGCCCGCCCGCCGTGGCGGAGAGCGCCGAGCCGCCGCTCCTCGACGACGGCGACCGGCGGCTGCTGGAGCTCCTGGCACGCGACGGCCGCACCCCCGCGGCGGAACTGGCGGCCGCCACCGGCTGGTCGCCCACCACGGTCCGCCGCCGCATGGCCGAACTGCGCGCGTCCGGCGTCCTCTACTTCGACCTCGACTTCGGCCCGGGCCTGCATCCGAACGTGCTGTGGACGTCCCTGTGGCTGGAGGTCGAACCGGCGCACCTCGCGGAGGTGGGCGCGACGATCGCCGGGCACGCGGAGGTGGCGTTCGCCGCGGCGACGACGGGCACGGCGAACATCTACGCCTGCCTGCTGTGCCGGGACGCGCCGTCCCTCTACCGCTACCTCACCGGTCCGGTGGCCGCGCTACCCGGCGTCCGCCGGACGGAGACGGCGCCCATCCACCGCACCCTGAAGGGCGCGGGGCCCTTCCTCCTGCCCGGGCGGTGAGCCCGCCGGGCGGGCGCACCGGGGGCGCGGCGAAAGCGGCACCGGGCCTCCCCCGGGAGCCCGCCGGGCGGGCGCACCGGGGGCGCGGCGAAAGCGGCACGGGGCCTCCCCCGCCGCCTCAGAAGCCGAGGCGGCGCAGCTGCTTCGGATCGCGCTGCCAGTCCTTGGCGACCTTCACGTGGAGGTCGAGGAAGACCGGCGTGCCGAGCAGGGCCTCGATCTGGTGGCGGGACTTCATGCCCACCTCCTTCAGCCGGGCGCCCTTGGGGCCGATGATGATGCCCTTCTGGGAGGGCCGCTCGATGTAGACGTTGGCGTGGATGTCGACGAGGGGGCGGTCGGCGGGGCGGCCCTCGCGGGGGGCCATCTCCTCCACGACGACGGCGATGGAGTGCGGCAGCTCGTCCCGTACGCCCTCCAGCGCGGCCTCGCGGATCAGCTCGGCGACCATGATCTGCTCGGGTTCGTCGGTGAGGTCGCCCTCCGGGTAGAGGGCCGGGCCCTCGGGGAGCAGCGGGACGAGCAGGTCCGCGAGCAGGCCGACCTGCTCGCCGGAGACCGCCGAGACGGGCACGATCTCCGCCCACTCGACGCCCAGCTCGCGGCCGAGCCTGTCCACCGCCAGCAACTGGCCGGCGAGGGCCTCGGGGTCCACCAGGTCGGTCTTGGTGACCACCGCGACCTTCGGCGTCTTGCGGATCTCGGCCAGCTCGCGCGCGATGTACGTGTCGCCGGGCCCGAGCTTCTGGTCCGCGGGCAGACAGAAGCCGATGACGTCCACCTCGGCCCAGGTGCTGCGGACGACGTCGTTGAGGCGCTCGCCGAGCAGCGTGCGGGGCTTGTGCAGGCCGGGGGTGTCGACCAGCACGAGCTGGGCCTCGGGCCGGTGGACGATGCCGCGCACGGTGTGCCGGGTGGTCTGCGGCCGGTTGGAGGTGATCGCCACCTTCTGGCCGACCAGAGCGTTCGTGAGGGTGGACTTACCGGCGTTGGGGCGGCCCACGAAGCAGGCGAAGCCGGACCGGTGGGCGGGGCCGGTGGCGGGGGTGCGAGCGCTCATGGCCCTCATTCTCCCCGATGGCGGAGCCGCCCGCGGACGGGCGCGGGCCGCAGCGGCAGGCCCACGCACCGTGAGGACGGCGTAATGCCCACGCAACACGAAACACGGCGGAAACACCCGCGCCCACATCCGGAAACGCGCACCCGTGACGCTTCCTTGTACCCGCCCGTGGAAGGACCCCGCCCGTGCTGCTGCTGTCCTCCGGCCCCTCCGGCCAGACGGCCGTGAACGCCGCCGACACCGCGTGGCTGCTGGCCGCCACCGCCCTGGTGCTCCTCATGACACCCGGCCTCGCGCTCTTCTACGGCGGCATGGTCCGCAGCAAGAGCGTCCTCAACATGCTGATGATGAGCTTCGTGTCGATCGCGCTGGTCACGGTGGTGTGGCTGCTCGCCGGATACACGCTGGCCTTCGGGCACGACGCGGGCGGCCTCGGCCTCATCGGCGACCTGAGGCACCTGGGCATGCACGGCATCGGGCCGACCGCGATGCACGGGCACGTGCCGACGCTGCTCTTCGCGACCTTCCAGCTGACCTTCGCGGTCATCACGGCCGCGCTGATCAGCGGGGCCGTCGCCGACCGGGCGCGGTTCGGGGCATGGCTGGTCTTCGTCCCGGTGTGGACGCTGGCCGTATACGTGCCCGTGGCGCACTGGGTCTTCGCCGACGGCGGATGGGTCGTCGCGAAGCTGCACGCCCTCGACTACGCGGGCGGCACGGTCGTGGAGGTGTGCTCGGGCGCCTCCGGGCTCGCGCTGGCGATCGTGCTGGGGCCGCGGCTGGGCTTCCGCAAGGAGTCGATGCGGCCGCACAACCTGCCGCTGGTGCTGCTGGGCGCGGGCCTGCTGTGGTTCGGCTGGTTCGGCTTCAACGCCGGATCCGCGCTCGGCGCCAACGGCATGGCGGGCGCCGCCTTCCTCAACACCCAGGCCGCCGGCTGCACGGGCCTGCTGGGCTGGCTGGTGGTCGAGAAACGGCGCGACGGGCACGCCACGACGCTGGGCGCCGCCTCCGGCTCGGTCGCGGGCCTGGTGGCGATCACCCCCTCCTGCGGCAGCGTGGACGTCCCCGGCGCCGCACTCGTCGGCCTCGCCGCGGGCGTGCTGTGCTCCTACGCCGTGAGCTGGAAATTCCGCTGGGGCGTCGACGACTCGCTGGACGTCGTGGGCGTCCACCTGATGGGCGGCATCGTCGGCACCGCCCTGATCGGCCTGCTGGCCACCGAGTCCATGACGGGCGGCCCGGAGGGCCTCTTCTACGGCGGCGGCCTCGCGCAGCTGGGCCGCCAGCTCACGGCGATCGGCGCGGTCGGGGCGTACGCCTTCGCCGTCACGTACGCGATCGGCAAGGGCATCGACCGGCTGCTGGGCTTCCGGGCGAGCGAGGAGGACGAGAGGAGGGGCCTGGACCTCACCGTGCACGCCGAGACCGCCTACGATCACGGCGTACTCACGCACGGTACGTCGCACGGCGCAGCTGCCGCGCACGCCGCCGGCGCGCACCCCGCGCACGACAGGAGCCCCTTGCGATGAAGCTGGTCACGGCCGTCATCAAGCCCTACAAGCTGGACGACGTGAAGACCGCCCTGCAGGAGATGGGCGTACAGGGCATGACCGTGACCGAGGCCAGCGGCTATGGCAGGCAGCGCGGCCACACCGAGGTCTACCGGGGTGCCGAGTACCGCGTCGATCTGGTGCCGAAGGCCCGTATCGAGGTGCTGGTCGAGGACGCGGAGGCGGACGCGGTGATCGCGGCCGTGGTCGCCGCGGCCCGCACGGGCAAGATCGGCGACGGCAAGGTGTGGTCGGTGCCCGTCGAGACGGCCGTCCGCGTCAGGACCGGCGAATTCGGCCCCGACGCCCTCTGAGCCCACCGGACGGGCCGTCGCGCCCCGCGCCCCCGGGCCGGAACCCGGACGCCGCCGCGTTCGGCCGGCGCGCCCGCCGCCCGCTCAGCCCGCCGTGACCGTGGTGCGTATCGCGCCGTCCGGGCCCGCCACGATCACCGGGACGGCGGCGCCGCCCAGGTCGCGTACGGCGGCGCGGTCGGCGTCGGCGGCGGCCGCCGCCTCCGTCACCACCGCGGCCGCCTCCAGCGACTTCGCGCCGCTCGCGACGGCCATCGCCACCGCCGTCTGGAGCGCGCTCAGCCGCAGCGACTCCAGCGCGACGGTGCCCGCCACATACGTGCGCCCCGTCTCGTCACGCACCGCGGCGCCCTCGGCCACCCCGTTGCGCGCCCGGGCCGAGCGGGCGAGGGTGACGAGCTTGCGGTCTTCCGGGTCCGACAGCTCGGCTGCCTGCTGCTGATCGCTCATACGCGCGATCATAGGGCGTTCCGCGCATCCCGCATTCCTCCCCTGTGGATTGCGCCGAGTCACCGGACATGCACGCCCGGCGACCCGCGTCCAGCCTGGCAAGGGCAGATCCGCCATGAGTTTGTCCGGGGTGATCCGCATGCTCCTGCACATGCCCGTCGTCCTCGCGCTCGCCGTCGCCACGGTCTTCCTCACCCGCAAGAGCGCGCTCAAGTCCACCCACGCCCTCGCCTGCGGCGCCCTCGGCTTCTCCCTGGCCGGCACCGCCCTCGCGGGCTCGATCCACGACGCGAGCGCCAACCTGCTGGGCATGCTCGGCACCGTCGCCCTCTGAGGCCGGCTGGGCGCGCTGCTCACTCCTGCGCATCCAGCTGCCGCCGCGGCCGTTCCCGGACGCCCGCAGCCTGCGGAACGGACTGAACGAAGTCCACCATCCGCCGGTGGTACACCGCGCGCTCAGGGTCGGGAAAGCGCACGTTGTGGCGGTGGTAGCGGTGAAAGGCGATGATCACTGCCGCGTGGATGATCTCCACGGGCAGCTCACGCCGATCCTCGGCTGACAGCGGCCGTGCTCTTGTGTACCCCTCCACCAACAGCTCCAGGCGGTCCGGGGAAAGGCGCCCGGCCTCGTCCTGGCAGAGCCCCACCGCCGCCATGCCGAGATCGAGCAGCGGGTCGTCCAGAGAAGCCGTCTCCCAGTCGATGACGGACAGGCGTCGGCCGGGCCGCACAATGATGTTGTCCGCGAACAGGTCCCCGTGGATCGCTGTGGGCCTTCTCCGGTGATCCCTTTCATGGCGGTCGATCTCGGCCAGTTGCCCGTCCAGCCACGCAGCGAACTCCCGGTCGGGAAAACTCGCGGCGGCGGCTCGGTGCCCGGGCGAGAGGCGTCGCGTTCCCACGGGAAGGCCCAGGCTCTCCGGCGCAAACCCGTGCAGGGTGGCGAGGAGCTCACCGGCAGCCGGCAGCAGGGCGCTCGGCAGAGGGTCCATGACCTCGCCGGCGATCAGGTCCTTGAGGAGAAAGGGCCGATCCCCGACGACGGTCACGTCCTCGCCGTCCTGGTTGGCCACGACCTGCGCGGTGGGCAGCCCGAAGGCCGCCACTCCTCGAGTGACCGCTGCCAAGTGGCGTGCGCTGGCCTCATCGTGATTGTCCAGGGCGCTCAACACGTAGGCACGGCCGTTGTGCGGGGTGTCGACGCGGAAGCTGGAGTTCGCGGCACCGCCCTTCATGGGCCGTACGACCGGCTCCCGCAGTCCGTACCGCGCAGCAATGGCAGGCAGATCGAGGTCATCAAGAGCGGTGTAGGTGGCCACGAGTGCACCGTAGCGTCCCGCGGGAACGGCCGGGACGCGGTGCGGCGTATTCAGCGTCGGTCAAGTGCGGCCCGGCGGTCCGACACCACGGCGGCCCACCGGGCGGCTGTCGCGGCCGTCCCGTCGACCCAGCGCGCCCTGGGAAGGTCGGCCGGGAGTTCACTGGAGTCGAAGAAGTGGGTGATCTCCACGAGGTAGGCGAATTCCGCCCCGTTGACGCAGCTGCGGAGCCGCACGCGGGCGGCGTCCAGTGCGGGCCCGTCGGCCCGGACGGCGTGGTGGAAGCACACGGCCAGTCGGGCGTAGGCCACCGACGAGGTGAGGCCGCTGGCCCGGGCCTCGGCTTCGACCTCGGCCGCCCGTGCCGGTACGTGGGGATCAGCGCCCGCGTCCCTGAGCAAAGTGGCGTTCTCCGTCTGGATGTCGGCCCAGCGGATGTGGGCGCTCTGAAGCAGCTGCCTCGCGAGCTGGATCTGCTGGTCGGCACGCGCCCTGTCCTGGAAGGCGGAGGCGAAGGCGAGACAAGCCCGGCTCAGCGCTGCCTCGCCGTCGGCCGATTCGGCCTCCGCCTGGCGGCAGGCGTCGTCGTAGGCGGAGCAGGCCAGAGCGATGCTGCCCTGGGTCCACCACAGGTCGCCGAGGGTTCGGTGGCGGCGGCTGTCGGTGCCGAGTCTCTCGGCGGCGGACAGCACAGCGGGGAAGTCACCGATACGGCGGCCGAGGTGGACGAGTCCGCGGGCAGCGTCCGCGGCCAGCGGGCCGCCCCCCGCGACAACCCGCCGCATACCGGCGGCCGACTCACGAGGGCGGCCGAGGTCCCGCTGGCATTCGGCGAGATAGTAGCGGGCGAGATCCTGCGCGGGCTGCGGCAGAAGCCCGCCGTCGAGAACGGCGGTGAGCTCGTCGACGACCTCCTGCCGGTGGACGCGCTGCCGACGCGCAACCGCACTGAGAGTGGCTGCGAGCGCGGACGCCGGACCGGGCTCCGCACCCGGCGGGAGCTCCACGGGCTCCCAGACGGAATCGGCGACATAGCGGTACGCGGCGTCCACCAGCCAGCCGAGTTCGAGCCCGTGGTCCCTGGCGAGCCGCAGCCCCTGGTTGAGGCACGCCAGCATTCGTGCCCGGTCCTCGCCGCGGCGCGGGAGCTGCGCGCCCAACGCGTCGAACGCCCGTTGCGCCGCCCGGTTCCAGTCCGCCGGGGACCAGCGGTCGTCAGCAGTGGCATCGGCATCGCGGACTGCTTCACGGATCAGGCTGTGCAGGTGGTGGGGCCAGGGTGTCGCAGGGTCGGAATCGATGAACGGCCGCTCGACCAGTTGCAGTGCGGGTGCGTCCTGCGCCATGCCGGACGCGGTGGTCGCCAGGTCGACCGAGAACGAATCGAACAGGCTGACCGTACGCAGCACATGGCGTTCGGCGGCGGACAGATCACGGAAGGTGCGGGCGACCAGCGCGGGGAAGTCGTAGTGGAATTCGCCCGCCTCGGGCCGGTGGCCGGTGCGCTGATACAGATCGAGGTAGCGCATCACCGCCAGGTCGAGATAGAGGGGCAGCCCGTGGGAGCGGCGGACGATCTCGTGGCGGGTACCCTCGGCCATCAGCGGCTGCCCGTCGCGCGTGAGGCGCCTGCACAGGTAGCGCTCGCAGTCCTGGGCGGAGAGGTAGCCGACCCGGTGCTGGCGGGGCTCCGCGGTCGTCCCGGGAGCGAGCTGCGGCCAGGCGGACGGCCCGACCCAGTCGAGCTGGCCGTCGAGACGTTCGTCATCCCACTGGAGACGGTTGCGGCCCGTGACGACGAAGAGCGCGTTGGGCATCAGCCAGGCGACGCGCTGGATCAGTCCCTCCAGCTCACGGTGGCTGCGGTCCCCCACGTCCTCGAAGGTGTCGAGCATCACCACGGGGGTCCCCGACCTGTCGGCGGGAAGTTGGGCAAGATCCCATGCCAGCAGGTGGGCGTAGTACGAGAGCGTGTCCGGGTCGGCGTCGGCTTCCAGCAGATCCGCGAGCCGGGCGCAACCGGCCAGCGCCCGTACGTTCTGCCGGTGCTCCCTGAGCGATCCGATCACCGAACGCAGGCTCTGACCGACGAGTGCGCCGAGCGTGCCGGGGAGTGCGACGGCCTGCGCGACATCCCCCAGGACGGACTGGATCTGCTCGGGCAGGGACACGGCGGTGGCGAAGCGCCGCAGATAGCCGTGGCGGCGCAGATACGCCTCCAAGGGGTCGCCCGGGTGATTGACATCCCAGTAGCGCCGCAGCGCCAGGTCGAACGCGGGCATGGGGCACCCGAGCCGGCCGACCGTGAGCCGCAGCGCCAGCACCACGTCCTCGAAGTCGAGGCCGGACTGCCGGGAGAGGTCGATCCGCACGGGTAGTAAGCGCCCCACCCCGTCCGGAACCGGTGCCCACTGGGTGGTGCTCGGCCCGTCGGCGGACAGGTGATCTTCCAGACGCCGGGAAAAGGTGGACTTGCCGATGCCGCCGACACCGTAGAAGACGAGCACGTTGCGGCGCGGACTCTCGAAGTCCGCCACATCGAAGCCGGGCTGGCGGATCGCAGCAGCGTGCGAGGCCAGACTGCGCGCGACCGCGCCCCACTCGTCCACGCGGTCCGCGAAAACGTCCTCGGCGGTCAGGTCCGGGTGGTTGGAACGGAACAGCGAGCGAAGATCCGACCGGGGCACGGCGTTCCCTTCCGAGGAGCGGGGCAGCTGACCGTACACAGCCACGTACGGTCAGTTTACGAGACCGCTTCACCGGCCGGAACCGAGAAGGCCTTGCGGCGCGGGCGCACCAGGCCCTCCCGGCGACAGCCCGAACGCGGCAGGCACCCGGCTCACTCCCCCGCCGCGTCCTCCCCGGGGTCCGGTGGGGGTGGCTGCTCCGGTGTCAGGTCCTCCACCGTCAGGGGCTCCACCAGCACCGTGCCGATCCGGTTGCGGCGCCCGGCCTGCGTCTCCGCCGTCAGCCGCAGCGCGACCGCGGGGCGCTCGCCCGAGCCGTCCTCGGGGAGCGGGACGACGGCCGTGGCGCCCGGGATCGGGACGCGGCCGAGGGACTTGGCCAGCAGGCCGCCGACGGTCTCGACGTCGTCGTCGTCCAGAAGCACCCCGTACAGCTCGCCCAGGTCGCCGATGTCGAGCCGCGCGGTGACCCGGTGGCGGCCCTCCCCCAGCTCCTCGACCGGCGGGGTCTCCTGGTCGTACTCGTCGGTGATCTCGCCGACGATCTCCTCCAGGATGTCCTCGATCGTGACGATGCCCGCGGTGCCGCCGTACTCGTCGACGACGACGGCGACGTGGTTGCGGTCGCGCTGCATCTCGCGCAGCAGGTCACCGGCGTTCTTGGTGTCGGGCACGAAGGCCGCCGGGCGCAGCACGCTCGTGACCGGCTCGCTCTCCGCCTCGCGGTTGATGTGGGTGCGCCGGGCGAGGTCCTTGAGGTAGACGAAGCCGACGACGTCGTCCTCGCTCTCGCCCGTGACCGGGATACGGGAGAAGCCGCTGCGCAGCGCCAGCGTGGTGGCCTGCCGGATGGTCTTGAAGCGCTCGATCATCACCAGCTCGGGGCGCGGCACCATCACCTCGCGCACGATGGTGTCGCCCAGCTCGAAGACGGAGTGCACCATGCGGCGCTCGTCGTCCTCGATGAGCGACTCCGACTCGGCGAGGTCGACGAGCGCGCGCAGTTCCGCCTCGCTCGCGAACGGGCCGCGCCTGAAGCCCTTGCCGGGCGTCAGCGCGTTGCCGAGCAGGATCAGCAGCCCCGGCACCGGGCCCATCACCCGGGCCAGCGGCAGCAGTACGTACGAGGCGGCCGTCGCGGTGCTGACCGGGTGCTGGCGGCCGATGGTGCGCGGTGAGACGCCGACCGCGACGTACGACACCAGCACCATGACGCCGGTCGCGACGACCAGCACCTCCCACGTGCCGGTGAAGGCGCGGTAGCAGACGACCGTGATGAGCACGGCCGCGGCGGTCTCGCAGCCGACCCGCACCAGCAGCGCGACGTTGAGGTAGCGGGTCGGGTCGGAGGCCACCGCGAGCAGGTTGGCGGCGCCCCGGCGGCCGGAGCGCACCGCGTCCTCGGCACGGAAGCGGGAGATCCTGGCGAGCGCGGTCTCGGCGCAGGCCGCGAGCCAGGCGACGATGACGAGCAGGACGGCGGAGACGATCATGAGGCGTCCACGTGCGGTAGCCGTGCCCCCGCGTCAGTGGGTGGTGGGCGCCGGCGAGGGGCCCGTCATGCCGCGCTCGGCCCGCCAGCCGTCCAGGATCGCCTTCTGGAGACCGAACATCTCGGCCTTGTCCTCGGGCTCCTCGTGGTCGTAGCCGAGCAGGTGCAGCACGCCGTGCACGGTGAGCAGCTGGAGCTCCTCGTCCATGCTGTGCCCGGTCGGCGCCTCCTCGCCCTGCTTCTTGGCGACCTCCGGGCACAGCACGATGTCGCCGAGCAGCCCCTGCGCGGGCTCCTCGTCCTCCTTGCCGGGCCGCAGCTCGTCCATCGGGAAGGACATGACATCGGTGGGACCCGGCAGGTCCATCCACTGGACGTGCAGCTGCTCCATCGCGTCCGCGTCCACCAGGATCACCGACAGCTCCGACAGCGGGTGGATGCGCATCCGGTGCAGCGCGTAGCGGGCGGCGTCGAGCACCGCCTGCTCGTCGATCTCCCAGCCGGACTCGTTGTTGACGTCGATCGCCATGATGGTGTGATCCGGCTACTTTCTCTTGGGCCGTGCGCCGCGGCTGCCGCCGCCGGTGCCGTCCGCGGGGTCGGCCTCCGCGAGCGCGTTGTCGTACCGCTCGTACGCGTCCACGATGCGCCCGACGAGCTTGTGCCGCACCACGTCGGTGCTGCTCAGCCGCGCGAAGTGGACGTCGTCGACGTCCGCGAGGATGTCCTGCACCTGCCGCAGGCCGCTCTTGGTGCCGTTCGGCAGGTCGACCTGGGTGACGTCACCGGTGATGACGATCTTGGAGTCGAAGCCGAGGCGGGTCAGGAACATCTTCATCTGCTCGGCGCTGGTGTTCTGCGCCTCGTCCAGGATGATGAAGGCGTCGTTGAGCGTGCGGCCGCGCATGTACGCCAGCGGGGCGACCTCGATCGTGCCGGCCGCCATCAGGCGGGGGATCGAGTCGGGGTCCAGCATGTCGTGCAGGGCGTCGTAGAGCGGGCGCAGGTAGGGGTCGATCTTCTCGTAGAGGGTGCCGGGCAGGAAGCCCAGGCGCTCGCCGGCCTCGACCGCGGGGCGGGTCAGGATGATGCGGTTGACCTGCTTGGACTGGAGGGCCTGGACGGCCTTGGCCATCGCCAGGTACGTCTTGCCGGTGCCGGCCGGGCCGATGCCGAAGACGATGGTGTGCTTGTCGATCGCGTCCACGTAGCGCTTCTGGTTGAGCGTCTTGGGGCGGATCGTGCGGCCGCGGCTGGACAGGATGTTCTGCGTGAGCACCTGCGCCGGGGTCTCGGCGTCCTGGCCGGCGGCCGTGCCGTTCGCGCGGAGCATCGCGATGGAGCGCTCCACCGCGTCCTCGGTCATCGGCTGGCCGGTGCGCAGGACGAGCATCATCTCGTCGAACAGCCGCTGGACGAGGGCCACCTCGGCGGCCTCGCCGGTGGCGGTGATCTCGTTGCCCCGCACATGGATGTCGACAGCCGGGAACGCCCGCTCGATCACGCGGAGGAGAGCGTCGCCAGACCCCAGGACGGTCACCATGGGGTGCTTGGCCGGTACGACGAAGTGGGCGCGCGCCTGCTGCGGCTGCGGCTGCTGCTTTGTCGGTGTCTGAGTCATGGGCCGGCTCTAGGGCCTGCTCATCCCGCTTTCTGCTGGTCGAGGAGCCCGGTCGGGGCCTTGTATCCCAAGCCTACGACGTGGGGCGTCGGCCGCCGAGGGGATTTGCCGTTGTCCCCCGGCAGCCGGCGGGGCTCACGCCGGGCGGAAGCCGATCGTGGGCACCGCCCGGGGCAGCGGCCAGCGGCGCGGGGCGGGCGGGATCAGCGCGTCGAGGAAGGCGTAGCGGCGCAGGGCCTCGCCCGGGGTGGCCGGGTCGGCCTTCGCCCGTGTCCACCACGCGGCGACCTCCGTCCAGCCCGGTGCGGACAGCGAGCCGCCGAACTCCTGGACGGACAGCGCGGCGCACAGCGAGCCGAAGGCCAGCCGGTCGGTCAGCGGCCAGCCCGCGAGGCTGCCGGTGACGAAGGCGGCCACGAAGACGTCCCCGGCGCCGGTCGGATCCAGCGCGTCCACGATCAGCGCGGGCACCTCCGCGGTCTCCCCGCTGCCGGCGTCCACCGCGACGGCGCCCTCGGCACCGAGCGTGACGACGGCGAGCGGCACCAGCTCCGCGAGCCTGTACGCGGCCGCGCGCGGGCTCGCGGTGCGGGTGTAGCGCATGGCCTCCTCGGCGTTGGGCAGGAAGGCCGCGCAGTGCCGCAGCTCGGCCAGATCCGCCGGATCCCAGCGGCCCGTGTCGTCCCACCCGACGTCGGCGAAGACCTGCGTTCCGGACGCGGCCGCCCGGGCGACCCACTCGCGGTCCGGGTCGGGCGCGGGCTCCTCGTCGGAGGCCCGGTCGCGCTGCCCGAGCGAGGCGACGGCGGCCCGCGCGGGCGGCGGGCACGCGGGCACCGGCTCCTTCTCGGGCGGCGGCGCCCGGTGGCCGTGGCTGACCATGGTGCGCTCCCCCTCGTACGCCATCGACACCGTGACCGGCGAGTGCCAGCCGGGGATGCGGCGGGAGGGCCCGAGGTCGATGCCCTCGCCCTGCGACAGGCTCTCCCAGCAGTAGTCGCCGTACATGTCGTCCCCGAAGGCGGCGGCCAGCGTCGTGCGCAGGCCCAGCCGGGCCAGGGCCGTCGCCATGTTCGCCACGCCGCCGGGGCTGGAGCCCATGCCGCGGGCCCACGACTCCGTACCCCGTACGGGCGCGCTGTCCAGGCCGGTGAAGATGATGTCGAGGAAGACGGTGCCGGTGAGGTAGACATCGGTCGCCGGGTCCCCCGCGGCGCGCACCGCGCCGAGCGGATCGAGAACGGGCTGGTCGTACATGCAAGACACTGTGCCCGATGACACTGACAGTGACGAGCATCCAGGGAACGGAGTACGGGTGAAGCTCACGGTTCTGGGCGGTGGCGGATTCCGGGTGCCGCTCGTGCACCGGGCACTGGCGGCCGACGACCTGATCGACGAGGTCGTGCTGTACGACGAGGATCCGCTGCGGCTGCGGGCCGTCGCCGCGGTGATCGCCGGCTCGGGTGCGGGCGGCCCCGCGGTGCGGCTCGCGGACGGGCTCGACGACGCGGTGCGCGGCGCGGACTTCGTCTTCTCCGCGATCCGGGTGGGCGGCACCGCGGGCCGGGTGCGCGACGAGCGGCTGCCGCTCGCCGAGGGCGTCCTCGGCCAGGAGACGGTGGGCGCGGGCGGGGTCCTCTACGGGCTGCGGACGCTGCCGGTCGCGGTGCGGATCGCCGAGCGCGTACGGGCGCTGGCGCCGGACGCCCGCGTGATCAACTTCACCAACCCCGCGGGCATGGTGACCGAGGCGATGGCACGGGTGCTGGGCGACCGGGTCACCGGCATCTGCGACTCGCCCGTGGGCCTGGTGCGGCGGGCCGCCCGTGCGGCGGGCGCCGACCCCGACGCACCGGACTTCGGCTACGACTACGTGGGCCTCAACCACCTCGGCTGGCTGCGCCGCCTGACCTCCGGCGGCCGCGACCTGCTGCCGGGCCTGCTCGCCGACCCCGCGGCGCTCGGCGGTTTCGAGGAGGGGCGGCTCTTCGGCCCGGACTTCCTGGCCGCGCTGGGGGCACTGCCCAACGAGTACCTGCACTACTACTACTTCCGCCGCGAGACGCTCGCCGCCGTGCGGTCGGCCGGCGAGACCCGCGGGGAGTTCCTGGACCGGCAGCAGGGCGCGTTCTTCGCCGCGGCCGCCCGCGAGCCCGGCCGCGCGTACGAGCTGTGGGAAGCGACCCGGCGCGAGCGCGAGGAGACCTACGGGGCCGACTCCCGCGCGGCGAGCGGCGGTTGGCAGCGCGACGCGCACGACCTGGACGGCGGCGGCTACGACCGGGTCGCGCTCGCGCTCATGCGGGCCGTCGCGCGCGACGAGCGGACGGTGCTGATCCTCAACGTCCGCTCGGGCGGCGCGCTGCCCTTCCTGGACGCCGACGCCGTCGTGGAGGTGCCCTGCGCGGTGGACGCCGCCGGGGCCCGCCCGCTGCCCGTGGCGCCGCCGGACGAGCACCAGGCGGGCCTGATGCTGGCCGTCAAGGCCGTGGAGCGGGCGGCGATCGGGGCGGCGCTGGACGGCTCCCGCAGGGCCGCACTGCGCGCCCTGGCGCTGCACCCGCTGGTGGACTCCCCCGCGGCCGCCGCCCGCATCCTCGACGCGGCCGGGTACTGAGCCGCGCGACGGCACACGGCGGGCGCACGGAAGGCGCCCGCCGGAACACCGGGGTAACACCATCTGACCCGCGTTGTGACGATACGCGCGTAGACCATCCTTGACCTGCCGGGAACGGGGGGTCTAACTTGCCGCGCACCAACCGCGTTTGAAGGAGCACCGCCATGCCCCTCGTCCGTCCCTCCCGCCGTACGCTGGCGCTCGCCGCGGCCGCGGCCACCCTGGGCGCCGCCTTCTACGGCGTCGGAGCCGCCACGGCGGATCCCTCGGTGCCGCGCAGCGACAAGGAGATCCCCAACCTCACGAACGTCGTCAACGACATCAAGGCCTACTACGGCGACACCGTCGTCGGCAGCGAGCACTACGCCTCCGCCGACAGCAACTACGCCCGCCAGCTCGCGGGCATCGAGGCCAAGGCGAAGGCGGACCTCACGCACGCGCTGAAGCACTCCGACGGCGACAAGCACGGCGCCAGGCCCGCGATCGTGCTGGACGTCGACGACACGAGCGTGCTCACGTACAACTACGAGCTGGAGGTCGGCTTCAACTACACGCCGGCGAGCAACCAGGCCTACCTGGACAGCAAGGACATGCCGCCGGTCTTCGGCATGGACACCCTCGCCAACTGGGCCGCGGACCAGGGCGTGACGGTCTTCTGGATCACCGGCCGCCCCGAGGCGCAGCGCGCCGACACCGTGCGGAACCTGACCGCGGTCGGCTACACCGCGGCGCCCGACACCGCGCACCTGTACCTGAAGAACGCAGCGAACCCGCCCGCCTACCTGGCGTGCGGCGCGAAGTGCACGACGATCGAGTACAAGTCCGGGACGCGGGCGCACATCGAGTCGCTGGGCTACGACATCATCGGCAACTTCGGCGACCAGTACAGCGACCTGTCCGGCGGCCACGCCGACGCGTCCTACAAGCTGCCGAACCCGATGTACTACCTGCCGTAGACCGGACGTCCGGTGCCGCGCAGCCCTCAGGCGCGGCGCGGCACCGGCACCCGCACGAGGTCCGCGGCCACCGTCAGCTCCCCTGCGAAGCCGGCGGCGCGGGCCTCGGCCGCGAAGCCGTCCGGCCCGGGGTAGCGCTGCGAGAAGTGCGTGAGCACCAGATGGCGCACGCCCGCGTCCCGCGCGACGGCCGCGGCCTGGCCCGCCGTCAGGTGGCCGTGCTCGGCGGCGAGCGCGGCGTCGGCCTCCTGGAAGGTCGACTCGATCACCAGCATGTCGCATCCCTCGGCGAGTGCGGGCACCGCGGGGCACATCCGGGTGTCCATGACGAAGGCGAAGCGCTGCCCCCGGCGCGGCTCGCTGACCTCGTCGAGTGTCACCCCGCGCAGCTCGCCGTCGCGCTGCAGGCGCCCGACGTCGGGCCCGGCGATGCCGTGCTCGGCGAGCCTGTCCGGCAGCATGCGGCGCCCGTCCGGCTCGGTGAGCCGGTAGCCGTAGGACTCGACGGGGTGCGACAGGCGGCGCGCCTCCAGCGTGAAGGCGGGCGTGACGGCGAGGACGCCGCCCTCGCCGCTGACGGGCTGCTCGCGGATGTCGCCCGCCTCGTGGTAGGCGGTGGCGTGCCGCAGCCGGTCGAAGTACGCCTGGCCGCCGGCCGGGTAGTGCGCGGTGACCGGGTGCGGGACGCGGTCCAGGCTGATGCGCTGAAGCACGCCCGCGAGGCCGAGCGAGTGGTCGCCGTGGAAGTGCGTGACGCAGATCCGCGTCAGGTCGTGCGCGGCGACCCCGGCGTGCAGCATCTGCCGCTGGCTGCCCTCGCCGGGGTCGAAGAGGATGCCCTCGCCGTCCCAGCGCAGCACGTAGCCGTTGTGGTTGCGCTGCCGCGTCGGCACCTGGCTGGCGGTGCCGAGGACGACGAGTTCGCGGGGCATCGGGTCGGCTCAGACCAGCTGCTGGAGGTCGCGCCCGCCCAGCACGTGGGCGTGCGCGTGGAAGACCGTCTGGCCCGCGCCGGAGCCGGTGTTGAAGATGATCCGGTAGCCGGTGCCGTCGACCTTCTCCTGCGCGGCGACCTCGCCCGCCTCGCGCAGCACGTCCGCGACCGCGCCCGGGTCGCCCGCGGCGAGCGCGGCGGCGTCCGGGTAGTGCACCCGCGGGATGACCAGGACGTGCGTGGGCGCCTTCGGGTCGATGTCCCGGAAGGCGATCGTGGTGGGTGTCTCGCGGACGATCGTGGCCGGGATCTCACCGGCGACGATCTTGCAGAACAGGCAGTCGGCCTGGGGCTCTCCCGCCATGGCGCGGGGCTCCCTTCTCGCAGGGCTACAGGGCTTCGCATCGTACCGGCCGTACGCGTGCCCCCGGCGCGCGTACGGCCCGTACGGGCTACAGCGGCGGAAGCTCCGGCGCGGTCTTCGCGGGGCGCTCGTCCAGGGCGCGCAGCGCCAGCTCCACGGCGGTGTCCAGCTGCGGGTCCTGGCCCGCCGCCCACTGCTGCGGCGCGCACACCACCTCGACGTCCGGGTCGACCCCGTGGTTCTCCACGTCCCAGCCGTAGCCCTCCAGCCAGAAGGCGTACTTGGGCTGCGTCACGCCCGTGCCGTCCACCAGCTGGTAGCGGTTGTCGATGCCGATGACGCCGCCCCACGTGCGGGTGCCGACGACCGGGCCGATGTTCAGCGCCCGGATGGCCGCGTTGACCACGTCGCCGTCCGAGCCGGAGAACTCGTTGGCCACCGCCACGACCGGACCGCGCGGGGCGTCCAGCGGGTAGCTCATCGGCCGGCTGCCGCGCGGCACGTCCCAGCCGATGATCCGCCGGGCCAGCTTCTCCACCACCAGCTGCGAGGTGTGGCCGCCGCGGTTCTCCCGCACGTCGACCACCAGGCCCTCGCGGGCCACCTCCACCCGCAGGTCGCGGTGCAGCTGCGCCCAGCCGTTGCCGACCATGTCCGGCACGTGCAGATAGCCCAGCCGCCCGCCGGACGCCGCGTGGACGTGCGCGCGACGGCCGGCCACCCAGTCGTGGTAGCGCAGCGGCTCCTCGTCGTCGAGCGGCACCGCCACCACGTGGCGTACGGCGCCGCCCTGCGCGGGCTGCACCGTCAGCTCCACCGGCTTGCCCGCGGTGCCCACCAGCAGCGGCCCCGGCCCGGCCACCGGGTCCACCGGGTGGCCGTCCACCGCGAGCAGCACGTCGCCCGCGCGCACCGCGACACCCGGCGCGGACAGCGGCGAGCGGGCCGCCGGGTCGGAGGACTCGCCGGGCAGCACCCGGTCCACCCGCCACAGGCCCTCGGGCGTACGGGACAGGTCGGCTCCCAGCAGTCCCTGCCGCTGGAGCGGGTCGCGGTAGCCGCCGGGCGGGGAGACGTAGGCGTGCGAGGTGCCCAGCTCGCCGTGCAGCTCCCACAGCAGGTCGACCAGGTCGTCGTGGGTCGCGACGCGGTCCAGCAGCGGGCGGTAGCGCTCGGCGACGCCGTCCCAGTCCAGGCCGCCCATGTCCGGGCGCCAGAAGTTGTCCCGGGCCAGCCGGTGCGTCTCGGCGAACATCTGCCGCCACTCGTCCTGCGGCCGCACGGTGACCCGGACGCGCGACAGGTCGACGGTGACCGCGCTGCCCGAGTCGTCGTCGGAGTCGGCCTTGCTGTCGGCGGGCACCACCCGCAGCCGCCCGCCCGCCCGCAGCAGCACCCTGGTGCCGTCGCCGGTGACCGCGAAGTCGTCGGCGTCGTCGGCGATCTCCTCCAGCCGCAGCTGCGCCAGGTCGTAGCGCTCCAGCACGGTGTCCGGCGGCTGCGCCTCCGGCGTGGCCAGACCCGAGCCGAGCACGCCGGTCAGCGGGTGCCGCAGCCACAGCACGCCGCCCTTGGCCGCGCGCAGGCCCGAGTAGCGGGCCGCCTCGACGGGGAAGGGCACGATGCGGTCGGCGAGCCCCACGGTGTCCACGGTGGTCGCCGGGACGCGCGGCCCGTCACCCTTCCCCTCGCCCTCGGCCTTGTCACGGGACTTGTCGTCCTCGCCCGCGCCGCCCGGGGCCTCGTCCTCGCCGTCGTACGGGCGGCCCTGGCGCTGCGGGCCGAAGGGCGAGGGCGTCGTGGCCGCGAGCGTGATCAGGTACGGGCGGCAGGCGTTGGTGAAGGCCAGGTCGAAGACGTGCGCGTCGTAGACCGGGTCGAAGGAGCGCTCCGACAGGAAGGCCAGGTGGCGGCCGTCCGAGGTGAAGGCGGGCGCGAAGTCGGCGAAGCGCAGCGGTGTCGCGTCGACCACCGCCAGATCCGCCGTCGAGGCCAGCTTGAGCTGCCGCAGCTCGCCCGGTCCCGGCGCGGACCACGCCAGCCACGCCGAGTCCGGCGAGAAGGCCAGGCCCGTCGCGTCCCCGGCGTCGCTCGTGGCGACCTCGCGGATCTCGCCGGTCTGCGTCTCCACCAGCAGCACCCGGCCGTCGTGCGAGGCGACGGCGATCCGGTGCCCGTCCGGCGACACCTCCATCTCCAGCACCCGGCCCAGCCGGCCCGCCGCGAGCCGCCGCGGCGCGGTCCCGGGCGGCAGGCCCAGCGCGGGCGCCAGCTCCAGCGCGTCCTCGCCCTCCGCGTCCGTCACCCACACCACGTGCTGCTCGCCGTCCGCGCCGCCCGGCGCGAAGACCCGCGGCAGCCGGGTGCGCACCCCGGGCTCGGCCGCGAGCACACGGGCCGGGCCGCCGCGGTGGGTGACCCAGTGCGTGGTGCCGCGCACCTCGACCGCGCTGCCCCGCCCGGTGTGGTCCGGCCGCGCACCGCCCAGGTAGTGGGCCGCGCGCACGGGGTGCGGCTGGAGGTCGGCGCGCTGCCCGCCGAGGGCGACGTCCAGACGGCGGGGCTCCGCGTCGTCGAGGCTGTCCAGGACGTGCAGGACGCCGCCGCTCGTCCACGCGACACGGGAGCCGTCCGTACCCGCGTGGCGGGCGTAGAAGCCCTCTCCGGGCCCTGTCCGGGAGGTGTCCCCGGCGCCGCTGTGGCGGCGCAGGTCCGTACCGTCCGGGAGGCTCGACCAGAGCGCGCCGACGCCCTCGTGGTCGGACAGGAACGCGATCCGGCCGCCCACCCACATCGGGCACTCGATGTTGCCGTCCAGTTCCGCGTGCACCCGCACGAAGCCGCCGTCACCGCGCGCGTCCAGCCACAGCTTGCCCGCGGTGCCGCCCCGGTAGCGCTTCCAGTACGCCGCCTCCCGGCCCATCGTCACGGAGAGCAGCAGCACGGCGCCGTCCGGCCCGTACGCCACGTCGCCGACCGGCCCGAAGGGCAGCAGCTCGCCCGGTCCGCCGTCCAGCGGCACCGTACGGGCCCACGTGCGGCGGCCCGACGCCTGGCCGTGGCCCGTCGTCACCACCAGCGCGCCGTCCGGCGTCCAGCCGCGCACCGCCGTGCGCGGGTCGCCCCAGTACGTCAGCCGCCGAGAGGGGCCGCCGTCCAGCGGCGCCACGTGCACCTCGGGCGCGCCGTCCCGCGTCGACGTCCACGCCACGCACGCGCCGTCCGGCGACACACGGGGGCGGCCCACGGGCATGTTGTCCGCGCTGATCCGCCAGGCGCGGCCGCCGTCCAGCGGCGCGACCCACACGTCGTCCTCCGCCGTGAAGGCGATCAGCTCACCGTGCGGGTGCGGGTGCCTCAGGTACGAAGGCTGGTGATTCGGTGTCGGCTGCGTCACCCGACCACATTAACTTCGATCAACTCCCCGCAGTATGCCGTCCGTCGCAGTTCCCGAGCCCGTCCACGGAGAAGACCCGCTCCGCGCCGACCGTCGCCGTCAGTCTGCCGCGCACGCACAGGTCGTCGAGCTGCTCGGTGACGTTGCCCGTCACGGCGATCCTGCGGTCGTCCTCGGTGCGCCCCACGCAGTCGACGCCCGCGCTGTGCGTTCTGGACCGTGCGCTGCACGAGAGCCACTGGACGTCGACGCCCCGGTGTTCGAGGGCGTGCGTCGCCAGCTGGTCCGTCGTCACGGAGACGGCACTGCTGCCGAGGCCGTCGGCGGGCTCGCACGCGGTGGCGGCTGCCGCCGCCGCGGTGAGGAGGGCGGCAACCGCCCACGTTCTCCTGGCCTTTCCCATGCGCCCTACGGTGCTGCGGCGCTGCCCGCGGGTCCATCCCCCGCGCGGCCGATTCACCCCTTACGGGGCAAGGTCCCCCCTTCGGGGGTGAGTTGCCGCGTCCGCGGGTGCCGCTCCGCGCCACCGGGTGCCCCGCGAGGTGCGTTGCGCGGACTTCCGCGCGCGGGGCCCCTGGGTGACCGCCACGTGGCATGGCGCCTGCTTCCCGGTGGGCCTGAGCGCGCCCCGGGCGAACGCTCACCCTGCGCGCGGAGGGCGACCGCCAGGGGCGCGGGGCACTGCGCGACAAGCCACCCACCGGGGGAGGATCGCGGACGTCACCGCCCGGGGCGGCCCGGCGCCCGGACCGTCAGGACCAGCGGCCGGTGCGGGTCTGGAGGAGGGAGACGGCGGCGACGCCGGCGGTGGAGGTGCGCAGCACGGTGGGGCCGAGGCGGTACGGGGAGGCGCCCGCCTCCGCGAAGGCGGCCAGCTCCTCGGGCGCCACCCCGCCCTCGGGGCCGACGACGAGGACGACCGACCCGGCGGCGGGCAGCGCCGCGGTGGCCAGCGGCAGGGAGCCCTCCTCGTGGAGGACCCCGGCGAAGTCCGCCGCACGCAGCAGCCCGCACAGCTGCCGCGTCGACGCGAGGTCCGCGACCTCGGGAAACCGCAGCCGCCTGGCCTGCTTCGCGGCCTCCCGCGCGGTCGCCCGCCACTTCGCGAGCGACTTCGCGCCCCGCTCCCCGCGCCACTGCGTGACGCAGCGCCCCGCCGCCCACGGCACGACCGCGTCCACCCCGGCCTCGGTCATCGTCTCGACGGCGAGTTCGCCGCGGTCGCCCTTGGGGAGGGCCTGGACGACGGTGATCCGGAGCACCGGCTCCTCCTCGACGCGGATCCCGTGCACCTCGACGTCGAGCTCGTCCTTGCCGCGGGCCGCCGCGACGACGCCGTACGCGCCCCGCCCCGCCCCGTCCGTCAGGACGACCTCCTCGCCCGGCTGGAGCCGCCGTACGGACACGGCGTGCCGTCCCTCGGGCCCGTCCAGGGTGACGAGCGCGGGGCCGCCGTCGAGCGCGTCCGGCCCGACCAGGAAGACCGGCGCGGTCATGCCCCCGCCCCCTGCGCGGCCCGCATCTCCTCGGCGAGCAGCTCCACGAGCCGCCCCGCGGACTCCTCCCGGGCCAGCCGGTGGCCCTGCCCCGCCCACAGCGCCATGCCCTGCGCGTCCCCCGCGGCCGCGGCCGCCCTGCGCAGCGGCGCGGTCAGATGGTGGACCTGCGGATAGCCGGGCGGCGCGTACCGCCCGTGCTCGCGGACGAAGCGGTTGACCAGCGCCCGGGCCGGGCGCCCGGAGAAGGCCCGGGTCATCTCGGTGCGGGTGAACACCGGATCCGTCAGCGCCTGCTTGTGCAGCGGGCTCGCCCCGGACTCCGGGCACACCAAAAACGCCGTGCCGAGCTGCGCCGCGTCCGCGCCCGCCGCGAGCACCGCGGCGACCTGCCCGCCGCGCATCAGCCCGCCGGCGGCGAACAGCGGCAGCGCCACCGCCTCGCGCACCTGCGGCAGCAGCGCGAGCAGGCCGTCGCCGGTGCCGTCGAGCAGCGGGTCGTCGCGATGCGTGCCCCGGTGGCCCCCGGCCTCCACGCCCTGCACGCACAGCGCGTCGGCGCCCGCGGCCTCCGCGGCCCGCGCCTCCGCCACGGTGGTGACCGTCACGACGGTGTACGTGCCCGCCTTCCGGAAGGCGTCCAGCACCCTGCGGGCCGGGCAGCCGAAGGTGAAGCTCACCACGGGGACAGGGTCCTCCAGCAGGATCGCGACCTTGGCGTCGTACGCGTCGTCGAGGCCGCCCGCCTCCGGGTCGCCCAGCGGCACCCCGTACCAGGCCTCCTCGCCCGCGAGCTGCTCGGCGTACACCGCCACGGCGGAGGGGTCCGTCGCCGGGAGCTGCGGCATGAACACGTTCACCCCGAAGGGCCGCGTGCTCTGGTCGCGGAGCTGGCGGATCTCCTCGTACATCGCCTCGGGCGTCTTGTAGCCGGCAGCCAGGAAGCCGAACCCGCCGGCCGCGGCCACCGCCGCGGCCAGGCGCGGATTCGCCGCGCCGCCCGCCATGGGGGCCTGCACGATCGGAAGTGCCGAGAATGTCGGCAGGTGTGCCGCAGCAGCCATGCGCCTACCCTAAGCGCCCCGCGGGGGCGCCCTCGCGGAGGGCGGTGGTGCCAGGGGCACGGGAAACTACGGGACCGGCCGGTGGTGACCGGCGCCCACCGGCCGGAGGCCCGGACACGACCACTAGCCGGAGGTGACCGGCCCGCCACCGCCCGGAGGCCCGGACACGACGGCGACCGCCCCTTCGGGCCGGGGACGGCCCGCGCGCCCCGGTGGGTGGTTGCCCACGCGGTCCCCGCGCCCCTGGTGGCTGCCCGGCGCGGCGGGGGCGGCGCCGTGCGCCGCGCCCTGCGGGGACGGCGCGCCGCCCCCGCAGGGGCGGCAGGTCACCGCGGCACGCGCTCAGCGGCCGTTGAACGCGTCCTTCAGCCGTGAGAAGAGGCCCTGCTGACCGGGGGCGAACTGGCCGGTGGGGCGCTCCTCGCCGCGCGCCTTGGCGAGGCGGCGGAGCAGCTCCTCCTGCTCGGCGTCGAGCTTGTTCGGGGTCACGACCTCGACGTGGACGACGAGGTCGCCGCGGCCGCCGCCGCGGAGGTGGGTGATGCCGCGCTGGTGGAGCGGGATCGACTGGCCGGACTGCGTGCCGGGCCGGATGTCGATCTCCTCCACCCCGTCCAGCGTCTCCAGCGGGCACTTCGTGCCGAGCGCCGCCGCCGTCATCGGGATGGTGACCGTGCAGTGCAGGTCGTCGCCGCGGCGCTGGAAGACCGGGTGGGCGGTCTCGCGGATCTCGACGTAGAGGTCGCCGGCGGGGCCGCCGCCGGGGCCGACCTCGCCCTCGCCCGCGAGCTGGATGCGGGTGCCGTTGTCGACGCCCGCGGGGATCTTGACGGTGAGGGTGCGCCGCGAGCGGACCCGGCCGTCGCCCGCGCACTCGGGGCAGGGGGTGGGCACGACCGTGCCGAAGCCCTGGCACTGCGGGCAGGGCCGCGAGGTCATGACCTGGCCGAGGAAGGAGCGGGTGACCTGGGACACCTCGCCCCGGCCGCGGCACATGTCGCACGTCTGCGCGGCGGTGCCGGGCGCGGCGCCCTCGCCGTTGCAGGTGCCGCAGGTGACCGCGGTGTCGACCTGGATGTCCTTGGTGGTGCCGAAGGCGGCCTCTTCGAGGTCGATCTCCAGCCGGATCATGGCGTCCTGGCCGCGCCGGACGCGCGAGCGCGGACCGCGCTGCGACGACTGGCCGAAGAACGCGTCCATGATGTCGCTGAAGTTTCCGAAACCGCCGCCGAAGCCGCCGCCCGCCCCGCCGCCGGTGGCGGACAGCGGGTCGCCCCCGAGGTCGTAGACCTGCTTCTTCTGCGGGTCGGAGAGCACCTCGTAGGCGGCGTTGATCTCCTTGAACCGCTCCTGCGTCTTGGGGTCCGGATTGACGTCAGGGTGCAGCTCCCGGGCAAGACGGCGGAAGGCCTTCTTGATCTCATCGGGACCTGCGTCGCGGCGTACGCCCAGTACGGCGTAGTAGTCCGTGGCCACTTACGACTCCGCCAGGATCTGTCCGACGTAACGTGCCACTGCGCGTACCGCTCCCATCGTTCCGGGGTAGTCCATGCGGGTCGGTCCGACCACGCCGAGTTTGGCGACTGCCTCGTCGCCGGAACCGTAGCCGACGGCCACGACCGAGGTGGAGTTGAGGCCCTCGTGAAAATTCTCATGCCCGATCCGCACGGTCATCGCGGAGTCGGTGGCCTCGCCGAGCAGTTTCAGCAGCACCATCTGCTCTTCCAGGGCTTCGAGCACGGGTCTGATCGTGAGCGGGAAGTCGTGGTTGAACCGGGTGAGGTTCGCCGCGCCGCCCAGCATGATGCGCTCTTCGGGACGCTCGACGAGGGTTTCCAGCAGGGTGGACAGCACACCGGCGACGGCGGGCCGGTCGTCGGCCTCGAAGCTTTCCGGCAGATCCTGCACCAGCGGGGGCACGTCGGCGAACCGGCGGCCGACGACCCGGCTGTTGAGCCGCGCCCGCAGGTCGGCGAGCACGGTCTCGGTGACCGGGGCCGCGCAGTCGACGAGGCGCTGCTCGACCCGGCCGGTGTCGGTGATGAGCACCAGCATCAGCCGGGCGGGCGCGAGCGCGAGCAGTTCGACGTGCCGGACCGCGGAGCGGGTCAGCGACGGGTACTGCACGACGGCGACCTGCCGGGTGAGCTGTGCCAGCAGCCGTACGGTGCGGGCCACCACGTCGTCGAGGTCGACGGCGCCTTCCAGGAAGTTCTGGATCGCGCGCCGCTCGGCGGACGAGAGCGGCTTGACGCCGGCCATCTTGTCGACGAAGAGCCGGTAGCCCTTGTCGGTGGGGATGCGGCCGGCGCTGGTGTGCGGCTGGGCGATGTACCCCTCGTCCTCCAGCACCGCCATGTCGTTGCGCACGGTGGCGGGCGAGACGCCGAGGTTGTGGCGCTCCGTGAGTGCCTTGGAACCGACCGGTTCCTCGGTGCCGACGTAGTCCTGCACGATGGCGCGCAGGACCTCGAGTCTGCGTTCGCTCAGCATCGCGCACCTCCCTGCCGGTTTCGTGCCGTGTCCGTACCCTGCCAATACCCTGGCACTCCTGCGTTTCGAGTGCCAGCTTCCCCGGAGCCAGTGTACGGCGAGGCAACAAGGACTCGGCAAGGGTGCGCGGCGCACCGTTGCGGGGAGCCGGCGGCGGGCGGCCCCGCCGCGGCGATACGGTCACCCCCGTGGAATCTGTGGACGGCACCGAGGACCCGGGCGCGGACGGTTCGGACGCTGCGGGCGGCACGTCGTGGGAGCACCTCGCTCCCGGCGTCGCCCGGCGCCGGCTGCCGCACCTCGACGTGACGATCGGCCTGGTCGTCGGCGCCGACGCGGTGCTGCTGGTGGACACCGGCTCCACGCTGCGCGAGGGCGCCGAGCTGCGCGCGCAGGTCGCCGCGCTCACCGGCCGTGACGTCACCCACGTCGTCCTCACGCACGGCCACTTCGACCACGTCCTCGGCGCCGCCGCCTTCCCCGGCGCCGAGATCTACGGTCACCGCGCGCTCGGCGGCCTCCTGCGCGCGCAGGGGGACGCGCTGTGGGCCGGCGCCGTCGCCCACGGCACCGACCCGGCGGAGGCCGCGCAGGCGGCGGCCGCGCTCGCCCCGCCGACCCGGCCGGTCGCCGGGGAGACCGTCATCGACCTGGGCGAACGCCTCGTGCGCCTCGTGCACCCCGGGACCGGGCACACCGACCACGACCTCGTCGTGGTGGTGCCCGGCGGCACCGCGAGCGACCCCACGGTCGTCTTCTGCGGCGACCTCGTCGAGGAGTCCGGCGAACCCCAGGCGGACGAGGACGCCGTCCCGGACCGCTGGCCCGGCACCCTCGACGTCCTCCTCGCCCTCGGCGGCGAGACCGGCCGCTACGTGCCCGGCCACGGCGCCGTGGTCGACGCGCGCTTCGTCCGCGCCCAGCGGGACGCGCTCGCCGAGCGGTTCGCCGCCGGAAGCTGACGCGGGCTCGTTACGATCGCCCGCATGCGCAGCAGGACGTACGACGGCGACCTGACCCCGCCGTGGAAGAAGTCGGCCCCCGCCCCCGAGGTCCCGGCCGAGCCCGATCTCGTGGTCGAGGAGGCCGCCACGGGCTTCTGCGGCGCGGTGGTGCGCTGCGAGAAGACCGCGGAGGGCCTGACGGTCACGCTGGAGGACCGCTTCGGCAAGCACCGGGTCTTCCCGATGGTGCCGGGCGGCTTCCTCATCGACGGCCGCGCCGTCACCCTGGTGCGGCCGCAGGGCGCGCCGAAACCGCGCGGGCCGCTGCTGTCCGCCTCCGGCTCGATCGCCGTCCCCGGCGCGAAGGCGCGCGTCGCGCGGGCCGGGCGCATCTACGTCGAGGGCAAGCACGACGCGGAGCTCGTCGAGCGGGTGTGGGGCCACGACCTGCGGGTCGAAGGCGTCGCGGTGGAGTTCCTGGAGGGCGTCGACGACCTCCCCTCAATCGTCGACGCCTTCGGCCCCGCGCCCGGCGCACGCCTCGGCGTCCTCGTCGACCACCTCGTGCCCGGCTCGAAGGAGTCCCGCATCGCCGCCCGGGTGTCCGGGGCGGACGTGCTCGTCGTGGGCCACCCCTTCGTCGACGTCTGGGAGGCCGTCAAGCCGTCCTCGGTCGGCATCCCGGAGTGGCCGCGGGTGCCGCGCGGCCAGGACTGGAAGAGCGGGGTCTGCGACGCGCTGGGCTGGAACATGAGCACCGGCGAGGCGTGGGCCCGCATCCTGGCGGGCGTGCGGTCCTACAAGGACCTGCGGCCCGAGCTGCTGGGGGCGGTGGAGAGGCTGATCGACTTCGTGACCGTGCCGTAGGCCGCCCGGCGGGGGCCGTGGGAGGCGCCCCGGAGCACGGCCCGCCTAGTCCGTCAGGTCCCGCACCACCGCGTCGGCCAGCAGGCGGCCCCTGAGGGTCAGGGCGGCGCGGCCGTCGGCGTAGGGGGCCGGGGCGAGGAGGCCGTCGTGGAGGGCGCGGGCGGCGGCGGCGCGGCCCGCGTCCGTGAGGATGTCCAGGGGGCAGCCCGCGGCGAGCCGGAGTTCCAGGAGGACGCGCTCGACACGGCGGTCCTCGGCCGTGAGGACCTCGCGGCCCGCGCCGGGGGTGCGGGACTCGGCGAGGGCCTGGGCGTAGGCGCCGGGGTGCTTCACGTTCCACCAGCGCACCCCGCCGACGTGGCTGTGCGCGCCGGGGCCCGCGCCCCACCAGTCCGCCCCGGTCCAGTACAGCTCGTTGTGGCGGCACCGGGCGGCGTCCGTGGTCGCCCAGTTCGAGACCTCGTACCAGGAGTAGCCCGCCGCGGCGAGCCGCTCGTCGGCGATCAGGTAGCGGTCGGCGTGCTCGTCGTCGTCGGTCATCGGCACCTCGCCGCGGCGGATGCGCGAGGCCAGCCGCGTACCGTCCTCGACGATGAGCGCGTAAGCGGAGACGTGGTCGGGGCCCGCGCCGACCGCCGCGTCCAGGGACGCGCGCCAGTCGTCGTCGGATTCGCCCGGCGTGCCGTAGATCAGGTCGAGGTTGACGTGCTCGAAGCCCGCCGCCCGCGCCTCGGCCACGCACGCCTCCGGGCGGCCCGGGGTGTGGGTGCGGTCCAGGACCTTCAGCACGTGCGGGCGGGCGGACTGCATGCCGAAGGACACCCGGGTGAAGCCGCCCTCGCGCAGCTCGGCGAGATACGCCGGGTCGACGGACTCCGGGTTCGCCTCCGTCGTGACCTCCGCGTCCGGGGCGAGCCCGAACTCCTCGCGGAGGGCGCGCAGCATGCGGACGAGGTCCGCGGCGGGCAGGAGGGTGGGCGTTCCGCCGCCCACGAAGACCGTCTCGACCGGGCGCGGGTCGTCCCCCAGCACCTTGCGGGCGAGCCGGATCTCGTCGACGAGGACGTCGGCGTAGTTCTCCCGCGAGGCGAGCGCGCCGCCGGAGCCGCGCAGCTCCGTCGCGGTGTAGGTGTTGAAGTCGCAGTACCCGCAGCGGGTGGCGCAGTACGGCACGTGCAGGTAGAAACCGAGCGGGCGCGACGCCGCGCGGGCCAGGGCCTGCGCGGGCAGGGCCCCGTCCCGGGGCACGGCTTCCCCTTCGGGCAGTACGGAAGGCATCCCCCCAGTATCCGTCACCCGGCGGGTCCCCCTCCCCGCCCGCCCGCGGGACGCCTCCCTCGGCGCCCCGCCCGCCCTCACGGCCGGTGGGGCCTTACCGCGCGGCGCCCCGCGCCCCTTCTCGCCCCGGGGCACCCCGGAGCGCGACCGCCCCCGTGGGGGCTAGGACTCGCGGGAGCCCGCGTACATCTCGTCGACGAGGGGGGCGAACTCCCGCTCGACCACGGGCCGCTTGAGCTTGAGGCTCGGCGTGAGGTCGCCGTGCTCGACGTCCAGGTCGCGGGGCAGGAGCCGGTACCGCCGGATCTGCTCCCACCGCTGGAGCCCCTCGTTGACGCTCTGGACGTAGCCGTCCATGAGCACGCGGACCTCCTCGGTGCGGACGAGGTCGGCGTACGCCCGGCCGCCGAGGCCGTTGTCCTCGGCCCAGGCGAGGATGGCGGGCTCGTCGAGGGCGATGAGCGCCGTGCAGAAGCTGCGGCCGCCGCCGAGGACGAGGACGTTGCTGACGTACGGGCACACCGCCTTGAAGCGGCCCTCGACCTCCGCGGGGGCGATGTACTTGCCGTTGGAGGACTTGATGAGGTCCTTCTTGCGGTCGGTGATCTTGAGGAAGCCGTCCGGGGAGAGCTCACCGATGTCGCCGGTGTGGAACCAGCCGTCCGGTTCCAGGACCTCCGCGGTCTTCTCGGGCAGGCCGTGGTAGCCCTGCATGATGCCGGGGCCGCGGAGCAGGATCTCGCCGTCCTCCTCGGCGATGCGCACCTCCAGGCCCGGGAGGGCCTTCCCGACGGTGCCGGTGCGGTAGTTCTCGCCGGGGTTGACGAAGCTCGCGGCACTGGACTCGGTGAGGCCGTAGCCCTCCAGGATGTGGATGCCGGCGCCCGCGAAGAAGTAGCCGATCTCGGGGGCGAGCGCGGCGGAGCCGGACACGCAGGCGCGCAGCCGGCCGCCGAAGGCCTCGCGGAGCTTGCCGTAGACGAGCTTGTCGGCGAGCGCGTGCTGCGCGCGCAGGCCGAGCGGCGCGGTGGGGACGCCGGTGAGCCGCATGCTGTTCTGGGTGGCCTTGGCGTAGTCGCGGGCGACGCCGGCGGCCCACTGGAAGATCCGGTACTTGGCCGCGCCGCCCGCGCGGGCCTTGGCCGCGACACCGTTGTAGACCTTCTCGAAGATGCGCGGCACCGCGGCCATGTAGGTGGGCTGGACGACCGGCAGGTTCTCGATGATCTTGTCGACCCGGCCGTCGACGGCGGTGATGTGCCCCACCGCGATCTGCCCGGCGGTGAGCACCTTGCCGAAGACGTGCGCGAGCGGCAGCCACAGGTACTGCACGTCCTCGGGTTCGAGGAGGCCGACGGCCTGGATGGCGCGCGCCATGTAGGACCAGCAGTCGTGCGGCAGCCGTACGCCCTTGGGGCGCCCGGTGGTGCCGGAGGTGTAGATGAGGGTGGCGAGCTGGTCCTTCGTGAGCGCGGCCACCGCGTCGGTGACGGCCGCGGGGTGCTCGGCCAGGTAGGCGTCGCCGCGCTTCTCCAGCTCGGCGAGGGAGAGGACCCAGCCGTCACCGGAGTCGTCGAGCGCGTCGGCGCCGTCCTCGGGGTCGATGACGACGACGTGCGCCAGCTCGGGCAGCTCCGCGCGGCACTCGTACGCCTTGGCCAGCTGCGCGGCGTTCTCGGCGATGAGGACGCGGCTGCCGGAGTCGGCGAGGATGAACGCGGTCTCCTCGGCGTTGGTGCTGGGGTAGACCGTCGTGGTGGCCGCGCCCGCGCACAGCACGCCGAGGTCGGCGAGGATCCACTCGACCGAGGTGTTGGCGGCGATCGCGACCCGCTCCTCGGGGCGCACCCCGAGGTCCATCAGCCCGGCCGCGATCGCGTGCACCCGGCGGGCGGCGTCCGCCCAGGTGAGGGACTTCCAGCCGTCCGGCCCCTCGCCGCTCTCCGGCGGCACGGGGTAGCGGTACGCCTCGGCGTCCGGGGTGTCCGCGACCCGCTCCAGGAAGAGCGCCGCCACGGAGGGCGGCCGGTTCTCTAGCAACGTCTGTGTGTCGGTCACCGTCATCCTCCGGGCACGAGCGCGTTCTTAACTCACCAGTAACCTATCCGTCGGATCAGAGTAGAGGCCCGGCGCCCGGCGCGTAAGGGGGAAAGCCCAGCGCATCGGGGCCGGGACCTCGGGACGGAGTCGCTTCCCGGTCTGCTTCCTGGACTACTTCCTGGACTTGGAGTCCCCGCCGTCCGAGTCCGTGGAGAGCACCGCGATGAAGGCCTCCTGCGGCACCTCGACGCTGCCGACCATCTTCATCCGCTTCTTGCCCTCCTTCTGCTTCTCCAGCAGCTTGCGCTTGCGCGAGATGTCACCGCCGTAGCACTTGGCGAGCACGTCCTTGCGGATCGCGCGCACCGTCTCGCGGGCGATGACCCGGGCGCCGATCGCGGCCTGGATCGGCACCTCGAAGTTCTGCCGCGGGATCAGCTCGCGCAGCTTGGCGACCAGCCGCACACCGTACGCGTACGCCTTCTCCTTGTGGGTGATCGCCGAGAAGGCGTCCACCTTGTCGCCGTGCAGCAGGATGTCGACCTTGACCAGGTCGGCGCTCTGCTCGCCCGTGGGCTCGTAGTCCAGCGAGGCGTAGCCGCGGGTCTTCGACTTCAGGTTGTCGAAGAAGTCGAAGACGATCTCGGCGAGCGGCAGGGTGTAGCGGATCTCGACCCGGTCCTCGGAGAGGTAGTCCATGCCGAGCAGGCTGCCGCGCCGGGTCTGGCACAGCTCCATGATCGCGCCGATGAACTCGGTCGGGGCGAGCACCGTGGCCCGCACGACGGGCTCGAAGACCTCCGCGATCTTGCCCTCGGGGAATTCGCTCGGATTCGTGACGACGTGCTCCTGGCCGTCCTCCATCAGCACCCGGTAGACGACGTTCGGCGCGGTCGCGATCAGGTCGAGGCCGAACTCGCGCTCCAGCCGCTCGCGGATCACGTCCAGGTGCAGCAGGCCGAGGAAGCCGACGCGGAAGCCGAAGCCGAGGGCCGCGGACGTCTCGGGCTCGTAGACCAGGGCGGCGTCGTTGAGCTGGAGCTTGTCGAGGGCCTCGCGCAGCTCGGGGTAGTCCGAGCCGTCCAGCGGGTAGAGGCCGGAGAAGACCATCGGCTTGGGGTCCTTGTAGCCCCCGAGCGCCTCGGTGGCCCCGGCGTTCTGGGTGGTGATGGTGTCACCGACCTTGGACTGCCGGACGTCCTTCACACCGGTGATGAGGTAGCCGACCTCGCCGACGCCCAGGCCGTCGGCCGGCAGCATCTCCGGCGAGTTGGTGCCGATCTCCAGCAGCTCGTGGGTGGCGCCGGTGGACATCATCCGGATCCGCTCGCGCCTGGTGAGCTGCCCGTCGATGACCCGGACGTAGGTGACCACGCCGCGGTAGGAGTCGTAGACGGAGTCGAAGATCATCGCACGGGCGGGCGCGCCGGCCACGCCCACCGGCGGGGGCACGTCCCGCACCACCCGGTCCAGCAGCGCGTCCACCCCGACACCCGTCTTCGCCGAGACCCGCAGCACGTCGCCGGGGTCGCAGCCGACCAGGTTGGCCAGCTCCTCGGCGAACTTCTCCGGCTGGGCCGCGGGCAGGTCGATCTTGTTCAGCACCGGGATGATGGCGAGGTCGTTCTCCATCGCCAGGTAGAGGTTGGCGAGCGTCTGCGCCTCGATGCCCTGTGCCGCGTCGACCAGCAGGATCGTCCCCTCGCAGGCGGCCAGCGAGCGCGACACCTCGTAGGTGAAGTCGACGTGGCCGGGGGTGTCGATCATGTTCAGGATGTGGGTGCCCGGGGTGCCGTCGGTGGGCTGCCAGGGCAGCCGGACGGCCTGCGACTTGATCGTGATGCCGCGCTCGCGCTCGATGTCCATCCGGTCGAGGTACTGCGCGCGCATCTGCCGCGCGTCGACGACCCCGGTGAGCTGGAGCATACGGTCGGCGAGCGTTGACTTGCCGTGGTCGATGTGCGCGATGATGCAGAAGTTGCGGATCAGCGCCGGGTCGGTACGGCTCGGCTCCGGCACGTCGGCCGGCACGGATGAAGGGGTCGCGGGCACGCAGGGTCCATTTTCTCGCGAGGCGCGGCACCCGGCGTGGGTCGGGGCGGCCTGGCTGGCTGGTCGGATCGATACGCAGCCTCCATACTCCCATGGCCGGCGGCCCCCGGACGGTTTGGGAGCCCGCTGGTGCTGCTGGTAATCTGAGCCGCTGTGTCTCGTGCTCGCGTGCCCATCGCTCGCGGGTGACGCTGAAGACCGAGAAGAATCCGAACCTGAGAAGGCTCTTTCGTGGCGAACATCAAGTCCCAGATCAAGCGCAACAAGACCAACGAGAAGGCGCGCCAGCGCAACAAGGCGGTCAAGTCCGAGCTGAAGACGGCCATCCGCCGTACCCGTGAGGCCGTCGCCGCCGGCGACAGCGCGAAGGCCCAGGAGGCCGCCCGCACCGCCTCCAAGAAGCTGGACAAGGCCGTCAGCAAGGGCGTCATCCACAAGAACCAGGCCGCCAACAAGAAGTCGGCCATCGCGCAGTCGGTCTCCGCGCTCCAGGGCTGATCACCCCCGGCCGACGGCACGGCGGGCAACCGGAAGAAGCGGCCCCTCTACCGCCCGGACCCGCACCACCTCGGCCCGCGCCGCACGCGGACGTTCGCCACGTGCCTGCGGCGCTCGCGCACACTGCCCCTGCTGCCCGTCCGGGTCCCCCGGACGGGCAGCACGCATATGTGCGGAAACGCCATGTACGGTTGTCCGAGGGTGTCGATATCCTCACCCTATGTCGACGCCGCCGCAGCCTGGGCAGCCGGGCCCCCAGCCGTACCAGAACCCGCAGATACCGGGCCAGCCCCCGGCGCAGCCGCCGACCGGCGGCGGTTACGGCGCGCCCGTGCCCGCCCAGCACAACCCCTACGCCCAGACCTCCCCCGGCTTCGGGCCGCCGCAGCCCGGCTACTACGGGGCACCGCCGGCGCCCGGCGTCCCCGGGGCACCGCCGGTACCGGGCGGCGCGGGGCGGAGCGCGGCGGGGAAGGCCGTGCTGTGGGCGGTCGTCGGTGCCGCCGTGGCCTCCGCACTGTGGGCCGGCGGGGTCTTCGTGCTCGGCGGGGACGGCTCCTCGGCGCCCAGCCTGCACGGCTACAAGCCGGTCAAGGACCTGTGCGCGACCGCGGATCTCAGCGCCTTCGACGAGAAGTACCCGAAGGGCGACGACGATCCGACCAAGTACGTCAGCGACCGCCCCGCCCTGGTGCAGATGTACTGCAGCAAGGGGCTGGAGCAGGAGGACTCCACGGCCTCCACCGGCTACGTCTCGGTCGAGGCGGACCTGCACCGCAAGGCCGACCCGGCCCCGGAGTTCGAGGACCACTGGCGCAGCTTCGGCGACCACGGCTCGGATCCGGACAGCAACTACAAGGTCACGGCGGTGGACGGCTTCGGCGACGAGGCGTATCTGATCACCCAGGACACCGTGCCCAAGAGCTCGGGCTCCGACAGCAGCGACTCCGGTGACCGCACGGTGGTGCTCGCGGTACGCGACGGCGGACTGACCATGACGCTGTCCTGGGACATCTACTCGGTGGAGGCCGACGACGACGAGCCCTCGCTCGACCAGGGCACGGAGTGGGTCAAGGCGGCGGCCAGGGCGACGATGGCCAACCTCAAGAAGTGACCGTCCCCCCGGTGCCGGCCGCGCTCAGCCCCGGGCGCGGGCGGCGCGGGCGATCGTGACGACGGCCTTCTCCAGCGCGTACGCCGGGTCGGCGCCGCCGCCCTTGACCGCGGCGTCCGCCTCGGCGACCGCGCGCAGCGCCACCGAGACGGCGTCCGCGCTCCAGCCGCGCATCTGCTGACGGACGCGGTCGATCTTCCACGGCGGCATGCCCAGGTCACGGGCGAGCTGCCCCGGATTCGCGCCGCGCGGCGCGGAGGCGAGCTTGCCGATCGCGCGCACCCCGGAGGCGAGCGCGAAGGTGATGCCGGGTGCGGGCTGGCCCACGGCGAGCGCCCAGCGCAGCCGCTCCAGCGCCTCCGCGGCCCGCCCGGTCACGGCGAGATCGGCCACCTCGAAGCCGGTGGCCTCGGCGCGGCCGGTGTAGTAGCGGCGCACCACCGGCTCGTCGATCGTGCCGTCGGTGTCGGCGACGAGCTGGGCGCAGGCGCTCGCCAGCTCCCGCAGGTCGCTGCCCAGCGCGTCGACCAGCGCCTGCGCCGCCTCGGGGGTGGCCGCCCGGCCCAGCGTGCGGAACTCGGTGCGGACGAAGGCCAGCCGGTCGGCGGGCTTGGTCATCTTCGGGCACGCCACCTCGCGCGCGCCCGCCTTGCGTGCCGCGTCCAGCAGCGCCTTGCCCTTGGCGCCGCCGGCGTGCAGCAGCACCAGGGTGATCTCCTCGGCGGGCGCGGACAGATACGCCTTGAGCTCCTTGACCGTGTCGGCGGACAGGTCCTGGGCGTTGCGGACGGTGATGACCTTGCGCTCGGCGAAGAGCGACGGACTGGTCAGCTCGGCCAGGGTGCCGGGCTGGAGCGCCTCGGGCGCCAGATCCCGCACGTCGGTGTCGGGGTCGGCCCCGCGCGCCGCCGCCACGACCTCGCGCACGGCGCGGTCGAGCAGCAGCTCCTCCTGTCCCACGGCGAGCGTGAGGGGGGCGAGCAGGTCGTCGGAAGCGGTCTTCTTGGCCATCGCGGACCAGCATCGCACGCCCGGCCGACAGCCCGGTCCGCCGGCGGCCCGTCCGGTCGGCGGACCGTGCCCGGCGGCCCCGGCCCGGCCGCCGGCATGGGGGTCCGGCGGCGGGGCCGGGAGGTGCGGGACCCGTCGCCGCGTCCTGGCGCCGGGTCCCGCGGTCGGGGTGTCGTGCGGGGGTCAGCTCGTGGAGCAGGAGACCGTGGGCCAGGTGGTGGAGCCGTTCTTCTGGACGGTCACGCCCCAGTTGTTGCCGCTGCCGTTGGGCTTGGCCACGAGCGTCTGGGCGTTGGGGTAGCTGGCGGAGATGTTCCAGGTCGCCATGATCTTCTCGGGCGACGGGACGTTCATGGTGACCGTCCAGTTGCTGGAGCCGGTGACCGCGACGTTGAGGTTGTAGCGGTCGCTCCACGAGGCTCCCGCGGAGAGCGTCGCGGTGCAGCCGCCGCCCGTGCCGCCGGTCGTCGTGCCGCCGGTCGTCGTGCCGCCCGTCGTGGTGCCACCGGTCGTCGTACCGCCGGTCGTCGTACCGCCGGTCGTGCTGCCGCCGCCGTCGGGGGCGACCGCGCGGCCGGTCTGCGGCGAGATCATGCCGGCGCACAGGCCGCGGCTGGCCAGGCCCTGCGCGAT
Organism: Streptomyces sp. NPDC020983; assembly: GCF_044333485.1. NCBI lineage: Bacteria > Bacillati > Actinomycetota > Actinomycetes > Kitasatosporales > Streptomycetaceae > Streptomyces > Streptomyces sp. NPDC020983. The sequence continues at coordinate 389,110 of NZ_JBIRRA010000004.1, read as the reverse complement.
GCGCGGGATGGCGGCCAGGGTGTTGGCGGGCCACTCGTGCATGAGGATGATCTGGCCGTTGGTCAGCCGGGCGTTGGCGGCCACGATGGAGTCGGTGCTGGCGCCGTTCCAGTCCTGCGAGTCGACGTCCCAGATGATCTCCGTCAGGCCGTACTTGGCCTCGACCGACTTCAGGGTGGAGTTGGTCTCGCCGTACGGGGGCCGGAAGAGCTTCGGCGTCCCGCCGCCGGCGGCCGCGATCTTCTGCTGGGTCTGGCCGATCTCGGAGTCGATCTGCGCCTGGCTCTCCTGGATCAGGTGCGGGTGGGTGTAGCTGTGGTTGCCGACCCACATGCCCGCGGCCACCTCGGCCGCGACCTGCGAGGGGTAGGAGGCGGCGTACTGACCCTCGTTGAACATCGTCGCGCGCAGGCCGTTCTGCTTGAGCGCGTTGAGGATCGCCGGGGTGTGGTCGTTGGAGGGGCCGTCGTCGAAGGTCAGGCCGACGTAGCCGTTGCACGTCGCCGCCTGCGACGGGGTGGAGTTCACGGTCGAGGCGACGACACCGGTCGCGGCGAGCGCGGCCACCGCGAGGCCGGCGATCAGGGTACGGGGGGTGGAGCGAGGAGTGTCGTTCATGGGGGGATCTCCTCTGCGAGGCGGGCGGCCCCTGCGGGCCGCCCGCCGTCGGGCACGTTGGGGTGGGAGCGTCAGTTGGCCTGGCAGGAGAAGGACGGCCACGTGGTGGAGCCGTTCTTCTGGATCGTCAGGCCCCAGTTGTTACCGCTGCCGTTGGACTTGGCCACGAGCGTCTGGGCGGTGGGGTAGCTGGCCGAGACGTTCCAGGTCGCCATGACCTTCTCGGGCGACGGGATGTTGGCCGTCACGGTCCAGTTGCTGGCGCCGCTCACCGAGACGTTGAGGTTGTAGCGGTCCGACCAGTTCTCGGCGGCGCTGACGTTGGCGGTGCAGCTGCCACCCGTGCCGCCCGTGGTGCCGCCGGTCGTCCCGCCGGTCGTCCCGCCGGTGGTGCCACCGCTCGTCCCACCGCTGCTGGAGCCGACGGTGATGTTGGAGCTGCCGGAGGAGTGGTAGCCCTCGGTGGCCAGGATCTCGTAGTTCGGGGTGCCGAGGTTCAGGCCCGCCTGGGACCACGCGTTGAAGATGTTGGACACGGTGATGGTGCCGCCGGTCCGCTTCGCCTGGCGCACGGCCCAGTACTGGTAGAACGTCGCGGTGCCCTGGATGGAGGGCTGGTTGACGCGCTGCGTCCGGTACAGGTCGTACGTGCTGCCGTCACTGTTGACCGAGCCCAGCCGGGTGGCACCGGTGCTGGGGTTGTAGTTGCCGTAGTTCTCGACGATGTAGTACTCGATGAGCGGGTTCGTGGTCCAGCCGTACAGCGACAGGTAGCAGTTGCCGCTGCAGTTCCACGAGCCGGAGTACGTCACGGGGTTCGTGTTGCCGGGGTTCCAGCCCTTGCCGGCGACGAAGTTCTCGACGTTGTTCCACTGGGTGCTGTACTGGCCGCCGGAGCCCATCGTCATCGAGGCCTGGCCGCTGTTCTGGCTCCAGAACGAGTAGAAGTACCCGTTGTTGTTGCCGGTGCTGTTGGTGTTCACGGTGGTGTCGGCACTGGCGGTGCCCGGCATGGCGAGGGCCGCGACACCGATGAGCGCGGTCGTCACGATCCCGCTGAACAGCAGCCGCAGCCGGCCGGTTCGACGCGCTCGGGTGGTGGGGGGACGGTTCACAGGTGTCCTCCTGGAGGAATGCCCGGGTGTGCGGGCAGCGCGACATGACCCCGTGGCAGGGGTGCGTCACTTGTGGGGGATGGCTCGGACACCCCGCTCGGCGGCTCGTGCGGAGGGCCCGGAATGCCCGGTCCGCGGTGCGGTCCGGGTGACGGGTGGTGCGGTCTCAACGGCGAACAGTGTTGATCCGCCCCCGTCAACTGTCAACAGTTTCGGCGAAGTTTGCGAAACCTTCGACTCGTGCGGGAGAGCGTGGCACAGTGTTGTGCCTGGCCACAGCGCACCGAAGGGGTATCAGCAGCGAGAACACCCGGAGCTGGCGTGGATATGTCGGATGAGACGGAGCTGTCGGCTCCGAAATTTTCGTAAAAGTTCCGGATGCTCGATCGCCGCACGCCGGCGGTGCGGGTCAGGCCGCGCGGACCGGCCCCGGGGCGCGGGTCATGAAGACGTCCACCGGGTCCTCGGACTCCACGGTGAAGCCGTGCCGCTCGTAGAGCCGGCGGGCGGGGCTGCCCTGGAGCACGTTCAGGCGCACGGTCTGCCCGCGTGCGTCCGCCTCCGCCAGAACCGCCCGCAGCACGCCCGAGCCGAGTCCGCGGCCCTGGTGGCGCGGAGCGAGGTAGAAGTGCTCCAGCCACTGCCCCCCGTCCCCGTGGGGGCGCAGCGTGATCGAGCCGGCGAATTCGCCGCCGACGACGATGATCGCGGTGCGCACCGGCGAGAACGAGTCGCGCAGCCGCTGCCGCACCCGGTGCTCGTCGTAGCGGCCCAGGCGCTCCAGGTCCGGGCGCATGACCACCGCGCGCAGGTCCGCGAGCGGCTCCAGATCCGCCTGGGTGGACGGGCGCAGGTGCCAGGACGGCGGGTCGGCGGGGAGGCGGGAGGCGGCGGCGCTCATGCCGGGATTATGCCATCGCACCCGCGCTGACCTGCGGCGGGGCCACTCGGGAGCCGGTCACGCGGCCTGCACCGGCGGCTCGGCCCGCGCGGGCTGCGGCAGCTCGCGCAACCGCGGTATCGGCGACGGCAGCAGCCACAGCGCACCCAGCACGGCCGCCGTCGCCACGCCCCACAGCGCCGGGCGCAGCCCGATCGCCGAGCCGAGCAGGCCGCCGCCGAGCGCGCCGAGCGGGCGGACCCCGTAGTTGACCATGCGGAAGGCACCGGACACCCGTGAGCGCAGGGCGTCGGGGATGACGGCGGCCTTGAGTGTGTCCGCGGCGATGTCGAGCAGCATCACTCCGGCTCCGGCCGCGAACTCCGCGACGAAGAGAACGGCCGGCACCAGTGGCGCCGGGCCGCCGGCCATGGGCACGAGCACCAGCGGGGCGGGGAAGGCGACCGCTCCGAGCGTGAAGGCCGGGCCGATGCCGATCGCCCGCACGATCCGCCCGCTGACCACCGCGCCGAGCAGGCTGCCGAAGGCGCCCGCGCCGAGGACCAGGCCCAGCGTCCCCGCGCTCATGCCGAGGCCGTCGACGGCGTAGAGGACGACGAGCGTGCTGAAGGCGAAGTTGAAGAGGTTGATCGTCGCGACGCAGGAGAGCATCGGGCGCAGCAGCGCGGAGCGGCCGACGAAGCGCAGCCCCTCGCCGAGCCCGCCGGGGCCGCGTGGCACGGCGGGCGGCTCCTCGGGAGCTATCCGGGCGAGCTGCCAGGCGGAGAAGGCGTAGGAGGCCGCGTCCACGAGCAGCGCGAGCGGGGCGGCGACCAGCTGGACGAGCAGGCCGCCCGCGCTGGGCCCGGCCATGAAGGAGAAGGCCCGGCTGCCGCTGGCCAGCGAGCTGCCGGTGACGTAGCTCTCGCGGCCGACGAGGGACACGAAGAGGGCGGCGTTGCAGACGTCGAAGCCGACCGCGAGGGTGCCGACGGCGAAGACGACGACGCAGAGCTGGGTGAAGGTCAGCACACCGAGGGCGAAGGCGAGCGGGACGGACGCCATGAGCGCGGCGCGGCCGAGGTCGGCGGCGACCATCGTCCGCCGGCGCCGCCCGCGGCGGTCCGCCCACAGGCCGCCGTGCAGCGAGAACAGCAGGGCGGGCAGCAGCCCGGCGAAGCGCAGCCAGCCCACACCGGTGGGACCGGTGTGCAGCACCAGGACGGCGGTCAGCGGCACCGCGAGGTAGGTGACCTCGTCGCCGAACAGCGACACCGTCTGGCCGGTCCAGTAACGCCGGAACTGCCGCTCGTGCAGCAGCGCGGGCGCCCGGGCCGCGAGCGCGCGGACGGCCGTCGCGGTGCTCACGGCTCCTCCTGCTGCTCCGGCGCGGGCCCGGGCGCGGCTTCTGCGGGCGGGGCCGGCTGCCCCGGGGCGACGTAGCCGGTGTGCAGGTACGTCACGCGGCGGGCGGTCGGCGGACGGTCCTTGGGGTCCTGGTCGCGCCGCGCGTACTCCGCGATCACCTCGTCGATGCGCCCGCCCAGCTCCGACAGTTCCTCGGGGGTGAGGTAGAGGGTCACGTCGGAGTACGTCTCGGCCCGCTGCCACTGCGCCGGCAGGGTGTGCCGCAGCTCGCGGGCCCGCATCAGCCGGTTGAACTGCACCTCGGCCACGGCCGTGCTCAGCGCGCCGGCGGCGTCCGCGACCGCCGGGTCGGCGGACCAGGCCGGCCAGTCGGTGTACGAGGCGGTGGCCCGCCAGGGCTTCTCCCGCCCCGGCGCCCCCGGCTCGGCCTCCTCGACCAGACCGTACTTCGCCAGTATCCGCAGGTGGTACGAGCAGCTGGCGACGGACTCGCCCGTCAGCTCGGCCGCCCGCGTCGCCGTGAAAGGCCCCTCCGTGCGCAGCAGGCCGACCAGCGCCATCCGTGTGGGATGCGCGTACGCGCGCAGGGCGCGCGGGTCTCCGAGGTGGATCTGGTGGTCGAGCGGCTTCTCCGGCACGGTCCTCACGATAGCTTTCTCAAGACTTCTTTAGCAAGAGACCTTTAGCGTGCGGGAGAGGACGGGGACCGGAGGGCGGGCGGAGAGGCAGACGGGGAGCGGAGGGGGCCCGGCGGGGGTTCGGCGGCTTGGGTCAGCGGCCGAGCAGAGCGCCGACGGCGTCGGCGAAGGCCCGGACGCGGGCGGTGGCGGCGTCGGCGCGCCAGTGCAGGGCCCACTCCACGGGCGGGGCGTCGCGGAAGGGGACGTAGGCGACGTCGGGGCGTGCGTAGTAGCGGCGGGTCTGGGCACCGGTGACGAGGGCGCCCCGGCCCGCGCCGACGAGGGTGAGCAACTCGTTGTACGTCGCCGCCGCCGGGCCGTGCGCGATCGGCCGCCCCGCCGGGGTGGTGCGCGGCGCGCGGTCCTCCTGGAGGGACTGCGGCGCGTGGGCGGGCAGCCGCAGCAGCGTCACCCGGGCCAGATCCTCCAGCGACAGCGTCCCGCGGCGCGCGAAGGGGTGCCCGGCGGGCACCGCGAGCATGCGCGCCTCACCGATCAGCACCGGACCGGAGGCGATGCCGGGCCCGTCCACCGGGAGGCTCGCAAGCACCACCTCGGCCTCGCCGTCGCGGAGCCAGGCCACGACGTCCGCGGGCCTGGCCTCGCGGATCCGCACCTCGCAGCCGGGCGCGTGCTCGCGGAAGCGCTCGGCCGCACCCGCCAGGAGCTGGCCGCCCGCGGCGCCGGTGAACGCGACGTCCAGCGTGCCCGTGAGGCCGCGGCCGGCCTCCACCGCGGCCTCGTACGCCGCGGTGATCCGCCGCCACGCGGGCCGCGCCTCCTCCGCCAGCCGCCGCCCGACCGGCGTCAGCTCCACCCGGCGGCTGGTGCGTGCGAACAGCGGGGCGCCGATCCGGCGTTCGAGCGTCGCCACCGTCCGGCTGACGCGCGCGGTGGAGATGTGCAGCCGCTCGGCGGTCCGGCCGAAATGCAGCTCCTCGGCCAGCGTGAGGAGCACCTCCAGCTCGTACCGTTCCAGCACCGCCCCGCCCCCGCATCGTCAACCCTGCCGCAACGATCGTTGCACAGAGCGGCGTTGATCCGTCCGCCGTGCCCGGCGAGGCTCGTCACAGCCCCACTCCCCGCCCCTCCTTCCGGCTTCCCCGGACCTCCACCCGCACCAGGAGCACGCGATGTACGTCACCGGCACCCACGCCCTCACCGCCCCCGCCGCCGACAGCGCCGCGACCCTGCGGGAGCTGCGCGACCGTACGGAGATCCTCGACGCCCTCCTGCGGTTCGGCCTCGGCCAGGACCTCGGGGACGCCGCGCTCTTCGCCTCCGCCTTCGCGCCCGACGCCGAGATCGACTTCGCCCCGGCCTCCGCGAAGTGGGGCGGCAACGCCCCGCGGCTGGCCGGGCGGGACAGCATCGTCACCACCGTCCTCGGACTCTTCGCCGGGCGCGTGGACACCACCCACCAGGTCACCAATGCGCGCATCGCGATCGACGGCGACACCGCGCGCCTCACCGCCCTCGTCGAGGCCCAGCACCTGCTGACCGCCGACCACGGCACCTTCGCGCTGCTCAAGAACCCCTACGCGGTGGACCTGGTGCGCGACGGCGACCGGTGGGTGATCCGCCGGATGCGCATCGACAACGCCTGGTACACCGGCGACCCCGCGGCCATCTTCGGCGCCTGAGCGCAGGGGCCCGCCGCCCCTCCCCCGCCGCGAGCAGGCCGCCGCCGCGGCGGGGCGTGGACGCGCGCAGCCCGCCCGGGCCGGCGGTGACGGCCACCGGCCCGTCCCGGTCGGTACGGAAGACGGTGGCGCCCAGCCCGCGCAGCGCGGCGACCGTCCCCGGCGCCGGATGGCGGTAGGTGTTGTGCGCCCCCACCGAGATCAGCGCCAGCCGCGGGCGAAGGCGGGCGAAGAACACGTCGTCCCGGTAAGCGCTGCCGTGGTGCGGGACCTTCAGCACGTCCACCCGCGGCAGATCCGGCACCGACGCCAGCACCTCGCTCTGCGCCCGCGGGCCCAGATCCCCGGCGAGCAGCAGCGTCAGGCCGCCCGTGCTCACCAGCAGCGCCACGCTCGCGTCGTTCGGATCGTCGTCCGGCAGCCCTGCCGCGTCCGGCGGCGGCCACAGCACCCGCCAGGCCAGCGAACCCACCGCGCGCCGCTCCCCCGCCGCAGCCCGCAGCACCGGCACGCCCGCGGCCGCCGCCGCCCGCCGCACCCGCGCGGCCTCCGGCGCCGGTTCGTCCAGCACCGTCGTCTCGATCGCGCCGACCGCGCGCCCGCGCAGCACCCCGCCGAGGCCGTCGGCGTGATCCGCGTGAAAGTGCGTCAGGATCAGCAGCGGCACCGTGGTGACCCGCAGATCACGCAGGCAGCGGTCCGCGAGCACCGGGTCGGGGCCGGTGTCCACGACCACCGCGCTGCCCGGCCCCGCGGACAGCGCCAGCGCGTCGCCCTGCCCCACGTCGCACATCGCGAACCGCCAGCCCGCCGGCGGCCACCGCGTCGCCTGCCACGGCAGCGGCACGGGCAGCGGCAGCGGACGGGTCAGCGCCAGCAGCACCAGCAGGGCAGCGGCCGCCGCCGTCCACGGGCGGCCCGCGAGCACGCGCAGCACGCGGCCGCCGCGCACCGCCACCGCGAGTGTCAGCCCCGCCAGCAGCGCCGCGCCCGCCCAGCCGCCCGGCCACCCCACCCGCGCGCCCGGCAGCGCGGCTCCGTGCCGGGCCACCGCCGCGATCCACCGCACCGGCCAGCCCGCCACCCACGCGGTGGCCGCCGCCGCGGCCGGGGAGAGCGGCGCCACCGCCAGCGCGCAGAAGCCCAGCACCGTCGCCGGCGCGACCGCGGGCTCCGCCAGCAGGTTGCACGGGACGCCCACCAGGCTGAGCCGCGCCGACAGCACCACCAGCAGCGGGCCGCACACCGCCTGTGCCGCCGCGGCCGCCGCCAGCGCCTCCGCCGGCCGCGGCGGCACCCCGCGGCGCCGCAGGGCCGCGCTCCACCGCGGCGCCAGCGTCAGCAGCGAGGCCGTCGCCAGCACCGACAGGGCGAAGCCGTAGGAGCGGGCGACCCGCGGATCGCACAGCACCAGCAGCAGCACCGCCCCGCACAGCGCGGGCACCAGGGACCGGCGGCGGCCCGTGCCGATCGCCAGCAGCGTGATCAGGCCGCACGCCGCCGCCCGCAGCACGCTCGGCCCGGGACGGCACACCAGCACGAACGCGCCCGTCAGGGCCGCGCCCAGCACCGCCGTCAGGCGCAGCGGCACGCCCAGGGCGGCCGCCGTGCCACGGCGCTCGGCCAGCGCGGCTTCGGCCGGGGGGCCGATCAGGAGCAGCAGGACGATCGTGAGGTTGGCTCCCGACACGGACGTGAGGTGCGCCAGGTCCGTCGCCTCGACATCGTCCCTCAGGGCAGGGGGGATCGCGCTGGTGTCGCCCGTCACCAGGCCCGGGAGCAGTCCGCGGACGTCCGGGGGCAGGCCCGCACTCGCCGTGCGCAGGCCTGCGCGCAGCCGGGCCGCGACGCGCTGCGCCCCGCTGGGCGGGCTCAGCACGCGGGGCGGCCCCGCCGGGCGCAGCACCGCCGCCGATTCGCCGGGGCGGGAGGAGGGGGCGATGCGGGCCTCCACCCGCACCGTGGTGGACGGTACGAGCCGAAGCCACGTCGGCGGGCGGGCGTCCGCCAGCACCACGACGGGCGTGCGGGTGCTCGTGGGGCCGACGCGGATCGCCTCCGCGGGGACCACCACCATGGGGCCGCCTCTCGCCGCGCCACGTGCGCCCGGGGCGCGGGGGCCGGTGGTGAACGGGTCGCCCGTGACCCGCAGCACCACGTCCGCGCGGGCCCGGTGGGCGGCTATCCCCGGGAGGGGGCCGCGGTGCAGGTCCGCGTCCGCGAGGGCCGCACAGGTGGCTGCCGCCACGAGGCACAGCAGCGTTGCCGCCGCCGCGGTGGTGAGGCGGCTTCCTCCGGGGCGGGCGGCCCCGGTTCGCCGGCGGCGGGTTGCGGCGGCTGCCACCACCGCGAGCGCGTACGCCGCTGCCGCGGCGGCGGCCGTGAGCACCACCGGCCGCCACCCCGTGGCGGGCGTCAGCGCGGCCGCCGCCCACGCCGCCAGCGCCGGCGGTACGAGCCGCAGATCCGGCGGGCCCTCCTGGCGCGGATTCGCCGCGCCGAGCCGGGACTTCGCAGCCGCGTGCACGGGCGCCTGCGGCGGGCGCTCCCCCTCCCGGCCTTCCTCCGCGATGGCCTGCGGCCCGCCGGAATGGGGGGCGTCCGGAGCCCCGGCGCGGCCGGCCGTGCCCTCGCGGAGCGCTGCCCCCCGGGGTGGCCCCCCACCGCACGAACCGGGCACGCCGCTCCCAGCGCCCCGCCCCTCAGACCCAACCGCGCCAGCACCCCTCCCACCGTCACCGGGCGCACCGCCACCCGCGCCCCCACCTGACACCAGCCCCTCCCCTGAGCCCACGACCTCCCCACCGCACGAACCGCGCACGCCGCTCCCCCCGCCCCCAGCGCCCCGCCCCTCCCGCGCAACCGCGCCAGCACCCCTCCCACCGTCACCGGGCGTGCTGCTGCCGGGTGGTGGCGGCTGCCGGGAGGGGGTGGAGGCGGCGGTGTCGGGGCGGGTCATGGCTGGACCAGGGGCTTGAGGGTGGCGAATTTACGGTCGCCGATGCCGGGGACCTGGCGGAGCTGCTGGAGGGAGGTGAAGGCGCCGTGCTGGGTGCGGTAGTCGAGGATGTGCTGGGCCAGGACGGGGCCGACTCCGGGGAGGGCGTCGAGTTGGGGCACCGTGGCGGAGTTCAGGCTCAGGGGGGTGGCGGGGCTGCCGGGCGTGGCGGCGGAGGGCGGGGGCTGGGGCCGGCCGACGACGAGCTGCTCGCCGTCGGCCAGGGGGCGGGCGAGGTTGAGGGAGGTCGTGTCGGCGCCGGGGAGGGGGCCGCCCGCCGCGGCGAGGGCGTCGGCGACCCGGGAGCCCGGCGGGAGGCGGCGCAGGCCCGGCCTCGCGACCTTGCCGGCGATGTCGACCGTCAGGGCGGGGCGCGCCGGAGAGGGGCCGGGCGTCGGGACGACCGGCGGGACGGCCGCCGCGACCCGTACCGTGTGCGGGCGGCCCGTCACGTAATGGCGTACCGCCAGCCCCGTCGCCGCGAGCAGCACCGCCGTCAGCGCGGCGGCCGTGCGCAGTTCGAGCCCGCAGCGCAGCAGCAGCCACGTCCGCACGGCGGTGAGCCGACCGCCCGGCGGGCCTTCCCCGGCCGCCGGCGGAGGCGGCGGGGGCGGGGGCGGAGGGCCTGCGGCCGGGAAGATCGCGGACGCCCGCTCCCTCGTGCGGGCCTGTGCCTCGGACGCCTCCCGGGGTGCCTTCACCGCCGCGCGCGTCGCGCTCATCACGTTCGTCACGTTCATACCGATCATCGTGGACCGGTCCGCACCGCCCGCGATGATCTTGGTCCGCGGCCTGTGGAAAACTCCCCGCCGCGGCCTGCGCGCTCAGTGGGGCGAGACCACCACGCCCAGCAGCCCCGGCCCCGCGTGGGCTCCGATCACCGCGCCGACCTCGCTCACGACCAGCTCGTCGAGGCCGGGGACGCGCTCGCGCAAGCGCTCCGCGAGGGTGGCCGCCCGGTCCGCCGCGGCGAGGTGGTGGACGGCGAGGGCGACCGTGCGGGTGCCGGCCTGCTCGACGACGATCTCCTCCAGGCGGGTGATCGCCTTCGAGGCGGTGCGGACCTTCTCCATCAGCTCGATCCGGCCGTCCGCCAGCCGCAGCAGCGGCTTCACCGCCAGGGCGGAGCCGAAGAGGGCCTGGGCGGCGCCGATCCGGCCGCCCCTGCGGAGGTAGTCGAGGGTGTCGACGTAGAAGTACGCGGACGTGTCCGCCGCCCGCTTCTCCGCGGCCGCGACCACCTCGTCGACCGTGCCGCCCGCCTCCGCGGCCTGCGCGGCGGCCAGCACGGTGAAGCCGAGGGCCATCGCGACCACGCCCGTGTCCACGACCCGGACGGGCACAGGCGCGTCCTTCGCGGCGACGAGGGCCGCGTCGTAGGTGCCGGAGAAGTCCGCGGAGAGGTGGAGCGAGACGATCTCCGACGCGCCGGACGCGGCGGCCGCCTCGTACGCCGCGGTGAACTCGGGCGGCGCGGGGCGGGACGTGGTCACCGGGCGGCGCCGCTGGAGCGCCCGCGCGACCGCGGGCGCGGAGATCTCGGTGCCCTCCTCCAGGGCCTCGTCGCCGATCACCACGGTGAGGGGAACGATGGTGATGCGGTGGCGGATCAGGGCGTCACGGCCGAGGTAGGCCGTGGAGTCCGTGACGATGGCGACGTGCGGGGGCATGTCCGCGAGATTACCCGGGGCACGCGCCGGGGCGACAGCGCGGCCCGCCCCGCCCGCCGCTCTCGCGCCGCCGCCGCCCGCCCCGCCCGCCGCTCTCGCGCCGCCGCCGCGCGCCCCGCCCGGCGGGACCGCGCCTCCCGGCGGAGGCGGCTCAGTCCCCCTGCGACGGCAGTTTCGGGGGCTCGGTCGGGGTCCAGTGGCGGAGGGCCGCGGATTCTATGGCGATCTGGTCGGTCAGGGAGGCCAGGTCGTCGGCGGTGGCGTGCCGGGCGCGGTCCTGCGCGGCCCAGCGCAGGGAGTCCGCGGAGTGGGTGATGTGGCGGACGTGGGTGGCCAGTTCGGGGAGGCGGGCGGCGATGCGCGAGGTGTCCGGTTCGCGTTCGAGGAGCTTGAGCTCGCCGTCGAGGGCGCGCGCGTGGTCGTTGAGCCGGGACAGCAGGGACGCGGCCTCGGCGAGGGCGGCGTCGTCGGCGTGGCGGGCGTCGAGCGCGGCGAAGGTGCTGTCGATCGCGGCCCGCAGGTCGATCCGCAGCTGCGCCACCTCGCCGCCGGGGCCGGGCGTGGTGAAGCGGCGGGCCTTGAGCTGGGTGTCCTCGACGACCCGGCGGGCCTGCGCGGTGCCGCGGGCCACCCCGCGTCCGACGGCCCGCACGGTCCGCACCGCGACGACGCCCGCGAGCACCAGGAAGGCCAGCACGAGCAGGAGAACGATGATCCCGGCGGTTTCCACAGGCCGCTCCTCCTGGGCAGGGGCGAAGACGCGTACCTCCACCGTAACCGCACGGGGCGGGCCCGGGGGATCCCCCGGGCCCGCCCCTGTGGGCGGTGCTCAGACCACGATGTTGACCAGCTTCGGCGCCCGCACGATCACCTTGCGCACCACCGCGCCGTCCAGCGCAGCGGTGATCGCCGGGTCGGCCAGGGCCAGGGCCTCCAGGTCGGCCTCGCTGACGGTGGGCGGGACCTCCAGGCGGGCCTTGACCTTGCCCTTGATCTGGACGACGCAGGTCACCGCGGGGTCCTGTGCCAGGGCCGGGTCGGCGACGGGGAAGCCGGCGTGGGCCAGCGAGCCGGTGTGGCCCAGCCGGGACCACAGCTCCTCGGCGATGTGCGGGGCCAGCGGGGCGATCAGCAGGACCAGCTGCTCGGCGACGCTGCGCGGGACGGGGCCGCCCGCCTTCGTCAGATGGTTGTTCAGCTCGGTGATCTTGGCGATGGCGGTGTTGAAGCGCAGGCCCGCCATGTCGCCGCTGACGCCCTCGATCGCCTTGTGCAGGGCACGCAGCGTCTCCTCGTCGGGCTCGGCGTCGGTGACGGTGGCCTCGCCCGTGGTCTCGTCGACGATGTTGCGCCACAGCCGCTGCAGCAGCCGGTACTGGCCGACGACGGCGCGGGTGTCCCACGGCCGGGAGACGTCCAGCGGGCCCATCGCCATCTCGTACAGCCGCAGCGTGTCGGCGCCGAACTCCGCGCAGATCTCGTCGGGCGTGACGGCGTTCTTCAGCGACTTGCCCATCTTGCCCAGCAGCCGGCTGACCTTCTCGCCCTGGTAGTAGTAGGCGCCGTCCTGCTCGGTGACCTCGGCCGCGGGGACGGCGATGCCGCGCGCGTCGCGGTAGACGTAGGCCTGGATCATGCCCTGGTTGAACAGCTTGTGGAAGGGCTCGAAGGACGAGATGTGGCCCAGGTCGAACAGCACCTTGTGCCAGAAGCGCGCGTACAGCAGGTGCAGCACGGCGTGCTCGGCGCCGCCGACGTACAGGTCGACGCCGCCGGCCGGCTGCCCCTCGCGCGGGCCCATCCAGTACGCCTCGACGGCGGGGTCGACGATCCGCTCGGAGTTGAACGGGTCCAGGTAGCGCAGCTCGTACCAGCAGGAGCCGGCCCAGTTGGGCATGGTGTTGGTCTCGCGGCGGTACGTGCGCGGGCCGTCGCCCAGGTCCAGTTCGACGGTCGTCCACTCGGCGTTGCGCGACAGCGGGGTCTCGGGCGAGGTGTCCGCGTCGTCCGGGTCGAAGGTGCGCGGGGAGTAGTCGTCGACCTCGGGCAGCTCGACGGGCAGCATCGAGTCGGGCAGGGCGTGCGCGACGCCGTCCTCGTCGTAGACGATGGGGAAGGGCTCGCCCCAGTACCGCTGGCGGCTGAACAGCCAGTCGCGCAGCCGGTAGTTGACCGTGCCCTCGCCGATGCCGCGCTCGGCCAGCCAGGTGGTGACCACGGCCTTGGCCTCGGTGACGCCCAGGCCGTCCAGCGAGACCGTCTCGTTGGACGAGTTGACGATGGCCGCGTCGTAGGAGACGAAGGCGTCGTCCCACGCGGCCGGGTCCTCGCCGCGGCCGTCGGTGGGCCGGACGACGCAGCGCATGGGCAGGTCGAAGGCGCGGGCGAAGGCGAAGTCGCGGCTGTCGTGGGCGGGGACGGCCATGATGGCGCCGGTGCCGTAGCCCATCAGCACGTAGTCGGCGACGAAGACCGGTACGGGCTCGCCGCTGACCGGGTTGACGGCGTAGGCGCCGGTGAAGACGCCGGTCTTCTCCTTGGCGTCGGCCTGCCGCTCGACGTCGGACTTCGACGCGGCCTGCTTGCGGTAGGCCGCGACGGCGTCGCCGGGCGTGGCGTGGCCGCCCGTCCAGGCCTCGCGGGTGCCCTCGGGCCAGGCGGCCGGGACGATCGCGTCGACCAGGTCGTGCTCGGGGGCCAGCACCATGTAGGTGGCGCCGAACAGCGTGTCCTGGCGGGTGGTGAAGACGGTCACGGCGTGGTCGCCGGCCGCGCCCGCGGCGCCGTGCACGGGGAAGTCGATTCGGGCGCCCTCGCTGCGGCCGATCCAGTTGCGCTGCTGCAGCTTGATCGCCTCGGGCCAGTCCAGCGCGTCCAGGTCCTTCAGCAGCCGGTCGGCGTAGGCCGTGATGCGCATCATCCACTGGCGCAGCTTGGCCTTGAAGACGGGGTAGTTGCCGCGCTCGGAGCGGCCGTCCGCGGTGACCTCCTCGTTGGCCAGCACGGTGCCCAGCCCGGGGCACCAGTTGACGGGCGACTCGGCGGTGTAGGCCAGCCGGTGGCCGCCCAGCACGTCGGACCGCTCGGCGGGGGTCAGCTCGGCCCAGGGGCGGCCGTCGGGCGTGGCCCGGGTGCCGTCCTCGAACTGCGCGACCAGGTCGGCGATGGGGCGGGCGCGGTCGGCGGCCTCGTCGTACCAGGAGTTGTAGATCTGCAGGAAGATCCACTGCGTCCAGCGGTAGTAGTCGGAGTCGATCGTCGCGAAGGAGCGGCGGCGGTCGTGGCCCAGGCCCAGCCGGCGCAGCTGGGCACGCATGGTGACGATGTTGGCCTCGGTGGAGACCCGCGGGTGGGTGCCGGTCTGGACGGCGTACTGCTCGGCGGGCAGGCCGAACGCGTCGAAGCCCAGGGTGTGCAGGACGTTGTGCCCGGTCATGCGCTGGTAGCGGGCCGAGACGTCGGTGGCGATGTAGCCCAGCGGGTGGCCGACGTGCAGTCCCGCACCCGAGGGGTACGGGAACATGTCCATGATGAACTTCTTGGGCTTCGCGGCCTCCGCCGGATCCGCGTCCAGCTCGCCGGTGGGGTTGGGGGCGGAGAAGGTGCCGTGCTCGTCCCAGTACTCCTGCCAGCGGCCCTCGATCTCGGCGGCCAGCTGTGCGGTGTAGCGGTGCGGCGCAGCCGTCTCGGCGGCCGGGGTGGTGTCGCTCATCGTCCTCGGTACTCCATCGATGTCATGACGGCTGCTACGGCCATCGGTGCCTGGGGGTCCTGCCTGCGACGCCGTCCCGCCGCCCGGGGGGCGGACGGGCGGGACAAACAAAAAAGCCCCTCGCACAGGAGGGGTGCCGCACTGACGTGGTCCGTGGTCAGCGCGGCTCGCTAAGCAGGAGGCTCGTGGCTCGTCGCATGGCTCCAGATTACCGCAGCGGCCCGCCCGGACGCACAGTGGTGCGGCCGGTCCCCGGACGGGCGGGACACGGCTGCGGCCCCGCACCGTGGCCGGTGCGGGGCCGCAGCCGCGGCGGATGCCGTTACCTGGTGTGCCTGGGCGGCAGCGAGGAGGTGATGTACCCCTTCGCGGGCGTGCCCACGCCGGTGACGTCGTCGTAGCCGACCGTGGCGTGCAGCGACGCGTCGGCGCCGAGCGTGCGCAGCGAGACGATCGTGCCGTCGGAGTCGTCGACGGTGTTCGCGTAGTCCACGCGGACCACGGCGAGGCCCTTGCCCTGTCCCAGCGGGTGGTCGGTCACGTCGTGGTAGACGGGCGTGCCGTACCGGGAGTAGATCAGCGGGTTGGCGAAGCCGATGGCGACGCCGTGCCGGGCCTGCTCGGCGAGCGCCTGGACGCCGGCGATGACCGGCGCGGCCAGCGAGGTGCCGCCGATGCGGTAGGTGCTGTACTGCAGCGAGCCGTCCGGGTAGGTCTGGGTCTGACCCACCAGGAAGCCGGTGTTCGGGTCGGCGACGGCCGCGATGTCGGGCTCGACACGCTGCTTGACGCCGCCGCCGTTGGCCAGGGCCAGCGAGTCCGGGACCACACCGCGCTGGTAGTACGGCTGGTCGTAGTACTTGCTGGTGCCGCCGCCCGCGCCCGAGGTGTACGGGCCGGGGAAGCCGGTCCAGCTCTTGCCGTCCGCGGACAGCGGGGCGCGCAGGGTGCCCCAGCCGGTCTCGAACAGGTACTTGTCGTCCTTGCCGACCGCGAGCGAGGTGCCGCCCACGGACGTGGCCCACGGCGAGTTGCCGGGCACGTCGGCCTGCTTCACACCGGTCGAGGCGACGTTGTCGCCCGAGTCGCCGGAGGAGAAGTAGAAGCCGATGCCCTCGACCGCGCCGGTCTGGAAGACCTGGTCGTAGGCCGCGGCGACGTCCGGCGTCTCGTTGGCCTCCACGTCGCCCCAGGAGTTGGAGACGATGTCGGCGAGGTGGCCGTCGACGACCTTGTTGAGGGCGTCGAGCAGGTCGTCGTCGAAGCAGGAGGCGCCGCCGACGTAGACGATGTTCGCGTCCGGGGCCACGGCGTGCACGGCCTCGACGTCGAGCGTCTCCTCGCCGTACCAGCCGCCCGCGTCGCAGTCCACGGTGCTGTTGTAGTCGCTCGGCAGGACCTGGCTGAGCTGGCCCTTCCGGTACTTCTGGCCGCCGGTGTCCGCGGCGTAGCGCGCCGCGTCCTGGGCGATGTACGGCGAGGCGTAGGCGTCGGTGATCGCGACGGTCACGCCCTTGCCGGTGTACTTGCCCGCGCCGTACGCCGCGCGCAGCTGGTCGCCGGTGTAGCCCTTGATCGCGAAGGGCGCCTTGTCGCCGTACGCGGTCGGGTACTGCTCGGCGATCTTCGAGCCGTAGTACGTGGAGAAGGGCCCGGCGTTCTTGAAGACCTCACCGGGCGGCGGCAGCTCGTCGTCGTGCTTGGCCTTCTTGGGCGCCGTGTCCAGGCCCGTGACGGTGAGGACCGCGCCGTCCAGCGAGGCGGGCGCGGTGGCGGTGCCGGCCGGGGCACGGTAGACGTGGCCCGACTTGCTGTAGTTGTGCAGCTGGGTGCCGAAGGCCTTCTCCGCCGACGCCACGTCACCGGTGACGGTGAGGTAGTGCTGGTTGGAGCCGGTGACCTTCATGCCGGCCGACTTCAGCCACGCGGTGACGGCGTCCACCTGGGCCTTGGTCGGGCCGTACGCGGACTTGGCCTGGGCGGCCGTCAGGTAGTGGCCGTAGTCGGCGGAGTTCGGGTCCGACACGGACTTCGCGTAGGCGGCGAGGCCCTTGGCGTCCTTGCCCGCGAGGTAGACCCGCACGGTCACCGCGGCGGAGTCGGCAGTGGCACCGCGGTCCGCCTGCGCGGTGGCCCACTGGGGCTTGGTGCCGGACAGCGGCTGGCGTCCGGAAGGCTGGTCGGCCGACGCGGACTGGGTCGAAAGCGCGAGCGCGCCGGCGACCAGTGGCAGCGCGGTGGCCGCCACGAGCGCCATACGCGTCCTCTTGCGCTCAAATCTCATGTAACCCCCATGCGAAGCGAGTTGTCGCGTTGTCGGGTTGTCCCTGGTACGAGCGGACTGTGCGGTGTCGCCGCTATGCGTACACACCGCACCGCAAAGCGACACTCTTTCGCTGATCAGTTCATGCCAGGGCCACGATTTCCCCAAGAGCAGGTCAAGGAAACGTCCCTGCGGGAACCTCCCGTGGCCGGAGAACCTCTAAGGCGCCACTCGCTGACGGAGCCTCAGGCGGATGCTCCAGACCTACTACGCCGCCCCCGCGAGGGCGCGCAGCCCCGACCGGCCAGTCCCACGGCTGGCGGTATGACAATCACTGGATACGACGAAGGTGGAGCCGGATGCCCACGCCCCCGGACCAGCCTTCGGACGGCCGACGCCGGCCCCGGACGGACCGAGGAACGGAACCCGCCCCCAGGTACTGCGACCCAAGGTGTGACGCCGGAAACACCTCAGGGGGGTGCGGGTGGCGAAGCCCCCGCCACACGAGGGCGCAGCCCGAGCAGAAACGACGAAGGCGAGACGGTCCGCGCTTTCCGCGGACACACCTCGCCCATCGCCTTCGTGGAGCTACGGGGAATTGAACCCCGGACCTCTTGCATGCCATGCAAGCGCTCTACCAACTGAGCTACAGCCCCGCGACACCGCCGGGTTCCCCCGGCGACCTGGGGTTACTTTACACGCTCACCGGGTGGCCGGAGCAAATCCTTAATCCCCTCGGAAAGGGGCCCCGGGCCCGCCGGGAAGTTCACGGAGCGGCAACAGTCGGCCGGCCGGTCCCGGGTTACGGTGACGGCGGCCGAGGTGAGGACCGGGCCCGCCGAGAGGGGAGACGACCGCCGTGACCACCGCGTTCGACCCGATAGACCTGGGGGGCCACCGGCTGCCCAACCGGATCGTGATGGCCCCCATGACGCGCAGCCGGGCGTACGGCCCCGGGCTGAGCCCGACCGCCGGCACCGCCGCCTACTACGCCCAGCGGGCCTCCGCCGGCCTCATCGTCACCGAGGGCACCCAGCCCTCGGCGGGCGGCCAGGGCTACCCCGACACCCCGGGGCTGCACAGCGCCGAGCAGATCGCCGGATGGCGGCGGGTGACGGACGCCGTGCACGAGGCGGGCGGGCGGATCTTCGTCCAGCTCATGCACACCGGCCGGATCGGCCACCGCTCGGTGCTGCCGGACGGGCTGCGGCCGGTCGCCCCCTCGGCCGTGCGCGCCAGGGGGAGTGTCTGGACCGCGGCCGGACCGCAGGAGTTCGAGGAACCCGCCGAGCTGGACGAGCACGGCATCGCCCGCGTCGTCGCCGAGCACGCCGCCGCCGCGCGCAACGCGGTCGCGGCCGGCTTCGACGGCGTCGAGGTGCACGCCGCCAACGGCTACCTGGCCCACCAGTTCCTGGCCCCCAACACCAACCGCCGCACCGACGGCTGGGGCGGCACCCCGGAGGGCCGCGCCCGCTTCGCCGCCGAGGTCGTCCGGGCGGTCGCCGACGCGGTCGGGGCCGAGCGCACGGGCCTGCGGATCTCGCCGGGCAACACGCTGGGCGACATCGACGAGCCCGACCCGGAGCCGACGTACCTCGCGCTGCTGCGCGCCCTGGAGCCGGTCGGTCCCTGCTACCTGCACGTCGTGGAGACGGGCGACCGGGCCCTGACGCTGGAGCTGCGCAAGCGCTTCCCGGGCGTGCTCGTCCTGAACGCCAGAGCCGCCGGGCGCCACAACGGCCCCGAGCAGCTGGCGCTCGTCGAGGACGGCACCGCGGACATGGTCTCCTACGGCACCCTCTTCCTCGCCAACCCCGACCTGCCGGCCCGGCTCCGCGACGGCGGCCCGTACAACACCGCGGACCGGGCGACGTACTACGGCGGCGACGACCGCGGCTACACCGACTACCCCGCCCTCGGCCGCTGAGCCCCCGGCGCCCCGCGGCGGCCGGCGCGCCCGGCTGCCGCGGGGCGCACCGGCCGTCCGGCGCTCAGGCCGCCCCGCGGGCCCGGCCCCGGGCCAGGCCCGCCGCCGCGCCCGCCAGGCACACCGCGGCCAGGGCCACGGTCAGGGCGGTGTAGGCGTGCGCCGACGCGTGGGCGCCGGGGCCGCTCACCCGGCTGAGGAAGAGCGTGCCCAGCGTCGCGACACCGAGCAGCTGCGCGATCTGGGTGACCGTGGCCAGGAAGCCGGAGGCGTCCGCCGCGTCCTGCGGGGCTATCGTGCCCAGCGCCATCGTCAGGGTGGGGCTGAAACCGAGGCCGAGTCCGGCGCCCAGCACCAGCAGCCACACGTAGAGGCCCGCGCCGCCGTCCCCGCCGCCGCGCAGCGCCAGGCCGAGGCCCGCGAAGGACACCGCGGCGAGCAGCAGGCCGGAGCCCGCCAGCCAGGGCCGCCAGGACAACGGCAGCCGCCGCCAGTTCAGGCCCACGGCCCCGAAGGTGACCGCGGCGAAGGCGAAGGTCACCCCCGTGCGCAGGGCGCTGAAGCCGAGGCCGCTCTGCAGGTGCAGGGCGATGGCGAAGAGGAAGCCCGCGTTGGAGCCCATCGTCGCCAGGATCACCAGGCTCGCCCGCAGCATGCCGGGCGCCCGCAGCACCCGCGGGGCGACCAGCGGGGCGCCGCCGCGCCGCGCGAGCCGCATCTCCAGCAGCGCGAACACCGCGAGGAGCACCGCGCTCAGCGCCAGGCACACCCAGCCCCACAGCGGCCAGCCCTCCTCCTCCCCCAGCACCAGGGGCACGGTGAAGAGCGTCACGGCCGCGGCCAGCACGACCAGCCCCGGCAGGTCCAGGCCGCGTGCGCGGGTCCGGTCGCGCGGCGCGTCGGCGGGCAGCACCCGCGGCGCGATCAGCAGCATCGCCAGCCCGATCGGCACGTTGACCAGGAAGACCGGCCGCCAGCCGGTGCCGAAGAGGTCCGCGCTCACCAGCACGCCGCCCAGCGTCTGGCCGAGCGCCGCGCCCGACGACAGCACCGCGGAGTAGACGCTCATCGCGCGCGTCCTGGCCTCGCCGCTGAAGGTGAGCTGGAGCAGGCTCAGCACCTGCGGGATCATCAGCGCCGAACCGGCGCCCTGGACGAAGCGGAAGGCGATCAGCTCGCCGGTGGTCTGCGCCAGTCCGCACGCGAGCGAGGCCGCGGTGAAGACGGCGAGCCCGGCGACGAAGAGCCGCCGGTGCCCCAGCAGGCCGCCGAGCCGGGCCCCGGTGATGAGCAGCACGGAGTAGCTGATGGTGTAGCCCGCGATGACCAGCTGGAGCTGGGCGCCCGAGGCGTGCAGGTCGTCGCGCATGGTGGGCGCGGCCACGTTGACGATGAAGACGTCGAGCAGGGCCATGAACTGGCCCATCAGGATGGTGCCGAGCAGCAGTCCGGGCGGTGGCCCCGCGCGGCCCGAGCTGCTGGTGCCGGTATCGGGTACGGAAGCCGGCGCGGTGGCCGCGGGGCCGCGGGTGGCGCCGGTCACGGTCGCGCCGTTCGAGGTGGGAAGTGCCATGCCCCGACCCTCCGCCCGCCGGGGTACGGGTAACGAGAGCCCCGTGATCCTGGTACTGCCAGCACCTGGCAGCGGCCGGACGCGTTGGGGACGATGACCCTATGCCCCAGTCACCGGCAGCGCCTCCCGCACGGACCGGTTCACAGGCCCCCGCCGCCCCCCGGCGGGCCGGCGGCGCCCGCCGTACCGAGCTGGCGGCCTTCCTGCGCAGCCGCCGCGCCAGGATCACCCCGGAGGACGTCGGCATGGCGCCGGGCCTGCGGCGGCGCACCCCCGGGCTGCGCCGCGAGGAGGTCGCGCAGCTCGCCGGGGTCGGCGTCACCTGGTACACGTGGCTCGAACAGGGCCGCCCGATCAACGCGAGCGTCCAGGTGCTGGACGCGGTCGCCCGGGTGCTCATGCTCGACACCACCGAGTGCGAGCACCTCTACCGGCTGGCCGGCATCCCCTTCGTCCGCGAGCCGGACACCGGCACGGGCGCGGTCGGCGAGGAGCTCCAGGGCGTGCTCGACGCCCTCGACCCGCTGCCCGCGGCGATCTACAACAGCCGCTACGACGTCCGCGCCACCAACGCGACCTACCGCGCGCTGTGGCCGATGACCTCCCTCGTGGAGCGCTGGGAGCGCAACGTCCTCTACAAGCTCTTCACCGTGCCCGCGTGCTGCCAGACCTTCGTCAACAGCGCGGACGAGCTGCCCTGGATGGTCGCGCAGGTGCGGCGCAGCTACGGGCGGCACGTCGGGGAGCCCGCGTGGGAGAACTTCGTCGCCCTCATGATCAAGTCCAGCGCGGACTTCGCGCAGCTGTGGGCGAGCGGCGACGTCGCCGCTCCCGGCAAGCGCGTCAAGAGCATCCGGCACCCGGCGGTGGGCATGATCACCATGACCTCGATGTCGCTCAGCATCGACGGCATGGCCGAGCACCGCTACGTCGTCTACACGCCGGTCACCGAACAGGACCGGGAGCGGATCGAGACGCTGCGCACCACCGTCGATCCCGTCGTGGGCTGCTCCGTCCACGGGCGCCGGCTCTCCGCCCTCCTCGCCGCGCGCGAGGCCGCCGGCCGCCCCGTGAAGTGCCCCCACGAGCTGTGAGGCACCGCCCGGCCCCCGGTACGCCGCGAGGGCGGCGCTCCCCCGCCCGCGCGGGAGGGCACCGCCCCCGTTCCCTGCTGCCGTGACCTGCTCCCGGCCGCGCGCGAGGCGGAGCCGCGCAGACAAAGAAGAGGGCGAGAACGATCCGCATCCTGTGCGGATCGTTCTCGCCCTCTCGCCTGTGGAGCTACGGGGAATTGAACCCCGGACCTCTTGCATGCCATGCAAGCGCTCTACCAACTGAGCTACAGCCCCTTGCGACGTCAGAATTATAGCCGCTCGGCGGACGGGAACGAAATCGGCTTCCTGCCGCGCAGAACCGGACGTGGCGCGGGCGGGCCCCTGCGCGGGGCGGTGCCCGCCAGGGGCCGCGGCGCCGCGTCCGGTACGCGGCTCCGCGGCCAGGAGGGCGCGCCGCGCGAGGGCCTACGTGTCGTCGCCGAGGACGGGTTCGGGCAGCGTGCCCGCGTTGTGCTCCGTCAGCCGCCAGCCGCGGGCGCCCTCGCCGAGGACGGACCAGCAGCAGTTGGACAGGCCCCCGAGGGACTCCCACGTCTCGGGCGCGAGCCCGAGGAGGCGGCCGATGGTGGTACGGATCGTGCCGCCGTGGCTGACGACGACGAGGACCCCGCCGTCGGGCAGTTCGTCGGCGGCGGCCAGCACGACGGGGGCGGCCCGGTCGGCGACCTCGGTCTCCAGCTCGCCCCCGCCGCGGCGCACGGGCTCGCCGCGCTTCCACGCGGCGTACTGCTCGCCGTAGCGGCCGACGATCTCCTCGTGGGTGAGGCCCTGCCAGTGGCCGGCGTAGGTCTCCTGGAGGGCCTTGTGGTGGGTGACGGGCAGGCCGGTGAGGGCGGACAGCTCGGCCGCGGTGGCGGCGGCGCGGCTCAGGTCGGAGGCGATGATCGCGTCCGGCCTGAGAGCCGCGAGCAGCCGGGCGGCACGGCGGGCCTGGGCGACGCCGGTCCCGGTGAGCCGGATGTCGGTGGTGCCCTGGAAGCGCTGCTCCAGATTCCACTCCGTCTGGCCGTGCCGCCACAGCACGATCCTGCGGCCGCGGCCGCGGTGGCCGTTCAGCTGACGGCCCCGTCGTCGGCCGCCCCGCTGTGCTCCTTGCCCTTGCCGCGGGTGGCGACCGCGTCCTCGGGCAGCGGGATCTCGGGGCAGTCCTTCCAGAGCCGCTCCAGCGCGTAGAAGACCCGCTCCTCCGAATGCTGGACGTGCACGACGATGTCGACGTAGTCGAGCAGCACCCAGCGGCCCTCGCGCTCGCCCTCGCGGCGGACGGGCTTGGCGTCCAGCTCGTCGCGCAGCTTGTCCTCGATGGCGTCGACGATCGCCCGCACCTGGCGGTCGTTCGGGGCGGAGGCGACCAGGAAGGTGTCGGTGATGGAGAGCACGTCGCTGACGTCGTACGCGATGACGTCGTGCGCGAGCTTGTCGGCGGCCGCCTGCGCGGCGGCGCGGGTCAGCTCGATGGAACGGTCAGTGGCGGTCACGGATACGGCTTTCCGGTCGGGGGCTCTACTGTCTCCAGGGTCTCACGACCCTCCGACAGCCCCGACCGGATTTTCGACCGGGTGTCCGGTTTCCCGCCCGCGCCTTCCCGGCGCCGCGCAGGGGCGCCGGGAAGGCGCGGCCGCGTCCGCGGCCGCGGTGCCGGTCAGGAGGGGTCCGGCTGGTAGTCCTTGCCGAGCGTGACGGCGATGTCGGCGTTGGACGGCACCTTGCCCTTGGCGACCGCCGTCGGCGGCAGGCCCAGGGTGGCGGCGACGTCCTTGGCCGCCTCCAGCCGCGCGGCGTCCGCGTAGAGGATCCGCGAGGCGCTCTGCGTGGAGCCCGCCTTGCCGCCGGCGACGTAGGTGTACGTTGCGCCGTTGACGATCGCGGCCTGCGCCATCGCGGCGGCGGACTTGCTGCCGGTGGCGTCGGTGATCAGCACGCGCGGCTGTGCGGTGCCCTCGGACTGCTTGACGGTGCCGCCCAGCAGGTCCTTGACGGAGTCGGTGGCGGCGGCGCTGAGGGTGCCGTTCTTCTGGACGGGGAGCACGGTGGTGTCGTACTGCCCGGTCTTGGCGAGGTCGGCGAGCTGCGCGAGGGACGCGCCGAGCTGCTTGTCGGTGAGTGACGGGTCGAGGATCTGGCTGAGGGCCTGCACGGTCCTGGTGGCGCCGCCCGCGTCGCTCGGCATCTTCTTCAGGACCGCCTGGAAGACCTGCCCGAAGCGGGCGAGCTGCTTGGTCTGCGGCTCCCCGGGGGCCCGGTAGGTGGCGTACGCGACGGCCGCCTGCCCGGACAGCTCCTGTTTCTCGCCCTTGGCGACGACCGTCTTGCCGCTGTCCTTGCCGGTGCCCTTCACCGCGGTGTCGGTGTCGACGTAGACGTCGCCGAGCGCGTCGACCAGCAGCTCCAGGTAGGGGCTGTCCAGCCGCCAGCTGCCCTTGATGTCGGCGCCGAGCAGCGTGTTCAGGGAGTCCCGGGTCGGGCCTATGCCGTCGTCGACGGACTTGTCGAGGGTGGTGGCGCCGCCGTCGTCGGAGGTCACCGACAGGGTGTTGGGCAGCAGGACGGTGGTGCCGCGCTTCTTGGTGGCGTTGTCGACGAGCAGCGCGGTGTCGCTCGGGGCACCGTCCACCGGGATGAAGTGCACGACGATGACGTCCCGCTTCTGCGGCCCGCCCGCGGCCGCCGACGAGGCCGTCCTGTCCTTGTGCAGCCCCGGGAGCTTGCCGGCCTGCCACAGGTAGCCCGCGCCGCCGACGAGGGCGAGCACCAGCACGAGCACCAGGCCCGCCTTGCGGTTGCGGCTGCGCCGCCGGGCCTCCTCGCGCCGCTCGGTGCGCGACTCGGAGAACTTGAGCCAGTCGATGACCTCCTCCGACTGCTCGGACTCCTCGTCGACGAAGGCGAACATCTCGGTCTGGTAGCCGCCGCGCGTCTCGGACCGGTCCCGCCCGGCCTGCGGCTCGCTCTGCACGGGCGTCTGCCCGGTGTCGTACACGGGCTGCTGCCCGGTGTCGTACGCGGTGTGCTGCCCGGTGTCGTAGGCCGGCGTCCGGCCCGTCTCGTACACGGGCTGCTGACCGGTGTCGTACGCCGGCATCTGCCCGGTCTGGTACGCGGCGTGCTGACCGGTGTCGTAGGCCGCCGTCTGGCCCGTCTCGTACACGGGCTGCTGCCCGGTGTCGTACGCCGGCATCTGGCCCGTCTGGTACGCGGCGTGCTGACCGGTGTCGTAGGACTGCGGCTGTTGGGGCTGCTCGTAGTACGGCTGCTGGGGCTGCTGCGGGATGTACCCGCCGGGCTGGTGGCCGGGGCCGCCGTAGGTCTGGTAGGGGTCCTGGTACCCGGACTGCTGGGGCGGCGACTGCTGCTGCGGGGGGACGGGGCGGGCCTGCTGGACGTGCTGCCGGGGCGGCTGGGGGCGGGGGCGGCCGTACTCGTCGTAGTCGCCGTACTCGCCCTGGCCGCCGTACCCCTCGTAACCGTAGGGCTGCTGCCCGTAGTAGGGCTCCTGCCGGTTCGGGTCCCTCTCGTCGTCTTGTCCGCCCTCGGCATAGTGCCAACGGGGGTTTGCGTCGTTCACGAGGAACCCCTTCACCTGCTGTGGTTCGCGGTGCGTGTTATCCGGAGGCGTCCCGGTAGAGCGCACGCTTGTCGATGTACCGCACGACGCCGTCCGGAACCAAGTACCAGACCGGGTCGCCCTTGGCCACCCGCTGCCGGCAGTCCGTGGAGGAGATCGCCAGGGCCGGGACCTCCACGAGGGACACCCCGCCCTCGGGGAAGCCCGGGTCCGACAGCGTATGCCCGGGGCGGGTCACCCCGATGAAATGTGCGAGCGCGAAGAGCTCCTCGGCATTGCGCCAGGAGAAGATCTGCGACAGGGCGTCGGCCCCGGTGATGAAGAAGAGCTCCGCGTCGGGGTGCTCGGAGCGCAGGTCGCGCAGGGTGTCGATGGTGTATGTCGCACCCCCGCGGTCGA
Organism: Streptomyces sp. NPDC020983; assembly: GCF_044333485.1. Classification (NCBI taxonomy): domain Bacteria; kingdom Bacillati; phylum Actinomycetota; class Actinomycetes; order Kitasatosporales; family Streptomycetaceae; genus Streptomyces; species Streptomyces sp. NPDC020983. The sequence continues at coordinate 363,581 of NZ_JBIRRA010000004.1, read as the reverse complement.
TGTCGCTGCGGCTGACCGAGAACGTCGGATTGGACGCGGTGGCGATCACCGTCATCAGGTACCGGTCCTCGGCAGGTGACACCGCGCGCTCGCTCTTCTGCCAGGGCTGCCCGGTGGGGACGAAGACGACCTCGTCGAGGTGGAAAAGGCTCGCCACCTCGCTCGCGGCCACCAGGTGCCCGTGGTGGACGGGATCGAACGTGCCGCCCATCACACCGATGCGGCGTTTGGCGTCGGACATGGCGAGACTAGTCGCGGTTGAAGCGGGTGACCAGCCACAGCAGGATCAGCAGGGCACCGAGCGCGCCGAAGCCGGTCAGGTACGGGCTGAGGCTGGGGTGGTTGCCCCCGTTGTCCTCGGCGAGCGTGGTCAGTGCGGAGACTGCGGCGGGCGACATGTCAGCGGAACCCTTTGCGAAGTCGGGGACGGGCGGCAAGACTCTCGGCACATGGTACGGGCGCGCCCGAGGGAACTTCGCGCAGGCTCCGCGCGTCCAGCTTTGTGTACCGGTGGGCTACCAGGGGGTTGGGCCAGTATGTCCGAGTCGAACGAACCGCGGGACGACCGGGTGAGCACGGAGAAGCTGCCGGGCCGCACCCGCCGGAGATTCCCTGACATCTCGTCACGGGCCTACGAGCACCCGGCCGACCGCTCCGCCCTGGTGGCCCTGCGCAAGCTCAGCGGCTTCGACTCCGTCTTCAAGTCGCTCAGCGGCCTGCTCCCCGAGCGCAGCCTGCGGCTGCTCTTCCTGTCGGACTCCGTCCGGGTGAGCGACGAGCAGTTCGCCCACCTCAACGCGATGCTGCGGGACGCCTGCTACATCCTGGACCTGGAGAAGGTCCCGGCGATGTACGTCACGATGGATCCGCAGCCCAACGCGATGTGCATCGGCATGGACGCGCCGATCATCGTGCTGACCACCGGCCTCGTCGAGCTGCTCGACGAGGAGGAGATGCGCGCGGTCATCGGCCACGAGGTCGGCCACGCGCTGTCCGGGCACTCGGTCTACCGGACGATACTGCTCTTCCTGACCAACCTGGCACTGCGCGTCGCGTGGATCCCGCTGGGCAACCTGGCGGTGCTGGCGATCATCACGGCGCTGCGCGAGTGGTTCCGCAAGTCGGAGCTGTCGGCGGACCGCGCCGGGCTGCTCGTCGGCCAGGACCTCCAGGCGTCGATGCGCGGCCTGATGAAGATCGCCGGCGGCAACCACCTGCACGAGATGAACGTGGACGCGTTCCTCAAGCAGGCCGACGAGTACGAGGCGGGCGGCGACCTGCGCGATTCCGTCCTGAAGATCCTCAACGTTCTGCCGCGCAGCCACCCCTTCACCACCATCCGGGCCTCCGAGCTGCGCCGCTGGGCCGCCACCCGGGAGTACCAGCGCCTGATGGACGGCCACTACCCCCGGCGCACGGCCGACAAGGACGCCTCGGTCTCCGACGCCTTCCGGGAGACGGCGACGCACTACTCCGACTCGATGAAGCGCAGCAAGGACCCGCTCATGGGCCTGATACGCGACATCACCAACGGTGCGACCGACGTCGGCGGCCGGCTCCGGGACCGCTTCACAGGCTCCGGCTCCCAGGCGACCGCGGAACGCCCGGAGGGGTCAGCAGCGGACTCGCCGTCGCCGGATCCCGGGGCTCCCGGGGCTGAGGACGGGCGGCCGGAGAGCCCGCTGCCGTAGCGGCAGCGGGCGGGGAAGCCGTCGCCGTACCGGGGTCCGCGGCGGCTCCGGCGCCCGCCGTCGGGTCCACACCGGTGAGCGGGGCGCAGCGGGCGCCGGGCGGACGGGCCGTCTCGTACGGGTTGACGCCGCTGACGGCGTCGGGCGAGGAGTGGCCGGCCAGTATCGGGCTGAAGTAGCTCTCCACCTGCGCCGAGCAGGCCAGCGGGCCCGCCGTGACGTCGGAGCGCACGACCTCCAGGTGGTGCTCGCGCAGCTGGGCGTGCGTGAAGTGGAAGGCCATCCGGCGCCGGACGGTGAACAGCGACACCGGCCCGTCGGGGTCGGAGGCGTCCCGGATGGCGTAGACGTAGGTGTGGTCCGCGACGACCTCCAGCCGGCCGTCCGCCGTCCGGACGGCGGAGTACGTGCCGCGCACCCTGATGTCGTGGGTCGCCAGCTCGATGCGCTCCCCCGGATCCGGGTCGAAGCGCACCAGCCAGCCGGTGACCTCGTGCACGCCGTCCGCCTCGGGGGCGCTCAGGCTGCCGTCGAAGAGGTCGACCTGCTCGGGCTCCAGCAGCTGCTGCACGGGGCCGACGTCGCCGCCGGTGACCGTCTGCTCCTTGAGGCCGGAGTCGTCCAGGAAGCGCCGGACGGTCTCGTAGCCGGCCGTCACGTCGTCCACGTCGAAGTCACCGACGGGCGACACGTCAGCGGGCAGCGCCAGGCCCTTCTCGCGGCTGTGGAAGTCGGACCGGGCGGCGGGGGTCCCCGCGAAGGGGGCGTCCGGCGACACCGCCCGCACCGGGCCCACGGGCACCAGCGGTGTCACGGTGACCTGCAGCTCGGTACCGGAGGCCGGGGCGTGCGAGTGGTAGGGGTGGCGCACCCCCATGTACACCGCGAAGGAGAAGGCCAGCACGATGAGCAGGACCAGGGCCGCCGCCTGGCGGGCGAGCCCGCCGGGCAGCGCGTGCCGTACCCGGACCGCGCGCCCGGCCTCGTCCTGCCGCTCGCGTGCGGAGTACTCCTGGATCCGGGCAGCCCTCACGAACGATTCGTCGAAGACGACGGATCGGAATTCGTCCTCACCGCCTCCTGAGGCGCCCTCGGGCATGCCCTCAGGAGGGTCTCCAGGCCCGCTCATACCACAAGGTTATGTCCGCCGGCGCGGGAATAAACTCCCCCGTACCGGCCGAGTTGACATCGGATCAGGGCGCCGGGGCGCCGGCGACGGGCGGCAGGCTCTGCCGCCCCACCTGACTGCCGCTGGACGGCGGCGGATCGGCCGGCCGGCGTGCGCCCGCGCCCGCGCCGCGGTAGACCGCGGCGAAGGTCAGGGCGACCACTCCGATGCCCATGACCACGGCGAGGGCCCAGGCCACCGGACGGTGCCAGCGCGTGCTGCTGCCGCGGTAGGGGTGCCCCGCGGCATAGAGGGGGTCGGGGGCGAGATCCGCCTCGCCGTCCAGTTCGGGGACGTCATGGCGGGTGGTCCCGCGCCGCCCGGGCCAGCCGGGCGCTGCTGCGGGACCTTCGGCGACGGCGAGCATCCGTTCCCGGGCCGTGGGCTCGTGGAACAGGGCAGACCGTACGAATTCTTCGTCGAGGACTACGGAGGCGAACTCGTCATCGTCCGGCATCTGTCCAGAGTAATGCGGAAGTTGGCCTTTTGGGCAGGGGAATCCGGGCCGCCCGTGGGCCGCCCGTGCACCCGGACGGCCCAGTGCGCGGCCCCGTTGCGGCCGCCGCAGCTCAGCGGATGTGGCCGTCGCCGGTGACGACGTACTTGGTGGACGTCAGCTCCGGCAGGCCCATGGGCCCGCGCGCGTGCAGCTTCTGGGTGGAGATGCCGATCTCCGCGCCGAAGCCGAACTGGCCGCCGTCCGTGAAGCGCGTCGAGGCGTTCACGATCACCGCGGCCGCGTCGACCAGCTGGGTGAAGCGCCGGGCCGCGGGCTGCGAGCCCGTCACGATCGCCTCGGTGTGGCCCGAGGACCACCGCCGGATGTGCGCGACCGCGTCGTCCAGCGACTCCACCACCGCGGCGGCGATGTCGTACGACAGGTACTCCGTCTCCCAGTCCTCCGCGGTGGCCGCCACCACGGTGGCCTTGCTGCCCGACTCCTCCGCGACGGCCAGCACCCGCGGGTCGCCGTGCACGGTGACGTCCGCGTCGGCGAGCGCGTCCAGCGCCCGCGGCAGGAAGCGGTCGGCGATGTCGCGGTGCACCAGCAGCGTCTCGGCGGCGTTGCAGACGCTCGGGCGCTGGGCCTTGGAGTTGACCAGGATGTCCACCGCCATGTCGAGGTCGGCTCCTGCGTCGACGTACACGTGGCAGTTGCCCGTGCCCGTCTCGATCACCGGAACGGTCGAGCCCTCGACGACGGTGCGGATGAGCGAGGCGCCGCCGCGCGGGATCAGCACGTCCACCAGGCCGCGGGCGCGCATCAGCTCCGTGACGGACTCGCGCGACTCACCGGGCACGAGCTGGACGGCGTCCGCCGGCAGGCCCGCGCCCTCGACCGCCTCCCGCAGCACCTCGACCAGGGCGGCGTTCGAGGAGTACGCCGAGGACGAGCCGCGCAGCAGCACCGCGTTGCCCGACTTCAGGCACAGCGCCGCGGCGTCCACGGTGACGTTCGGCCGGGCCTCGTAGATGATGCCGACGACTCCGAGGGGGACGCGGACCTGGCGCAGCTCCAGGCCGTTCGGCAGCGTGGAGCCGCGCAGCACCTCGCCGACCGGATCGGGCAGGCCGGCGACGTGCGCGACGTCGGCGGCGATCGCCTCGATCCGCTCCTCCGTGAGGGTCAGGCGGTCGATGATCGCCGGGCTCGTCCCGGCCTGCGCCGCGCGGTCCACGTCGTCGGCGTTGGCGGCCACGATGTCCGCCGCCTTCGCACGGAGGGCGGCGGCGATCGCCAGCAGGGCGGCGTCCTTCGCCGCGCGCGGCAGCGGGGCCAGCTCCGCCGCTGCGGCCTTCGCGCGGGTTGCCGCGCGGATGACGGGGGACTCTTCGCCTGGCGTCAGCGCATCCATGCGTGCAGGGTACTGAATCCGCCGGGGCCGGTGCCCCGCCGCCCAGCCGCTGGGACGGCGCCCGCCGGCCGCGCCCCGGTGCACCCGCCGGCGCGGCCGCAGCCCCCGCGGCGGGGGTCAGAACGGGTGGACCCCCGCCGGGACGGGCGAGGGCACCGCGCCGGCGGCAAGGCGCTGCTGGTAGGTCACCCGGTCGATGACCTCCAGCCCCACCGTCTCCCACGGGGGCAGCCCCGCGGAGGAGCGGTGCTCACCCCACAGCCGCAGGGCGAGGGCGGCGGCGTCGTGGACGTCCCTCGCCTCCTCCCAGTAGCGGACCTCCGCGTGGTCCGGGGCGTAGCGGCTGGTGAGCAGGAAGGGGTGGTCGTTCGCGAGCTGTTCGAGGCCGCGCCGCAGCTCCGGCAGGGGGGTGCGGGGGCCCGCGACGCTGAGTGTGACGTGCCACAGCCGTGCGGCGGGCCGTTCCTGCGGGCGGGCCTGGTGCGGCACCACGTGGCCGTCCGGTGCCGCGCGGTCGACGCTGACCAGCGCGCGTTCCGTCGGCGTCCTGGTCAGTTGCCCTGGGCGCCCTCGTTTCACCGGCGGCCTCCCTGTGGGTTGCGCCCGCCGCCGCCGGTCCCGCCGGTGTGGCGGGAGCGGCGGCAGGGACGTACCTGCGCATCGCGTCCTCATCAAAGTTGACCAGGCTCCGGCAGGACGCGGGGGCGTTTTCGGCAAGAAGCCCCGGACGAGATCAGCTCGTGCGTCCCTGGCGCCGCAGCAGTACCAGGTCGTCGCGGTGCACGACCTCCCGCTCGTAGGCGGGTCCGAGTTCCGCCGCGAGCTCGCGGGTGCTGCGGCCGAGCAGCCGGGGCAGCTCGCGGGCACCGTAGTTGACCAGGCCGCGGGCGACGGCGGCGCCCGACTCGTCCAGCAGGTCGACGGGGTCGCCCGCGGCGAAGTCGCCCTCGACGCCGGTGAGCCCGGCGGGCAGCAGCGAGCTGTGCCGCTGGGTGACCGCCCGGACGGCACCGGCGTCCAGCCGCAGCGAGCCGCGCGGGGCGGAGGCGTGGGCGAGCCACAGCAGCCGGTCGGCGGAGCGCTTGCCGGTGCGGTGGAAGTGGGTGCCGGTGGGGCGGCCGGCGAGGGCGTCGGCGGCGTGCACGGCGGAGGTGAGGACGACGGGCACGCCCGCCCCGGTGGCGATGGCCGCGGCCTCGACCTTGGTGACCATGCCGCCGGTGCCGACGCCGGAGCGGCCGGCGCTGCCGATGGAGACGCCCTCCAGATCGGCCGGGCCCCTGACCTCGCCGATGAGGGAGGTGCCGGGGGTGCGCGGGTCGCCGTCGTAGAGGCCGTCGACGTCGGAGAGCAGCACCAGCAGGTCGGCCCGTACGAGGTGGGCGACGAGGGCGGCGAGCCGGTCGTTGTCGCCGAAGCGGATCTCGTCGGTGGCGACGGTGTCGTTCTCGTTGACGACCGGCAGCGCGCCCATCGCGAGCAGCTGGTCCAGCGTGCGGTAGGCATTGCGGTAGTGGGCGCGGCGGCTGACGTCGTCGGAGGTCAGCAGCACCTGGCCGACCCGGATGCCGTAGCGCGCGAAGGAGGCGGTGTAGCGGGCGACGAGCAGGCCCTGGCCGACGCTGGCGGCGGCCTGCTGCCGGGCCAGGTCGCGCGGCCTGCGGGGCAGGCCGAGGGGGGCGAGCCCGGCGGCGATGGCGCCGGAGGAGACGAGGACGACCTCGCGCTCCTCGCGGGCCTTGGCCAAGACGTCGACGAGGGCGTCCACCCGGTCGGCGTCCAGCCCGCCGGAGGCCGTGGTCAGCGAGGACGAGCCGACCTTCACCACGACCCTGCGGGCGTTCACCACGTCCTGCCGTGCCGCCGTCGTCACCTGCGTCCGTCCCTCGGGTCGTCCGTTCCGCCGCACCCAGTGTGGCCCGAAATCCGCGGCGGCCCCTCATCATCTCGGCCAGCGAGACGCGGAGGGAGCGGGAAAGGGATCTACGATGGGCACGGGCCGTGTCCGGTCCGACACGCACGGCAGTGCGACCAGCGGAGGAGAAGTCATGCGGGAGCTCGCCGTCCCCGGCGCCTGGGTGCACGAGCCGAAGGTCTTCCACGATGCGCGGGGAAGCTTTCACGAGTGGTTCACCGAGGGCGACTTCCTCGCCGCCGCGGGCCACCGGCTGCGGCTGGCGCAGGCCAACTGCTCGGTGTCGGCGCGCGGCACGCTGCGCGGTCTGCACTTCGCCGACGTGCCGCCGGGCCAGGCCAAGTACGTGAAGTGCGTGCGCGGCGCCGTCCTGGACGTGGTCGTCGACATCCGCACGGGCTCGCCGGACTTCGGCCGCTGGGACGCGGTGCGGCTGGACGACGCCGAGCACCGCGCCGTCTACCTGTCGGAGGGCCTGGGGCACGCCTTCATGGCGCTCACCGACGACGCCACCGTGGTCTACCTGTGCTCGGAGGGATACGCGCCGAGCCGCGAGCACGGCGTCCACCCGCTGGACCCGGCGCTCGGCATCGGCTGGCCGCAGGACGTGCCGCCGCTGCTGTCGGAGAAGGACGCGGCGGCCCCCACCCTCGCGCAGGCGCGGGAGCAGGGGCTGCTGCCGTCGTACGCGGCCTGCCGGGGCTACGTCGACGAGCTGCGCGCCGCGGTCGCCTCCGCCGGCGCCGCCGCGGGCTGATCCGGCGGCCCGGCGCGGTTCCCGGCGCGCGGGGCGAGGGCCAGGGCGGCGACGGGCAGCGTGAGCACGCCGAGGATCAGCGAGGCGGACATGTACCGCCACAGCGGCGAGGGGTTCGCGACCAGCACGGTGAGCTGGAGCCCGAGCGGCAGGACGGCGAGCGCGAGCAGCACCGGGCGCCGCCGCCGCACCGCCGCCAGCAGCACGACCAGGTAGCCCAGGTAGGTCCAGTTCACCCCGCGCCACACGGCAGGCTGGAGGTGGTGCCGCCCGCTGTGCCGGAGCAGGCCGACGGCCAGGTGGTTCAGCCGGTACGACAGCGGGCGCGGATAGAGGCTGCCGCCGTACGGGACGCTGCGCGCGGAGTCGTGCCCGGCCGCGTGCCACCGGTCGAGGGCCTTGCGGGACGAGGGCGCGTAGAGGCCGGTGTGGGTGCCGAAGGGCTTCCACGCGATGTCGGCGCGGCACAGCCGTGCGTGCACGACGAGCCCGGGGGTGCGCTTGAGGACGCGGAACCACAGGTCCATCAGCCGGCCGTTGATCTGCCCCGCCCGGCGGCGGTCCATGGGTCTGCGCATCAGCGCGTCGGCCTCGTGGCAGTCGGCTCCCGGCCCCGCCCAGTGCGACAGCGGCGCGACCTCCCGCATGACGGCCAGGTCGGCGGGGGTGAAGGTGTCCGGGCGCTCCCCGTACGCGACGCCGATGTCGGCGTAGTTGAAGGCGTACGCCTCGTCCGCGCGCGGCTTCTGCACGCCGAGCGCCGAGTAGACGACGCCGTTCAGCAGCAGGGTGGTCACCAGCGGTACGGCGACGGCGAGCGCGATCCGGCGCCGCATGCCCCGCAGCAGCGGCACCAGCAGCACGCCGGCGCACAGCAGCACGGGGAAGCCGTTGTTGCGGAAGAGGCCGATGCCCAGGAAGCCCGCCGCGAGCACCAGGGTGTCGCGGCGCAGCCCCCGGTCCGCGGGCAGCGGGCCGTCCGCCGCGAGCCGGCGGGCGGTGAGCGAGACGAGCGCGCCGAAGGCGGCCACCGCGGCCACCGCGAAGGCGACGTCCTTCCACACGTAGACCACGAAGCTGCCGGTGGACGGCAGCAGCACGGCCAGCAGGGCGGCGGGCGCGCTCCACCGCCCGCGCACACCGAGCGCGCGCAGCGCGTGGCAGGTGTAGCCGAGAGCCGCGGCGGCGGCGGCCGTCTGGAGCAGCGTCAGGGCCGCGACCCCGCCGGTGAGGTGCAGCGACAGCCATTCCAGGGCGTCGTAGGCGACGGAGTGGTCGGAGCGCCAGGGCCCGGCCGTCACCTCGTAGGTGTACGTGACGCTGTCCGCGCTGGCCCTGGCGGGGTAGAAGGCGGCCCACCACAGCAGGAGCACGGCCTGGCACGCGGCGTAGACGGCGACGGGCAGCCGCAGCCGGGGCGGTGTACGCAGCAGCGGCGCGGCGAGGCGGCGCAGGGCGGGTGCGGTCATGAGGCGGAGGAGGACCGGGAGGAGGTGCCGGCCGGCCCGGCGGGCGCCGGCGGTGCCGGGCGAACGGTGCGGTCCGGGCGGCGCACGGGTGCGAAGGCGTGCCCGGTCAGGCTGCGCGCGGCGCCGAAGCGGCCGTGCCGCAGCGCGCGCGGGACCATGGTCAGGGCGTGCAGCCGGGTGGTCACGTGGCGCCGGGCGACGCGGGAGGCGCGGTGCCAGCCCGCGGCGTCGCAGTCTGCGGCGGCGCCCAGCAGATAGCGGCGGATCTCGGCGAAGCGGGTGCCGGAGAACGCCTGGACGGACGACTCGCTCAGCGCGTGCCGCCGGTAGTCGAAGCAGACCTCGGGATCGGTGACGAGTTCCTCGCCGCGCAGCAGCAGCTCCATGACGAGGGCGAGGTCCTGGACGACCGTGAGGTCCTCCCGGAAGCCCACCTCCTTGAGGGTGCGCGAGCGCCAGCACATCGCCGGGAAGTAGAGCCAGTTCCCGCGCAGCAGGCTCACCGCGAGCGGTTCGCCGGAGTGCCGGTGGCGCCCGGTGCGGGCGGGCGGGCCGACACGCTTCTTCGCGGCGTCCACCAGCGTCCGCACCGGCTCGCCCGCACCGTCCACGACCCGTACGCCCGGCTGGTACATCGCGGCGCCCGGCACGGCCTTTGCCGCCGCCCGCATCACGGCCACGTACGTGGGCCACATCAGGTCGTCGCAGCCCATCAGCACCGCGAGGTCGTGCTCGACGAGGTCGACGCAGCGGCGGAAGTTGCCGGTGATCCCGAGGTTGACGGGATTGCGCAGGTAGCGGACCCGGGAGTCGCCGAGCCCGGCGAACCACTCGGGCACGCCGGGCTCGCTGCCGTCGTCGACGACCGTCAGCCGCCAGTGCGGGTCGGTCTGCGCCTGCACGCTGCGCACCGCCTGCCGCATCAGCTCCGGGTCGCCGTAGTACGGCAGCATGATGTCAATCGTGGTCACCGGGAGCGGTCCCTTCACAGGTGTGCGGTGCGGGCGGGGCGCCGGCCGGTACGTACGCGGCCCCCTCCGGGCGGTGCGCGCTGCGCAGGGCCTGGTCGCGGGCCAGCTCCGTGAGCCGCTGCTCCAGGGCGCGGAAGCGCAGGTAGGTGTTGAGGGCGAGCCCGGTGACGCCGACGACCAGGAGGTACAGGACGAGATCGGTGCCGCGCCCCACGCCGAGCAGGTGCGCGGCGCGCGTGGTGTCCTGGGGGCGGAGCACCGCGTAGGCGTTGAGGAGGCAGAAGGCCAGAAAGGCCAGGCGTTTCCAGGCGCGGACCCCCGCCGTGTGCCAGCGGCGCGCGAAGAGCACCAGCATCACCGCGACGGCGCCGATCAGGACCAGCTGGATGAGCATGGTCAGCTTCTCCGGCGGTTCAGGGAGAGGTCGAAGAGGATGGTGACGCCGTTGATGAGCGACTGCCCCTTGGCCCGCGAGTAGTCGGTGTAGCGGACGTCGACGGGGGCCTCGACGACGGGCAGCCCGGAGCGGGCGAGGAAGCCCGTGATCTCGGAGGCGTGCGCCATGCCGTTCATCGTGATGTCCAGCCGGGAGGCGGCGTCCCGGCTGAGGACCCGCAGCCCGTTGTGCGTGTCGGACAGCCGCAGCCTGCGCGCGGTGGGGCTGACGGCCGCGGCGGTGCGCAGCACGATGCGCTTGAGCCGGGGCACCTCGCCCCGCTCCCGCAGGAAGCGGGAGCCGAGGACGGCGCCGGCACCGCTCTCGCGGGCCAGCGCGACCATCGCGAGGGCGTCCTCGACGCGGTGCTGCCCGTCGGCGTCGAAGGTGACGAAGTAGCGGGCGCCGGGCTGCGCGAGCGCGTAGTCGATGCCCGTCTGGAGGGCCGCGCCCTGGCCCAGGTTGACGGGGTGCCGCACCAGGTGGGCGCCGGACTCGGCTATCCGGGCCGCCGAGCCGTCCGTGCTGCCGTCGTCGACACAGACGACGTGCGGGAAGGTCCGCCGCGCCTCGGTGATCACGTCCGCGATGACCCGCGCCTCGTTGAAGACCGGGATCACGAGCCAGACGTCCTCGGCGCGCTCCCCCGCTAACAACGGCTTCGTGACAACTGCCGTCATTCCCGCAGCCTTTCGTGTTGCTCCCGCGCTGACAGGCCCGGCGCGCGCGCCTGCCGTGTCCGCGCGAACGCCTCACTCGGTCTGACGGACGAGCCCCCTTCGCGGTTGCGTCCAGGTGACGTACGCCATGCCTGCGAGTAGCGCCTCGGTGACCGCGGCGCCGACGGCGTAGGCGATCTCCACCCGGTCGCGCACCGCGACGGGGGCGGCCGTCACGAGGAGCAGCGCGGCGATGCCGCAGGTCCAGGCGGCGAGCTGGCGCCGGTGGCCGCCCATCGTCTGGAGCACCTGGCCGTGCACGGAGGCCAGCATGTAGAGCAGCGTGCCGCCGGACAGCCACGCGAAATCGGCCGCGCCCAGCAGATGCGGCGAGCCGAACAGCCGCGGCACCAGCCACGGCCCGGCGACGACCGCGGCCAGGCCGCCCACTCCGCCCAGCAGCAGGGTGAACGCCGTGGTGCGCAGCAGCAGCTGACGGAAGGTCGCCCGGTCCCCCGCGGCGACCGCGGAGGACAGCCCGCGCAGCAGCGACGCCTGGAGCGAACCGAAGACGAACAGCGGTACGCGCGCGAGCACCACGGCCGACAGCAGGGCGGTGATGAACGCCGTGTCCTCGGCGCTGAGGAGCTTCGCGCTCACCACGGAGGCGTTGACGAGCGCCTGCGCCAGCAGCGTGGAGGGCACGAGCGCGGCCAGACCGGTGGCGAGCGCGCGCCACGGCAGCCGCTCCCCGCCCGCCCACGAGCCCGCCGCCCGTACCACCGCCGGGCCGGTGACCAGCACCGACACCAGCGTCGGCAGCGCCAGTATCGCGGCGTACGGCAGCACGGTGCGGACGTGCGCGAGCGCGAGCAGCACCGACAGCACGACCCGCAGCGTCCCGTCCAGGGCGAGCTGGAAGCCGTACGCGCGGAAGCGGCCCGTCCCGGCGAGCACCCCCCGGGTGACGTGCGCCACCGACAGCCCGGCGAAGGCCGCGCACAGCGCGCCGACCAGCGCGAGGTCGCCGTCGAAGAGCCGGCCGGCGAGCGGCCGGGCCAGCACGGCGGACAGCGCGCACACCGCCGCGAGGAGCAGCAGCGAGGTGCCGAGCCCGCGGCGCAGCACCGGCGCGACCCGGCCGCCGGCCACGACACGCGCCGCGACCAGCCGGGTGATCTCCTGCTCGACCGGGAAGAACAGCCCGAGCCCCACGGAGAAGACCAGCGTCCACAGCACGCTCAGCCCGGCCATCCGGTCCGCGCTGAGGACGTGCCCGGCGACCGCGAGCTGCACGTATCCGGCCAGCCCGAGCACCGCGGTGCCCGCGCCGACCAGCGCGGTGCCGGGCGGAAGCATCGCGACCGCGCCGCGCACCAGCCGCGCGGGCGAGGCCCGCACCGCGGTGCGGGTCCCCGCGCCGGGCTCGGCCTCCGTCTCCGTGCCGTCAGCCATCGGCCGCCGCCCGCAGCCCGTCGAAGGCGTCGGCCAGCGCCGCCCGCCAGTCCCGGATCGGCTCCAGCCCCGCCGCCCGCCAGCGGTCGTGCCCGAGCACGCTGTACGCGGGGCGGGGCGCGGGGCGCGGGAAGGCGGCGGTCGTGGTGGGCCGCACCCGGCCGGGGTCGGCGCCGAGCAGCCGGAAGACCTCGCGGGCCAGGCCGTACCAGGTCGTCTCGCCACCGCTGGTGCCGTGGTAGATCCCGGCGGGGGCGGTGCCGGCGAGCGCCGCGCCGCCGAGCCGGACGAGGCGGTCGGCGAGGTCGGCGGTCCAGGTGGGCTGGCCGCGCTGGTCGTCGACGACGTCGACGGTCGGGTGGCTGCGCTCCAGCCGGATCATCGTCCGCACGAAGTTCGCGCCGCCCGCCCCGTACAGCCACGCGGTGCGCACGACGTAGCCGGTGTCCGGCGCGGCGGCGAGCACCGCGCGCTCCCCCGCGAGCTTGCCGCGGCCGTACGCGCTGCGCGGGGCCGGCGCGGCGTCCTCGGCGTAGGGGGCGGTGGCGTCGCCGGGGAAGACGTAGTCGGTGGACAGGTGCAGCAGCCGGACCCGCGCGGCGGCGCACGCCTCGGCGAGCCGCGCGGGGCCGTCGCCGTTGGCCCGCAGGGCGTCGGCCTCGTGCGCCTCGGCGTCGTCGACGGCCGTCCAGCCGGCGCAGTTGACGACGACGGCCGGGCGGTGCGCGGCGAGCGCGGTGCGGACCGCGGCGGGGTCGGTGACGTCCAGCGCCGCGCGGTCCAGCCCGACGGGGCGGGCGCCGGGCTCGGCGCGCAGCCGGGCCAGCACGTCCTGCCCGAGCATGCCGCCCGCCCCGGTGACGAGCCAGCAGCGGGTGCCCGCACCCGCCCCGGAGGCCTCGCGTGCGTCGCTCACCGCCGCCTCCCCGTTCGCTTCTCCGCCCGCTCGGCGACCCCGCGCCCCGCCCCCACCCCCGGGCCCGGAGGCCTCGCGTGCGTCGCTCACCGCCGCCTCACCGTTCGCTTCTCCGCCCGCCCGGCGACCCCGCGCCCCGCCCCCACCCCCGGGCCCGGAGGCCTCGCGTGCGTCGCTCACCGCCGCCTCACCGTTCGCTTCTCCGCCCGCTCGGCGACCCCGCGCCCCGCCCCCACCCCCGGGCCCGGAGGCCTCGCGTGCGTCGCTCACAGGGCGGCCCGCGCCTTGAGGGGCTCCCACCACTCCCGGTTGTCGCGGTACCACCGCACGGTCTCGGCGAGGCCCTCGGCGAAGTCCTTCGCGGGCCGGTAGCCCAGCTCGGTGCGGATCTTGGTGCAGTCCACGGAGTAGCGGCGGTCGTGGCCCTTGCGGTCGGCGACGTGCTCGACGCTGTCCCAGCCCGCCCCGCACGCCTCCAGCAGCAGCGCGGTCAGCTCCTTGTTGGACAGCTCGGTGCCGCCGCCGATGTTGTAGACCTCGCCCGCGCGGCCCCGGGTGCGGACCAGGTCGATGCCCTGGACGTGGTCGTCGATGTGCAGCCAGTCGCGGACGTTGCCGCCGTCGCCGTAGAGCGGTACGGGCAGGCCGTCCAGCAGGTTGGTGATGAACAGCGGGATGACCTTCTCCGGGAAGTGGTGGTGCCCGTAGTTGTTGGAGCAGCGGGTCACCCGCACGTCCAGGCCGTGGGTGCGGTGGTAGGCGAGCGCGAGCAGGTCGGAGGCCGCCTTGGACGCGGAGTAGGGCGAGTTGGGCTGCAGCGGGTGGGTCTCGGGCCAGGAGCCCTCGTCGATCGACCCGTACACCTCGTCGGTGGAGATGTGCACGAAGGTGCGCAGTCCCGTGCGCAGCGCGGCGTCCAGCAGCGTCTGGGTGCCCAGCACGTTGGTGCGGACGAAGTCGGCCGCGCCCAGGATGGAGCGGTCGACGTGCGACTCGGCGGCGAAGTGCACGACCTGGTCGTGGTCGGCGAGCAGCCGGGCGGCCAGCCCGGCGTCGCAGATGTCGCCCTCGACGAAGCGGAAGCCGGGGTGGCCGCGCACCGGGTCGAGGTTCGCGGGGTTGCCCGCGTAGGTGAGCTTGTCGAGGACGGTCACCTCGACGCCGCGGCCGCCGGCGGGACCGCCGGGGCCCAGCAGCGTGCGCACGTAGTGCGAGCCGATGAAGCCGGCGCCGCCGGTGACCAGGACGCGGTCGGTCATGAGGAGATCTGCACCTTGCTGTGGTCGCCGAGCACCAGCCGGTGCGCGGAGGGGTGGCGGGGGGCGGGCGTCACCTCGACGTTGCGGCCGATGAGCGAGGCCTCGACGCGGCCCACCCCGCACACCGAGGAGTCGCGCAGCACGATGCTGTACTCGATCTCGCTGTCCCGGATCACGCAGCCGCCGGCCACCGAGGTGAAGGGGCCGACGTAGGAGCCCTCGATGAGGGTGCCCGGGCCGATCACCGCGGGGCCGACGATGCGGCTGCTGGCGACCTTGGCCCCGGCGTCGATCCTGACCCGGCCGATGATCTCGCTGTCCGCGTCGACCTCGCCCTCGCAGCCCGGCTCGACGGTCTCCAGCACCGAGCGGTTGACCTCCAGCATGTCGGTGACGTTGCCGGTGTCCTTCCAGTAGCCGGAGATCGTGGTGGAGCGGACGTCCCGCCCCTCGTCCACCAGCCACTGGATGGCGTGGGTGATCTCCAGCTCGCCGCGCCGGGACGGCCGGATCGCGCGCACCGCGTCGTGCACGGCGGGCGTGAAGAGGTAGACGCCGACGAGCGCGAGGTCGCTGCGCGGGACGTCCGGCTTCTCCTCCAGGGTGCGCACCCGCCCGTCCGGGCCCAGCTCGGCGACACCGAAGGCCCGCGGGTCGGAGACCTTCGTGAGCAGGATCTGCGCGTCCGGGCGCTCGGCGCGGAAGTTGTCGACGAGGGCGGTGATGCCGCCGACGATGAAGTTGTCGCCGAGGTACATCACGAAGTCCGCGTCGCCGAGGTAGTCCCGCGCGATCAGCACCGCGTGGGCCAGGCCCAGCGGGGCCTCCTGGCGGATGTAGGTGACGTCCAGGCCGAGCGCGGAGCCGTCGCCGACCGCCTCGCGGATCTCGTCGGCGCTGTCACCGACGATCATCCCCACGTCGGTGATCCCGGCGGCCGCGATGGACTCCAGGCCGTAGAAGAGGACCGGTTTGTTGGCGACGGGTACGAGCTGCTTGGCCGAGGTGTGGGTGATCGGCCGCAGACGGGTCCCGGCGCCTCCCGCGAGCACAAGTGCCTTCACGTTGCTCGTCCTTGTCAGGGGAACGGCGGTGGACGGCCAACCCGACTTCCGATGGCCTCGGCACGAGCATAGCGACCCGGCGGCGGATCGCCCGCCGCCAGGCGCGTGGCGTCTGATCGTCCGTCAGGCGGCGCCGGCCTCCTCGCGGGCCTCCTCGGTGTCCGCGCCACCCTGTCCGTCCTGTCCGTCCGGGCCGTCCGGCCCGTCGGCGCGGGAGCCCTCGTCGTCCTCGGGGTCCAGCTCGATGCGCAGGGCGGCCAGCCGGGCGATACGGTCCTCGGCGCGGCCGGCCAGGTCGCGCGCGGCGCGGCCGAAGCGCTCGATCGACGCGGGCTCGTCCGGGCCGAGCAGGTACTCGCGTATCTCCCGCCGCGCCTCGGCCAGCGGGTCCTGCTCGGGGCGCACGACCGCGGCCACCAGCTCGCCCACCCGGGCGGCGCTGTTGTCGAGGATCAGCGCGGCGCGCGCGGCCGTGTTCTGCCGCTTGAACTCCTGCTCTCCGAGCCCCGCCGAGTCGGTGATCGCGTACGGCTTGCCGGTCGCGACGAAGTCCGACACGACGCTGGAGATGTCCGAGACCATCGCGTCGGACTGGTTGAAGCAGTCGTACAGGTGCGGCGCGGGGCCCGTGACGACGGTGTGCTCCCACGGCGCGATGGACGCCCAGTAGGCGGTGTCGCGCTCCGCCCGCAGCCGGGACAGCCGCTCACCGGCGGCCGGGTCGGTCAGCGCGTCCCGCGAGACCACGGCCTCGTCGTCGCCCTTGGCGCCGGGGCCCGCGGTCAGCGCGGCGATCTCCGCGTCCAGCCGGGCGACCTCGGCGCGGGCCGCGGCCCGCTCGGCGGCACCGGCAGCGGTCCGCGCGGCCCACGCCGGGTCGGCGCGGCGGGCGGCGGCGGCCTTCTCGACCATGGCGGCGATCTTCTGGTGGGCGGCCTTGGCGCGCTTGTCGACCGTGCCGGTGAAGGGGTGCGGCTTGTACAGCACGCGGACCGGGGGCTCGGACTCCAGCAGACCGCGGACGATGTTGGCACCGGCCAGGATCAGCGAGGTGTTGCCCGGGTCGTCCGTCCAGCCCTCCCACGTGGGGGCGTAGAGCACGGTGGGGATGCCGTCGGGGGCGGTGCCGTCCCAGGTGCGGATGGGGTCCAGCTGGGGGCGGCCCACCTCGACGATGTCCTCGTCGCGGACCCCGACCTCGGCGAGGGCGTAGCGGTCGCGGCCGGCCTTGCCCGCGGTCCACACCTCGTCGTAGACCTTGCTGAAGGGGTTGACGCTGGCGATCTTGTCGCTGTCGCCGTGGCCGACGAAGACGTGCTTGATGGTCGGCACCCGCAGCAGGTGGATGTTCTTGCCGACGTTCGCCGGGTAGAGCGCGACCCGCACGCTGGACAGGTCCATGTTCATCAGGTGCACGGCCCCGGGCACGCACAGCACCGGCACGTCGGTCGGGGCGAGCTTGGCGAGGATCACCTCCTCGCGGAGGATCACCAGCGGGCGCTCCTTGAGCTGCTCCATCGTGCTCAGCCACATGTTGACCTGGTAGGCGGAGTCCGGCGAGCCCGAGAAGTACAGCACCGTGGTGGGCCGGTACTCGCGCAGCCAGGTGTCGATGAACGCCAGCGCCTTCGGCCGGCCGGCCGGCAGCCGCCGCTTGAGCAGCAGGTAGGGCGCGACCAGCAGCACGTACAGCAGCGCGAGGCCGAGGGTGAGGCCGAGGCCGGTGTACGCGTAGGCCGCCGTCTCCTCGTGCGCGTAGACCAGCAGCCCGGCCATCGCGAACAGGTCCAGGTGCAGCATCTTCTCCTGGCCGCGGGCGGCGAGCCAGGACGGCGGGGCGTCCGGGATGCGCAGCCGGCTCAGGTCGATGTTGCGGGTCAGGTACGGCAGCCTGCGGCGGTTGCCGATGAGCGTGAGGAGCGCGCCGTGCGGGGCCTGGAGCCCGTAGAAGACGACGAAGACGACGACGGCGGAGGCGAAGGCGCCGGTGCCGCCCAGGCCCAGGCGGGCCAGCAGCAGCAGGACGGTCAGCTCGCGGATGAGGAAGCGCGCGGGCAGCCCGACACCGAGGAGTGCCAGCCGGTCGACCAGGTAGCTGCGGCGCTGGTGCAGGGACCAGTCGGCGAGGTAGCCGACGGCGGTCTCGGCCGCGAAGAACCCGGCGGACGGCAGCAGCGCGGCCACCAGCAGGCACGGGTAGCTGACCAGCATCAGCGCCGCCGCTGCGAGTTCGGTGCGCGAGCCCACACGGGCTACACGGATGACCTTCGAGATCACGGGGTGGCTGCTCCTCGGTTCCTCAGTATCTCAATGTGCTGCGGTCTGCCGGAGCGGCAGCACCCCCCGCGGCCGCTCGTGGGTGAGGTGGCGCGCGGACCCGTCAGGGGTGCGCGGACCCGGTGCCGTCGCCGTTGTCGGCCAGGGTGCGGGCGAGCGCGGCCTCGAAGCCGGACACGGCCGCACCGCCCCGGGTGGGGTCCTGCTGGCGCACGTCGATGACGTGCCCGGTCATGGCGGAGAGCAGGACGTCCAGCGAGGTCCTGGCGACGGCCTCGGAGGACAGCAGGCTGCCCTCGGGCTCCTGGCCGAAGGCCTTGGTGCGCATGGGGGTGGCGGTGCGCTCGGGGTTGACGCAGTTGACGCGGATGCCGTCGGCGGCCCACTCGTCGGACAGCGCCTGGGTGAGGTTGACCATCGCGGCCTTGGTCGAGGAGTACAGGCTGTAGTCGGCCCGGCCCCGCGTGTAGCTGCTGGAGGTGTACAGCAGCAGCTGGCCGCCGGTCTCGGCGAGGTACTTGTGGGAGGCGCGGGCGATCAGCACCGGGCCGAGGTAGTTGACCCGCAGGGCCTCCTCGACGACCGCGCCGTCGGTCTCGGCGAGGCGGCCGATGCGCAGCACGCCCGCGGTGTTCACGACGTAGTCGATGCGCCCGGTCTCCTGGTAGGCGCGGGCGAGCGCGTCCTCGACCTGCTGCGGGTCCTCCACGTGGGTGCCGGTGGTGGAGCGGCCCAGCGCGTAGACCGTGGCGCCGTGCTCCTCGGCTATCCGCGCGAGGTCGCCGCCGATGCCGTACGAGCCCCCGAAGACGACCATGGTGCGCCCCTCGAGCGCCGCCCGGTAGGCCTCCGCGTCGGCGGGGTGCGGGGCGGCCGTGGAGGCGAGCTGGAAGAGCTTGTCGGCGATGAAGACGTCGACGGGCTGGGTGACCTTCATGTTGTACTCGTCGCCCGCGACGACGTGGATCGGCACGTCCGGCAGGTAGCGCAGGACCACCGAGCAGTCGTCGGTGGCCTGGAAGTTCGGGTCCGTCCCGGCGATCTCGTACGCGCGGCGGATCGTGGACAGCTTGAAGGCCTGCGGCGTCTGGCCGCGGCGCAGCCGGGAGCGGTCCGGGATCTCGGTGATGAACTCGCCGTCCTCGCCGTGGGTGCGCGTGACGATGATCGTGTCGGCGGACGGGATGGCCACGTCCACGGCCTGGTAGCGGTCCAGGGCGGCCACGCAGTCGGCGATGATGCGCTGCGACAGCAGCGGCCGGACGGCGTCGTGGAAGAGCAGGTTGCGGTCCTCGCCCTCGGCGAGGTCGGCACCGAGCACCTGGATGGCGATCTCGGTGGTCTCGTTGCGGGTCGCCCCGCCCTCCATGATCCGTGTCACCTTGCCCAGGCCGGCCTTGGCGACGATCTTCTGCACGTCGGGCACGTAGCCGGGCGCCATCAGCACCAGGACGTCGTCGATGCAGTCCGCCTGCTCGAAGACCGCGAGCGTGTGCTCGATCACGGACTTGCCCGCAATTTTGAGCAGCTGCTTGGGTATCGACAACCCGACCCGTTGACCGGTGCCACCGGCGAGGATCACGGCGGTGGTGCGGGGTGTGGCGGTGTGCTGCGACAACGGAAAAACCTGCCTGGTGCGACGAGGGATTGATCGATGTTCTCACCGGGGGTAACCCGGTCGCAAGGCGGACCACCCGTGAGCGTCCCCCACTGTTCGCCGATCGTATGCTTTTCGAGCATCCCCGTACCGGAAGGCGCCTCACAGTGAACTACAGGGTTCAGCCCACCGCCCAGGTCGACGAGACGGCCGAGATCGGCGCCGGCAGCAGCATCTGGGAGCTGGCCCAGATCCGCGAGCAGGCCGTGCTGGGCACCGGATGCGTCGTGGGCCGCGGCGCCTACGTGGGCACCGGTGTGGTCATCGGCGACAACGTCAAGCTGCAGAACTACGCCCTGGTCTACGAGCCGGCGCGGCTCGGCGACGGCGTCTTCGTCGGCCCCGCGGCCGTGCTCACCAACGACCAGTACCCGCGCTCGGTGGACCCCGAGGGCAAGCAGAAGCGCGGCGGCGACTGGGAGGCGGTCGGCGTGACCGTCGCCGAGGGCGCCTCGCTCGGGGCCCGCTCGGTGTGTGTCGCCCCGGTCACGGTCGGCCGCTGGGCGCTGGTGGCGGCCGGCGCGGTCGTCACCCGTGACGTGCCGGACTTCGCGCTGGTCGCCGGTGTCCCCGCCAAGCGGCTGGGCTGGGTCGGCCGGGCCGGCGTCCGGCTGGTCGAGCGGGAGGGCGAGCCGGGCGTGTGGGAGTGCCCGCAGAGCGGTGCGCTGTACGACGAGGCCGACGGCGTCCTGACCGAGCGCGCGGGCTGACGGCTCCGGCCCACGGAGCGGCGCCTCCCCGGCCGGGGAGGCGCCGCTTTCGTGTTTCAGCCCCGGCCCAGGAAGAGCCGGTCGAACTGCGGGCTGATCACCGACCAGTCCCACGTGTCGAGGGCGTACTTCGACGCCTCCGCGGTGTCCTGGCGCCAGGCGTCCGCGTCGGTGGTGTGGGCGAGGATGCGCCCGGCCGCCTCCTCCGGGGTCGCGACGATCCAGTCCGCCGGGTAGATCGTGCGGGCGCCGTTCTCCTTGCCGGCGAAGAACGGCCAGTCCCGGACGACCGGGAGGGCGCCGCTGACGGTGCCCTCCACCAGTGCGCAGTGGAAGCTCTCGCGTACCGACGTGCTGAGAATCACACCGATGTCGGTGAGCACGGAGGGGACGTCGTCGGAGCGGCCGAGCAGCGAGACGGCGCCCGTCTCGGTCAGCTCGACCAGCTCCCGGTTGAGCTGGTCGACGTACTGCTTCGCGCTGCCGCTGGCCTCGCGGTCCGGCAGGTCGCCGACCACCACGAGCCGGTAGCGCTCGTCGTGCTTGCGCAGCTCCCGCAGCACCTCCAGGGCCCAGCGCGGGTCCTTGGCGACGGCGCTGACGCCGACCAGGCCGAGCGTGAAGCGCGCGTCGGCGGACGTCTTGGGCCGCTGGTAGCGCGGCAGGTCCATGGCGTTGGCGATGACGTGCAGCTTCGGGCCGCCGGGTTCACGCAGGGCCGACAGTACGTCGACGGTGAGGTCGCGCAGGTGGTCGCCGACGAAGACCAGGTCGTCGATCCGGCTCACGTCCATCACGTGCGGCCAGAACGTCCACGCCTCGTAGCTGTGCAGGCGCACCACGATCCGGGTGTCCCCCGGGTCGATCAGGGTGAAGAGCGCGGCGGCGTTGGTCGCCCAGTCCACGAAGACGGTGTCGGCCCAGTCCAGGTGCGGCCGCAGCGCGTGCTCGGCCGCGGTGCCCAGCCCGCGCAGGCCGCCGAGCTGGTACTCCATCATGCCCAGGCCGCTGGTGGCGAGCTTCCTGAGGTCCTCGTCCTCCTTGAGGCTGAGGTAGCGGATCTCGACGCCGGGGTGGTCGGCGTAGCGGTCCATGATCGGCTGCAGGAAGTTCGCGTTCGCGTACGTGGTGACCAGCAGCCGCAGCGGCCGGTCGGTGGGTATCGGGGCGGCGGGCTGCTGCCTGCCGCGCGGCCGGGACAGCTCCGCGAAGACCTTGCTGGCGCGGAAGGGCGCCAGGTAGGCCGCCGTGTCCTCGGTCAGCGGCGAGGTCATCCGGTCGAAGTGCAGGGCGCGGTGGAAGGCCAGGCTGAGCGCGGCGGACAGCTGCTTGGAGGCGCCCTTGGGGTCGCCCTCGGCGTAGAGCTGGTCGGCCAGCGCCAGCTGCGCGCTGATGGCCGCGGTGCGGGTTTTGGGGTTGTCCGCGCCGGGCGAGATCGTCCTGCGGCCGGCCCGGGCCATCAGGTCGGTCTTGATGGCCAGGTCGCCGACCTGCTCCGCGGCCTGGGTCAGGACCAGGGTGGCACCGGTCTTGCGGCCGCCCTTGACCATGCCGTTGCTGACCCGTACGGCCATCTCCGCGCGCACACCGTCCGGCAGCTTGGGGGCGCCGACGGCCGCGCGCCACGCCTTGGCCCCGACCGCGGTGCGCATGATCTTGCCGGACGTCGACAGGTAGTACGCCTTGCGGGCGGCGCGGGCGGTGGTGCGGGCCGCGGTCACCGGTGAGGGCAGCGAGCGGTAGACGTCCCTCACCGCGTAGTGGCCGGGCCGGGCGGCACGGTCGTCGAGCGCCTTGAGCGCCGCAGCCACGCCGAACACGGCGTCGGCCCGGCGGTTGCGTTCGGCGAGCCGCCACACCGTGTAGATCGCCGCCTGGTCGAGCGCGACCAGCACATCGGCCTTGCGGCCGTACCGGCGCAGCCAGCGGTCGCCCTGGGCATAGCGCCAGGTGCGGGTGAGCAGCGAGGCCTTCGCGGCGTTCTTCATGAACTTCGCCCCGTGCGCGGCCTCGGCGGCCGCGCTGAGCGAGTACGCCTCGGCGAGCGGCAGGTCGCTCTCGATCTCGTCGAGGGCGAAGGCGACGGCCAGCCGCACGGTGGCGCCGGCGGCCGCGAACTTCTCCAGCGACGACCTGAGCACCGCGGGCTGGGGCACGTTGCTGGCGACCAGCAGTACGTCGGTCATGCGGGCACGCCTTCCGCGTCCGTCGCCCGGGCGCCGAGCGGCGTGGGCGATGTCACCATTTCCGTCAGCTCGCGCACGGCCGGGGCCATCTGCGCGGCGCGCGCGTACTTCGCCGCGTGCGCGCGGGCGGCGGCGCGGGTCTCCTGCGTGGCGCCCACCGCCAGATGGGCCGCGTCGGAGTACAGCTCGGCGAGCTTCGCGGGCTCGAAGCCGCGCGCGCCCGTCCACAGCGGGTGGCCGGCCATGACGTTGGAGGCGTCGTGCTCGACGTTGTGCGCGGACATCACCGGCAGCCCGGTGGCCATGTACTCGTAGACCTTGCCCGAGGTCATGTACCGGCCGCCCATGATCATCAGAAGGAGGACGTCCCAGGAGGCGAAGATCTGCGGCACCTCCGCCTTGGGGGCGGGGCCGCCGAAGGAGACGCCCTGGTCGGCGTTCTGGTGGATGAGCTCCATGTGCGCGTTGGCCTCGCGGTTGCCGCCGGAGCCTATCTGCCCGCGTATCTCCAGCCGCGACCTGGCCACCAGCGGGTCGTTCTCCCGGGCGAGGCGCCAGCCGTCCAGCACCGACTTGAGGATGCGCGGCGGCGACGTGACCACGCCGAGGTGGCCGAAGACCAGCCCGCCGGCCGGGTCGGGGTCGCGCACGGCGGCGGGAATGCTCGCCTCGTCGTAGCCGTTGCGGACGACCCGGACCTTGTGGGCCAGGTCGGGGTTGCGGGCCCGGTACCAGTCGGCGATCGGGTCGTTGACCAGCCAGTGGACGAGCGCGTTCTCCAGGATCTTGCGCTCCCAGCGCCCGGAGATCGAGTGCGGGGTGAAGGCCTCGCCGCCGTCCACGACGTCCACCGACCAGCCGTCGCGGTAGTCGATCGCGTACGGGACGCCCTCGCTCTGCCACAGCTTGTACGCGGCCGCCTGCGTGACGTAGGGCACGCAGGTGGCGAGGACCAGGTCGGCGGGCTTCTCGCGGTGCAGCCGGAGCACGGCCTTCTCCAGGTCGCCCTTCCAGCCGCCGAACAGCGGCTCCGGGAAGGACTTCATGCCCGCGGCACGGTAGCGGTTGATCCAGCCGCCGGGGTTCAGCGCGCGGTCCTCGCGGTACTTGCGCAGGTCCGTCTCCAGGTCGGCGCGCACCAGGGGCAGCTCGACGACGCGGACGGCGGGGTCGACCCGGTCGGAGAGCGTGTGGTCGAGACCGAAATCGCGTTCCCAGGACTCCTGCTCGATCGTCACCACGGTGACGTCCCAGCCCTGGGCTATGAACTGGTTGGCCGTCTCGGTCATGCGGTATGCGCAGCTCTTGGCGGCCGGCGGGAAGCCGATCGCAAGGTAGATCACATGCCTGCGGCTTCCGCTCTGCGGACGGTCCTGAGATCGCTGATCAGCGGGAGTGTGCGACACCTGAGAACGCTAGCACAGGCGTCGCACACCCCCGATGGGGTGACAATCCGATGAAGTTCAGCCGCCGATGACGACCCGGCGGACGCCTTCCCAGCGGGCCGGGTCGGTGGTGCGCCGGCCGTCGACGAGCACCCGCACGCCGGGCAGGTCGGAGGCCGACAGCTCGCGGTACTCGGCGTGGTCGGCCTGGAGGACCGCGGCCGTGACGGGCTGCCCGGTGTGCGGGGTGAGGCCGAGCGCCGTCAGCTCCTCGTCGGTGTACATCGGGTCCGAGACGTACGGCACCGCGCCGCGCTCGGCGAGCGCCGCGACCGTGCCGAAGACGCCGGAGAAGGCCGTCTCCTTGACGCCGCCGCGGTAGGCCGCCCCCAGCACCAGGACCTCGACGCCGGCCAGGTCGCCGTACGCGGCGGCCAGCAGGTCCACGGCGTACGACGGCATGGCCGCGTTCGCCTCGCGCGCGGCACGCACGACGGTGGCCTCCGGGTCGTTCCACAGGTACATCCGCGGGTAGATCGGGATGCAGTGGCCGCCGACGGCGATGCCCGGCTGGTGGATGTGGCTGTACGGCTGGGTGTTGCACGCCTCGATGACGGCCTTGACGTCGATACCGGCCTTGTCCGCGTAGCGCGCGAACTGGTTGGCCAGGCCGATGTTGACGTCGCGGTAGGTCGTCTCGGCGAGCTTGGCCATCTCCGAGCCCTCGGCCGACCCCAGGTCCCACACGCCGTTGGCGCGCGTGAGGTCGGGGCGCTCGTCGAAGTCCAGCACCGCCTCGTAGAACTCCACACCGTGCCGGGCGGAGGCCTCGTCGATGCCGCCGACGAGCTTGGGGTAGCGGCGCAGGTCGGCGAAGACCCGGCCGGTGAGCACCCGCTCCGGGCTGAAGACGAGGTGGAAGTCCTCGCCCGCGGTCAGGCCGGAGCCCTCGGCGAGCATGGGCGCCCAGCGGTTCCGGGTGGTGCCCACCGGGAGCGTGGTCTCGTAGGACACCAGGGTCCCCGGGCGCAGGCCGCGCGCGATGTCACGGGTGGCGGCGTCCATCCAGCCGAAGTCCGGCACGCCCTCGGCGTCCACGAACAGCGGGACGACGACGACCACGGCCTCGGACTCGGCGACGGCCGCCGCGGTGTCCGTGGTGGCGGTCAGCAGTCCGGCGCCCACGACCTCCTTGAGCTTGACGTCGAGGTCGAACTCGCCGGGGAAGGGCTCGGTTCCGGCGTTGACCAGCTCGACGACCTTCTCGTTGACGTCGGTGCCGATCACCCGGTGGCCCTTGGAGGCGAACTGCACGGCCAGCGGCAGCCCGATCTTGCCCAGGGCCACGACGCAGATGTTCATGGGTGTTACTTCTTCCTGAGTCGGAGCAGTCGCGCTGCGACGGCTCGCAGCCCGATCGGGGCGACGGTGCACATCAGCCGCCCCTTGCTGTCGTTGGAGAGGGCGACCGCGTACGTCCGCAGGCCGCGGCGCACCAGGCGCCACCGCCTTGTGCCGGAAGCGCTCAGCCGCACACGGTACGGCGTGCCCGCGAGGGTCACCGCGAGGACCGGGCGCCAGCGGACGGCACCGCGGGACGCGGCGGCGAGCGCCCGCAGCGGGATCCGCCCGCCGACGAGGGTCGCGGCGCCGCCCTTGGGCATGCCCTTGACGGAGGACTCCCCGGGCACGTCCGGCACACCCTCGGCCCCGGTCATCACGAGCTCGACGCCGAAGGCCGGCCCCGCACCGTACGGGCCCAGCAGTTTGATCTTCGCGGTGAGGTCCAGGACGGGGCCCTGGCCGGAACGGCCCCAGACCGCGGAGGTGATCCGGGCACCGGCGGAGAGCCGGCCCGCGACGCTCTCCTCGACAATCTCGAACCACCGCATGGGCAGGGTCGCGTCGGCGTCCCGGAACCCCGGGTAGCGGGCGTAGGCGCGCTCGCCCTCCAGGACGAACGGCGGCGCGCCGTGCTCGGTCTCGTCCTCGATGAGGGCGCACAGCTCGTCCGTCCGCCGGGCCTGCGCGAGACCGATCCGGACGCGCTGCTTGACGCCCATGCTGTCGCGCACCGCGTCGGTGAGGTAGCGGTCGGCGAGCCCGGCGACGCCCTGGACCAGGCGCTCGCGCACGCCGGCGTCGAGGGCCGGGAAGTCGTCCTGGAAGAGCTTGGCCAGCTCCCAGCGGAAGTGCCGCATGAGCACGGCGTCCCGCAGCGGGCCGGGCTCGACCAGGCCGGCGACGTGGTCCATGACGCGCGCCGCGCACGCCAGGCGGGCCTCGTGGTTCGCCCGGTAGGTGATGTTCCCGGAGTCCTCGCGCTTGACGGCGTAGTAGTAGGTGCCGTCGGCGAGCACCGAGATTCGGGACGCGCGCAGGCACGCCTCGATCGTGAAGGGCTGGTCGCTGCCGACCGGCATGTCCTCGGGGAAGCGCAGCCCGTGCCGCTCGACCAGCTCGCGCCGGAAGAGCTTGGTGTTGGCCACGGTCCACGGCAGCGCCGAGTTGGTGAACGTGACGTCGTGCCGCGTCTCCTGGTAGAGCTCCTGGTGGACGTAGCGCCCGTTGGTGCCCTCCATCTTGCCGACGACCACGTCGGAGCCGTGCTCGTCGGCGGCCGCGACCATCCGCTCCAGGGCGAACGGGGCGAGCCGGTCGTCGGAGCCGATGAAGAAGACGTAGCGGCCGGTGGCGGCGTCCAGGGCCTTGTTGCTGGGCGCCGCCGGTCCGCCGGAGTTGGGCTGCCGCAGCACCTTCACCGTGCCCGGGTAGAGGCTGGCGAAGCGCTCCAGCTCCTTCAGGCTGTCGTCGGTGGACCCGTCGTCGACGGCGACGACCTCCAGCTGGTCCAGGCCGATGGTCTGCTCGACGAGCGAGGTCAGGCACTCGGTCAGGTACGGCATGGTGTTGTAGACCGCCGTCACGACGGTGACATCCGGCGGAGGCGTCATCTAGCGCCCTCCGGGCGGAGCAGCCGGGTGTAGACGCCGTCCAGCACCTTCGCCTGCGCCTCCCAGGTCCATTCCTCCAGCAGACCCTCGCGCGCGTACGCCTTCGTGTAGCGCTCGGGGTCGGCCAGCACCTCGCGGACGGCGCGCACGTAGTCGGCGGTGTCCTTGGCGGTGAAGACCTCGCCCTGGCCGGTCTCCCGGGTCACCTTGGACATCGTCTTCACGTCGCTCACCACGAGCGGCAGCCCCGCGTGCGAGTACTCGAAGAACTTGGTGATCAGCGCGATCTCGTGGTTCGGCCAGTGGTGGATCGGGATCACGCCCACGGTCGCGCCGGACAGGAACGGCACGATCTGCCAGTGCGACACGTACGGCACCGCGTGCGCGCGGTCGCCGACACCCAGCTCCTCGGCCCGCTTGAGCAGCCCGCGCACGTACGGCGCCTGCGGGTCGCCGCACACGAACACCGCGTGCGTGCCCGGCAGCTCGGGCAGGCCCTCGACCATGATGTCCAGGCCGCGCTGTGCCGCGGCGAGGCCGCTGTAGACGAGCAGCGGGACGTCCGGGCCGACACCGCACAGCTCGCGGATGTCGGGTACGGGCTCGTCGACGGTCTTCTGCGTGACGGCCTTCGCGGGCGCGTTGAGCACGACCGCGGGCAGCTCCTTGAGGCCGTGCGTGTCCCGCAGCAGCTCCGCGAGGCCCTCGGAGACCGTCATCACGGCGTCGGCGTGGCGCGCGTGCTCGCGCTCGTAGCCGACCATGGCCGGCAGCGTGCGCTTGTTGGCCCACGAGCGGACACCGGGGACGAACTCGTGCGCGTCCCACACCAGCTTGGTGCCGCGGCCCGCGGCCCGGCCGCGCACGGCGGCGCGGGCGCCGACGCCCAGCATGCGGAAGTCGTTGGCGTGGATCAGGTCCGGCTTGAGGGCGTCGATGACCGGGCCGAAGCTCAGCTCGAAGTCCCACACGTTCGGCGACAGACGGCGCCACGCGCGCTCGCGCATGGTCGTCAGCCAGAAACGGGTGACCAGCCGGTCCAGCGGGGCGGAGCGGGTCCGCCGCAGCGCGGCGAGCTGCTTGGTCTGCCGGGAGCGCAGCTTCACCCAGGACGCCGTGACCTTGGCGGCCAGCTTCGGCACGACCAGCCCGAGCGGCGAGCTGCCGCCGGGGCCGCCGGACCGGCGGGCGTCGGCGCGCACCCGGAGGTCGGCCCGCCAGGCCTTGACGTGTGCCTCGCGGTAACCCTGGACGCGGGCCGACTGGTAGGCCAGCGGCCGGCGCAGCAGGGTGCCGCGCAGTTCCTTGGGCGGCACCGACAGCTTGGGCGTCATCCGGACCAGGTGCACGTCGGCGTCGCCGAGCTGCCAGTGTTCCTCGCCCTTGCCGGGGTACCTGCCGAGCAGGATGACGTCCCAGCCCGCGGCGGCCGCGGAGGCGGCGGCCTTCTGCACGCGCGAGTCGCCGTGCACACCGTTGTCGACGAGCATCAGGACCCGGCCGCGCGTACCGCGGCCGGGCCACGAGGGAGCGTTGGCGCTCATGACCTGACGCCCGCCCCTTCCGTCAGGCGAACGGTCTCGCCGGTCTGCGCGGCCTCGATGACCGCCGAGGAGACCTCGACGGTGCGCAGGCCCTGGCGCAGGGTGACGATGTCGGCGTCCTTGCCGAGCATCGCGTCCCGGAACAGCTCGTGCTCGACGAGCAGCGGCTCGCGCTTGGCGAGGGCGTAGCGGACCATGTCGCCCTCCGACACCCCGCGGAAGGCGCGCAGCGCCTCCCACTCGGTGCTGATGACGCCGTTGGCGAAGAACGTCAGGTCGGCGGTGAGGGTGTCGGCCACGAAGCAGCCGCGCTCGCCGGTGACCACGGTGGTGCGCTCCTTGAGCGGGCTGAGCCAGTTCACCAGATGGCTGACCATCGTGCCGTCCTCGAGCTGGCCGACGACCGCGACCATGTCCTCGTGCTCGCGGCCGCTCTTGGAGACCGTCCGGGCGGACACCGAGGTGTAGTCGCTGCCGGTGACCCAGGAGGTCAGGTCGATGTCGTGGGTCGCGAGGTCCTTGACCACGCCGACATCGGCTATGCGGTGCGGGAAGGGGCCCTGGCGGCGGGTGACCACCTGGTAGACGTCGCCCAGCTCACCGGACGCGAGCCGCGCCCGCAGGCTCTGCAGCGCGGGGTTGAAGCGCTCGATGTGGCCGACGCCGGCCACCAGGCCGCGCGTCTCGAAGGCCTCGACGAGCCGCTCGGCGGCCTTGACGGTGTGCGCCAGCGGCTTCTCGACGAGGGCGCCCGCACCGGCCTCGGCCAGCGCCAGGCCGACCTCCTCGTGCAGCGCGGTCGGGCAGGCCACGACCGCGTAGTCGACGCCGATCTCCAGCAGCTCGGCGACCGTACCGACGACCGGGGCGCCGTGCGCGGCACCGTTGACGTCGCCCAGCGGGTCGACGACGCCGACGAAGTCGACCCCGTCGAGCCCGGCCAGGACGCGGGCGTGGTTGCGGCCCATCGCGCCGAGGCCGACGAGGCCGGCGCGCAGCCGCCGACCGGTGGACTCGCTCATCGCTGCTCCCCCAGGGCGTTGACGGCGGTGACGATCCGCTCCAGGTCGTCCTGGCTCAGCGACGGGTGGACGGGCAGCGACAGCACCTCCGCCGCGGCCTTCTCCGTCTCCGGCAGGTCCCACTGGCGGTTGATCTTCTGGTCCGGCTCCCAGAACGGCTTGAGCCGGTGGATCGGCGTCGGGTAGTAGACGCCGCTGCCGATGCCGCGCTCGGCGAGCGCCTTCTGCGCGGCGTCCCGGTCGGCGACCCGGATCGTGTACTGGTGGTAGACGTGCCGGGCGCCCTCGGCGACGGGCGGGACGACGACCCCGGTGAGGTTCGCGTCCAGGAACGCGGCGTTCGCGCGGCGCTGCTCGGTCCAGGCGGCGAGCTTGCCGAGCTGGACGCGGCCGATCGCGGCGGCGACGTCGGTCAGCCGCATGTTGGCGCCGACGATCTCGTTGGCGTAGCGCTGCTCCATGCCCTGGTTGCGCAGCAGCCGCAGGGTGCGGGCGGTCTCCGCGTCCGGGGTGCTGACCATGCCGCCCTCCAGGGCGTGCATGTTCTTGGTCGGGTAGAAGCTGAAGCAGGCCGCGGCGCCGAAGGCGCCGACGGGGGTGCCGTTCAGGGCGGCGTCGTGGGCCTGGGCGGCGTCCTCGACGACCGCGAGGCCGTGCTTGGCGGCGATGGCCACGATCTCGTCCATCGCGGCGGGGTGCCCGTAGAGGTGCACGGGCATGATCGCGGCGGTGCGCGCGGTGACCGCGGCCTCGACGGCGGCGGGGTCGACGCAGAAGCTGTCCGGGTCGATGTCGACGAAGACGGGCTCTGCGCCCACCAGGCGGACGGCGTTCGCGGTGGCGGCGAAGGAGAACGACGGCACGATCACCTCGTCGCCGCTGCCTATGCCCAGCGCCAGCAGCGCCAGGTGCAGGGCGGAGGTGCCGGAGTTCACGGCCACGCAGTGCCGGTCGGCGACGAGCGCGGAGAACTCCTGCTCGAAGGCGGCCACTTCGGGGCCCTGCACCACGCTGCCGCTGCGCAGCACGCGCACGGCGGCGTCGATCTCGTCGTCACCGATGACGGGTCGAGCGGCGGGTACGAATGCCGGCTCAGCGCCTGACATGGTTCCCTCCCTTTCCGCACTTTGCGTAAGGCGGGTGCGGACGCCTCGCCGGAGGCCGTACCCGAGGTGTGGATGTCTGTCCGGCGGCCGGTCCCGTGGGCCGCTCGGCTGTCCTCACGGCCGGGCGCCGCACAGGGCAACCGACCGTTCGGTTCCAGATCCCCGCTGCCGCGATGGTCGTACCGGCACAACGGCAGGGCAGCACGGCGGGCGGGTGCTCTGGCGCCCTCACAGTACCAGGGGTACTCAGCCGCTCCGGCGGCCCGACGTGCGGGATCACACCGCCCCGGGCGGCCCGGCGGCGCGGCATTCCGCACCGGCCGCGCGCTTACCCGCACGGAGCCGCACAGTGGATCACGCACGGCATCCGCCGATTTCCCGCGTGATCACTCCGGTGAACTCCCGGCGTCCGATTGAAGACACCGTCCTGAATAATCCCGCGGGGCTTCTTCCCGGGCGGCTCCGGCCGGATTTCCGCTCATTCACGGCCGGAACACGGCGGCCCGGCGGCCGCGCACCGGTGAATTCGCCGCCGCAGCCCCGCCCGCCCGCACCGCACCCGCACCACGCCGTACCTGCATCGGGCCCGTACCGCCGGGGGCGCCGCCGAACGTACTCCACAGCGGAGTATCCCCCCGGCAGTACCTCGTTATTCCTCGGTTCACTTTGTCTTTGCATTCACAGACGGGCGGCGCAACACATGAATGCGGGAGGCTAAGCTGACCGAACGGGGTATGGTGCGGGCACCGCCGCCACTCCCCCACACCCACATGCGGCGCCGAAAGTGATCCCCATGCGACTATCGATCGTTGTCCCCTGCTACAACGAAGAGGCCGTGATCGACGTCTTCGACCAGCGGATCCGCGAGACGCTGGACACCTTGGACGTCGGCTACGAGCTGTGCTACGTCGACGACGGCAGCAAGGACGGAACGCTCGACCGGCTGCGCGCCCTGGCCAAGAACAACCCGGACAGCACGCGCTACGTGTCCTTCAGCCGCAACTTCGGCAAGGAGGCCGGCATGCTCGCCGGCCTGCGGGAGGCCACCGGCGACGCGGTCGTCGTCATGGACGCCGACCTCCAGCACCCGCCGGAGCTGATCGGCCGCATGCTGGAGCTCCACCACCTCGGCCACGACCAGGTCATCGCCCGCCGCACGCGCGAGGGCGACAGGAAGCTGCGCTCCGCCGTCAGCCGGCTCTACTACCGGATGATCAACTCGTGGGTGGACGTCGAGCTGACCGACGGCGTCGGCGACTTCCGGCTGCTGTCGCGCCCCGCGGTGGACGCGCTGCTGTCGATGCCGGAGTACAACCGCTTCTCCAAGGGGCTGTTCTCCTGGATCGGCTTCGACACCGTCACCTTCGACTACCGCAACGCCGCACGCGAGGCCGGCGAGACGAAGTGGCGCTTCGGGTCGCTCATCAACTACGGCATGGACGGGCTGATCTCGTTCAACAACCGCCCGCTGCGGATCGCCATCTACACCGGCCTCGGCCTCGCGGCCCTCGCCGCCGTCTACGCGGCGGTCATCACCGTGCAGGCCATCGTCCAGGGCCCGACCGCGCCGGGATACGTCACCCTGCTCGTCGCGATCACGGGCCTGGGCGGACTCCAGATGATCATGCTGGGGCTGATAGGCGAATACATCGGCCGCATCTACTACGAGACCAAGCGCCGCCCGCACTTCCTGGTCAAGGAAACCAACGCGCCGCGCGCCTTCCGGGTCGGCGACCAGGCGGGGGCGCCGTACGGCGAGCTGCGCCCGGAGCGGCGGGCGGGGGCGGAAGTGCCCGAGCCCGCGGAGCGCTCCGGGCCGCTGGGGATCGGTTAGGTTCGGGCGTGCCCAAGCTCACTCCGCAACTCCTCCAGATAGTCCGGTTCGCCCTCGTCGGCGCTGTGAACACCGCCACGTTCTACGGCTTCTACCTGGCCCTGCACCCGCTGATGCCCTATTTCGCGGCGTATTCGGCGGCCTTCGTGCTGAGCATGATCGGCTCGTTCTTCCTCAACACGTACTTCACCTACCGCACCCGGCCGACGTGGCGGAAGTTCTTCCTCTTCCCGCTGACCAACGTCACCAACTACGTGGTGACCAGCATCGGGGTCTACGTCTTCGTCGAGTGGGTGGGCATGAACGACAAGGTCGCGCCGCTGGTCGCGGCGGCCGCCGCGATCCCGTTCACCTACGTGCTGTCCCGGCGGATCCTCACGCGGGACGTCCCCGGCGGGACCGCCGGGGACGCCGGGAACACCGCGGGCACCGCCGGGGAGGAGCCGGCGACGACCGCCGTCTGACGCCGGGGCCGCCGGGGCCGCCCGGGCTCAGGCGAACGGGTCGAAGTCCCGGTACTCGTCCTCGGCCTCGTCGTGGGCGGCCTGCTTGTCCTTGCGCCGCTGCGCGGCCGCGCGGGGCGCGTCGAAGCGGTGGTCCTCGCCGCGACGGCCGAGCATCTCGGCGCCGGCGGCCATCGTGGGCTCCCAGTCGAAGACGACCGCGTCCTCGTCCGGGCCGATCGCCACGCCGTCGCCCGCCTTGGCGCCCGCTTTGCGCAGCTCGTCCTCGACGCCCAGCCGGTTGAGCCGGTCGGCGAGGTAGCCGACGGCCTCGTCGTTGCTGAAGTCCGTCTGCCGCACCCAGCGCTCCGGCTTCTCGCCGCGCACCCGGAAGAGGCCGTCCTCCGCCGTCACCGTGAAGCCGCTGTCGTCGACGGCCTGCGGGCGGATGACGACCCGCGTGGACTCCTGCACCGGGCGCGCCGCGCGCGTCTCGGCGACGATCTGCGCGAGGGCGAACGACAGCTCGCGCAGCCCCTCGTGCGCCACCGCGGAGACCTCGAAGACCCGGTAGCCGCGCGCCTCCAGGTCCGGCCGGACCATCGACGCCAGCTCGCGGCCGTCCGGCACGTCGATCTTGTTGAGGACCACGATCCGCGGCCGGTCCTCCAGGCCGCCGCCGTACGCCCGCAGCTCCGCCTCGATCACGTCGAGGTCGGAGACCGGGTCGCGGTCGGACTCCAGCGTCGCGGTGTCCAGCACGTGCACCAGCACCGAGCAGCGCTCGACGTGCCGCAGGAACTCCAGGCCCAGCCCGCGCCCCTCGCTCGCGCCGGGGATCAGCCCGGGGACGTCGGCGACGGTGTAGACGGTGTCGCCCGCGGTCACCACGCCCAGATTCGGCACCAGCGTGGTGAAGGGGTAGTCGGCGATCTTCGGCTTGGCCGCGGACAGTACCGAGATCAGCGACGACTTGCCCGCGCTCGGGTAGCCGACGAGCGCCACGTCCGCGACGGTCTTCAGCTCCAGCACGATGTCGCGCGCGACACCCGGCTCGCCCAGCAGCGCGAAGCCCGGTGCCTTGCGGCGGGCCGAGGCCAGCGCCGCGTTGCCCAGGCCGCCGCGGCCGCCCTGCCCGGCCACGAACGACGTGCCCTGCCCGACCAGGTCGGCCAGCACGTTGCCCTCGGTGTCCAGCACGACCGTGCCGTCCGGCACCGGCAGCACGAGGTCCTGGCCGTCCTTGCCGGAGCGGTTGCCGCCCTCGCCGGGCTTGCCGTTGGTGGCCTTGCGGTGCGGGCTGTGGTGGTAGTCCAGCAGCGTCGTGACGTCCTGGTCGACCACCAGGACGACGTCGCCGCCGCGTCCGCCGTTGCCGCCGTCGGGGCCGCCCAGCGGCTTGAACTTCTCCCGGTGCACGGAGGCGCAGCCGTGGCCCCCGTTACCCGCGGCGACATGCAGCTCGACGCGGTCCACGAAGGTGGTCATGGCGTTTCCTCCAGATACGTACGGGTGCGCCCCTCGGCGCTGTCATAACGCGCCGAGGGCGGCCCCGCTTCCCGTCTGCCGGGAAGCAGGTCCGCCCTCGGAAGGTTCTCGGTGTGCCGCTCAGGCAGCCGGAACGATGTTCACGACGCGGCGGCCCCGCTTCGTGCCGAACTCGACCGCACCGGCCGACAGCGCGAACAGCGTGTCGTCCTTGCCGATGCCCACGCCCGCACCGGGGTGGAAGTGCGTGCCGCGCTGGCGGACGATGATCTCACCGGCGTTGACGACCTGGCCGCCGAAGCGCTTGACGCCGAGCCGCTGAGCGTTGGAGTCGCGACCGTTCCGGGTGGACGATGCGCCCTTCTTGTGTGCCATCTCTCCTCAGTCCCTTACTTCGCGGCCGCGGCGGGGATGCCAGTGATCTTCAGCGCCGTGTACTGCTGGCGGTGACCCTGACGGCGCCGGTAACCGGTCTTGTTCTTGTAGCGCAGGATGTCGATCTTCTGGCCCTTGTGGTGGTCGACGATCTCGGCCTGGACCTTGATGCCGGCGAGCACCCACGGGTCGCTGGTGACGGCCTCGCCGTCCACCACGAGCAGCGTCGAAAGCTCGACGGCGTCGCCGACCTTGCCGGTGGGAATCTTGTCGACCTCGACGATGTCGCCGACGGCCACCTTGTGCTGGCGGCCACCGCTACGCACGATCGCGTACACGCGGAACTCACTCTCTGCTCGATGCGAAACCCCTGACGCCAGCCGTCCCACTCTGCTCGACGGGAGGCCTCTCCCGGCTGCCGCCGGAAGGAATCTGCTCAGGAGAAGGGCGCGATGCGCCGAGGCTCAACCTTACGTATCGCCTCGACCGGCGGTCAAATCGCCGCCTCCTCCGCGGAAGGGCCGCGGCCGCGCCGCGGGGTGGCCCCCGGGGCGCGGACGCGGCCGCGGGGTACCCCGCGGCGCGGGGAGCCGCGCGAACGGCCGCCCACCGGGCGGCGGTCCGGTACGGACCCGCCCTTCGGGCCGGTGACGACCCGTGCCCCGGTGGGGGCTCGCCGCGCGGTTCCCCGCGCCCCTGAGGGGCACCACCCCGCGCGGGGTTACTCCGCGGGGGTCGCCGTCTTCTTGGCGGCGGCCTTCTTCGTCGTCGTCTTCTTGGCCGCGGTCTTCTTCGTGGCCGTCTTCTTGGCGGCGGCCTTCTTCGCCGGGGCCTTGCGCGTCCGCTTCTTCGGCTCCGCCTCGGCGGCGGGCGCCTCCGCGGCGGGGACCCCGGCCGGAGCCTCCTCGGGAGCCTCCGGCGCTGCCTCGGGGGCGGCAGCCGCGGGGACGACGACCACGGCCGCCTCCTCCGCCGCCGCCGGCGAACCCGCCGGGGCGGTCACCTTGCGGGTCGCCCGGCGCCGCGTACGGGCCGGCGGCTCCGTCGAGACCTCGGGCTCGGGCAGCGCCGCCGCGGGGGCGGGGGCCTCGGCGACGACCACGACGGCCGCCTCCTCCGCCGCCGCCGGCGCGCCGGCCGGGGCCGTCGCCTTGCGGGTCGCCCGGCGCCGCGTACGGGCCGGCGGCTCCGTCGAGACCTCGGGCTCGGGCAGCGCGGCGGCCGGCTCGACGTCCGGCTCGCTCACCGGCACGACGACGACCGCCGGCTCCTCCTGCGTACCGGACACCGCCGCGGGCGCACCGGCGGGCGCGGTGGCCTTGCGGGCGCCCCGGCGCCGGGTGCGGCCGCGGGACTGCGAGGCCGCGGCCTCGGCCTCCGCCGCGGTGCCGAACCACTCCTCCTCCGGGTCGCCGACGGCCGGCACGAGGTCGGACTCGCCGACCTCGATGGGCTCCAGCTCCGGAATCTCCTCGACCTCGATCTCGACGGCCTCGGCGGCCTCGGTCTCGTGGACGTGCTCGTGGACCGGGACGTCCGCGCCGGACTTCCCGCCGCGCCGCTTGCGCTTGCCGCCGCCGCCCACGGTCGTCGCCTGGTCCATGTGGACGATGACGCCGCGGCCGTTGCAGTGGACACAGGTCTCGGAGAAGGACTCCAGCAGCCCCTGCCCGACCCGCTTGCGGGTCATCTGCACCAGGCCCAGCGAGGTGACCTCGGCCACCTGGTGCTTGGTGCGGTCCCGCCCGAGGCATTCCAGCAGGCGCCGCATGACCAGGTCGCGGTTGGACTCCAGGACCATGTCGATGAAGTCGATGACGACGATGCCGCCGAGGTCCCGCAGCCGCAGCTGCCGGACGATCTCCTCGGCCGCCTCCAGGTTGTTGCGGGTGACGGTCTCCTCCAGGTTGCCGCCCTGCCCGGTGAACTTCCCGGTGTTGACGTCGACGACGACCATCGCCTCGGTCTTGTCGATGACGAGCGAACCGCCGGACGGCAGCCACACCTTGCGGTCCAGCGCCTTGAGCAGCTGCTCGTCGATGCGGTACGTCGCGAAGACGTCCGTCTCGGACGTCCAGCGCGACAGCCGGTCGACGAGGTCGGGCGCGACGTGGGCGACGTAGTCGTGGACGGTCGCCCACGCGTCGTCACCGCTGACGATGACCTTCGAGAAGTCCTCGTTGAAGATGTCGCGGACGACCCGCACGGTCATGTCGGGCTCGCCGTACAGCAGCGTCGGCGCGTTGGAGCCGCCGCCCTGCTTGGCCTTGCGCTGGATGTCCTCCCACTGCGCCTGGAGGCGCTCGACGTCACGGCGCAGCTCGTCCTCGCTCGCGCCCTCGGCGGCGGTGCGCACGATGACGCCCGCGTCCTCGGGGACGATCTTCTTGAGGATGGTCTTCAGGCGGGCCCGCTCGGTGTCGGGCAGCTTGCGGCTGATCCCGGTCATCGAGCCCTCGGGCACGTAGACCAGGTAGCGGCCGGGCAGGCTGACCTGGCTGGTGAGGCGGGCACCCTTGTGGCCGATCGGGTCCTTGGTGACCTGCACCAGCACCGGCTGGCCGGACTTCAGCGCGGACTCGATCCGGCGCGGGCCGCCGGACAGGCCGAGCGCCTCGAAGTTGACCTCGCCCGCGTAGAGCACGGCGTTGCGGCCCTTGCCGATGTCGACGAAGGCGGCCTCCATCGACGGCAGGACGTTCTGCACCTTGCCCAGGTAGACGTTGCCGACGTACGAGGTGGCCTGCTCCTTGTTGACGTAGTGCTCGACGAGGACACCGTCCTCCAGCACACCGATCTGGGTGCGCTCGCCGTTCTGCCGCACCACCATGACGCGCTCGACGGCCTCGCGGCGCGCCAGGAACTCCGCCTCGGTGATGATCGGCACCCGGCGGCGGCCCTGCTCGCGGCCCTCCCGGCGGCGCTGCTTCTTCGCCTCCAGGCGGGTCGAGCCCTTGATGGACTGCACCTGGTCGGCGCCCGTCCCGGCCGGCTCCTGGGCCTGGCGCGGCTCGCGGACCTTGACGACGGTGCGCTCCGGGTCGTCGGAGTCGCCCGCGTGCGTGTCGTCCCCGCCCGCTTCACCGCTGCGACGGCGGCGGCGACGGCGGCGACGGCTGCTGCTGCTCCCGCCGGAGACGCCCTGCGGGTGTCCGTCCTCGTGCTCGTCGGCGTCCTCGGCCTCGTCGGCTTCGTCGGCCTCGTGCTCGTCGTCCTCCTCGTCGGAGCCGTCCTCGGCGTGGTCGGCGGCCTCACCGCGACGGCGGCGGCGGCCACCGCGGCGGCGGCGCCGGGACGTGTGACGGCCCTCGCCGTCGCCCTCGCCCTCGGCGTCCTCCGCGTCTGCGTCGGCGTCCTCCGGCTCTGCGGGCTCGGTGATCTCGGGGACCTCGGCGACCTCGGCTGTCCCGGGGGCGGCCTCCTCCACCGCGGCACCGCCACGGCGGCGCCGGCGGCGGCGCGACCCGCCGCCCTCGTACTCCTCGGCCGCCGGCTCCTCCGCCTCCTCCGCCTTCTCGGCGGGCGCGGCGGCGGTGGGGGCGACGAAGACCGGGGGCTGGAAGACCACGGTCGGCGGCTGCGCGGCACGGCGGCGGCCGCGGCCGAGCGGCACTTCCTCGGTGCGCACGTCGAGCACGACCTGCTCGGCCGGGACGCCGAAGGCGTCGGCGATCGCGGTGACCGCCATCGCGGCGGCCTCGGCGGGCGTGTCGCCGTAGCCGCGGATCTCGTAGGCGTCGTCGACCTCGACGGCCCAGCCGTCGCCGTCCCGCAGCGCCCGGCCGGTGTACTCGTTCACGGTCTCGGGGGCCGGGGCGGCGGCAGCGGGGGCCGGCTCGTCCTCGCGGGGGGCCAGCGCGCCGGGCTTCAGGCGCCGGGACGTGTCCCCGGCGGAGAAGGTGGCGGCGGGGGCGGCCTTCTTCCGTGTCCGCCGCGACCTCTCCGCGGGCGCGGGTGCGGCGGGCGCGGCCTCGGGGGCGGGTGCGGGCGCGGCTTCCGCGGCGGGGGCGGACACCGCGCGGGTGGCGCGGCGGCGGGTACGGGCGGGGGCGGGCTCCTCCACCGCAGGCGCCTCGGCCTGCTGCTCCTCCACCGGAGCAGGGCTCTCCGCCTTGCGCGTGGCACGGCGGCGCGTCGGGGCCTCCTCCACGGGGGCCTCAGCCGCCGGGGCCTCCACCGCGGGCGCCTCCTCCACCGGAGCAGGGCTCTCCACCTTGCGCGTCGCACGGCGGCGGGTACGGGCGGGGGCGGGCTCCTCCCCCGCAGGCGCCTCGGCCTGCTGCTCCTCCACCGGAGCGGGGCTCTCCGCCTTGCGCGTCGCACGGCGGCGGGTACGCGCGGGGGCCGGCTCCTCCCCCGCAGGCGCCTCGGCCTGCTGCTCCTCCACCGGAGCGGGGCTCTCCGCCTTGCGCGTCGCACGGCGGCGCGTCGGGGCCTCCTCCACGGGAGCCTCAGCCGCCGGGGCCTCCACCGCGGGCGCCTCCTCCACCGGAGCAGGGCTCTCCACCTTGCGCGTCGCACGGCGGCGGGTACGCGCGGGGGCGGGCTCCTCCACCGCAGGCGCCTCGGCCTGCTGCTCCTCCACCGGAGCAGGGCTCTCCGCCTTGCGCGTGGCACGGCGGCGCTTGGGGGCCTCCGTCCCGGGGGCGGTCACCGTCTCGGGGGTCTCGGGCGCGGCCGCCGCGGCCTTGCGCGTACGGCGCCGGGCCGGGGCCTCGGCCTCGGGGGTGCTCTCGGCGGCGGCCGGCGGTCCCGCGGGGCGGGAGGCGGCACGGCGGCGGCGCGGCGGCGCCGCTTCCGCGGGCGTGTCCCCGGCGGCCTGGTTCTCGTTCGTCTCGTTCTGGTCGGGCATTCGGGCAGTGCTCCCGTCGCGCTCCCGGGCGCCGCGTCCAGATCGGAAGGGGCGTGCCGCTTGGATCGCGGTGGCCGCCCTCCGGGGCGCGGGCGCCGCACGGGAGCTTGCTGTCTCGCTCGCCGGCCGCCCGTAGGGGCCGGCGAAAGTCTCATGTGGTCAGCGGCGCCGGACCCGGGTGGCTCCCTGGTGCGTCGGCGACGCGCGTGACGACGCGGCTACGCGGTACCGGCCGGCACCGCCGCGGCGTCGCGATCGGGCGCGAGCGGGTCGGTGACCGTGCCGGTGTCCTCGGCGAGCGGCCCCTGCGCCAGCCTGGTCACCGCTGCGGGGACCGGCGGCGCGAGGTCGGCCGTCGCCTGAAGGCCGGACAGTACGTCGTCGGGCCGTACGGCAGGTGTCAGATGCCGCACAACCAGCCGCAGTATCGCACAGGCGCGGTCCTGCGGTGTATCGGTACCCGGGTGCGGCGCGCCCGGGCCCTCGCCGGTTCCGTCACCGTCGACGACCTCGAACCGCGTGACCGCGGCCCGGCAGTCGAAGGTGCGGATGCCGTTCTTCGTGCTGCGCTGTACTTCCACGGTGTCCGCGGCGAGGAAGGCCGCGACCGCCCGGCGGGCGTCGGCGGGCTCCACGCCGTCCAGCCTGAGCTGCCACACCGAGGCCTCCAGGCGCTCGGCCAGGCCCGGCGTGCGGGCCTCGACGGCCTCGACGACGTCGAGGCCGGGCGGCAGCGACTCGTCCAGCAGGACCCTCAGCTTCTCCGGGTCGCGGGACTCGGCCAGGCCGATCTCCAGGTACTCCGCCTCGCTGCCGACGCCGGTGGGTGCGGCGTTGGCGTAGGACACCTTGGGGTGCGGGGTGAAGCCCGCGGAGTACGCCATCGGCACCTCGGCCCTGCGCAGGGCCCGCTCGAAGGCGCGCTGGAAGTCACGGTGGCTGGTGAACCGGAGGCGGCCCCGCTTGGTGTAGCGCAACCTGATGCGCTGCACCGTCGGCGCGGGCGGCGGGCCTTCGGGCTGTCGCTTGCCCAGTGTCGTTCAGTCCCTACGAGGAGTCGGCGGACATGTTCTCCCCCAGGTTACGCCGCGCGGGCCCGCCACGCCGCCGCCCACCGCACCTGCGGCCCGGGCCGCCGCACTCCCGGCCACCCCCGCCGCGCTCGGTCAGCGGCGGCCGGGACGCCGCGGCAGCCGCTCCGGCTCCTTCGCCCGCGCGCCGAGCAGCACGTGCCGTACGGTCCTGCGGGCCTCGGCCACCGCGTCCGCCACCGGCCGCCACACCGCCCGGCGGTACCACCGGCCCGCCGCACGCAGCGCGCGCAGCGCCGGGGCGCCCGTCCGGCTCCACACCCACGCCACCGGCGCCGCCACCAGCACCCGTGCCGCCCACAGCAGCGCCCGGCCCACCGCCCGCGACACGAACGCGGTGCCGCGCCACGCGAAGCACAGCGCCGCCCACAGCTCCCGCACGAGCGGCCCCACGACCCGGCGCCACAGCACGCCGCCCGGCCGCCGCACCCCCCACGTGAAGAGCCACCCCACCCCGCGCGCCACCCCACGCCGCACCGCGCGCAGCGCCCGCCCGGTGGCCCGCGCCACGCACGCCGCCCCCCGCCACAGCAGCTCCATCGCCCGGCCGGTGGCCCGCGCCGCGAACGCCACGCCCCGCCACAGCAGCTCCAGCACCCGGCCCACCGCCCGCGCGACCGGCACCACCACCCGGCGCCACAGAAACGTGCCCGGCCGCACCAGCAGATACGTTCCGAGGAACCCCAGCACCACCCGCAGCGCCCGCCCCGACGGCAGCGTCACCCGACGCCACAGAAACCTGCCCGGCCGCACCAGCAGATACGTCCCGAGGAACCCCAGCACCACCCGCAGCGCCCGCCCCGACGGCAGCGTCACCCGACGCCACAGAAACCTGCCCGGCCGCACCAGCAGATACGTCCCGAGGAACCCCACCACCACCCGCAGCGCCCGCCCCGACGGCAGCACCACCCGACGCCACAGGAAGCCCACGACGGCCTCGGCCGCCCTGGCTGCCGGCAGGACCACCCAGCGCCACACCGCCACGGCAACCGCCACCACGGTGTAGCGGAACAGCGCCGCGGCACACCACCCCGCGGCCCGGAGCACCGGCAGCACGGCCCGGCGCCACGCCCACCGCAGGGCCTCCCTGCACGCGCGCACCACCGTGACGAAGGCGTCCCACACGAGCCGGACGGGAAGCACGAGGGCGAACGTCACGACGCGTACGGGCACGCGTATCGCGACGACCAGGCACCCCTCACCCGCGGGCGGCCGCGCCGGCCCCAACTCCCCCTGTTCCCCCACTCCCTGAACGTAACAGGCCCGGCCCCTCCGGGCGGACGCCTTGACCGGATGCGCACGTGCGGCGACCGGCCGCCTCCGCCGGGCTGGGCGCGCGGTGCCCCGCGCCCTTGGCGGCGCGCCCCGGGACCGCCGGGGTGGTGCGGCCACGCGGCGGACGCCCCAGGGGCGCGGGGAACCGCACGCACCCCCGTCGCGGGACGGACGCCCCAGCACCACCGCCACCCCCGCGGCGTTCGCCCCCCCGGGGGGACGGCCGCCTCACCCGTTGAGGAGCCGGCCCAGAACGGCCACGCCCGTGGCGATGTCCGCGGGCGTGCGGGCCGCGTAGCCGAGGACGAGGCCCGGCGGCCCGGCCAACTGGCGGTGCCAGGACAGGGGGTGCACCTTCACCCCGTGCCCGAGGGCGGCGGCGGCGACCTCCGCGTCGGACACCTCCCCGTACGCCTCCAGCGTGACGGTGACGTGCAGCCCGGCGGCCGCCCCGCGGACGACCGCGCCGGGCAGCGCCTCCGCGATCGCCGCCACCATCGCGTCCCTGCGCTGCCGGTGCCTGCGGCGCAGCAGCCGCAGCTGCCGCTCCAGCGCGCCGGTCCGCATCAGGTGGGCCAGGACGAGTTGCGGAAGCGTCGGGGTGCCGAGGTCGGCGAAGCGCTTGGCCTCCACGAGCGTGCCGTGGTGCCGTGCGGGCACGAGCACCCAGCCGATGCGCAGCGCGGGCGCGAGGAGTTTGGAGACGCTGCCCGTGTAGCAGACGTGGTCGGCGAGCAGCGCGCGCAGCGCGGCGACGGGCGGCCGGTCGTAGCGGTGCTCGGCGTCGTAGTCGTCCTCGACGACGAGCCCGCCGTCGCGCGCGGCCCAGTCCATGAGGGCGCGGCGCCGTCCGCCGCCGAGCACGACGCCGGTGGGGAACTGGTGCGCGGGCGTGACCAGGACGGCGGGGGCACCACTCGCACGGAGCGCGTCG
Organism: Streptomyces sp. NPDC020983; assembly: GCF_044333485.1. Classification (NCBI taxonomy): domain Bacteria; kingdom Bacillati; phylum Actinomycetota; class Actinomycetes; order Kitasatosporales; family Streptomycetaceae; genus Streptomyces; species Streptomyces sp. NPDC020983. The sequence continues at coordinate 320,832 of NZ_JBIRRA010000004.1, read as the reverse complement.
ACGCGCAGGCCGTCGGCGTCGACGGGGACGGGCGGGGTGTGCAGCCCGGCGCGGACGAGGTGCTGGCGCACCCCGAGGGAGCCGGGGTCCTCGAAGGCGAGGGTGCCGATGCCGTCGGCGGCGAGGAGCTGGGCGAAGAGGCCGAGGGCCTGGGCGGTGCCGCCGACGATGACGACGTCGTCAGGTTCGGCGGGGATGCCGCGGTTCCGGGCGAGCCAGGCGGCGACCTCCCGGCGCAGGGCGGGGGCGCCGCGCGGGTCGCCGTAGCCGAGGTCGGCGGCGGGCAGGTCGACGAGGACGGCCCGCTCGGCGCGCAGCCATTCCGCGCGGGGGAAGGCGGCGAGGTCGGGCGCCCCGGGCGAGAGGTCGATCCGCGCGGGCGCGGCACGGAGCCGGTCGAAGGTGTCGGTCCCGGGCGTCCCGTCGAAGAGCCGGACCGCGACCGTACGCCCGGGATCCGCCGCCGTACGCCGGGCGCCTCCGCCGGCCGCCCCCGGCACGGGCGCAGCCCGCCCGGCGCCGTCCCCGGCCGGCCGTGCGGCCAGCGGCTTCGCCACCACCCGCGTGCCCGCGCGGCCGTCGCCGGCGGTGTGACCGTCCTCCGCGAGACGGCGGTACGCCTCGGTGACGACACCGCGGGACACGCCGAGGTCGGCGGCGAGGGCGCGGGTGGCGGGCAGCCGCGCGCCCAGCGGGAGGCGCCCGTCCGAGACCGCCCGGCGCAGCTCCGCGGCGAGCCACGCGGCGCGCCCGCCGGGCGGGGCGGCGGCGATGTCGAGCTGAAGGAAGTCCGCTCCCGCCGCGGGGGCCGCGGACGTTACGGACCTGTCGGAAGGCCGCTCTTTGGACCTGGGCACCGGGCCATTGTGGCAGCAGGCTGTTCCTGCGAGCCACCGCCCGCCACCTCCGCAAGCCCCACCGCCCACCCGGCGCAGGCCCACCCGGCACCCGCACCCGGCAGCCCGCACTCGGCAGCCGGCTCAGGCCACCGCCCGCAGAATCCCGAAGCCCTCCGATCCATGCCACCGGGCCGCGCCGCGGCCCCCACTCCCCGGAGTCGCCATGAGTACCGCCTTCCTCCTCACCGCGCTGATCATCTGCCTGACGCCCGGGACGGGTGTCGTCTACACGCTGTCCGCCGCGCTCGCACACGGGCCGCGGGCGGGGGTGGTCGCGGCGGCCGGGTGCACGCTCGGGATCGTGCCGCACGTGCTGGCCACCGTGACGGGGGCCGCCGCACTGCTGCACGCCAGTCCGCTCGCCTTCCGGGTCCTGACGTACGCGGGAGTGGCGTGGTTGCTGGTCATGGCGTACTCGACGCTGCGGGACCGGGACGCGCTGGTGGTCCCCCAGGCGGACAGCCCCGGGGGCGGCGCGCCCGCGCGGCCCTCCTCCCGTGTCGTCGGCTCGGCCGTGCTGCTCAACCTCCTCAACCCCAAGCTGACGCTCTTCTTCTTCGCCTTCCTGCCCCAGTTCGTGCACGAGGGCGACCCGCACCCGGCCCGCCGGATGCTGATGCTGAGCGGGGTGTTCATGCTGATGACGTTCGCGGTCTTCGCCGCCTACGGGCTGCTGGCCGCGTCGGTGCGGCAGCAGGTCGTGGCGCGGCCCCGGGTCCTGACGTGGGCCCGGCGGGTCTTCGCGGGCTCCTTCGTCACGCTGGGTGCGCGGCTCGTGCTGGCCGCCCGCTGAACCGGCACCCTCGCCGAGTCCCGCCCGCGGCGCCTATGGTGAGCGCGGGCAGGACGGCGAGGGGGGACGAGGCGTGATCAGCGAGCCGGAGATGGAGGGCGACGAGGGCGCCCCGGTGTCCCCCGGCCCGGGCCTCTTCGCGGAGCAGCTCCCGGGCAGGATCCCCTCCCCCGGCACGGAACCCGGCACGGAACCGGGCACGGAACCCGGCACGGTCCCCGGCACGGACCCCCGCGCGGAAGTGCTCAGCGGCGCGGGCCGCCCGCCGCGGCCCGCCCGGCTGCGCCCGCTGCTCCTGCGGCTGAGGGACCGCCCCTGGGTGTGGGCGGCCTGCGCGGTCGTGGTGACCTCCGCGGTGTGGGCGGGTGCCCTCCGGGGCACCGGCTACGGCCGCACCCCGGCGCCCGACCTGCACGGCTACCACGTGGACGGGGGCAACCCCTGCACGTACATGAACCTGCGGCCGCTCACCGACCACCTCGGCACCCAGGCCTTCGGCCAGCAGGTGCCGATGGTCGCCCGCAGTCCGGCGCTGGACCACGTCGAGTGCGAGCTGACGGCGGACACGGCGGACGACGGCGACGGCTGGACGTCCACCTACACCGTCGCCGTGACCGTGGACCTGCACAGGAAGACCGACCCCAGCGCGGAGTTCGACGCCTCCGGCGAGGCCGTGGGAGGGCGCCCGCACATCCCCGGCGCCCTGTTCCTCGTCGTCGACGTGCCCGAGAAGACGAGCCACCCGCGCGGCCTCGGCGACCGGGCGAACCTCGTCGGCTCGCAGTTCCGCCAGTCCCTCGCGGTACGGCACGGCGGAGCGGTCTTCACGCTGACGCTGACCGGCGTCAACGTGTGGGACACCGCGCACGGCAGGCAGCCCGTCAATGCGGACGGGTCCGCCACCCGTCCGGGCGTCATCGACACGAGCCCGCTGCGCGGTGACCTCGTCCCGACGATGCGCACCCTGATGGCCGCGCTCGCCTCGTGACGGGGCGAACCGGCCGGGGGCCGGCGGCCGGGGCCGCGGGCCGCACCCGCCGGCGCCGGTTCACCGGTGGCAGCGGCACCGGTGGCCGCAGCCGCAGGACGTGACGTCGTCGGCGATCAGGCCGAGGCCGACGCCGAACATCCAGGAGTCCTTCGCCAGCGCGATGCCGTTCTGCGTCGGCCAGACGCTGCCGGGCTCGTGCATGCCGGGCGTGCGCGCGTAGAGGCCGAGGAGCGCGCCCGAGAACCCGGTGAGGAAGGCCCCGGCGACGGCCGCCGGGACGAAGGGCGCGAGCAGCAGCGAGCCGGTGGTGATCTCCGCGCACGACAGCACCCGCAGGAACTGCTGCGCGCTGAGCTTGCGGAACACCGGGTAGGCCCCGCAGGCCATCCCGTGGAGCATCTCGGCGGTGGCCTCGTCGCCCTTCCACTTCTGCAGTCCCGAATGCAGGACGAACGCCCCGGTGGCCGCCCGGGGCGGGAGCTGGCGCAGCTTCATGACCGGATTCCTCCCGTCGCGGCATCCCCCTCCCACCCAGGATGCCCGCCCCGCCCCCGCCCGCCACTCGGGGCGGCCGGGGCGCGGGGCGCCGGGCGGTCAGGAACCGGCCGCGTCGACCACCGTGAGCGGCAGGAGCTTCTTGCCGGTCGGGCCGATCTGGATGTGGGTGTCCATCTGGGGGCACACACCGCAGTCGAAGCACGGGGTCCAGCGGCAGTCCTCGACCTCGGTCTCGTCGAGGGCGTCCTGCCAGTCCTCCCACAGCCAGTCCTTGTCGAGGCCGGAGTCGAGGTGGTCCCAGGGCAGGACCTCCTCGGCGGTGCGCTCGCGGGTGGTGTACCAGGGGAGGTCCACGCCGGCGGCGGGCAGGACGGCGTCGCAGGCGCGCATCCAGCGGTCGTAGGAGAAGTGCTCGCGCCAGCCGTCGAAGCGGCCGCCGTCCTCGTAGACCGCGCGGATCACGGCGCCGACGCGGCGGTCGCCGCGGGACAGGAGGCCCTCGACGATGCCGGGCTTGCCGTCGTGGTAGCGGAAGCCGATGTTGCGGCCGTACTTCCTGTCGCCGCGGATCGCGTCGCGCAGCTTCTCCAGGCGCGCGTCGGTCTCCTCGACGCCGAGCTGCGGCGCCCACTGGAAGGGGGTGTGCGGCTTGGGCACGAAGCCGCCGATGGAGACGGTGCAGCGGATGTCGTTCTGCCCGGTGACCTCGCGGCCCTTCTGGATGACGCGCTTGGCCATCTCGGCGATCTGCAGCACGTCCTCGTCGGTCTCGGTGGGCAGGCCGCACATGAAGTACAGCTTCACCTGCCGCCAGCCGTTGCCGTACGCGGTCGCGACCGTACGGATCAGGTCCTCTTCGGAGACCATCTTGTTGATGACCTTGCGGATGCGCTCCGAGCCGCCCTCGGGGGCGAAGGTCAGGCCGGAGCGGCGGCCGTTGCGCGTCAGCTCGTCGGCCAGGTCGATGTTGAAGGCGTCGACCCGGGTGGACGGCAGGGACAGGCCGATCTTGTCGTCCTCGTAGCGGTCGGCGAGGCCCTTGGCGATCTCGGCGATCTCGCTGTGGTCGGCGGAGGACAGCGACAGCAGGCCGACCTCCTCGAAGCCGGTCGCCTTCAGGCCCGCCTCGACCATCTCGCCGATGCCGGTGATGGAGCGCTCGCGCACCGGGCGGGTGATCATGCCGGCCTGGCAGAAGCGGCAGCCGCGCGTGCAGCCGCGGAAGATCTCCACCGACATCCGCTCGTGCACGGTCTCGGCGAGCGGTACCAGCGGCTGCTTGGGGTACGGCCACTCGTCGAGGTCCATCACGGTGTGCTTGGACACCCGCCACGGCACGCCGCTGCGGTTCGGCACGACCCGGGCGATACGGCCGTCGGCCAGGTACTCGACGTCGTAGAAGCGCGGCACGTAGACCCCGCCGGTCTTCGCCAGCCGCAGCAGCAGCTCGTCGCGCCCGCCCGGGCGGCCCTCGGCCTTCCAGGCGCGGACGACCTCGGTGATCTCCAGCACGGCCTGCTCGCCGTCGCCGATCACGGCCGCGTCGACGAAGTCGGCGATGGGCTCGGGGTTGAAGGCGGCGTGCCCGCCGGCCAGGACGATCGGGTCGTCCACCGTGCGGTCCGCGGCGTTCAGCGGGATGCCCGCGAGATCGAGCGCGGCGAGCATGTTGGTGTAGCCCAGCTCGGTGGAGAAGCTCAGCCCGAAGACGTCGAAGGCCCGCACGGGCCGGTGCGCGTCCACGGTGAACTGCGGCACCCCGTGCTCGCGCATGAGCGCTTCCAGGTCCGGCCACACGCTGTACGTGCGCTCCGCGAGGACGCCCTCGCGCTCGTTGAGCACCTCGTAGAGGATCATGACGCCCTGGTTGGGCAGCCCCACCTCGTACGCGTCCGGGTACATGAGCGCCCACCGGACGTCGGCGGCGTCCCAGTCCTTGACGGTGGAGTTCAGCTCACCGCCCACGTACTGGATCGGCTTCTGGACGTGCGGGAGAAGTGCTTCCAAGCGCGGGAAGACCGACTCGACAGGCATCTCGGCGACTTTCATCAGCTGACGGTGGGCGACGGTCCCGGGGCGGCGGCGCACCCCCATGGGGACGGGTGACCCTCAAGACTACCCGTCCGCCCGCACCTCCCGGGCCGCGCGCTCCCCCGGGCCGCCGCGGGGCGCCCGGGAGGGCGCCCTACGCCGACATCGGCCGCTGCATCTTCACGGACTGGAGCAGCCCTATGGCGATGCAGTTCGCGAACATCGAGGACCCCCCGTACGACACGAAGGGCAAGGGGATGCCGGTGACCGGCATGATGCCCAGCGTCATGCCGATGTTCTCGAAGGACTGGAAGGCGAACCAGGTCACCACCCCGGCGGCGACGATCGTGCCGTAGAGGTCGGTCGCGCCGCGGGCGATCGCGCAGGCGCGCCACAGGATGAGGCCGATCAGGGCGATGATGAAGGCCGCGCCGACGAAGCCCAGCTCCTCGCCGGCGACGGAGAAGACGAAGTCCGTCTGCTGCTCGGGGACGAACTGCCCGCTGGTCTGGCCGCCGTGGAAGAGGCCCTTGCCCAGCAGGCCGCCCGAGCCGATGGCGATACGGGCCTGGCTGGTGTTGTAGCCGACACCGGAGGGGTCGAGGGCGGGGTTGGCGAAGGCCGCGAAACGGTCGATCTGGTACTTGTCGAGGATGCCGAGCTGCCACACCAGGACGGCGCCGAGGATGCCGGAGGCGATGAGGCCGAAGACCCAGCGGTTGGACGCGCCGGAGGCGAGCAGCACACCCAGCACGATCGCGCCGAGCACCATGACGGAGCCGAGGTCCGGCATCATCAGGATGATCAGGATGGGCAGCAGGGCCAGGCCGAGGGCCTGCATGACGGTGCGGTGGTCGGGGTGCTCGCGGTCGCCCGCGTCGACCCGGGCGGACAGCACGACCGCCATCCCGACGATGATCGCGACCTTGACGAACTCCGAGGGCTGGAGCGAGAAGCCGCCGCCGACGACGATCCAGGAGTGCGCGCCGTTGACGGTGGAGCCCAGCGGGCTGAGCACCGCGAGGATGCCGAGGATCGCGAGGCCGTAGTAGAACGGCACGACGTCCCGCATCCGGCGGTGGCCGATGACGACGGTGCCGACGCCGAGGGCGGCGCCGATACCGGCGTTCATCAGATGCCGGATCAGGAAGTAGTACTGGTCGCCGTGCGTGAGGTTGGTGCGGCCGCGGGTCGCGGAGTAGACGAGCAGCGTGCCGATGCCGGTGAGCAGCAGCGCCGCGATGAGCAGCACCCAGTCCATCCGGCGGAAGACCGAGTCGCGCGCGAAGATCTTCCCGAGGGTGGACTTCTGGGGGGTGTAGCGCGGGACGCTCGCGTAGCCGGAGGCGGTCATGACGAGTACCGCCTGCCGAGCAGCAGCTTCTCCGGGCGGCCGGGGCCGAGCGCGGCGACCACGGGGGCGGCGCCGCCCGCGGTGGCCGGGCCGTCGGCGGGGACGTACAGCTCGTCGGCGGCGGGCACGGTGTACGAGGCCTGCGTCACGACGCCGTCCTCGGAGATCTTCGGGAGCGCCGTCACCGGCTTGGGCATGATGCCCTTCTTCGGGTCGATCTGGGCGCTGTCCTTGGTGATGCCGTACATCGCCTCGTAGATGCGGCGGACGGCCTCGCCGGAGGCGCCGGAGCCGGTGCCGCCCTGGGAGATCGTCATGACGATCGTGTAGTCCTTGGTGTAGGTGTCGAACCAGGACGTGGTCTGCTTGCCGGAGACCTCCGCCGTACCGGTCTTGGCGTGCAGCGGGATCTTGTCCTGCGGCCAGCCGCCGAACTTCCAGTCGGCGGTGCCCTCGGTGACCACGCCGGCCAGCGCCTTGTCGATGTACTTCAGCGTGGCCTTGGTGTCCGGGAGCTTGCCGGCGACCTTGGGCTTGATCGGCGTGACCGTCCTGCCGTCCGCGCTGACGACCGCCTTGCCGATGGTCGGCTGGTAGAGGGTGCCGCCGTTGGCGAGGGCCGCGTAGATCCGGGCCATCTGCACCGGCGTGACGAGCGTGTCGCCCTGGCCGATGGAGTAGTTGATGGAGTCACCGGCGCGGATCACGTTGTGGTCGGCGCACTTCTCGATGGAGTTCTGGACGTCCAGGCTCTTCTGCTTGTCGTTCTTGTGCTTCGCGGCGGTACGGCACCAGTAGTTGTGCATCTCGTCGTTGTACTCCGAGGCCCACTGCCGGTCCGGGACCCGCCCGGTGACCTCGCCGGGCAGGTCGACACCGGTCTTGGCGCCCAGGCCGAACTGGTGGGCGGTCTTGAAGAACCAGTCCTTGGGGTGCTTGGCGTTCAGGCCGCCGTCCTTCAGCCACTCCTGGTAGGCGATGCCGTAGAAGACGGTGTCGCAGGAGACCTCCAGGGCGCGGCCCAGCGAGATGTCCCCGAAGCTCTCGTTCTCGAAGTTCTTGAACGTCGTGCCGCCCACGGTCATCGACGAGGTGCAGGGGTAGTTGCCGTCCGCCGCGTAGCCGGCGTTGATGGCGGCACTGGTGGAGATGACCTTGAAGGTCGAGCCCGGCGCCGACTGGCCCTGGATGGCCCGGTTCAGCAGCGGGTAGTCGGACTTCTTGTCGATCAGCTGGTTGTAGGCCTTCACGGAGATGCCGCCGACCCACTCGTTGGGGTCGTACGTCGGCAGGCTCGCCATCGCGATGATGCGCCCGGTGCGGTTGTCCATGACGACCGCGGCGCCGGAGTCGGCCTTGTAGTTCTTGTGCGTGACCTTGTCGTACGTCTTGCGCGCGGCCACCATCGCGTCGTTCAGCTCTTTCTCGGTGACCGCCTGGACGCGGGCGTCGATACTGGTCACGAGGTTGCTGCCGGGCTCGGCGGGCGTGTCGCCGGCCTTGCCGATGACGCGGCCGAGGTTGTCCACCTCGTAGCGGGTGACGCCCGCGGTGCCGCGCAGCTCGTCGTCGTAGACGTTCTCCAGGCCGGAGCGGCCGATCTGGTCGGAGCGCAGCAGCGGGGTCTTGGTCTTCTCCGAGGCGCTGACCTCGTCGTCGGTGACCGGGCCGAGGTAGCCGAGCACCTGCGCCGCGTTGGCCTTGAAGGGGCCGGCGTAGCGGCGTACGGCGGTGGGCTCGGCGGTGATGCCGGGGAAGTCCTCGCGCCGCTCCATGATCTGCAGGGCCTGCTGGGTGGTGGCCGAGTCGGTGATGGGGATGGGCTGGTAGGGCGAGCCGTTCCAGCACGGCTTGGGCGTCTTGGCGTCGCACAGCCGGACCTTGTCCATGACCTCCTGCGGCGCCATGTCCAGCACCCCGGCGAGCCGGGTGAGCACGGCGGTGCCGTCGTCGGCCTGCTTGAGCAGGTCGGTGCGGCTGGCGGAGACCACGAGCTTGGTCTCGTTGTCGGCGAGCGGCACCCCGCGGTCGTCCAGGATGGCGCCGCGCACGGCGGAGGTGACGACCTGCTGGATGTGGTTGCTGGCGGCCTTCTCGTCGTACTGCTCGCCGTTGCGGATCTGCAGGAACCACAGCCGCCCGCCGAGCGTGAGCAGCAGCGACACCACCAGGATCTGCAGGATGACCAGCCGGATCGTCACCCGGGTGGTGCGCCCGGTCTCCGGGATGTTGCCGCTCATCGCCTGGCCCCCCTGGCCATCGTGCCGACCCTGCCGAAGAGCCCGCCGCGCGGAGCGGCGATACCGGTCCTGATCCGGCCGGCCCGGCCGCCGCCGTAGCCCCCGGAGACGTCCTCGGACATCGGGTCGTGGTCGAAGTGCCGCGCCATCGCCATGACCAGCGGCACCACGAAGGGCGCGAGCAGCAGGTCGTAGATCGTCGCGGTGAGGACGAGCTTGGACAGGCCCACGTGGGCCCCGGCGGTGTCGCCGACGAGGCTGCCGACGCCCGCGTAGAGCAGCGTGGTGGCGACCGCGCCGCCGATGACGACGAGCATGGGCCCGGCGGCGGTGCGCAGCCGGCCGCTCTCCGGCTTGGCCAGGCCCGCCGCGTAGCCGACGACGCACAGCACGAGCGCGTAGCGGCCCACGGCGTGGTCGGCGGGCGGCGCGAGGTCGGCGAGCAGCCCGGCGAAGAAGCCGATGAGGCAGCCGGCGACGTGGCCGTAGCTGATGGCCAGGCCCAGCACGGTGAGCAGCAGCAGGTCGGGCACCGCACCGGGCAGGTGCAGCCGGGCCAGCACGCTGACCTGGACGACCATCGCCACGACGACCAGCACGGTGGGGAGCACGATCCGGTTCAGACGCATGGGTCAGTCCCTGCTGCCGTTGCTGGTCGGCGTGGTGGTGACGGTCGCGGGCGGCAGCACGCTGTCGGCGTGGTCGCCGCCCGGGGAGGCCGGGGCGGTGGGCGTGCCCGTCGCCTTGGGCTTGGGGGGCGGCGGGGTCGTCGGACGGGGCGGCAGCACGCTGTCGCGCGGGTCGGTACGGGGGCCGACCACGACGACGCCGACGACGTCGAGCTTGGTGAAGCCGACGAAGGGCTGCACCTGGAGGGTCTTGGTGAGGTTGCCGCCGGACGGGTCGACACCGATGACCTTGCCGACCGGCACGCCGGGCACGAAGGGCTTGCCCTTCTCGGAGCCGAAGGTCACCAGCCGGTCGCCCTTGTGCACGGCGGCCCTGCCGTTGAGCAGCTGCACGCGCATCGGGCGGTCGCCCTCGCCGCTGGCGAAGCCCAGCTCCATGGAGCTCTCCAGCCGGGTGCCCACGGTGAAGTCCGGGTCGTTGGCGAGCAGCACGGTCGAGGTGCTGCTGCCGACCGTGGTGACCCGGCCGACCAGGCCGTCGCCGTTGATGACGGTCATGTCGCGGGTGATGCCGTCGCGGCTGCCGGCGTCGATGGTGACCGTCCAGGAGAAGCCCTGCGCGGCTCCTATCGCGATGACCTGCGCGCCCTTGATGGCGTACTGCCCGGCGCCGGCGGTCCTGAGCAGCCCGTCGAGTTCCCGGGCCCGGTTACGGGTGATGTCGCTGCTGCCGAGCTTCTGCTTGAGCGCGGCGTTCTCGCGTTCCAGCCGGGTGATGGTGCTGCTGCGGCCGCCGGAGTCGCGCACCGCGTCCACCGCGTTGCCGACCGGGTCGACGACTCCGGAGACGGCGTCCTCCACCGGGCCGAAGACGGATTCCGCGGCCTGCCGCGGCCGGTCGAGCGGCGAGTTCTCACCACCCCGGATGTCCACGGTGATCAGCGCGAACGCGATCACCACCAGCAGCACCAGCAGCAGCCGGCTCTCCTTTGTGTCCCTCACGGGCGCCAGTCCGTGCCTTCCTCATCGGACCCGCCGCCGGTGGGGCAAGCGGCCGGTCGGAGCTACTGTGCTGGGGTGCGTGCGCCGCGGGCGGCCGGGCCTCGCGAGGCGGCGGCCCGCGGGCCGCGGGTCATCTGCGGGGTGCCGCGTCGAGGACGCGCTGCAGCGCCTCGAACTCCTCGACGCACTTGCCGGCGCCGAGCGCCACGCAGTCCAGCGGGGTCTCGGCGATGTGGATCGGCATGCCCGTCTCGTGCCGCAGCCGCTCGTCCAGGCCGCGCAGCAGCGCACCGCCGCCGGCGAGCACGATGCCGCGGTCCATGATGTCGCCGGACAGCTCCGGCGGGCACTTGTCGAGCGTGGTCTTGACCGCGTCGACGATCGCGTTGACCGGTTCCTCGATGGCCTTGCGTACTTCCGCGGCGGAGATCACGACGGTCTTCGGCAGGCCGCTGACCAGGTCCCGGCCGCGGATCTCGGTGTGCTCGTCGTCTTCCTTGCTCGCGAACGCGGAGCCGACGGTCAGCTTGATCTGCTCGGCGGTGCGCTCGCCCAGCAGCAGGCTGTACTCCTTCTTGATGTGCTGGATGATCGCGTTGTCCAGCTCGTCGCCCGCCGTCCGGATGGACTGCGCGGTGACGATGCCGCCGAGGCTGATGACCGCGACCTCGGTCGTGCCGCCGCCGATGTCGACGACCATGTTGCCCGTCGCCTCGTGGACCGGAAGGCCCGCACCGATCGCGGCGGCCATCGGCTCCTCGATGATGTGCACGGTCCGCGCGCCGGCCTGGTTGGCCGCGTCGATGACGGCGCGGCGCTCCACGCCGGTGATGCCGGACGGCACGCAGATGACCATGCGCGGGCGGGCGAGGTAGCGGCGGCGGTGCACCTTGAGGATGAAGTACCGCAGCATCCGCTCGGTGATCTCGAAGTCGGCGATGACGCCGTCCTTCAGCGGCCGCACCGCCACGATGTTGCCCGGTGTGCGGCCGATCATCTTCTTGGCCTCGGCGCCGACCGCCAGGATGCCGCCGGTGTTGGTGTTGACCGCCACCACCGATGGCTCGTTCAGCACGATCCCGCGGCCCCTGACGTACACCAGCGTGTTGGCCGTGCCGAGGTCGACAGCCATGTCACGGCCGATGAACGACATGTTGTTCGCCATGAGGATACGTCTGGCCTTCCCGAGCTTGAGCGGAGATTCCATCGTAGTCGCGACCTGTGAGGCGCGCGGGCCGGGGCTCCGACGTCATTGTCATCAGAACACACAGCAGACCCCAGTAATGGTGACGCCGTGTCGGAGTGTTTGGTTCCCGACAGGCCACGGGCTACGCCCGGCAATTGCAGGAGTTAGGCCAGACCGGGGAAGAACAGCTTGATCTCGCGCTCCGCGGACTCCGGCGAGTCGGAGGCGTGCACCAGGTTCTCCCGCACGATGGTGCCGAAGTCTCCCCGGATGGACCCGGGCGCGGCGGCGATCGGGTCGGTGGGGCCGGCCAGCGCGCGCATGCCCTCGACGACGCGCTCGCCCTCGACGACCAGCGCCACCGAGGGGCCCGCGGACATGAACTCCACCAGCGGCTCGTAGAACGGCCGGCCGACGTGCTCGGCGTAGTGCTGCTCCAGGGTGCCGCGGTCCAGGGTGCGCAGTTCCAGGGCGCTGATCGTCCAGCCCGCCTTGCGTTCGATACGGCCGACGATCTCGCCGACCAGGCCGCGGCGGACAGCGTCGGGCTTGAGAAGGACGAGGGTGCGCGTGGACACGGGCGGCTCCTGCGGGGATGGGTGACGGTTGGTGCGATGAGCCTACAAGGCCGCGGTCAGGCGGACTGCGCCGCGTTCCTGGCCTTGGCCTCGTCGATCACGCGCCCGTAGTGGATCGACGCCCACCACAGCGCCGCGAAGACCGCGCCGAGGAAGTACATCGTACCGACCGCGAGACCGCTGGCGATCAGCCCGATCTGCAGCGCCCAGCCGAGCGTGAGCGCACCGCGCCGCCCCAGCATCCCGCACAGCAGCAGGCACAGCACCATCACGATCCCGCACACCGTCCACACGGTGCCCATCGACAGGTCCTCGTTCTTCATCGCGACCAGTCCCGCGAAGCCGACCACGAAGAACTCGCTGATCAGCGTGGTCGAACACAGCATGCGCATGAGATCAAGCCCCTCAACTGCGACCCAGCAGCAGCCGGGCCTCTCCCACGGTGATGACCGAACCGGTGACCAGCACGCCCGCGCCCGCGTACGCGCCCTCGTCCTCGGCCAGCGTGATCGCCGCCTCCAGCGCGTCGTCCAGCCGCGGTTCGACCTGCACCCGCTCGTCGCCGAACACCTCGACGGCGAGTGCCGCCAGCTCGTCCACGTCCATCGCCCGGGAGGTGGAGTTGCGCGTCACGACGATCTCGGCGAGGACCGGCTCGAACGCCTCCAGCAGCCCGCGCACGTCCTTGTCCCGGCTCGGGCTCACGACGCCCACCAGGTGCGTGAAGTCGAAGGCCTCGCGGATCGCGGCCGCGGTGGCCTGCGCGCCCGCCGGGTTGTGCGCGGCGTCCAGCACCACGCTGGGGCTGCGGCGCACGACCTCCAGCCGGCCCGGCGAGGTGACCGCGGCGAACGCGCTGCGCACGGTGTCCACGTCCAGGGTGCGCTGGTGGACCTGGCCGATGCCGAAGAACGCCTCGACCGCGGCGAGCGCGACCGCCGCGTTCTGCGCCTGGTGCTCGCCGTACAGCGGCAGGAAGACCTGCTCGTACTCGCCGCCGAGCCCGCGCAGCGTCAGCAACTGGCCGCCGACGGCCACCTCGCGGGCGACGACGCCGAACTCCGTGCCCTCGCGGGCGACCGTCGCGTCCTCCCGCACCGCCCGCTCCAGCAGCGTGTGCGCCGCGTCCGCGGGCTGCCGGGCGAGGACGGCGGTCGAGCCCTTCTTGACGATGCCGGACTTCTCCACCGCGATCTCGCCCGGGGTGCGGCCGAGCCGGTCGGTGTGGTCCAGCGCGATCGGGGTGACGACGGCGACCTGCCCGTCGATCACGTTGGTCGCGTCCCAGCTGCCGCCCATGCCGACCTCGACGACCGCGACGTCCACGGGCGCGTCGGCGAAGGCCGCGTACGCCATCGAGGTGATGACCTCGAAGAACGACAGCCGGTGCTCCTGGGAGGCGTCGACCATCTGCACGTACGGCTGGAGGTCGCGGTAGGTCTCGATGAAGCGCTCGGCGCTGATCGGGGCGCCGTCCAGGCTGATCCGCTCGGTGATGGCCTGGACGTGCGGGCTGGTGTAGCGGCCCACGCGCAGCTCGAAGGCGAGCAGCAGCCGCTCGATCATCCGCGCGGTGCTGGTCTTGCCGTTGGTGCCGGTGATGTGGATCGACGGGTAGCCGCGCTGCGGTTCGCCGAGCACGTCCATCATGGCCTGCATCCGCACCAGCGACGGGTCGAGCTTGGTCTCCGGCCAGCGGGCCAGCAGTTCCGCCTCGACCTCGCGCAGCTCGCGGTCCACCGCCGGATCCTCGGGGCGGCGCGGCACGTCGTCGGCGGCGGAGGGCGCGACACCGGCCCGCAGCGTGCGGCTGCCGGCCTCGATGACGGCCATGTCCACCTCGCGGGGCGCGTCGGCCGCGGTGCGCTCGTCGTCCAGGTCGCGGCCGGCGTCGTCCGCGTCCGGGTCGAAGGCGTCGTCGTATCCGGATTCGCCGCTGCGGGGGAGGTCGCTCACGCCGTCCAGTCTACGGAAGGCGGCCCCGGCCTCATGGCCAGGGCCGCTCCCGCCCGTACGCGGCGGCGCGCCGCCCGTCAGCCCTGCGGGAGGGCGGCGAGCTGGGCGGTGATCCGCTCGATGTCGGACTCCGCGGTCGCGAGCCGGGCCCGGATGCCGGTCACGACCTTCTCCGGGGCCTTGGCGAGGAAGCCCTCGTTGCCGAGCTTGCGCTCCGCGTCGGACTTCTCCTTCTCGGCCGCCGCCAGATCCTTGGTGAGCCGCTTGCGCTCGGCGGCCACGTCGATCGTGCCGGACAGGTCCAGCTCGACGGTGGCGCCGCCGACCGGCAGCGAGGCGGTGGCGTGGAAGCCCTCCTCGGCCGGCTGGAGCCGCAGCAGCTGCCGGATGGCCCCCTCGTGCGGGCCGAGCACCGTGCCGTCCAGGGTGAGCCGGGCGGGCACCCGCTGGCCCGGCTGGAGGCCCTGGTCGCTGCGGAAGCGGCGGACCTCGGTGACGAGCCGCTGCACCGCGGCGATCTCCGCCTCCGCCTCCGGGTCGCGGAAGCCGCTGTCCTTCGGCCAGTCGGCGACGACGAGCGACTCGCCGCCGGTGAGCGTCGTCCACAGGGTGTCGGTGACGAAGGGCACGACCGGGTGCAGCAGCCGCAGCAGCGTGTCCAGGACCTCGCCGAGGACCCGCCCGGAGACCCGGGCGCCCTCGCCGCCGCCGAGGAAGGTGGTCTTGGACAGCTCCACGTACCAGTCGAAGACCTCGTCCCACGCGAAGTGGTAGAGCGCGTCCGACAGCTTCGCGAACTGGTAGTCGTCGTAGTGGCCGTCGACCTCGGCGACGACCCGCCCGAGCCGGGACAGGATCCACCGGTCGGCCGCCGCCATCTCCCCGGGCGCGGGCAGCGGGCCCTGGGTGGTGGCGCCGTTCATGAGCGCGAAGCGGGTCGCGTTCCAGATCTTGTTGGCGAAGTTGCGGGACGCCTTGACCCAGTCCTCGCCGATCGGCACGTCCGCACCGGGGTTGGCGCCGGTGGCCAGGGTGAAGCGGACCGCGTCCGAGCCGTAGGCGTCCATCCAGTCCAGCGGGTCCACCGAGTTGGGGTTGGACTTGGACATCTTCTTGCCGTGCTCGTCGCGCACCAGGCCGGTGAGCGCGACGGTGTGGAAGGGCGCCACACCGTCCATCGCGTACAGGCCGAACATCATCATCCGGGCGACCCAGAAGAAGATGATGTCGTGGCCGGTCAGCAGCACGTCGGTCGGGTAGAACTTCGCCAGGTCCGGGGTGCTGTCGGGCCAGCCCAGCGTCGAGAAGGGCCACAGGCCGGAGGAGAACCAGGTGTCCAGGACGTCGGAGTCCTGCGTCCAGCCCTCGCCGGCCGGAGGCTGCTCGTCGGGGCCGACGCACACCGTCTCGCCGTTCGGCCCGTACCACACCGGGATGCGGTGACCCCACCACAGCTGACGCGAGATGCACCAGTCGTGCATGTTGTCGACCCAGTCGAAGTACCGCTTCTCCATCTCCCGCGGGTGGATGGTGACCCGGCCGTCGCGCACCGCGTCGCCCGCGGCCTGCGCCAGGGGGCCGACCTTGACCCACCACTGGAGCGACAGCCGCGGCTCGATGGCGGTGCGGCAGCGCGAGCAGTGGCCCACCGAGTGGACGTACGGGCGCTTCTCGGCGACGATCCGGCCCTGCTCGCGCAGCGCGGCGACGATCGCCGAGCGCGCCTCGAAGCGGTCCAGGCCCTCGAAGGGGCCGGGCACGGTGATGACCGCGCGCTCGTCCAGGATCGTCAGCGACTCCAGGTCGTGCCGCTGGCCGATCGCGAAGTCGTTGGGGTCGTGCGCGGGCGTCACCTTGACCGCGCCCGTGCCGAACTCCGGGTCGACATGGGTGTCGGCGACGACCGGGATGGTGCGGTCGGTGAGCGGCAGCTTGATGCGCCGGCCGACCAGGTGCCGGTAGCGCTCGTCGTCCGGGTGGACGGCGACGGCGGTGTCGCCGAGCATCGTCTCGACCCGGGTGGTGGCCACGACGACGCTGTCCTCGCCCTCGCCGTAGCGGATCGACACCAGCTCGCCGTCGTCGTCCTGGTACTCCACCTCGATGTCGGAGATGGCCGTCAGGCAGCGCGGGCACCAGTTGATGATGCGTTCGGCGCGGTAGATCAGCTCGTCGTCGTAGAGCCGCTTGAAGATCGTCTGGACGGCGCGCGAGAGGCCCTCGTCCATCGTGAAGCGTTCCCTGGACCAGTCGACGCCGTCACCGAGCCGCCGCATCTGGCCGAGGATGCGCCCGCCGTACTCCTCCTTCCAGCGCCAGACACGCTCGACGAAGGCCTCGCGGCCGACGTCGTGGCGCGACTTGCCCTCCTCCGCGAGCTGCTGCTCCACCTTGTTCTGCGTGGCGATACCGGCGTGGTCCATGCCGGGCAGCCACAGCGCCTCGTAACCCTGCATCCGCTTGCGGCGGGTGAGGGCGTCCATGAGCGTGTGCTGGAAGGCGTGACCCAGGTGCAGGGTGCCGGTGACGTTCGGCGGCGGGATGACGATGGTGTACGGCGGCTTGTCGCTCTTGGCGTCCGCCTCGAAGTAGCCGCGCTCCACCCAGCGCTCGTACAGCGGCCCCTCTACCTCGGCCGGCGTGTACGTCGTCGGCAGATCGGGGGTGCTGTTCGGCCCGCTGGCGGGGCGCTGAGTGTTCTCGGTCACCCGCCGATTCTACGGGGGCGGCCGGGGCTGTTACGAATCAGTTGCCCCCTGCCCGCGCTCCCGCGCGGGGCGTCCGCCAGGATGGGGGGATTCGTTGACGGAGGGGACGACCATGAGCAGCAACCAGCCGCCGCCCAACCCGTACGGGCAGCAGCCGCAGAACCCGTACGGCCAGCAGCCGGGGGGCTACGGCCAGCCTCAGCCGGGTTACGGCCAGCAGCAGCCCGCGCAGCCCGGCTACGGCTACCCGCAGCAGGCGCCGCAGCAGCAGCCCGGCTACGGGCAGCAGCCGGGTTACGGCCAGCAGCCGCCGGCGCAGCCCGGTTACGGCTACCCGCAGCAGGGCGGCCAGCCGCCGTACGGGCAGGTGCCGCAGCAGGGCTACGGCTACGGCCAGCCGCCGGCCGCGCCGCAGAACGGCGGCAACGGCAAGAAGACCGGCCTCGTCATCGGCGCGGTCGTGGTGGTCGCGGCGGTCATCGGCGGCGTCGTCTTCGCGATGCAGGGCTCCGACGGCGGCAGCGGCGGTCTGAAGGACGACGGCAAGAAGTACAAGCTGATCACGCCGGACACGGTCGCCGACGGCTACCAGAAGTCCGACGACACACCGTCCGACGACGACGGCTTCGACGACGAGGACATGGCCAAGCTGAAGTCGCTCGGCGTCAGCAACCCGACCAGGGTGACGGCGGGTTACATGAAGGGCTCCTCGGCGCTCACCGGGAAGCTCATCGAATTCCACGGCGTCTACGGCCAGGTCAAGGACCCGCAGAAGGTCGTCGACGGCATGTTCGCCCAGCTGAAGTCGGAGTCCGAGAAGACCAAGGACGACAAGACCCAGCTGGTGGGCGACGCCCAGTCCGTGCACCCGGCCGGCGCCGAGGACGCGGTCATGAAGTGCCAGCAGGCCAAGAGCACGGACGACGACTCCGGCAAGACCGTCAACCTGACGATCTGCCTGTGGGCCGACTACAGCACGGTCGGCTACATCCTCCCGTTCGACCTGGCCTCCATGGCCGCCGGCGGCGGCGCCACGGACGTCAACGCCACCGCGGACCTGACCGCCCAGGTGCGCAAGGACGTCCGTGTGCCGATCGGCTGACCGCCGGCCCGGCACACGGCGAGGGGCGCCCGGTACGGAACCGGGCGCCCCTCGGCGCGTCGTGCGGGCCCGCGGCTAGGCGCTCTTCTGCTCGCCCTTGCCGACGATGCGCGGCTCGCGCGGCACCAGCGTCGGGTTGACGTTGGAGTGCACGACGTCGGCGGTGATCACCACGCGGGCGACGTCCTTGCGGGACGGCACCTCGTACATGACCGACATCAGCACCTCCTCCATGATCGCGCGCAGACCCCGCGCCCCGGTCTGCCGCAGGATCGCCTGGTCGGCGATGGCCTCCAGCGCGCCGCGCTCGAACTCCAGCTCCACGCCGTCGAGTTCGAACAGCTTCTGGTACTGCTTCACGAGCGCGTTGCGCGGCTCGACGAGGATCTGCAGCAGCGCCTCGCGGTCCAGGTTGTGCACGCTGGTGATGACCGGCAGGCGGCCGATGAACTCCGGGATCATCCCGAACTTCACCAGGTCCTCCGGCATGATCTCCTGGAAGAGGTCCGCGGCCTGCAGTTCGCGCTTGGAGCGGATGGTCGCGCCAAACCCGATGCCCTTGGCGCCCGCCCGCGACTCGATGATCTTCTCCAGCCCGGCGAAGGCGCCGCCCACGATGAACAGCACGTTCGTCGTGTCGATCTGGATGAACTCCTGGTGCGGGTGCTTGCGGCCGCCCTGCGGCGGGACGCTCGCGGTGGTGCCCTCCAGGATCTTCAGCAGCGCCTGCTGCACGCCCTCGCCCGACACGTCACGGGTGATCGACGGGTTCTCGCTCTTGCGGGCCACCTTGTCGATCTCGTCGATGTAGATGATCCCCGTCTCGGCCTTCTTGACGTCGTAGTCCGCCGCCTGGATCAGCTTGAGCAGGATGTTCTCGACGTCCTCGCCGACGTAGCCGGCCTCGGTGAGCGCGGTCGCGTCGGCGATGGCGAACGGCACGTTCAGCATCCGGGCCAGCGTCTGCGCCAGCAGTGTCTTGCCCGAGCCGGTGGGGCCTAGCAGCAGGATGTTGGACTTGGCCAGCTCGATCGCGTCCTCGTGGCCCGGGCGGCCGTTCTCCCCGGCCTGGACGCGCTTGTAATGGTTGTAGACCGCGACGGAGAGCGCCTTCTTGGCGGGCATCTGCCCGACCACGTAGCTCTCCAGGAACTCGTAGATCTCCCGGGGCTTGGGCAGGTCCTCCCAGCGGACCTCGGAGGACTCGGCGAGCTCCTCCTCGATGATCTCGTTGCAGAGATCGATGCACTCGTCGCAGATGTACACACCGGGACCTGCGATGAGCTTCTTCACCTGCTTCTGGCTCTTTCCGCAGAACGAGCACTTCAGCAGGTCTCCGCCGTCACCGATGCGTGCCACGAGGTCTTTCCCCTTCGCCTGGGTTCCGCCGGCCTTCAACGGAGCCTGGGTGCTTCTCTCATCGACGGTACCTTGCCGCGCCCCCCGTGTGGGCCCCCCTTGGACGTACTCGCTCATCCGGGTCCAGGGGGGCGAGGGGGCGCGGCCGGAACCGCCGCTCGGGTGGATCAGCCGAGACGCGGACGCATCCGGACGATCCGGGGGCGTCCTCAGACGCCGACGGAGGTCTTGCGGGTCGAGACGATCTGGTCGACGAGACCGTAGGACAGGGCCTCCTCGGCGGTCAGGATCTTGTCCCGCTCGATGTCGTCCCTGATCTGCTCGATCGGCGTGGTGGAGTGCTTGGCGAGCATCTCCTCCAGCTGCTGCCGCATGCGGATGATCTCGTTGGCGGCGATCTCCAGGTCCGAGACCTGGCCGCGGCCGGTCTCGGTGTACGGCTGGTGGATCAGCACCCGGGCGTTCGGCAGCGCCATGCGCTTGCCCGGGGTGCCGGCGGCCAGCAGCACCGCGGCGGCCGAGGCCGCCTGGCCCATGCAGACCGTCTGGATGTCGGGCTTCACGAACTGCATCGTGTCGTAGATCGCGGTGAGCGCCGTGAAGGAGCCGCCGGGGCTGTTGATGTAGACCGAGATGTCACGGTCGGGGTCCATCGACTCCAGGCACAGCAGCTGCGACATCACGTCGTTCGCCGAGGTGTCGTCGATCTGCACGCCCAGGAAGATCACCCGCTCCTCGAACAGCTTCGAGTACGGGTCGTAGCGCTTGTAGCCCTGGGAGGTGCGCTCCTCGAACTGCGGAACGAGGTAGCGGGCCTCGGCGCCGAACACGCCGGGCACCTCGGCCCGGGTGCGCTCGTACAGGCCGCTGCCGGGGAAATTCTGAGTGTTCACGTCCACCGTCCTGGTGATGTCGAGCTTCGGGTGATCGTCGGGCCTGCCGCTGCCCGGCTCAGGAGCCGGAGCCCGCGCCGGTGCCGCCGCCGCCGGGCACGTGCGCGGCGGAGAGCATGACCCCGTCCAGCAGGCCGTACTCCTTGGCCTCCTCGGCGGAGAACCAGCGGTCGCGGTCCGAGTCCTTGGTGATCTGCTCGAAGCTCTGGCCGGAGTGCTGGGCGATCAGCTCGGCCATGCGGCGCTTGGTGTGCAGCAGCTGCTCGGCCTGGATCTTGATGTCGGTGGCGGAACCGCCGAGGCCGGCGGACGGCTGGTGCATCAGGATGCGGGTGTTCGGCAGCGCGAAACGCTTGCCCGGGGTGCCCGCGGTGAGGAGGAACTGGCCCATCGAGGCGGCCATGCCCATCGCGATCGTCACGACGTCGTTCTGGATGAACTGCATCGTGTCGTAGATCGCCATGCCCGCGGTCACCGAGCCGCCGGGGCTGTTGATGTAGAGGAAGATGTCCTTGTCCGGCTCGGCGGCCAGGAGCAGCAGCTGCGCCGTGATCTTGTTGGCGATGTCGTCGTCGACCGCTTGGCCGAGGAAGATGATGCGCTCGCCGAGCAGTCGGTTGTAGACCTGGTCGCCGAGGCCACCGGGGTTCGGCTCGCCGGCGGCGGAAGGCATCGGAGTCGTCACGTATCCACCTGCTCGTTGTCGGACGGTAGAAGCGCCGTCACAGGGTCTTCGTCTGAGTGGGGCACCGTCCCGCAGGGGGACCGCGCCCTTCTCCTTACGGACCCTAACGCGCGGGTGCTGGCCGTAAATCCTGTACGGCCACCTGTTCGCTCTGAGCGCATGGCGCTCCGCGCCGGGTGAAGCGCTCCCCGCCGCTTCGGGCGGGCGCTCTCAGGCCGCGCCTGCCGCGCCGGGTACGCCCGGGGGCGCGGGGAACCGCGCGCCCGGCCGCCGCCGGGGGCGGGTCCGCACCGCCCCGAAGGGCGGTGCGGTCCGCTCCGGACCAGCGGGCGGTGGAGGGTGCGCGCGCAGTTCCCCGCGCCCCTGACGGCGCCGCCGTGCGCAGCGGGGAAGGTCAGGCCTCGTCGGCCTTCGCGGCGGCCTCGTCGCCCTCGGACGCCTCGGCGCCCTCCGTGTTCTCGGCCTCGTCCTCGTCCTCGTCGTCGGCCAGGTCGACGACCTCGCCGTTGGAGTCGACGACCTTCGCCGCCTCGACGACGACCGCGAGGGCCTTGCCGCGGGCGACTTCGCCCACCAGCAGCTGGACCTGGTTGCCCTCGACGACCGCCTGGGCGAACTGGTCGGGGCTCATGCCGGAGGACGCCGCGCGGCGCACGAGGTGCTCGGTGAGCTCCTCCTGGTTGACCGACAGCTTCTCCTTGCCGACGAGCTCGTCGAGGATGAACTGGGTCTTGATGCCCTTGATCGCCTGCTCCTCGATCTGGGCGTCGTACTCCTCGCGCGTCTTGCCCTCGCGCTCCAGGAAGGACTCCCAGGTCAGACCCATCTGCGGGAACTGGTGGTGCTCCAGGTTGTGGGTCCGGGTCTCGATCTCGTCCTTGAGCAGCTTCTCCGGGATCGCGACCTCGGTGAGCTCGATGAGCGCGTCGAGGACCTTCTCCTGGGCGGCCGTGGCCTGGTCGTACTGCTTCATCGACTCCAGGCGCTTGCGGCTGTCCGCGCGCAGCTCCTCCAGGGTGTCGAACTCGCTCGCCAGCTGGGCGAACTCGTCGTCCAGCTCCGGCAGTTCGCGCTGCTGGACGTCGGAGACCTCGACCTTGACCTCGGCGGCGCGGCCGGCCGCGGAGCCGCCCTTGAGCTCGGAGGTGAAGGTGGCCGAGCCGCCGGCGGACAGGCCCGTCACGGCGTCGTCGATGCCGTCGAGGAGCTGGCCGGAGCCGATCGTGTAGCTGACGCCCTTGGCGATGCCGTCGCCGAGGACCTCGCCGTCCACGGACGCCTCCAGGTCGACGACCACGACGTCGCCCTCGGCGGCGGGGCGGTCCACGGTCGTGGTGGTGGCGAAGCGGTCCCGCAGCTGCTGCAGGGACTTCTCGACGTCCTCGTCGGAGACCTCGACGGCGTCGACGGTGACCTCGATGCCCGAGTAGTCCGGGATCTCGATGGTCGGGCGGATGTCCACCTCGGCGGTGAACTTCAGCTCGTTGCCGTCGTCGAACTCGGTGATGTCGACGTCGGGCTGCCCGAGCACGTTGATCTCGCCCTCGGTGACCGCCTGCGTGTAGAACTTCGGCAGCGCGTCGTTGATGGCCTCTTCGAGGACCGCACCGCGACCGAAGCGCTGGTCGATGACGCGGGCAGGGATCTTGCCCTTGCGGAAGCCCGGCACCGTGACCTGGTTGTTGATCTTCTTGTACGCCGCGTCGAGGCTGGGCTTGAGCTCCTCGAAGGGCACCTCGACAGTGAGTCGAACCCGGGTCGGGTTCAGAGTCTCGACGGCGCTCTTCACGGTTGGGTCTCCTTGGGGCTTTACGTTGATGGGGGCGGACCTTCGGCCCTTCGGCGCGGCTCGCGCATCCGGTACTCGGTACCCGGCCGTGCCGCGTACCCGGTCGCCGGCGGCCCATCCTACCCGTACCACAAACCCCACCGGGCGGGGTCGTCCGGCGACGAGCCGGCCGCTCCCGCGGAACGCGTCAGCGCTGGTCGGGGTGGCCGGATTCGAACCGACGGCCTTCCGCTCCCAAAGCGGACGCGCTACCAAGCTGCGCCACACCCCGCTGGTGCGACACGTAGAGTACATGCCCCCTAGACCGTGGGCAGCCGCTATTCACCCGTGCCCGATCCGGTTCGACCGGCAACCGCGCGATGTGCCAGAATCAAGGCGCTGCGGGCGTAGCTCAATGGTAGAGCCCTAGTCTTCCAAACTAGCTACGCGGGTTCGATTCCCGTCGCCCGCTCTGAACGACGACGGCCCAGGTCAGCGGAGGTTTCCGCGGCCTGGGCCGTTTGCTTGTGCGATGCCGTCCCGGCCGCCCGCGCCCGCCGTGTGCCCGTTCCTGCCGGATCCGCGCCCGGCCGGCACCCTGACGGCCGCGCCGTCGGCCGCGTGGGCGAGACGCCGGCCCGGGGCCCTCGCCTCCCACGGTCCTGTGTGTCACACCCCGGTGGCAGACTGCCGGAACAGCGAAGGCCCGTCAGGGGCAGGGCTGTGCGGCAGGGTCACCCGTCGGGCACCACCGCCCGGGGGCGGCCGGTACCACAGGGGGGATGCGCGGCCGTGATCTTCGACAGCCTTGACGTGTCGTACGGCGACATGTGGGGTTCCCAGCAGGGAACGGCCCATTCGGACCCGATGCCGCGCGCGGTCGCGGCACGCAGGCACGCCGCCGGGACGGACTACGCGGTGCTGCTGTCCGCGCGGGAGCGTCCGCTGGCCCTGGCCGAGTACTGGCCGCGCCGGATGTGGCGGCTGTACCTCTTCGACGACAGGTCCTGGCGCGTGCAGATGATCGACCTCAAGCAGCACGGCACGGGGATGCTGCTGGCCCACCGGAACACCCGGTGGCAGTTCTCCGGCGAGCAGGAGCACGCCTCCTGGAAGTGGGACGTCCAGGAGACCACGACCGTCTCGGCCGACGGGCAGGTCGAGGTGCGGTCGGAGTTCGCCGGGCCGGGGGCATCCGTGCCGGAGGGCGTCCCCGTGCGGCGGTTCGCGGCGCCCCTCGAGAGCTTCCTCTGCCCCGCACCGGAATTCGGCGAGTGGCAGGTGTTCGCGCCCTTCCTCGCCCAGCAGGGCCACGAGCCCGCCGCGGCCCTCGTCCTGAGCGACGTGCCGGTGGACGAAGGAGCGGGACCGCTGCGCGCCGCCGGAATCGAGCAGCTGTTCCGTCCGGGCGTGCACGACACCCCTAACGGGCAGGCCGCCGTCGAGCCCGTCGACGCCGGCCTGCTGAGGATCACGTCGGGGCGGCTGGCGGTCTCGGACCCCGGCTGGGTCGGGGAGGACCCGCGGACCGTCGCCGTGCCACGGGGCGACTTCCCGGTCACGCTGTCGCTTGTGCGCACGCCGCACGCCACCGAGGTCGCCGCGGCCAGGGTGACGTTCGTGGACGTCCCGCCCCGCGCGTGGGAGATGGCCCTCCGCCCCGACGAGGACCTGGGACTGCTCGGCGGGGGCCAGTTCTACGGGGTCGGCGTGGACACCGGCACGGCGGCTTTCCTGGACGCGACCCGGACGGTCGACGAGGACCGGCTGGACGAGGACGTGTTCGTCCCCCTCGACAGCCGTTTCGCCGTCGAGCTGCCCGGCACCCGGTCCGGGCCGAACCTCATCGCCTTCCGTGCCGGCCGGGGCGACGGGGCCTATCCCGTCTGGATCGGCCGGACCGACGACGGACAGGTCGGGTGCGTCGTCGTCGACTTCCGGCTCCACCCCGCCGCCGGGGGGGAGTGAGGAGCCGCGGGCACCTCGGCGCGCACGGCCCGGCCGCGGAGGAGGTCCGCGGCCGGGCCGCCGTCGTCTCCGGGGGCGGGCGGCGGGTCGGTTAGTCGACGGGGATGCCCTGGGGGGACTTGATGCGGCGCATGATCATCTGGGAGTTGACGTCGCTGACGCCCGGCATGCCGATGAGCTTCTCGGTCCAGAAGCGCTCGTAGGCGTCGGAGTCGGCCACCGCGATGCGCAGCAGGCAGCCGGGGGCGCCGTAGAGGCGGTAGGCCTCGACGACGTCGGTGGTGGACTGGACCTCGGCCTCGAAGGCGGCGACCGACGCGCGGTCGCGGTGGACCTCGACGGAGGCGAAGACCTCGAAGCCGCGCCCGACCGCGGCCGGGTCGACGACCGCGCGGTAGGTCTGGATGACCCCGTCGTCCTCCAGCTGGCGCACCCGGCGCAGGCACGGGGAGGGGGTCAGGCCGACCCGCTGGGCCAGCTCCTGGTTGGTCAGCCGGCCGTCGGCCTGGAGTTCACGCAAGATGTGTCTGTCGATGGCGTCCATCGCAGCATTATCAACCTGGATTTAACAAAGTACCGGCTGGTATTCGCAATCATATGCTGGGTCTACGCGCATATCATTGCAGTGGAGACCGTCCACGGTGCCGAGCCCTGCCCCTCCGGGCCCCGGCGACCCCTGGGCGGCGAGGCGCAACGGCGGTAACGGAGGCGGAGGCATCGTGCGACACGTCGTGGTCATCAGCACCGGGGGCACCATCGCCAGCCGGTGGCAGGGCGACGGATACGCGGCCGAGGCGGCCGGGCGGGAGGTGCTGGACGCCGGCGCCGTCCCCGAGGACGTCCACGTGCGGGTGGTGGACCTCTTCACCGTCAACAGCTCCCGGCTGACCACCGGTCACCAGCTGCGGCTGCTGTACGCCGTGCACGAGGCGCTCGCCGACCCCGAGGTGGACGGCGTGGTCGTCACGCACGGCACGGACACCCTGGAGGAGTCCGCCTTCTTCGTCGACCTCTTCCACCACGACCCGCGCCCGGTGGTCTTCACCGGCGCGCAGCAGCCGCTGGACGCCCCCGACGGCGACGCGGCGGGCAACCTCTACGACGCGCTGCTGACCGCCGCCTCCGGGCGGGACATCGGCGCGGTGATCGTCTTCGCCGGCCAGGTCTTCGCCGCCCGCGGCACGGTCAAGCAGCACACGGTGGACGCGCACGCCTTCGGTGACCCGGACGGGCAGCCGCTGGGCCGGGTCGACTTCGGCCGGGTGCGCTGGGCGCGCCGGGTGCCGCGGCACGAGCCGCTTCCGCTGCCCGCCCGCACGGGCGCCACCCCGCGGGTCGACATCGTGATGCACCACAGCGACGGCGACTCCGTCCTGTTCGACGCGGCCGTCGCGGCCGGCGCCCGCGGCATCGTGCTCGTGGGCACGGGCGCGGGCAACGCCAACCCGGAGATCGCCGACGCGGTGCGCCGCGCCGTCGGCGCCGGGGTGCAGGTCGCCGTCAGCACGCGGGTGGCGGCGGGCGCGGTGGCCCCGCTCTACACCGGCGGCGGCGCCGTCGACCTCGCGGCGGCCGGCGCGCTGCTGGCCGGGTCGCTCAAGCCGGGCCAGGCCCGTATCGCGGTGCTCGCCGCGCTGCTGGCGGCCGGCGGGCCGGACGGCGGCGACGCGGGGACGCTGCTGCGCGCCCTGCTGGCGCCGCCGGCGGCTCCGCCGCGGCCCGCGTCAGATCTTTATCTGGTTGATGGTGTCGGCCACTGAGTTCAGGAACCGGTTGATGTCCGGCGCCATGTCCGTGGACGCCAGGAAGAAGCCGAACAGGGCGGCGACGATCGCGGGCCCCACCTTGATCGTCTTGGACCGGATCATGACGAAGAGCACGACCGCCAGCAGCAGTGCCGCGGACAGGGAGATAACCACAGGGGATCACTTCCTCATTCGGGTTCCAAGCCGGTCCGGGGAACCACGCCGCGCCCCCCGCCTCGCCCGTAGTCCATGGTGCCATCCCTGACCGACAATCAACGCCCTCCGGTGCCAGGGCAGATGATGACGATCAGGTGTGCGGGCCCGGCACCGGCGTGTCCGCGCGGGAGGTTTCAGGAAGCGCGGTGGGTGCGGCTGACGATGAGAAGCGCCCGGTCGTCGTTGACGTCCTTGGCCACGGCCTCGATGAGCCGCCAGGCGGCGCCGCGGAAGCCGGTCGCCACGAAGCGGTCGGCCTCGCCGATGAGCCGGTCCACGCCTTCGCTGATCTCGCGCTCGGCGGTCTCCACGAGCCCGTCGGTGAACAGCATCAGCACGTCGCCGGCGCGCAACGTGCCCTTCACGCCGTGGAACTCGGCCCCGTCGTAGACGCCCAGCAGCGGCCCCTCGGCGCAGATCTGCTCCCACACCCCGCTGCCCGCGTGCAGCTGGACGCCCGGCGGATGACCCGCGGACAGCAGCTCGTAGTCGCCGCTCTCCAGGTCGAGGACCAGGTGCACGGAGGTCGCGAAGCCCTCCTCCCAGTTCTGCCGCAGCAGGTAGCCGTTGGCGGCGGGCAGGAAGGAGTGCGGCGGCAGCGAGCCGAGCAGGCCGCCGAAGGCGCCCGACAGCAGCAGCGAGCGGGAGGCCGCGTCCATGCCCTTGCCCGACACGTCGGTGAGCACCGCCTCCAGCACCCGGCCGCCCGAACTGCGGGTGGCCACGACGAAGTCGCCGGAGAAGGACTGGCCGCCGGCCGGCCGCAGCGACATCTCGGCGTGCCAGCCGCCGGGCAGCCGCGGCAGCCGGCTCTGCACCCGGATACGTTCCCGGAGGTCGAACAGCATGGTGTGCCCGCCCCGCCACGGCACCCCGACGCGGGACCGGAACTGCGCGATGACCAGGCCCGTCAGGGCGACCGCGGTGACCTCCAGCACCGTGCCCGGCGTGACGCGCGCCGGCCCCTCGCGGTAGGGGCCGAGCGTCGCGGACTCGGCTATGAGCGCGACGGCGGAGGCGGTGTAGAGCAGCAGCAGGCTCGCGGGGCGCAGCAGCAGCCCGCCGGCCAGGATCGGCAGCACCAGGGCGCTCGGCGGGCACCAGGCGGGCGTGACGACGGAGACGTACGCCAGCAGCGGGACCGCGGCGACGAGCACGGCCAGGCCGGCCCAGTCGGAGACGCCGCCGCGGAAGTAGTCGACGGCGGCCTTGCGCACACCGAGCCGGGCCCGGTGCAGCTGCCTGCGCCACCGGAGCCCGATCCCCTCGCCCACCGCCTCTTTCGCCATGTCCCGGCGACCCTACCGAGCGACGGCCCGGCTGTGCAGGCCGGATGACCTGTGAGCCGTCCGGGTGAGCCGCCCGGCCGCTCCTTTCGCGCCGGAAAATACGTTCGCCCCCCGACCGGCCGCCTGGTAGGCACAGTTCATGACGATCGAACTGCGCGCGCTCGCCGAGAGCGAGTGGGAAGCGTACGAGCGGTGCCTCCTGCGGTCCTTCGGCGGACCGGGAGAGGACCCCGCCGAGGCACAGCTGTGGCGGGAACTGCTGCCCGTCGGGCGGACGGTGACGGCCTGGGACGGCAAGGAGATCGTCGGCACCGCGGGCGCCTTCGACTTCCGCATGGCGGTGCCGGGCGGCGCGCTGCGGGAGACCGCGGGCGTGACGGCGGTGAGCGTGCTGCCCACGCACCGCCGGCGCGGCGTGCTGACGGCGATGATGCGCCGCCAGCTCGACACCTTCCACGCGGACGGCACGCCGCTCGCCGTCCTCACCGCCTCCGAGCCGCAGATCTACGGGCGGTTCGGCTACGGTGCGGGCACGCGCCAGGTGCACGGCAGCCTCGACGTCCGGCAGCTGACCGTCGCGCTGCCGCCGGGCGCCGAGCGGCTGCGGATGCGGCTGGTCGACCCGGCGGAGGGCTCGGCGGCCTGCGAGGCGGTCTACGCCCAGGTGGTGCCGCGGCGGCCCGGTATGCTCGCCCGCCGCCCCGGCTGGGAGCGCCACCCGCTGCTGGACCCGGCGAGCGGCCGCGGCGGCTTCGGGCCCATGCTGTGCGTGCTCGCCGAGGACGAGGGCGGCGAGGTGCGCGGCTACGCGCGCTACTGGACGTCGAACCGCGGCACGCCCGAGGGCGTACCCGACGGCACCGTGAAGCTGCGCGACGTCGAGGCGCTCGACCCGGCGGCGTACGCGGCGCTGTGGCACTACCTGACGGGCACGGACCTGACCGCGCGGCTCGTCTTCCACAACCGGCCGGCCGACGACCCGGTGCAGCAGCTCGTCTCCGACATCCGCCGCTGCCACCTGGGGTGGCGGGACGGCCTGTACGTGCGGCTGGTCGACGTCCCCGCGGCGCTCGCCGCCCGCGCCTACACCGCGCCGCTGGACGTGGTGCTGGAGGTCGAGGACGCCTTCTGCCCGTGGAACTCGGGCCGCTGGCGGCTGTCCGCGGACGCCTCCGGCGCGGTGTGCGAGCGCACGGCCGGGCCCGCCGACCTCGCCGTCACCGCGCGCGAGCTGGGCACCGCCTACCTCGGCGGCCACACCTTGCGCACCCTCGCCGCCGCCGGGCTGGTCACCGAGCTGCGGCCGGGCGCCCTGGGACCGGCCTCGGCGGCCTTCCACTGCGACGTGCAGCCGTGGGTGCCGCACGGCTTCTGAGCCGTCAGGCCGCCTGGCAGCGCGGGCACCAGAACAGGTTGCGGGCCGCCAGCGCCTGGGTGCGCACCGGCGTGCCGCACACCAGGCACGGCAGGCCGGTGCGGCGGTAGACGTAGACCTCGCCGCCGTGGTCGTCGACGCGCGGCGGGCGGCCCATCGCCGCCGGCTCGTGCTCGGGGCGCACGGTGTCGATGCGGTTGTTGCGCACGCCCTCGCGCATCAGCGCGACCAGATCCGCCCACATCGCCTCCCACACCGGCCGCGGCAGGTCCCGCCCGGCCAGGAAGGGGTCCACGCCGTGCCGGAAGAGCACCTCGGCGCGGTAGACGTTGCCCACGCCCGCGACGACCTTCTGGTCCAGCAGCAGCGCCGCGACGCTGGTCCGGGAGCGCGAGATCCTGGCGTACACCCTGTCCGGGTCGTCGCCCGGCCGCAGCGGGTCCGGCCCGAGCCGGTCGTGTATCGCCTGCTTCTCCGGGTCGGTGACGAGCGCGCAGGCGGCCGGGCCCCGCAGGTCGGCGTAGTGCCGGGGCGTGGCGACACGCAGGCGCACGGTGTCCGCGGGCAGCGGCGGCGCTCCCTCGCCGAAGCGGAAGGTGCCGATCAGGCCGAGGTGCACGTGCACCCAGCCGACCCCGGCGAAGCCGAGGAAGAGGTGCTTGCCGTGCGCCTCGGCCGCGTCCATGACCCGGCCGTCCAGCAGCGCGGCGCCGTCCGAGAACTTGCCCTGCGGGCTGGCCGCGCGCACCGCCCGGCCGCCGAACCGCTCGCGGTGGTCGGCGGCCAGCCGGTGGATCGTGTGCCCCTCCGGCATCGCGGCCGGTCAGTCCTGCTGCGGGTGGTGCGCCGGGATCGGCGGCAGCTCGCCCGTGGCCTCGTAGGCCGTGAGCATGTCGATGCGGCGCTGGTGCCGCTCCTCGTGCGAGTACGGCGTCGTCAGGAAGAGCTCGACGAACCTCACCGCCTCCTCCTGCGTGTGCATCCGGCCGCCGATGCTCAGCACGTTGGCGTCGTTGTGCTCGCGGGCCAGCTGCGCGGTCTGCTCGCTCCACGCGAGGGCGGAGCGCACGCCGCGCACCTTGTTCGCGGCGATCTGCTCGCCGTTGCCCGAGCCGCCGATGACGACGCCGAGGCTGCCGGCGTCGGCGGCCGTCCGCTCGGCGGCGCGCAGGCAGAAGGGCGGGTAGTCGTCGAGCGCGTCGTA
Organism: Streptomyces sp. NPDC020983; assembly: GCF_044333485.1. Classification (NCBI taxonomy): domain Bacteria; kingdom Bacillati; phylum Actinomycetota; class Actinomycetes; order Kitasatosporales; family Streptomycetaceae; genus Streptomyces; species Streptomyces sp. NPDC020983. The sequence continues at coordinate 290,363 of NZ_JBIRRA010000004.1, read as the reverse complement.
GACGTGCGGCCCGCAGTCCACGGGCTCGTGCCCGTTGGCGGTGAGCCATTCGACGAGGTGGTTCTTCAGTTCGAAACCGGCATGATCAGAGCCGAGGTACACACGCATGGGGGCAGTCTTTCACCTCGCGCGGCGCGGGGACGCGCAGGGCGGTGCGGTCCCTCCGCGGGGGCCGTCCCCCGGGAGGGTGCGGGGCACCGCGGAGGTCAGCGGCGGACGAGGCGCCAGGTCAGGGGGAGGGCGGTCATGGCGAAGGCGGCCTTGACCGCGTCGCCCAGCAGGTACGGGCGCAGGCCCATCGTGACCGCCTGGTGGGCGGAGAGGTGCGCGGAGACCGCCAGGTACGGCACGCCCACCGCGTAGATGACGGCGGAGCCGACGGCCATGACGCCCGCGGTGCGCAGCACCGTGCGGTCGCCGCCGCGCCGCGCGAGGAAGCCGACCACGCCGGAGGCGAGCAGCATCCCGAGGATGTAGCCGAAGCTCGCCATGGACCAGCCGGAGGCCCCGCCGGCGAACCACGGCAGGCCCGCGACGCCCGCGGCGGCGTAGAGGCCGAGGGAGGCGAGGCCGCGCCGGGCGCCCAGCGTGGTGCCCACCAGGAGCGCGGCGAAGGTCTGCCCGGTGACGGGCACCGGCGAGCCGGGGACGGGCAGGGACAGCTGCGCGGCGAGCCCGGTGAGGGCGGCGCCGCCCGCGACGAGCGCGGCGTCGCGCAGCCGCGCCCGGGTCGCGGAGGAGGCGGGCAGGAGGTCGGCGAGGACGGTTCCGGCCCGGCCGGTGGCAAGGGTGGCGGCGCTCATGGGGTTCTCCCGCGGGGTGAGGCGGCTGGGGGTCGCCACGGAGGCGACGCTCCGACGCTAGCCCAGCTTCGCGGCGCCGATCATCGTCTGCTTCCGACAAAGGCGTGATCTTCCGCTTGGAGAATCCGGCTCCGGCCGGGCGGGAGGTTTACGCAGGTGGCGTGAGCTGCGTCACGCCGGGCGCGGTCACGGGGGCGGGCCCGTACGAGCCCGCCCCGGACCGTATGCGCTGTGGGTTTCCACCAAGTTACGCGGGCTGGATGAGATCCCACCGGTTGCCGTAGAGGTCGCGGAAGACCACGACCGCCCCGTACGGCTCGTAGCGCGGCTCCTCCTCGAAGACGACGCCCTCGGCGACCATGCGCTCGTAGGCGCCGTCGAAGTCGTCGGTGGTCAGGAAGAGGCCGACACGCCCGCCGGTCTGGTCGCCGACCCGGGCGGACTGCTCCGGGGTGGACGCGCGGGCCAGCAGCAGGCCGGTCTCGCGGGCGCCGGGCGGGGCGACGACGACCCAGCGCGAGCCGTCCCCGCGCGGGGTGTCCTCGCGCAGCTCGAAGCCGAGCGCGCGGGTGTAGTAGGCGATGGCCTCGTCGTAGTCGTGCACGACGACGGCCACCAGGCCCAGGTGCGCCATGGTGTGACGGCCGTCCTATTCGAAGTTCGGCCCGGCGGTGCGGGTGCGCTTGATCTCGTAGAAGCCGGGGATGGAGGCGACCATGAGCGTGCCGTCCCACAGCTTGGCGGCCTCCTCGCCCTTGGGGGCGGGGGTGACGACGGGGCCGAAGAAGGCGATCTGGGAGCCGTCGGAGCCGGGCACGGCGATGACCGGGGTGCCGACCTCCTGGCCGACCTTGTCGATGCCCTCCTTGTGGGAGGCGCGCAGCTCGGTGTCGTACGTGTCGCGCTCGGCGTGGTCGGCCAGTGCGGCGGGCAGGCCGACCTCCTCCAGCGCCTCGACGAGCGTCTCGCGGGACCTGGGCAGCGCGCGGTTGTGGAAGCGGGTGCCGAGCGCGGTGTAGAGCGGGCCGACGACCTCGTCCCCGTGCTCCTGCTGGGCCGCGACGACGACGCGGACGGGACCCCAGGCGTCGCGCAGGAAGGTGGCGTAGTCCTCCGGCAGCGTGTCGAGCTTGTCCTCGTTGAGCACCGCCAGGCTCATCGCGTGCCAGCGCACCTCGATGGGGCGGACTTTCTCGACCTCCAGCATCCAGCGCGACGTCATCCATGCCCACGGGCACAGCGGGTCGAACCAGAAGTCGGCGGGTGTCTTGGCCGGGTCGGCGGCGGTCGCGGTCACTTCGTACTCCTCGTCGGGGGGCGTCCGGGACGGGCCGGGCGCGGCTGGGCGAACCCCTGCCACAGCCGACAACGCGGCGGGCTCGGCCGCGCATTCCCCGGTCCGGCCGTCCGAGGACGTGCCCGTGCGGCCGCCCGGGCGCGCCGCGCCCGCGGCCGTACGCGCTGGTCGCCGCCCGGTGTCGGACGGCCGTGGAAGGATGCGGAACGTCAGCTGTCCGATGTGCCTGGGGTTCCTGGGATTCCTGGGGCATGAGACGAAGGAGTCCGCCCGTGCCCGGCGAGAACCTGAGCCGTGAGGAGGCCCGCGAGCGGGCCGCGCTGCTGTCGGTGGAGCGCTACGACGTGGCGCTCGACGTGCGGTCCGCGGTCGGCGCGGTGCCGGACGGCACCGTACGCACCTTCCGGTCCACCACGGTGATCGACTTCCGGTGCGCGCGGCCGGGCGAGCCGTCCTTCGCCGACCTCGTCGCCACCGAGGTCGCCTCGGTGCGACTCAACGGCCGCGACCTGGACCCGGCGAAGGTCTACGACGGCGCCCGGATCGCCCTCGACGGCCTGGCCGAGCGCAACACCCTGGTCGTCGACGCGCGCTGCGCCTTCAGCCGTACGGGCGAGGGCCTGCACCGCTTCGAGGACCCGGAGGACGGCGAGGTCTACCTCTACACGCAGTACGAGCCGGCCGACGCCCGCCGGGTCTTCGCGAACTTCGAGCAGCCCGACCTCAAGGCCCCCTTCACCTTCCAGGTGACCGCGCCCGAGGGCTGGACGGTGCTGTCCAACGCCGAGCCGGAGGGTGCCGCCGCGGCGGCCGGGGGCGGCGGCACGACGACGCGCTTCCGGCCGACGCTGCCGATCCCGACATACATCACCGCGGTCGTCGCCGGGCCCTACCACGTCGAGCGCGACCACTACGCGCGCGCCCTGGACGACCGCTCGACACTGGACATCCCGCTCCGCGCGCTGTGCCGCCGGTCGCTCGCCAAGCACTTCGACGCCGACGAGATCTTCACCGTCACCAAGCAGGGCCTGGACTTCTACCACGACACCTTCGGCTACCCGTACCCGTGGGGGAAGTACGACCAGGCCTTCGTCCCGGAGTACAACATCGGCGCGATGGAGAACCCGGGGTGCGTGACCTTCCGGGAGGAGTTCGTCTTCCGCGGCAAGGTGACGCGCGCGTCCTACGAGCACCGGGCCAGCGTGGTGCTGCACGAGATGGCGCACATGTGGTTCGGCGACCTGGTGACCATGCGCTGGTGGGACGACCTGTGGCTCAAGGAGTCCTTCGCCGACTTCATGGCGGCCTTCTCCCAGGTCGCGGCGACGCGGTACACCGAGGGCTGGATCACCTTCGCCAACCGCCGCAAGGGCTGGGCCTACCACGCCGACCAGCTGCCCTCCACGCACCCGGTCGTCGCCGACATCCGCGACCTGGAGGACGCCAAGCTCAACTTCGACGGCATCACGTACTCCAAGGGCGCCGCCGTCCTCAAGCAGCTCGTCGCCTACGTCGGGCAGGACGCCTTCTTCGAGGCCGCCCGGCGCTACTTCCGGCGGCACGCCTACGGCAGCACCGAACTGGCCGACCTGCTGTCGGTGCTCAGCGAGACCTCGGGCCGCGACATGCCCGCCTGGTCGCGCGCCTGGCTGGAGACCGCGGGCGTCAACTCGCTGACGCCGGACGTGAGCTACGGCTCGGACGGGCGCGTCGTGGAGCTCGCGGTGCTCCAGGGCGCCGACGACCCGGCGCACCCCCAGCTGCGCCCGCACCGCGTCGCCGTGGGCCTCTACCGGCGCGTGCCGGGCGGCGCGCTGGAGCGCTACGCGCGCGCCGAGACCGACGTGGCGGGCCCGCGCACGGTCGTCGCCGACCTCGCCGGGCAGCCGCGGCCGGACCTGGTGCTGGTCAACGACGACGACCTGACGTACTGCAAGGTGCGCTTCGACGCGGACTCGCTGGACACCCTGCGGGCGCACCTGGGCGACCTGTCGGACCCGCTGGCCCGCGCGCTGGCCTGGTCCGCGGTGTGGAGCATGACGCGGGACGGCCTGATGGCGGCCGGCGACTACCTCGGCCTGGTGCTGCGCTTCGCGGGCCGCGAGACCGACATCGGGGTGCTCCAGTCGCTGCACCTCCAGGCCCGCACCACGCTCACCCGCTACGTCGCGCCCGCGCGGCGCGCCCTGGCGGCGACGGAACTGGCGCAGGGCGCGGTGCAGGAGCTGCGGCTCGCCGAGCCCGGCAGCGGCCACCAGCTGGCGTGGGCGCGCTTCCTCGCGTCCGTCGCCTCGTCGCCCGCCGACCTCCAGCTGCTGCGGGGCCTGCTCGACGGCTCGGCGCGCATCGACGGCCTGGAGGTGGACCAGGAGCTGCGCTGGACGCTGCTGGGGGCGCTCACCGCGCAGGACGCCGCGCAGGACGCGGACATCGCCGCCGAACGGGCCCGCGACGACACCGCCTCCGGCCACCGGCACGAGGTGCGCTGCCTGGCGGCCCGGCCCTCCGCCGGAGTCAAGGAGCGGGTGTGGGCGGACGTGGTGGGGTCGGACGCGCTGTCCAACGCCCTCGTGGAGGCCAGCATCGCGGGCTTCGTGCAGGCCGGGCAGCGCGATCTGCTGGCGGCCTTCACGGACCGGTACTTCGCGGCACTGGAGGACATCTGGGCGTCGCGCTCGATCGAGATCGCGATGGCGGTCGTCAGCGGCCTCTTCCCGGGTCTCCAGGACCGCCAGGAGACGCTGGAGGCGACCGACGCGTGGCTCGCCGCCCACGAGGACGCCGCACCCAACCTGCGCCGCCTGGTGCTCGAAGGGCGCGACGACCTGGCACGGGCGCTGCGCGCGCAGGCCTGCGACGCGCGGGCGGCCGAGGCGGACCGCTCGGGCGCCGCGCTGTGACACCCCGCTGAGCAGGCGCTTCCGCGCGTCGCCCCGCCCCCGGGGGGCGGCCCGCGGATGCCGCTGCGCCCGCCCCGCGCGTCACCCGGACGGGGGAAACGGTGGTCGGCATCCGAACACATGGACTTTAGCGCGGTGTTGTCCGGTTTTGTCGACGGATGTGTAACAGGGGTTAGGGGCCGTACGGGGGACGGGAACGACGTCGCCATGAACGTGAACCCCCGCCTCCCCCACGGTCCCCGCGACTCCCGCTCCGCCGCCGCACCCTCCCCCGCCGGGCGCCCCTCCGGCGCCGGGTTCGCCGGGGACGCCGCCGGCCCCGCACCGCACGCCCCGGACGGGCGCCTGCCCGCGGGCGAGCCGGTCATGACGCTGCGCCGGCTGCGCGCACACGGCGTCCCGGCCTCCGTCGTGGCCGAGCGGTGCGGCCCCGACGGGCCCTGGCGGCAGCTGCTGCCGCAGGTCTACCTGCTGCACCCGGGCCCGCCCGGCCCACGGGAGCGGCTCCAGGCGGCGCTGCTGTACGCGGGCCGCGAGCCGGACCGGCGCGGCGGCACACCGCAGGCCGCGGCCCCTGCGGGCGCCCCGGGCCCTTCCGGCCCGGCTCCCGGCGGCGGGCGCGAGGCCATGGTGACCGGGCTCGCCGCCCTCGCGCTGCACCGCTTCTCGTGCGTGCCGCCGCTGTCCGCGCTGCTGCGGATCGACGTACTGGTGCCCCGTCAGCGGCGACTGCGGGACGCCGGCGAGGTGACCGTGCACCGCGCCCGCGCCCTCCCCCGCGCCCAGGAGGTGGCCGGGCTGCCGTGCGCGCCCGTGCCGCGCGCCCTGGCCGACGCGGTGGGCGGCCTGGACGACACCCGGTCGGTACGGCGGCTGCTGACCGAGGCCGTACGCGACGGGCACTGCGACGCCGCCGCGGTGATGCGCGAGCTGGGCGCGGCCGGGCTGCTGGACCACCCGCACGTGGCCCACGCGGTCGGGGCACTGCACGGCGCCGACCGCCGGATGGCCGAGCAGCGGCTCTACACGATGGTGCGCACCCACGCGCTGCCGGACCCGGTCTGGAACGTCGAGCTGCGCCTCCCCGGGGGCCCGCCGCTGGGCGCGGTGGACGCGTACTGGCCCGACCACGGCGTGGCCCTCGTGATCGAGCCGCGGCACGGCGGCCCGGCCCCGTACGACGCCCCGGACGACGACGGCGCCGCGGAGCACGACGGGGCCGGCGACCTCTACGCCGACCCGTACGGCTCGGGCGGAGCCCGGGACGCGGAGGCGTGGCGGCCGGAGACGGTGTTCCGGGACGACGAGGCGTGGTCGCGCACCGTCCGGCAGCGCGACCGGCTGGAGGCGCTCGGCATCACGCTCGTGCACGTCGCCCCCGCCGAGTTGCGGGACACGTGCGCGCCGCAGGCAGCCGTGGTGCGTACCGCGCTGGTCGCCGCGGCCGACCAGCTGTCCGCCGCCTACGTCGTGGTGACCCCGCGCTGATCCGCGGCCGCCGGCCCGTGGCAGGGATGCGGCCTTTGCACCGGTATGCCGCTCACCTGGCTGGCGGATACACGTCAGCAGGGCACCGGGCGAAGGTCAACGCACCACAAAGGGCGGCTTTCCCCGGCAGGGTGACGATCCGTACGGTCTGTTCCGCACAGTCTTCCGTTTTCCGTACACCGTCACGACGGCCCGAACAGGGATGCCCATGCCACTCGCTCACATATCCGGCACCAGACGCACGGCCAGGCTCGCACTCGCCGCGGGCCTGGTGGCCGCCCTCACGGCCGCGGGCCCCACGCTCGCGGCCGCCGCCACGCCCGAGCCGGCACCGCCCGCCACGACGCCCGCGACCGCGGCGCCGGCCGCACCCGACGGCACGGGCGCGCCGGGCAAGGACGCCGACGACAAGCTCGGCGCCGCCGACGCCGAGGCCCTCGCCCAGGCCAAGGCGGACGGCGACAAGACCGTTACCTTCATGGTCGCGGGCAAGCCCGGCACCACCGCCGAGATCAGCTCCCGCCTGCACGCCCAGGGCGCGAGCGTCGGCCGGACGTACGACCAGCTCGGCTACGTCCGCGCGACCGTACCCACCGCGAAGGCCGACGCGGCGCTCGGCGCGGCGCAGAAGCTCCCGCAGGTGCTGGCGATCGACCTCAAGCAGGAGATCCAGCTCGACGACCCGACGCCGTCCGCGGACACCACCGCCGCGGCACGCGGCAAGGGCAGGCCCGCGAAGACCTACCCGGGCCCCGACGCGCACACCCCCGCCGCGAACCCCTACGAGCCCGCCTTCGAGACCGGCGCGGTGGACTTCGTCAGGCACAACCCCGGCGCGGACGGCCGCGGCATCACCATCGGCATCCTGGACTCCGGCGTCGACGTCGGCCACCCGGCGCTCCAGAAAACCAGCACCGGGCAGCGCAAGATCGTCGACTGGGTCACCTCGACCGACCCGATCCTGGACGGCGACGCCACCTGGCGCCCCATGGTCACCGCCGTGTCGGGCCCCTCCTTCACCGCCTCCGGCCGCGCCTGGACCGCGCCCGCCGGCAGCTACTACTTCAGCACCTTCGCCGAGGCCGCCACCAAGGGCGGCGACGCGAAGGGCGACCTCAACCGCGACGGCGACACCACCGACGTGTGGGGCGTGCTGTACGACCAGGCGGCCGGCACCGTGCGCGTCGACCTCGACAACGACGGCGACTTCGGCGACGAGACCGCGATGAAGCCGTACAAGGACGCCTACCAGATCGGGCACTTCGGCACGGACGACCCGGCCACCGCGATCTCCGAGTCGGTCCCCTTCACCATCGAGATCCGCAAGGACGTCCCGATGGACCCCTACGGCGGCACCTGGGTGGGCAAGAAGGCCGACTTCGTCAACATCGGGGTCGTCGAGGCCGAGCACGGCACGCACGTCGCGGGCATCACCGCCGCCAACGGGCTCTTCGGCGGCGCGATGGACGGCGCCGCGCCCGGCGCGCAGATCGTCTCCTCGCGCGCCTGCACCTGGACCGGCAGCTGCACCAGCATCGCGCTCACCGAGGGCATGGCCGACCTGGTGATCAACCACCACGTCGACGTCGTCAACATGTCCATCGGCGGCCTCGGCTCGCTCAACGACGGCGCCAGCGCGCGCGACCTGCTCTACAAGCAGCTCGTCGACACCTACGGCGTGCAGCTGGTGATCTCCGCGGGCAACGACGGCCCCGGCGTCAACACCATCAGCGACCCGGCCCTCGCCGACCACGTGCTGAGCGTCGGCGCGTCCATCTCCCGCGAGACCTGGGCCGCCAACTACGGCTCGCAGACCACCGTGCCCTACGCGATGATGCCCTTCTCCGCGCGCGGCCCGCGCGAGGACGGCGGCCTCGCACCCGTCATCACCGCCCCCGGCGCCGCCGTCAACGCCATCCCGACGTGGGAGGCCGGTGCGCCCGTCGCCGAGGCCGGCTACAGCCTGCCGCCCGGCTACGCGATGCTCCAGGGCACCTCGATGGCCTCCCCGCAGGCGGCCGGCGCCGCGGCGCTGCTGCTGTCCGCCGCCAAGGCCCGGCACCTGACCGTCACCCCCGCGCAGCTGCGCACCGCGCTCACCAGCACCGCCAGGACGATCCCGGGCTTCCAGACCACCGACCAGGGCGCCGGCCTCATCGCCGTCACGCCCGCGTGGAAACTGCTCGAGCGTGGCGGCACCACCGGCACGTACACCGTCAAGGCACCCGTCGACACCGCCCTGTCGAGCTACCTGCAGACGCCCGGCTACGGCACCGGCATCTACGACCGCGAGGGCGGCCTGACCACCGGTCAGAGCCGCACCTACAGCGTGACCGTGACCCGCACGAGCGGCCCGTCCCACCCCGTGCTGCACACGCTGCGCTGGGCCTACGACGACGGCACCTTCTCGGTCGCGAGCCCCCTCGTGTCGCTGCCGCTCGGCACGCCGGTGACGGTCAAGGTCACCGCACGGCCGCGCACCGCCGGGGTGCACAGCGCGCTGCTGAACCTCGACGACCCGCTCACCCCCGGCACGGACACGCAGATCGCCGCGACCGTCATCGTCTCCACGCCGGTGACCGGACCGTCCTTCACCCTCACCCGCTCCGGGACGATCCAGCGCGACAGCACCCGCTCCTACTTCGTGACCGTCCCGGCCGGAGCGACCTCGCTGGAGGTCTCCATGGGCGGCCTCAAGGCGGGCAGCCAGACCCGGTTCATCACCATGCACCCCTACGGAGTGCCGCTGGACTCGACCCAGACCCCCGACTGCTACCCCAACTACAACAACCCCGCCAACACCTGCCGTCCCGACCTGAGGTCGTACGCGCAGCCGCTGCCGGGCGTCTGGGAGATCGAGGTCGAGGCCCGCAGGACCTCGCCGCAGCTCGACAACCCGTACACGCTCAAGGTCGCCGTCCTCGGCGCCTCCTTCGACCCGGCCGTGCAGACGCTGCCGACCGCCAAGGTCGGCGAGCCGACGCCCGTGAGCTGGACGGTCACCAACAACTTCGCGCCGATCAGCGGCGGTACGGTCGCCGGCGGGCCGCTCGGCTCCGCCGCCACCGACACGCCGACGATCGCCCAGGGCGACACCCGCACGACCAAACTGACCGTGCCGGCGGGCGTCTCGCGCCTCGACGTCTCGATCGGCTCCCCGTCCGACCAGCAGGCCGACCTCGACCTGTACGTCTACCGCGACGGGGTGCTCGTCGCGCAGAGCGCGGACGGGGACGCGGAGGAGTCCGTGAGCCTCGCGAACCCCGCGCCGGGCAACTACACCTTCGAGGTGGACGGATACTCCGTGCCGTCCGGCTCGACGACGTACACGTACGAGGACGTCTACTACTCCGCCGCCCTCGGCCAGGTCACGGTGGGGGCCGGCGCGCCCGTGTCGCTGCCGCACGGTGCGTCGGCGGTCGTCACCGCCGACGTGGTGGCCTCGGCGGTCGCGCCCGCCGGGCGCCAGCTGTTCGGGCAGGTCAGCGTGCTCACGGCGGGCGGGACGCCCGCGGGTACGGGATCCGTCCTGATCGCGTCGACGCTGCCGTAGCTCTTTCTTTGGGGGGCGCGCCTCGCTTCGGCGGGGGGCGCCCCCCTTTTTTTGCGCCCCCGTTCCGCGTGGTGCGGGTCGCTGCGCGGCCCTGCGGTGGGTGGGGGTCGGGGGGTTGGGGGTTGCTCGCGCCGTTCCCCGCGGTTCCTTTTGCGCTGCGGGGGTGCGTGGTGCGGTTGTGCGCGCGGCCTTCTGTGGGTGGGTGGTTGCTCGCGCAGTTCCCCGCGCCCCTGGGTTGCCCGGCGGGGCATCGCGCACTCCGTGCGGGGGTGGGGTCGGGTGCCACTCCGGGGGTACCTCCTCGGAATGCGCGTCTGACCTCTTACGGGATTAGTGGGCGGCGGGGTGCGCATTCCTGCGGGGGCACCCCCGGATCGTCCCCCTCCCGGGCCGGTGTGGCGGCTGCCTGTCGGTGGGGGTGAAGTCCTTGAGGGACCGCGGTTCGCCCCCGACGGCGGCGCACCCCCACAGGTGGACAGAAGTTGTCGCAATCACCTGCACGGGTGGTGGGGGTGGGAACACCCCGCGCCGCCAGGCGCGGGCACCCCGGCGGCGGGCAAGCCGCCAACGCACGGCATCCGGGCACCGCCCGAGCGCGGCGCCGCCAGGCGCGGGAAACCCCGGCGGCGGGGCAGCCGCGAGCCCCACCGCAAGCGGGCGCCGCCAGGCGTGGGCACACCGCGGTGGTGGGTCAGGTGGTCACGGACGGAGGCGTACGCAGCAGCGCGCGGGCGGGGAGGGACGTGGACGCCAGGGTCAGGGCGAGGGTGGCGGCCGCGAGGGCGAGGGGCTGGGCCGGGGGGATGTACGGCGTGGCGCCGGTGAGGCCGCGGGCGATGGGGACGAGGGTGGTCCAGGCGATCGCCCCGCCGATGCCGAGCCCGGTGACGGCCACGAGGAGCGCCTCGGCCCGCAGCATGCGCAGGACCTGGCCCCGGGTCGTGCCGGCGAGCCGGAGGAGGGCGAGTTCGCGGCGGCGGTCGAGGACCGTCATGACGAGGGTGTTGGCCGCCGCGACCGCGGCGAAGCCGCCGAGTACGGTCGCCATCACCCGGTTGGCCCAGCTGTTGAGTTCGAGGTCGCGGTCGGCCTGCGCCCGGTAGCCCGCGCGGTCGGTGACGGTGAGGCCGGGTGCGCCGAGGGCGTGCCGTACGGCGCCGGGGTCCGCCCCCGGGGCGTCGTGCACGAGCACTTCGGTGTCGAGGGCGGCGGTGGCGTGCGGGGCGACGGCGGAGTGGGGCAGCAGGAGCGAGCCGAGGCCGAGGCCGCGGCTGTAGACGGCGACGACGGTGGGCCGCAGCTGCGTGCCGTCGTCGAGCCACAGTGAGATGCGGTGGCCGACGTGCGCCTTGGCCGTACCGGCGAGGAGCGTGTCGACGGCGACGGTGCGCCCGTCCCCGGTGAGCGCGGCGAGGGAGCCCTCGCGGACACCGAGGTCGAGGACGCGCGGGAGCGCGGCGGGGTCGCCGTCGACGCCGAGGACGCTGGTGGAGTTGAGCGAGCCGCCCGCGCGGTAGAGGGCCCCGCTGCGGAGCACGCCGAGGGCGGTGTCCACGCCGGGCGTGCGCGCGGCGCGCGCGACGGTGCCGGAGGGCAGGCCGGGGCCGCTGCCGCCGATCACCTGGTCGGCGACGACGCCTTCCCTGATCTGCCGGGACGACTCGTGCACGACCGAGCTCTGCATCCACACCAGGGTTCCGGTGAAGGCCGTGACGAGCACGAGGGGCGTGATCGCGGAGGCGAGCCGGCGCGCGTTGGCGCGCGTGTTGGCGGCCGCCAGCTCGCCGGGCGCACCACCGGCGCGCAGGGGGATCCCGAGCAGCGCGGAGGCCAGCCAGGCGACGACCGGGCCGAGCAGCGCGACGCCGACCATGAAGCAGAAGACGACGCCGAGGGCGACGCTGGCCGCGTCGTCGCCGGTGGTGTGCGCGGCGACGACCGCGAGCGCGACACCGCCCGCCAGGGCGGCGGTGCCCAGCACCGTACGGACGACGCCGGGACGGCGGCGTTCCACGGCCGCCTCGCCGAGCGCGGCGCTGGGCCGCGCCTTCGCCGGGCGGCGGGCCGCGAGGCGGCCCGCGACCAGCGCGGAGAGCAGCCCGGCGCCGACCGCCGAGACCATCGGGATCCAGCCGACCGCGAGCGTCACGCCGTGCGGCACGGCGTCCTTGCGCACGAGCTGGTCGAGCCACCAGCGGGCCAGCGCGATGCCGGGCAGGATGCCGGCCGCCCCGGCGACCGGCGCGACGAGCAGCGCCTCGGTGGCGACGGTGCGGCGGATCTGCCGCGGGGTGGCACCGACCGCACGCAGCAGCGCGATCTCCCGCCCGCGCTGGCCGATCGCGAGCGAGACGGTGCCCATCACGACGAAGACGGCGGTGGCGGTGGCGATGCCGCCGAAGGACCCGCCGAGTGCGGTGAGCATCTCCCGCGCCTGGGCGAGCTGCGGCTGCTCCGCGGCCCCGCGCCCGTCCCCGGTGCGTACGTCGGCGGCGCCGCGGACCGCGTGCCGCACCTGGTCGGCGAGGTGGTCGGTGCTCACGCCGGGCCTGCCCAGGACGGCGACGGCGTCGGCGAACCCGGGGTGGCCGGACAGCCGGTCCGCGGTCGCGTCCGCGAAGTAGGCGGTGGGCGCGCCTGCGGGCGCGGTGAGTCCGGCGACCCGGTAGGCGGCCGTCCCGCCGGGCGCGTCGAGGGTGACGGTCCGTCCGGGGGCGGTGTGCGCGGCCCGCGCGGTCGCCGGGTCGAGGACCACCTCGCCGGCGCCGGGCGCGTGCCCCCGCACGACGTCGGTGCCGTCGACAACCCTGGCCGCCCAGTTGCGCCCCGTCAGCTGCCCGGCGCCCTGCACGGGGAAGGCCGTGTCCGCGACGGCCGTCGCCACCCCCGGCTCCGCGGCGACGCGCGCGGCGAGGCCGGCGTCCAGCCGCGGTGTGCCGGTGAGCGGCTCCTCCTCGGTGTCGGCGTCGTCCCCGTGCCCCGCATGGATCCGCGCCGCCGGATGCGGCGCGACGACGACCGGCACGTGCGCGTACCTCTCGGGCGCGACGTGCGCGGTCAGTCCCGTCTGCAGCAGCATCCCGCACGCGCTGACGACGACCGCCGCGAAGAACAGCGCGACGAACGTCCCGGCGAAGGACGCGGGCCGGAAGCGTACGGACGCCCTCGCGAGCCCGTTCACCGCAGCCCCCTTCCAGCACGGCGGCCGCCGTGCGCCGTCGCGGGCCGCCGCCCGCGCGGGCCAGGGGGGAGGGTGCGCGCGCCCGTGGAGACGCCCGCCCGGCGCGGGGTCGTCATGCCGCCCTCCCGGCGGACGCGGCGGCAGCCGTCAGCGCGACCATGCGGTCGGCGACCTGCGTGGGAGAGGGGGAGCGGAGCTCGCCTGCGAGGCGGCCGTCGGCGAGGAAGAGGACCCGGTCGGCGTGGGAGGCGGCGACGGGGTCGTGCGTGACCATGACCACCGTCGCGCCGAGCGCGTCGACCGCGCGGCGCAGCAGCGCGAGGACGTCACGGGCCGTGCCCGTGTCCAGCGCGCCGGTCGGCTCGTCGGCGAAGATCACCTCGGGGTCGGTGATGAGCGCGCGGGCGATGGCGACGCGCTGCTGCTGGCCGCCGGACAGCTGCCCGGGGCGGCGCCGCCCGTGGCCGGCGAGGCCCACCTCGGCGAGCAGGTCCTGGGCGCGGCGCCGGTCGGGGCGGACCCCGGCCAGCCGCAGCGGCAGCAGGACGTTCTGCTGCACCGTCAGCGACGGCAGCAGGTTGAAGGACTGGAAGACGAAGCCGATCCGGCGGCGGCGCAGCTTGGTGAGCTGGTTCTCGCCGAGCCCGGTGATCGGCTCGCCGCCGAGCACCACCTCTCCCCCGTTCGGCCGGTCGAGGCCCGCCGCGCACTGCAGGAAGGTGCTCTTGCCGGAACCGGACGGCCCCATGACGGCGGTGAAGCTGCCCCGCGGCAGCGCGAGGTCGACGCCGCGCAGCGCGTGCACGGCGGCGTCGCCGCGCCCGTAGGTGCGGGTGACCGAGCGGAGTTCGACGGCGAAGGCGCCGGGGGCCCTTCCGGGCGGGGAGGCGTCGGATACGGGGACGAAGCCGTGAGCAGCCATGTCCTCGACGCTACGGAGTGCCGACCGGGTGAACCATGGCGTCTCCTGGCCTCCTGGAGGTGGGGAGAACCCCACCGTGACCCACGGCAACGGGTGTGGCACCCCCCGCAGGGGGTAGGGCTGAGGTGATCGGCCGGAAAAATCCGGAAGTGGACCACGGAGGCTCGATGGACCGGGCACGGCTCGCCGCGCTGCACGGTGTGGACGTCACGTACAGCCCCGCGCCCGGGCGGGAGGTCGCGGTCGCCGGGGACACGGTGGTGGCCGTGCTCGCCGCCCTCGGCGTGGACGCCTCCACGCCCGACGCCGTACGCGCCGCCCTCGCCGCGTACGAGGAGCGGGCCGCCCGGCACCTGCTGCCCCCCTGCACGGTGCTGCGCGCCGGAGAGCCGCTGACCGGGCTGCCGGAGGGCACCGACGTCACCGTGGAGACCGAGGCCGGCGAGACGCTGGGCCGGCTGCCGGGCCGCCCCGGGCGCTACACGCTGCGCGCGGTCGCGCCGGACGGGCGGTCCGCGCGCGGCGACCTCGTCGTCGCGCCCGCCCGGCTCGCGGGCCCGCGCGGGCGGAGCTTCGGCTTCATGGCGCAGCTCTACTCCGTGCTGTCCCGCCGCTCGTGGGGCATGGGCGACCTGGGCGACCTCGCGGAGCTGGCCGCCTGGTCGGGGCGGGCACTGGGAGCGGGGTTCGTGCAGATCAACCCGCTGCACGCGGCCGTACCGGGGCGTCCCACCGACCCGTCGCCGTACCGCCCGTCCTCGCGGCGCTTCCCCGACCCGGTCTACCTGCGGATCGAGGAGATCCCGGAATACGCCTACCTGCCGCCGGACGGGCGCGCCGCCGCGGCCCGGCTGCTGACCAGGGCCGCGGCGCTGCGCGACACCGTGCTGCTCAAGGACAGCCTCATCGACCGGGACGCCGTCTGGGAGCTGAAGTCGCAGGCCCTGGAGCTGCTGCGGGAGGTGCCGCTCAGCCCCGGGCGGAGCGCCGCCTACGCCGACTTCCTCGCCGCGCAGGGCCGGGCGCTCGACGACCACGCCACCTGGTCGATGCTCGCCGAGCTGCACGGCCCCGACTGGCGCACCTGGCCCGCGGGCCTGCGCGACCCGCGCTCCGCGCAGGTGGCGCGTGCCCGCAGCGAGCACGAGGACCGCGTCGACTTCCACCGCTGGCTCAGCTGGCTGACCGACGGCCAGCTCGCGGCGGCGCAGCGGGCGGCACGTGACGCGGGGATGGCGGTCGGTGTCGTGCACGACCTCGCCGTGGGCGTCAACCCCGCCGGCTCCGACGCCTGGTCGATGCAGGACGTCCTGGCCACGGGCATGTCGACGGGCGCCCCGCCGGACGCCTTCAACGCCCGCGGCCAGGACTGGGGCCTGCCGCCCTGGCGCCCCGACGCCCTCGCCGCCGCCGGCTTCGCCCCCTACCGCGACCTCGTCTCCCGGCTGCTGCGTCACGCCGGCGGTCTGCGCATCGACCACGTCATGGGCCTCTTCCGCCTCTGGTGGGTCCCCGAGGGCCGCCCCCCGACCGAGGGCACGTACGTCCGCTACGACGCGGGCGCCCTCCTCGGCCTGCTGGCCCTGGAGGCGTACGAGGCGGGGGCCGTCGTCATCGGCGAGGACCTCGGCACGGTCGAGCCCGGCGTACGGGAGGAGCTCGCCGGCCGCGGCATCCTCGGCA
This sequence comes from Streptomyces sp. NPDC020983, assembly GCF_044333485.1. Lineage (NCBI taxonomy): Bacteria > Bacillati > Actinomycetota > Actinomycetes > Kitasatosporales > Streptomycetaceae > Streptomyces > Streptomyces sp. NPDC020983. Next base: position 274,536 of record NZ_JBIRRA010000004.1, on the reverse strand, counting down.
CCTCGGTGCTGTGGTTCGAGCGCGACTACGGCGCGGGGACGGCGCCGGACGGGGACGGGGACGGCGCGGCGGACCACCCGGACCCCCCCGGCGGGGGCACGGAGGCCGCGGACGGCACGGAGGCCGGGCGACGGCCGCCGCCACCGCTGCTGCCGGACGACTGGCGGGAGGCGTGCCTGGCCACCGCCACCACGCACGACCTGCCGAGCACGGCCGCCCGGCTCACCGGCGAGCACGTCGGCCTGCGCCACCGGCTCGGCCTGCTCACCCGGCCGCTGGCCGAGGAGGAGGCGGACGACGCGGCGGAGGTCTCCGAGTGGATCGGCCTCCTCGGCAGGCTCGGCCTGCTCCCCGAGGGCGCGGCCGGCGAGGAGGCCGTCGTACGGGCCGTCCACCGCTTCCTGGTGGCGACCCCGGCGCGGATGGTCGGCGTGTGGCTGGGCGACGGCGTCGGCGACCGCCGCCCGCAGAACCTGCCGGGCACGTGGGACCAGTACCCCAACTGGCGGCTGCCCGTCGCCGACGCGGAGGGCAACCCGCTCGCCCTCGAACAGCTCGCCGCCTCGCCCCGCCTGCACGCCCTCACCGACGAGATCCGCCGCGCCCTCGCCCACCCCTCTTAGGCACCCCCGGGCGCGCGGGCCGCCGGGGTGGTCACTACATTGGCCACGTGGACAAGAAGCTCAACAAGAAGGTCATGCGCGCCGGCGTCGTCACCGCGACCGCCACGGTGCTGATGCTGCTGTCGACCCCGGCGTTCGCGCTGGCGCACGACGACGGTGACGACCCGGGCTCCGGCCTGAGCGTCGCCCAGACCCTCGGCCTCTACGTCGCGATCCCGCTCGTGGCCTTCGCGGTCATCGCGGGCCTCGTCATCGTCACGGACAAGTCCCGCAAGTAGCCCGGCCCCTGCGGGATCGCCGGCGGTCCGCGCCTGAGGAGCTGCCACGTGCGGTGGCCCGCGCGGCCGTCCGCCGGCCAGGTCGGGCGCGCACGGCGTCCCGGCCCGCCGGGCCGCCCCCTGTCCTGGCGCGCGGTGCCCCGGGGGGCTGCCGGGCGCCGTGGCGTGCCGCCTTCCCGCTGCCGTGGCCGAGCGCGCCGTTCCCCGCGCGCCCGGTCCGCCGCCCCGCGCTCAGGCCCGTCGGCGCTCCCCGTCCCGGCGGGCGGGTGCCGCCGGTGCGCGAGGGTACCTGCCGCCCGGCGGCGATGGGACCGCGCGGCACACCACGACGACGGCGCACCACGGAGCCCCGGACGTCCCGGGGCGTACGCCTCACACCGCGGCGGACGCGGCGAGCAGGCGCCGCAGCAGCGCGGCAAGCCGGGGCCCCTCCTCCGGCGCCAGCGCGGCAAGCGCTTCGCGCTGGACGGCGAGGCCGGCGGCAAGGGCCTGGTCGACCACACCGACGCCCCGCTCCGTGAGCGTCACCCGCAGTCCACGGCGGTCGTGCGGGTCCGGCGAACGGGCCAGCAGTCCCGCCCGTTCGAGCTTGTCGAGCCGCCCCGTCATCCCGCCGGTGGTGAGCATGAGCGTCGCGGACAGCTCGCGCGGTGACAGGGTGTAAGGCGCACCCGCCCGCCGCAGCGTCCCCAGGACGTCGAACTCCCCCCGCCCGATGCCGTACCGCTGGTACTCCGCCTCCATCCGGTCGCCCATCACGCGCGCGATGCGGTAGACGCGCCCGTAGACGGCCATGGCGAGCGTGTCGAGCTCGGGCCGCTCGACGGCCCATTGCGCCGTGATCGCGTCAACGGCGTCACCGGCTTCTCCCGCGTCAGCGGCCCCGGCATCCCCGGCGGCATTTCCCATCCCCCCAGTATCGGGCGCGGGACCGCTCGACGGCAAGAAAGTAGCTTGACGCTAACTAGCTTGGAGCTAAGCTAGTTAGCGCCGACCTACCCCGGGAGACCCGCATGCCCCTGCGCCCGCGCCGCAGCCGCCCCCTGGCGGACCGCCTGCCCGGCGAGCGGTCCATGCTCGCCGCGATGGCCGTCGACGCGGTCGGCTCCGGCATGTACGTGCCCTTCAGCCTCGTCTTCTTCCACCACCTCACCGGCCTGTCCTTCGCCACCGTCGGCGCGGTGCTGAGCGTGGTGGGACTGGCCGGCATGGCGGGGCTGCCGCTGGCCGGGGCGGCGGTGGACCGGTACGGCGCGCGGCGGGTGCAGCTCCTGCTGTACGCGGTGCGGGGCACCGGCTTCGCGCTCTACCCCTTCGCCGCCGCGCTGCCGGCCTTCGCCGCCGTCGCGCTCGGCACCGCGCTCGGGGACCGGGCCTTCCCGGCGGTGCAGCAGTCCTGGATCGGCGAGGTGGCGGCGGGCGCGGACCGGGACCGCCTGCAGGCCGCGGCCCGGGCGCTGCGCAACGGCGGACTGGGCGCGGGCGCGCTGCTCGCGTCGCTGGTCGTCTCGCTCGCCGGGGACCGCGGGTTCACGCTCGCGGCGTGGCTGAACGCCGCGAGCTTCGGCGCCGCCTTCCTGCTGATGCGCCGCGTCCACGCACCCGCCGCGCGGCGGGGCGGCGCGGCGGCGGCGGTGAGGGCGAAGGCGAAGGCGGGCTACCGGGTCGTCGCGGCGGACCGCCCCTTCCTGGCCCTCGCCGGCGCCAACTTCCTCACCGCGCTGGGGTACTCCGCTCTCGGCGTGCTCTTCCCGCTCTTCATCGCCGGCCCGCTGCACGGCCCCGAGGCGCTGACCGGCGCGGCCTTCACGCTCAACACCGTGCTGTGCGCGGCGGGCGGCGTGCACGTCGCCCGGCTCACCCGGCGGGGCGGGGCGCGCCGTACCCGGGCGGCGGCGCTGGGCGCGCTGCTGTTCGCCGCGTCCTTCGCCGGGCTGGGACTGCTGGCCACCGCGCGGCCCGCGGCCGGATGGGCGGCGGGCGGACTGCTCCTGGCCCTGGTCACGCTCTACACGGCGGGCGAGACGGTGCACAGCCCGGCGGCGAGCTCGCTGGCCGTCGCCACCGCGCCGGAGGCGCTGCGCGGCCGCTACATGGCGGCGTACCAGCTGTCCTGGTCGCTCGCGGCGATCGTGGCGCCGTCCCTCTTCACCGCGCTGGCCGCCGCCGATCCGCGGCTGCCGTGGCTGCTGCTGACCGGCACCGCCGCGGCGGCCGCGGCCGTGCTGCTCCGGCTGGAGCGCTGCCTCCCGGAGGCGGCCGTGCACCTCCCGCCCGCGCCCCGCACCTGGACCGCCCCGCCCACGGCCCCGCAGCCCGCGCGCCCCGCCGTCACCCCCTGACGGCCCCGCGCCCCGGCACGACAGCCACCCCGCCGGGACCGGCCGCCGCCCGCGGCCGGCAGCACCCGCCCGACCGCACCCCGGCAGCGCGTGCGCCGGCTCACCCGCCGCTCCGCCGGGCGGCCCCGGGGTGGCTCACCCCGGGGCCGGCGGTGTCAGCTCGCGGCCGAGGCCGCGTCCACCGCCTGGGCCCTGAGGGCGCGCTCGACGCCCGCGCGGCTCTCGACGACCAGGCGGCGCAGGGCCGGGGCCGGGTCGGCGGTGGCGAGCCAGGCGTCGGTCGCGTCCAGCGTGGCCTGCGAGACCTGGTGCACCGGGTAGAGGCCGACGACGATCTGCTGGCCCATCTCGTTGCTGCGCTCGGCCCACACCTGCTTGATCGCGGCGAAGTACTTCTCCGCGTAGGGCGCCGTCAGCTCGCGCTGGTCGGCCTGCGCGAAGCCGGTGATGACGGCTTCCTGCGTGGCGTTGGGCAGGGTGTCGGACTCGACGACCGCCGACCACACCGCGGCCTTGGCCTCGGCCGTCGGGAGGGCGGCGCGGGCGGCGGCGGCGTGCTGCTCGCCCGCCGACGTCGGGTCGAGGGCCAGCTCCGCGGCGATCGCCTGCTCGTCGGCGCGGCCGGTCGCGGCGAGCCGCAGCAGCAGCGCCCAGCGCAGGTCGGTGTCGACGGCGAGGCCCTCGTAGCCCACCGAGCCGTCGAGCAGACCGGCGAGGACGTCGAGCTGCTCGTCGGTGCGGGCGGTCGCGGCGAAGGCGCGGGCCCAGGCGAGCTGGTGGTCGCTGCCGGGCGCGGCGGCGGCGAGGTGCTGCTGCGCGGCCGCCGTCCAGGTCGTCAGCCCCGTCTCGCGCCAGGCCGGGTCGGCGTACAGGTCGAGGGCGAGCTTGACCTGGCGGTGCAGCGACTGCACCACCCCGATGTCGGTCTCCTTGCCGATGCCGTGCAGCACCAGCTCCAGGTAATCACGGGCGGCGACCTCGCCGTCGCGCGTCATGTCCCAGGCGGAGGCCCAGATCAGCGCGCGCGGCAGCGACTCGGTGAAGTCGCCGACGTGGTCGCGGACGACGGCGAGGGACTGCTCGTCGAGCCGGATCTTGGCGTAGGACAGGTCGTCGTCGTTGAGCAGCACCACGTCGGGGCGGCGGGCCCCGGCGAGGTCGGGCACCTCGGTCAGCTCGCCGTCCACGTCCAGCTCGATGCGCCGGGTGCGGACGAGCACGCCGTCCCGCAGGTCGTAGGCGCCGACGGCGATGCGGTGCGGGCGCAGCACCGGCTCACCCTTGGCGCCGGCGGGCAGCGCGGGCGCCTCCTGGCGGACGGCGAAGGACGTCACGACGCCCTCGGCGTCGACCTCGATCTCCGGGCGCAGCACGTTGATGCCCGCCGTCTCCAGCCAGGCCCTGGACCAGGCCTTCAGGTCGCGGCCCGAGGTCTCCTCCAGGGCGCCGAGCAGATCGGCCAGCCGGGTGTTGCCCCAGGCGTGCCGCTTGAAGTAGGCCTGCACGCCGGTGAAGAACTCGTCCATCCCCACGTACGCGACGAGCTGCTTGAGCACCGAGGCGCCCTTGGCGTAGGTGATGCCGTCGAAGTTGACCTGCACGTCCTGCAGGTCGTTGATCTCGGCCATGATCGGGTGGGTCGAGGGCAGCTGGTCCTGCCGGTAGGCCCAGGTCTTCATGGAGTTGGCGAACGTCGTCCAGGCGTGGGGCCAGGCGGAGCCCTCGGCGTGCGCGAGGCAGGCGATGGAGGTGTAGGTGGCGAACGACTCGTTCAGCCACAGGTCGTTCCACCACTCCATGGTGACCAGGTCGCCGAACCACATGTGCGCCAGTTCGTGCAGGATGGTCTCGGCGCGCACCTCGTAGGCGGCGTCGGTGACCTTGGAGCGGAAGACGTACTGGTCGCGGATCGTCACCGCCCCGGCGTTCTCCATCGCGCCCGCGTTGAACTCCGGCACGAACAGCTGGTCGTACTTGGCGAACGGGTAGGCGTAGTCGAACTTCTCCTGGAACCAGTCGAAGCCGATCCGGGTGACCTCGAAGATGGCCTCGGCGTCGAGGTGCTCGGCGAGCGAGGGCCGGCAGTAGACGCCCAGCGGGACGCTGCGGCCGTCGCCCTCCCAGCTGCTGTGCACCGAGGTGTAGGGGCCGACGATGAGCGCGGTGATGTACGACGAGATCCGCGGGGTCGGCGCGAAGGACCACACACCGTCGGCCGACGGCTCGGGCGTCGGCGAGTTCGACACCACCGTCCAGCCCTGCGGGGCCCTGACCGTGAAGGTGAAGGTGCCCTTCAGGTCCGGCTGCTCGAAGACGGCGAAGACCCGGCGCGAGTCCGGCACCTCGAACTGGGTGTAGAGGTACGCCTGCTTGTCCACCGGGTCGACGAAGCGGTGCAGGCCCTCACCTGTGTTGGTGTACGCGCAGTCGGCGACGACCACCAGCTCGTTGCGCCCGCCGGGCAGCCACTCCAGGGCGATCCGCGAGTCCTTGAACACCTCCGCCGGATCGAGCGGCGCTCCGTTGAGCAGCACCTCGTGAACCTCCGGCGCCACGAGGTCGATGAAGCTCGTGCCGCCGTCGCCCGCGACGTCGAAGACCACCTTGCTCCGCGAACGGAACGTCCCCCCCTCCTGGGCCCCCGTCAGGTCCAGTTCGATCTCGTAGCCGTCCACAGTCAGCAGATCCGCCCGCTGCTGCGCCTCCTCGCGCGTGAGGTTCGTACCAGGCACGGTGGCCCAACTCCTTCTCGTCAGGTGAGACAGCCATCCTTGCACGCGACCCGTTCAGCCCGCGGAACCCCTGTGGACAACTCCGGCGCCGCCCTCAGCGGACACGCCGTCGCGCGGAGCAGGACGTAACGGCGCGGGCGCGCGGGACACACTGATCACCCAGGGTGACGAACAGGACGCACGGCGTCACGGGGCGGCCCGCCCGGTGCCGGTGGACACCGCGGGGGCCCCCGTGACACACGAAGGCCCGGATCTCAGGCCGATATGCCGTCGATCCGGGCCAGGGCGTCGTCAGCGCCGAAGGGTTGCAGGTATGGCAGCCACCGCGGGTCCCGGTGGCCGGTCCCGATGATGCGCCAGGCCAGTCCGGTGGGCGGCGCGGGTTGGTGGCGCAGCCGCCAGCCGAGCTCGGCGACGTGGCGGTCGGCCTTGACGTGGTTGCAGCGCCGGCACGCGGCCACCACGTTCTCCCAGGCGTGCTGGCCGCCGCGGCTGCGCGGGATCACGTGGTCGACGCTGGTGGCGGCCCCGCCGCAGTAGGCGCAGCGGCCGCCGTCGCGGGCGAAGAGGGCCCGCCGGGTGAGCGGGACGGTGCCGCGGAAGGGCACGCGGACGAATTTGGTGAGCTTGACGACACTGGGCGCCGGCAGCGCCTCTGTCTCGCTGTGCAGGTAGGCGCCGGATTCCTCAAGGCACACGGCCTTGTTGTTGAGCACGAGGACAAGCGCACGGCGGAGCGGTACGACGCCGAGCGGCTCGTACGACGCGTTCAGGACCAGGACATGCGGCACGTATGCCTCCTTTAACGCCGGCGGCGCGTGGCTCGCGCCGGGACGATCCGTCTCAGTCTCTCCGGAAGGCGGGGCGAGGCGCCACCATGCCCGGGTAACGGTGCGAGGGTGTTTTGGACCACACCGCTGGGCCCCGGCAGGTGCCGCTCCCCTGGTTATCCCCCCTTCTTCCCACTTTCTCTCCCCCTCCGGGAGGCTTTCCGCCCCTCGGACGGTGCAACGGAACGGCATCGGTCCTTCGTTACTGTGGATGCTTCGCACACTCCGGAGGTCCCCGCCCGTGTCCACCGCGACGCCCCCACCCGCCGCCCCTCTCGACTCCGTCTCCCAGACCGCCTCGCAGGCCGGCAGCTGGGTCGACGACAACTGGGCCGGATGGCTGAGCGCGGGCCTGCGGATCGTGCTGATCCTGGTCATCGCGGTCGCACTGCGCACCATCGTGCGGCGCACGATCAGCAAGCTCATCGACCGGATGAACCGCGGCGCGGAGGCGGCGGCCGCCACCGCGCTGGGCGGCCTGCTGGTGAACGCGGAGCGGCGGCGGCAGCGCAGCGAGGCCATCGGCTCGGTGCTGCGCAGCGTGGCGTCCTTCCTGATCCTCGGCACCGCGGCGCTGACCGTGCTGTCGGTGCTGCGCATCGACCTGGCCCCGCTGCTGGCCAGCGCCGGTGTCGCCGGTGTCGCGATCGGTTTCGGCGCCCGCAACCTGGTGACGGACTTCCTGTCCGGCGTGTTCATGATCCTGGAGGACCAGTACGGCGTCGGCGACGTCATCGACGCGGGCGTGGCGTCCGGCACGGTCGTCGAGGTGGGTCTGCGGGTGACCAAGCTGCGCGGCGACAACGGCGAGATCTGGTACGTGCGCAACGGCGAGGTCAAGCGGATCGGCAACCTCAGCCAGGGCTGGGCGACGGCGGCGGTGGACGTCCAGGTGGGCGCCGGGGCCGACCTCGTCCGGGCACGCACGGTGATCACCGAGACCGCGGACGTCATGGGCAAGGAGGACCCCTGGGACGAGTACCTGTGGGAGCCCGTGAAGGTGCTGGGCCTGGAGTCGGTGGGCCCGGAATTCTCGGTGATCCAGCTCCAGGCGAAGACCATGCCGGGCAAGGCCGCGCCGGTCGCCCGCGAGCTGCGCTGGCGGATCAAGCAGGCCTTCGACCGCGAGGGCATCCCGCTGTCCGGCGGCGCCCCCGCCGCGACGGTGACCGACCCCGCGGCCGAGGCCGCCGAGGGCGCCCCGATGGCGCCCGGCGCCGACGAGTCCGCCCCGCCGCCCGCGGGCCAGCGCCCGGCGGCCGTACCGCCGCCGGCCGCCGGCGAGGACTGAGCCCGCTCCCTTTTCGGGGATCCGGGGCCGGCGGATTCTTTTCCCGGATCCGGCGCCCGCGCGAACCGCCGGAAACACCCTCCCGGAGGTCCGGAATTACCGGCCGTTCGGGATTTGACAAGATCGCCGACGCCCCCGCTACCCTGCTCCGGCTTGAACATGTCACCCGCGTGCGGGTATGCACGCGGGCCGGAATCGGGGGTTCCTATTTCCATTCGGAGAATTCTGGCTGCCTTGGCCATCGCGTCCGCGGCGTTCACTCTCGCCGCCTGCGGACCCGACGACCCGGTGGCCGACGACACCGGCAGCCCGAGCGCGGGGGCCGGCAGCAGCGCCACACCCAAGGCGCCCAAGGCGACCGCGGCGGGCGAGGACCACAACTCCTGCCCGACCCTGGCGCCCGGCCACTCCTACATCTGGGTCAACAACGTGGAGGGCGCGATGAACAACGTCATCGCGCGCGAAGCGAAGGCCGCATGCGATCCGACGACGAACGAGGGCGCGGCGTACCACCCGGTGGGTGCCCTCAAGACCTACGCCCTCTCGCTCAGTGCGAAGATCACGGTCATCGGGGAGAACGGGCCCGAGACCCGCGGGGCCACGGAAGGTCCCCGGACGGGTATCGCGCACGTGAAGACGTGCGCCGACCCGAACGGCGACACCTGGGACGGCGGCCAGGCGGCGAAGTCCAAGGAGTACTGCTACGGACAGAACTTCTACGACGTCGTCCTGGACGGCAGCACGATCACCGAGATGACCGAGCTCTACGGCTCCTGACACCGGTGACACCGGCCGGAGAGCCCGTTCTCCGGCCCCTCGCCCGCGCGGACCGGCCGGGTGGCCCGTACCCCGGCCGCACACGCACCGCGCGCACGTACGCACACACAGACGGCCGGGGGGCCCGTACCCCGGCCGTTTCCCGTGTCCGCGGCGGCGCCGGTAACGACTCGGCCCACTCCCCGCGCATCCCTTGACGCTCCGCCGACAGCGGGCCTACCGTGACGTTCGCCGATAGGAAAGTTTACTAACAGTGAACTGAGGGAGGATGGCGCGCATGGCTGGCACCCCTGGCACCCCGCGCGTGTTGCGCGCCATGAACGACCGCGCCGCACTCGACCTCCTGCTGGAGCACGGCACCCTCTCCCGCACCCGGATCGGCAAGCTCACCGGTCTGTCCAAGCCGACCGCCTCGCAGCTGCTGGCCCGCCTCGAAGCGGCCGGACTGGTCCTCGCCACCGGCACCACCGCGGGCCACCCCGGACCGAACGCCCAGCTCTACTCGGTCAACCCCGCCGCCGCGTACGTCGCGGGCCTGGACGTGACGACCGAGCGCATCCGGGCCGCCGTCGCCGACATCACCGGCCGCACCGTCGGCTCCTTCCGGCTGCCCACCCCGCGCCGCCGCTCCGGCAGCGCCGTGGAGCAGGTCGTCACGGCGCTGGACGGCGCCGTGAAGGCCGCCGGGCTCGGCCGCCCCGACGTGCACCGCGCCGTCATCGGCACCCCCGGCGCCTTCGACCCCAGCACCGGGCGGCTGCGCTACGCCAGCCACCTGCCCGGCTGGCACTCCCCCACTCTGCTGGACGAGCTGGCCGCGGCCCTGCCGATGCCGCTCGACTACGACAACGACGTGAACCTCGCCGCGGTCGCCGAGCAGCGGATCGGCGCCGCACGCGGCCACGACGACTTCGTCCTGCTGTGGAACGAGGAGGGCATCGGCGCCGCCCTCATGATCAACGGCCGGCTGCACCGCGGCTGGACGGGGGGTGCCGGCGAGGTCGGCTTCCTGCCCGTGCCCGGCACCCCGCTGGTCCGCAACGTCACCCGGGCCAACAACGGCGGCTTCCAGGAGCTGGCCGGCTGCAACGCCGTGCTGCGCAACGCCCGCGAGCTGGGCCTGGAGGTCCCCGAGGGCCCCCTCGCGGACGCCGCCACGGAGGTGCTCCGCGGGGCGGCGGCCCGGCACGAGGAGAGCGGGCGGGACGCCGGCGGCCCGTACGCCGAGTTGCTGGCGCGCTGCGCCACCGGGATGGCCGTGGGCCTGGCCTCGCTGGTGGCCGTCGTCGACCCGGAGCTGATCGTGCTGGCCGGCGGCGTCGCCGTCGCGGGCGGCGAGCCGCTGCGCGCCCTCATCCAGTCCGAGCTGGCCGAACTCGCGGTGCCCCGGCCCCGGCTGGTGCTGGGCACCGTGGAGCTGCACCCCGTCCTGACCGGCGCGCTGGAAAGCGCCCTCGCCACGACCCGCGACGAGGTGTTCGACACCTCCCGCTGACCGACCCGTACGCCCCCGCGGCCCCCCTGACGATCCCGCACCACCCGTAACGGAACGGCACCCCCGCCGTCCCGGCGGCACCGCACACCCTCGACCGGCCCGCCCGGCCGCGTATCCCGGAGGTAGAGAGCAGTGTCCCGTATCCGCAAGGCCGCGGCCGCCGTCGCGGCGATCGCCGCGACGGCCCTGCTCGCGAGCGCGTGCACCGGCCAGAGCACCACCTCGGCCGACGACGACGCCACCAAGGACGTCACGATCACCTTCTGGCACGGCTGGACGGCGCCGAGCGAGCTCAAGGCGATCAACGACAACGTCGCCCGCTTCGAGAAGGCGCACCCCAACATCCACGTCAGGGTGCAGGGCAACATCACCGACGACAAGATCAACCAGGCGCTGCGGGCCGGCGGCGGCAAGGCCCCGGACGTCGTCTCGTCCTTCACCACGGACAACGTCGGGCAGTTCTGCTCCTCGGGCACCTTCGCCGACCTCGCGCCCTTCCTGAAGAGGTCGGCGATCGACCCGGAGGCGACCTTCCCCGAAGCGATGCTGGAATACACCCGGTTCCAGGGAAAGCGCTGCACCCTGCCGCTGCTCGGCGACGCCTACGGGCTGTACTACAACACCAGGGAATTCGCCGCTGCCGGCATCACCGCGCCGCCGAAGACCCTCAGCGAGTTCAAGGCCGACGCCGTCAAGCTCACCAAGCCCGCCGGCGACGGCTACACGCAGCTCGGCTTCATGCCGGACTTCCACGGCTACGAGTCGACCCCCGGCCACTTCGCCGCGCAGTGGGGCGTGCGGTACTTCGACGCGGACGGCAGGTCGCAGGTCTCCGAGGATCCGGGCTTCGCTGCGATGTTCACCTGGCAGCAGGACATGGTCAGGGCGCTCGGCGGCTTCGGCAGGCTGGAGAAGTACCGTTCCGGCTTCGGCGACGAGTTCGGCCCCAAGAACCCGCTGCACACCGGCCAGGTCGCGATGGGCATCGACGGCGAGTGGCGGCTCGGCATGGCCCGGGACGCCGGCATGAAGGACCTCGCGGTCGCCCCCTTCCCGGTGCCCGACGACCAGGCCGGCACGTACGGCAAGGGCTACCTGAGCGGCACCGTCATCGGCATCGCCGGCACCAGCGCGAAGAAGAACGCCGCGTGGGAGCTGGTGAAGTTCATGGCCACCGACACCGACGCCGTCGTCTCCTTCGCCAACGCCATCCACAACGTGCCGTCCACGTTCGCCGCGCTCAAGTCGCCGAAGCTGACCCAGGACCCGGGCTTCAGGACCTTCCTCGACATCGCGCAGAACCCGCACAGCACCACCACCCCGCCGAGCGTCAACGGCGGCGCCTACCAGGTGACGCTGCAGGACTTCGGCTACTCCTACGAGTCGGGCAGGTCCAAGGACCTCGCCGCCGGCCTGAAGGGCGTCGACACCCAGGTCGACAAGGACATCGCGCAGGCCCGCTGATGAGCGCCGCCGTCCACCCCCTGCTGAGGGCCAGGCGCCGCAAGGCGGCACTGCGCAACCTCGCCTTCCTGTCCCCGTGGATCATCGGCTTCGGCGTCTTCTTCGCCTACCCGCTGGTCTCCACCGTCTACTTCTCGTTCATGCACTACAACGGCGTCAACCCGCCGACCTGGAGCGGTACGAGGAACTGGACGTACGTCTTCCGCGACTACCCCTTCTTCTGGCCGGCGCTGCGCAACACGCTGTGGCTGGTGCTGGTCACGGTGACGCTGCGGGTCGTCTTCGGCCTCGGCGTCGGCCTGCTGATCACCAGGATCAGGACCGGCGCGGGCTTCTTCCGCACCGCCTTCTACCTGCCCTACCTGGCCCCGCCGGTCGCCGCGACCATGGCCTTCGTCTTCCTCCTCAACCCCGGTACGGGACCGGTCAACCACGTCCTCGGTGGTCTCGGCATCCCGGCACCGGGCTGGTTCACCGACCCGCACTGGTCCAAGCCGGCGCTGACGATCCTCGCGCTGTGGGGCATCGGCGACCTCATGGTCATCTTCATGGCCGCGCTGCTCGACGTGCCCAGGGAGCAGTACGAGGCCGCCGAGCTCGACGGCGCGGGCGCGTGGGCGCGCTTCCGCTGGGTGACGCTGCCGAACATCTCGCCGATCGTGACGTTCGCGGTGGTCACCGGGGTCATCCAGACCATGCAGTACTACACGCAGCCGCTGGTGGCGGGGAAGGTTGCGTCCGGCATCATCGGCAACTCGGGCCAGCAGTTCGAGCCCGGCTACCCGGACAGGTCGACGCTGACGCTGCCGCAGCTGGTCTACGAGCGCGGTTTCCAGCGCTTCGACTACGGCTCCGCGTGCGTCGTCGCGCTCGTCCTCTTCGTGCTCTCGATGGCCTTCACCGCGCTGCTGATGCGGCGCCGCAACGGATTCCTGACGGCACATGAGGACTGACGGCCGGGCGGCCGCGGGAGCCGCCCGGGGCAGGAGGCCGTCCGCGCGGGGCGCGGGAAGGCAAGCCGACCGGAAAAGGGGACCGTTGACCCACACACCGCTCACCGCTCCCGCCCCGCGGGCCCCGAGCCGCCCGGCGGACGCGCGGGCCCGGCGCGCCGCGCGCCGCAGGGCCCGGCTCCACTGGATCGCGGTGCACGCCCTCGGCATCGCCGCCGCCGCGTTCTTCGTGCTGCCCTTCGTCTTCGTCTTCCTCACCGCGGTGATGACGGACAACCAGGCCCTCACCCGGGACCTGTGGCCGCACACCTGGCAGTGGTCCAACTTCGGCACCGTGTGGCACACACCGGGCTTCCTGACCTGGTGGCGCAACACCCTGGTCTACGCGGTCGCGGGCACCGCCCTGACGGTGGCGTCGTCGCTGCCGGTGGCGTACGCGCTCGCCAAGTTCCGCTTCCGCGGGCGCAACCTCGTGACGGTGCTGGTCATCTCCACGATGATGCTGCCGCCGCAGGTGGTCGTCATACCGATGTACCTGTTCTGGACCAGGCAGCTGGGCCTGGACGGAACCCTGTGGCCGCTCGTCATCCCGACGGCCTTCGGTGACGCCTTCACCATCTTCCTGCTGCGGCAGTTCCTGCTGACCGTCCCGAGGGAGTACACCGAGGCCGCCCGGGTCGACGGCTGCGGCGAGCTGCGCACCCTGGTCCGGGTGGTCGTCCCGATGATCCGGCCGGCCATCGCCGCCGTCGCGCTCTTCCAGTTCTTCTCCTGCTGGAACGACTACTTCGGCCCGCAGATCTACGCCAGCTCCAACCCGGGCGCCTGGACGCTCAGCTACGGGCTGGAGTCCTTCAAGGGGGCGCACCACACCAACTGGAACCTGACCATGGCCGCGACCGTTCTGGTGATGGCGCCGGTGATCGTGGTCTTCTTCTTCGCGCAAAAGGCCTTCATCGAAGGCGTGACCCTGACGGGAGTCAAGGGATGAAACTGGCAGTCGTGGGTGGCGGGTCCACCTACACCCCCGAGCTGGTCGACGGGTTCGCGCGGCTGCGCGACACCCTGCCCGTCGAGGAGCTGGCGCTGATCGACCCGGACGCACACCGCCTGGACCTGGTCGGCGGACTGGCCCGGCGGATCTTCGCCAAGCAGGGCCACCCGGGCCGGATCGTCACCACCTCCGACCTCGCGGAGGGCGTCGAGGGCGCCGACGCGGTGCTGCTCCAGCTGCGGGTCGGCGGTCAGGCCGCGCGCAACCAGGACGAGACGTGGCCGCTGGAGTGCGGCTGCGTCGGCCAGGAGACGACCGGCGCGGGCGGCCTCGCCAAGGCCATGCGCACGGTGCCGGTGGTGCTGGACATCGTCGAACAGGTACGCCGCCTCGCGCCGGACGCGTGGATCATCGACTTCACCAACCCGGTCGGCATCGTCACCCGGGCGCTGCTGCAGGCCGGCCACCGCGCCGTCGGGCTGTGCAACGTGGCCATCGGCTTCCAGCGCCGCTTCGCCGCCCGGCTGGGCGTCGCCCCCGAGCAGGTGCACCTGGACCACGTCGGCCTCAACCACCTCACGTGGGAGCGCGCGGTGCGCATCGGCGGCCCGGGCGGCGAGGACGTGCTGCCGAAGCTGCTGTCCGAGCACGGCGACGGCATCGCCGCCGACCTCCACCTGCCGCGCCCGGTGCTGGACCGGCTCGGCGTCGTCCCGTCGTACTACCTGCGCTACTACTACGCGCACGACGAGGTGGTGCGCGAGCTGCAGACCTCGCCGTCGCGGGCCTCCCAGGTGGCCGCGATGGAGAAGGAGCTGCTGGAGATGTACGGCGACCCGGCGCTGGACGAGAAGCCCGCGCTGCTCGCCAGGCGCGGCGGCGCCTTCTACTCGGAGGCCGCGGTGGCGCTCGCCGCCTCCCTGCTGCGGCCGGCCGGGCAGGACACCGCGGGGGACGTGCAGGTCGTCAACACGTACAACAACGGCACCCTGCCCTTCCTCGCCGACGACGCCGTCATCGAGGTCCCCGCCACGGTGGGCCCGCAGGGCGCGCGGCCGCTGCCGGTGCGGCCGCTGGAGCCGCTCTTCGCCGGGCTGGTCGCCCACGTGACGGCGTACGAGGACCTGGCCCTCGACGCCGCCCTGCGCGGCGGCCGGGACCGCGTCCTCACCGCGCTGCTCGCCCATCCCCTCGTCGGGCAGTACGACCTGGCCGAGCAGCTGACCGACCGTCTCGTCGCGCACAACCGGGAGCACCTCGCGTGGGCCTGACCCTGCGGCCGCCGCTCGTCCCCGGCGGGGTCCTCGCCGTCGACGCGGGCAACAGCAAGACCGACGTGGCGCTCGTCGCCGCCGACGGGCGGGTGCTCGGATCCGCCCGCGGCGGCGGCTTCCAGCCCCCCGTGGTCGGCGTCGGGCCCGCCGTGGACGAGCTGGCCGCGATCGTGCGGCGGGCGGCGGCCGACGCCGGGCTCGCCCCCGGACCGGACGGGGACGGCGGCGGGCGGCCGCTCGCCGCCCACACCTCGGCATGCCTGGCCAACGCCGACCTGCCGGTCGAGGAGCGGCAGCTGGAGGCGGCCGTGCACGCGCGCGGCTGGGCACTGACCACGCGGGTGGCCAACGACACCTTCGCGATCCTGCGGGCCGGCGTCGACGAGCCGCGCGGGGTCGCGGTGGTGTGCGGTGCGGGCATCAACTGCGTCGGCATGCTGCCGGACGGACGCACCGCGCGCTTCCCCGCCCTCGGCAAGATGTCCGGTGACTGGGGCGGCGGTTCGGGCCTCGCCGACGAGGCGCTGTGGTACGCCGCACGCGCCGAGGACGGCCGCGGGGAGCCCACCGCGCTGGCCCGTACGCTGCCCGCGCACTTCGGGCTCTCCTCGATGTACGCGCTCATCGAGGCGCTGCACCTGGGCACCCTGGAGCCCGGGCGCAAGCACGAGCTGACACCCGTGCTCTTCGCGACCTCCGACGCGGGCGACCCGGTGGCCCGCTCCATCCTCGCCCGGCAGGCCGACGAGATCACCGCGCTCGCGGTGGTGGCCCTCGGCCGCCTGGGGCTGCTCGACGAGGAGGCCGAAGTGGTACTGGGCGGCGGCGTGATGAGCGCGCGCAACCCGTACCTGATGGACACCCTCACCGAGCGGCTCGGCGCGCGCGCCCCCAAGGCGCGCACCCGGGTGGTGACCGCGCCGCCCGTCCTGGGCGCCGCCCTGCTCGGCCTGGACCAGCTGGCCGCGCCCCCCGGGGCGCACGCCGCGCTGCGCGCCCACTACGCCTGACCCGCGCCCCCTCCCGTACGGCCGCCCCCCGCCGTACGGGAGCCGGAGGCGGCCGCGCCGGGCGGTCCCGCCGAAGCGGGAACCGAACCCGGACGGGGCGCGTGTGATCGGTCGGGGGCGGGTAGTGACCGGGCAAGATCACAGGGCCGCTGGAGCTCTTCGGGCGACTGCGGCCATACTGGGCGCCTACAGCACAGACGGGCCGTCACGCGGCACGCCGGAATCGGGGGAGGGTACGTGACGCACACGCCGACGGGCCGTCAGATTCCCGACGTGCGCACGGGCGCCCAGGTGCCCGCGCCGCGCGGCGGCAACGCGCCCGCGGCGCCCTCCGCCGTCCCCGCCGGGCGGCCCGGCTGGGCGGAGTTCACCGCCCGGGCCAGGGCCGCCGCCACGACCGAGCCGGGCCGGCTGCGCATCATCGGCGCCGCGCTCGCGGTGCTGGTCGTCGCCTTCGGTGCGACGACGGCCTGGCAGGTCGACGACCGCGCCAAGGCCGCCGACAACGTCGTCACGCACAGCGCGCCGCTGAGCGCCACCGCCGCCGAGATCTACCGCTCGCTCGCCGACGCCGACGCCACCGTGACCGCAGGATTCCTCGTCAGCGGCCCGCAGCCGAAGGACGTGGCCACGCGGTACCAGGAGGACATCGACACCGCCTCCCAGCTCATCACCGCGGCCGCGGCCAACAGCCGGCAGTCCCCCGAGGCCCAGGCGCAGATCACGAAGCTCAACGAGCAGCTGCCCACCTACACCTCGCTGGTGGCGACCGCGCTGGCCGACAACCGGCTGGGCCTGCCGATCGGCGGCGCGTACCTGCGGTACGCCAACCAGCAGATGCGCCGGCAGGGCGGCCTGCTCGACGCCGCCGACCGCCTCTACACGATCGAGAACGCCCGCCTCGCGCACGACTACACGCAGGCCAAGGCGCTGCCCTACGCGTCCTGGGCACTCGGCGTGGTGGCGCTCGGCGCGCTGGCCTGGGCGCAGCGCCGCCACTACCGGCGCACCAACCGGGTGTTCAACCAGGGCATGCTGGCGGCGACGGCCGCCGGCGCGGTGCTGCTGCTGTGGCTGGCGGCCGGGCACACGGTCGCCCGCACCGAGCTGGCGAAGTCCTCGGCGCACGGCGCACGTTCCGTCCAGGTGCTCAACAATGCCCGGATCCTGGTGCTCCGGGCCCGCGGCGACGAGAACCTGACCCTGGTGGCGCGAGGTTCCGGTGACGCGTACGAGAGCAGCTACGGCGCCGACATGACCGACCTCATGGACGGCGTCCCCGCCGAGCGCCGGGCCGCCGAGCTGACGCAGGCACTGCGGCTCGCCAACGACGCGGAGGGGCGCGGCTTCGTCACCGACGCGATCACCGACGTCAGGAAGTGGCGCTCGCTGCACGTCACGGAGCGCAAGAAGGACGACAACGGCGACTACGCCACGGCCGTCGCCGACGTCCTCGGCAAGGACGCCGGGGGCAAGGACGTCTCACCGTCGACGGCCGACCACTTCGCCGCCGCCGACAAGGCGCTGGGCCGGGCCGTCGCCCACGAGCAGGCGGAGTTCCACGAGGCCGCCACCAGCGGGCGCGACGCCCTGACGCTGCTGCCGGCCGGCGCCGGCGTACTCGCCGTCCTGGGTGCGCTGGGCGCGCTGCTCGGCATCGGCCGCCGGCTGTCGGAGTACCGGTGAGGGGGCCGGGAATGCGGCGGGGTGGCGGATGCGAAGGACGGGAGGAACAGCGGTGAGGTCGACGGTGCGAGCACATCGGCACGGCTGGGGCGGGGTCGTGGGCATGGCGCTGGCGTGCACCCTCGCCGTCGCGGGCACGCTGATCCCGCTGCGGGACGACGCGTCGCCCGTCCAGGCCCGAAGCTCCGGCCCGGTGGTCCGGGCGGACTACGCGGCCGCGTCGGACTGCACCGGCCCGGTCCCCAGCCTGAACCCCGCCGGCGGCAGCCTCGACGGCCCCGCGGTGGAGGCGATCAAGAAGCGCGGCAGGCTGCGGGTCGGCGTCGACCAGAACAGCTACCTGTGGGGCTTCCGCGACCCCGCCACCGGCCAGTTCGCCGGCTTCGACATCGCCATCGTCAAGGCCGTCGCCAAGGACATCCTCGGCAACGAGAACGCGGTCCAGTACATGACCGTGCCCACGGCCAAGCGCATCGAGAAGATCCAGAACGGCGACGTCGACATGGTCGTCCGCACCATGACGATCAGCTGCTCGCGGGCCGAGCAGGTGGCCTTCTCCGCGCCCTACTTCTCCGCCGGCCAGCAGATACTCAGCGCCGACCCGGCGATCACCGGCTACAACGACTCGCTGCACGGCAAAACGGTCTGCACCGCGACCGGCTCCACCGGCGAGGACGTGCTCTACGGGAGGATGGCCACCTCCCCCGCCTCGCTGGCGGGGCCGGACCCGAAGCACGGCGCCCACGTGGTCAGCGTCGCCAACCAGCTGGACTGCCTGGTGCTGCTCCAGCTGCACAAGGCCGACGCGGTCTTCACCGACAACGCGCTCGCCGCGGGCCAGGCCGCGCAGGACCCCAGCGTGGACCTCAAGGGCGGCTCCGTCACCGTCGAGCCGTACGGTGTGGCCATGAAGCTGGGCGACGACGACCTGGTGCGGCGGGTCAACAAGGTGCTCGCCGCCTACATCGCGGACGGCCGCTGGGCCGCCGCGTACCACAGGTGGCTGGCGGACGAACTGCCGGACATGAAGCCGCCGGCGCCGCTGTACCGGTAGACCGGGGCAGCCGGAAAGGAAGGACAGGATGGCGGTCGCGGGACGTTCCGGACCGGTCATGGCACGGGAGGACGTCGACCGCGCGCTCGCGCGGCTGGCCGCCGAGCACGAGGCCGTCGAGTCCTCGCTGCTGTCGCTCCAGGACCACTCGGGCCGCAGGCTGCTGGAGGGCGCCGAGCTGACCGGCGTCACCAAGGAGCGCTGGGCTGCCACGGACGCGGCGATCACCGCGCTCTGGGCGCACTTCGACGCGTACACCCACGCGCTGACGACCGCCCGCGCGCTGCGCGCCCGGCGCCGCTGGCCGACCCAGACCGAACTGCGCGAGCTGACCGACCTGCTGAGCGGCGACGGGGTGACCGTGACGGGCGCCGAGCTGCCCGACCACGCGCGCTCCCTCACCGGGCCGGCCCGGCTCACCGAGCGGCTCAGCCTGGAGGAGGTCGTCGGCCGGATGAACGCCTGGTACGACCAGGCGATGGAGACCGTGGCCGCGGCCGACTCGGTGTGGTCCGCGCTGCCGGCCAGGATCGATTTACTGGCCGCCGAGACCCAGCGGGTGCGCTCGCTGGCCCATTCGGTGGGCGTGCGCCCCGGCGCGCACCCCGCGGGCGACGATCTGGAGGTGCTGGTCGCCGACCTGACCGCGCTGCGCGCGCAGGCGGTGTCCGACCCGCTGTCCTTCTGGTCAGCGACGCCCCCGCCCGGCCGCCCGGACACCACGCGCTACGAGGAGGCCGGCCGGCGGCTCGACGGCATCCGCCGCGAGGTCGAGGCGGTGCTGCACGTCCGGGACGACGCCGAGCACCGGCTCACCCGGCTCCGCGACGTCCTCTCGCGCGCCGACCGCACGCTCACCGAGGCGCGCAGCGCCCGCGTGGAGGTGCTGTCGAAGATCCTCGCCTCCGACGTCCCGGCGGTGAGCGGCCCGGCCTCCGCTCTGCACGAGCAGCTCGCGGCGGCCGCCGACTTCGCCCGCACCGCGCAGTGGCACCGGCTCTCCCCGCTGCTGGACAGCCTGGAGCAGCACGCCGACGACGAGCTGCTGCGGGCCCGCGAGTCGCTGACCGCGGTCACCGCGCCGCTGGCCGTACGCGCGGAGCTGCGCGGCCGGCTGGACGCCTACCGGGCCAAGGTCGCCCGGCTCGGCCTGGCCGAGGATCCGGTGCTCATCGAGCGGTACGACCAGGCCCGGCGCCTGCTGTGGAGCGCGCCGTGCGACCTGGCCGCCGCCGAGCGGACGGTGCGGCGCTACCAGGACGCCGTCGCCGAGGCCGGCGCCCAGCGCCCGCAGGGGCCGCCGCAGGACCGCCGGTGAGCTCGGCCGGGGGCGCCGCGGGAGCGCGCGCGCACCACGTGGCCGGGACGTCGGCGGGAGTTCCCGCGCGGTTCGCAACCGGGGCGTACCGTACGGCCGTCGTAACCGTTACGTACAGGGCGGACGGCGGTGGCGCGGGGGCGCCGGAGCCGGGTCCGGCGCTGCCGGCACACCAGGGGACAAGGCTGAGGGGGAAACAGTGACCACGTGCCAACGGCCGGGCTGCGGCGGGGCCTTGGAGGACGTCGGCGGCGGAGAGCTGTACTGCGACACCTGCGGCCTCGCCCCGGTGGCCGCTCCCGCGGCACCGGTTGCGGGCGCCGGGGGCCCCACGCTGCCGGCGCCCCCGGCGCACGCTCCGGGCGCGGACTCCGGGCGCACCTCCGGCTCCACCTCCTCGCGCTCCTCGAAATCCTCCTCGCGCGCCTCCCGCCGCTCGGTGTCCGGGCGGCTGTCGCAGACCCTGGCCGGTGCGGCGACGGGCCGCTCGGTGTCGGTGCGCAGCAGCCGCTCCGGCCCCTCCGGACCGACGCGCGGCAAGCTCGGCGCGGGCCTGGTCGCGGTGCCGCCCGTACCGCGGCCGGACCCGGCGGCGGCCGTGCTGGAGAACCCCGAGGTGCCCGAGCGCAAGCGCTTCTGCTCCAAGGGCGACTGCGGCGCGCCGGTGGGCCGCAGCCGCGGCGACCGCCCGGGCCGTACCGAGGGCTACTGCACCAAGTGCGGGCACCCGTACTCCTTCACGCCCAAGCTGCGCCCCGGCGACGTCGTGCACGGGCAGTACCACGTGGTGGGCTGCCTGGCGCACGGCGGCCTGGGCTGGATCTACCTCGCCGTGGACCGGGCGGTGTCGGACCGCTGGGTGGTGCTCAAGGGCCTGCTGGACACCGGCGACGAGGACGCGCTCGCCGCCGCGGTGTCGGAGCGGCGCTTCCTGGCCGAGATCGAGCACCCGAACATCGTCCGCATCTACAACTTCGTCGAGCACCTGGACCAGCGCACCGGCACCCTCGACGGCTACATAGTGATGGCGTACGTGGGCGGCAAGTCGCTCAAGGAGATCGCGAACGAGCGCCGCACACCCGACGGCCGGCGCGAGCCGCTGCCGGTCACGCAGGCGATCGCGTTCGCCATCGAGGCGCTGGAGGCGCTGGGCCACCTGCACAGCCGCAACCTGCTCTACTGCGACTTCAAGGTCGACAACGCCATCCAGACCGAGGACCGGCTCGAACTCATCGACATGGGCGCGGTGCGCCGGATGGACGACACCGAGTCGGCCATCTACGGCACGGTCGGCTACCAGGCGCCCGAGGTCGGCGAGGTCGGCCCGTCGATCGCCTCCGACCTCTACACGGTCGCCCGCACCCTCGCGGTGCTGACCTTCGACTTCCAGGGCTACACCAACGTCTTCGTCGACAGCCTGCCCGACCCGGCCCACATCGAGGTCTTCTCCCGCTACGAGTCCTTCTACCGGCTGCTGGTGCGGGCCACCGACCCCGACCCGGACAAGCGCTTCGCGACCGCCGAGGAGATGTCCGAGCAACTGCTCGGCGTGCTGCGGGAGATCGTCGCGCTGGAGAGCGGGGTGCAGCGGCCGGCGCTCTCCACGCTCTTCGGGCCCGAACTGCGGGTCGTCGACACCGAGCTGGTGCGGCCCGTCACCGGCGACACGTCGGCGCTGGGCGCCGACCGGGCGCTGGAGAAGGCGTCCAGACGCAGGGACGGGGCGGCGCGGTCCGGCGCCGCCGCGGCACCCGCGGCGCCGCCGGCGGTGGCGATCGCGCCGCAGAACCCGGCGTGGACGGCGGTTCCCCTCCCGGTCGTGGCCCGGCTGGACACCACCGCGGCCGTACTGGCGCTGCCCGTGCCGCTCGTCGACCCGGGCGACCCCAACGCGGGCTTCCTCGCGGGCCTTTCGGCCGCCGCGCCCGCCGAGCTGGTCGCCGCGCTCCAGTCGGCGCCCGTCGACTCGGTCGAGCGGAGGCTGCGCGAGGTCCGGGCGCGGCTGGAGCTGGACGACGCACGCGGCGCCCGGCAGGTGCTGGCCACCCTCGCCGACCCGGACGACAACGCCGACTGGCGCGTGGTGTGGCACCGCGGCCTGACCGCGCTGTGCACCAGCGACCAGGAGACGGCCGCGCTGAGCTTCGACGCGGTGTACGACGCCTTCCCCGGCGAGTCCGCGCCCAAGCTCGCGCTCGGCGTGTGCGCGGAGGTGCTGCGCCAGCTGGACAACGCCGCCGAGTACTACCGCCTGGTGTGGACGACCGACCACGCGTACGTCAGCGCCGCCTTCGGCCTGGCGCGGGTGCTGCTCGCCTCCGGCGACCGGGCGGGAGCGGTGGCCGCACTCGAATCCGTGCCCGAGGCGTCCATCCACTACACGGCGGCACGGGTCGCGGCGGTACGGGCACGCTTGCGCGACCGTTCCCCCAGCGAACCGCTGCTGCCGGACCTGTACGCGGCAGGACTGCAGGTCGAGGCGCTGCAACGGCAGGGCCTCGACTCCGACCGGCGCGAGCAGCTGACCACCGAGGTGCTCGGCAGCGCGCTGGACTGGGTGCTGGCCGGCCGTGTCGGCGACCACCCGGGGGCGCCCGCGGGCGTACCGTCGTCGGTGTCCGGCTCCGCAGGGCTGCTGGGCGCCGAACTGACCGAGCGGGGGCTGCGGTTCGGCCTTGAGCGCTCGTACCGGGTCCTTGCCAGGCTCGCCCGGCAGGGCAGTACGAGGATCGAACTGGTGGAGCGGGCCAACCGTTTCCGCCCCAGGACGTGGGTGTAACCAGATGCCGCCACTCCCCGAATCGGCGCGGGCCCAGACGCCCGCGCTGCAGGTCTGCCCCAACTGCGCGGACCCGCTGGACTCCGACGACCGCTTCTGCGGGCGCTGCGGTCTCGACCTGAGCGCGCCGCCGCCCCCGGCTCCCGTTCCGCCGCCGGCGCCCGCCCCGCCCGCGCCGGCCGGCCTGCCCGTGGCCGCCTCCCCCGCGGCGCCGGCGCCCCCGGCCGCGCCGGTGTCGTCGGCCGCCCCGGTGTCGTCGGCCGCCCCGGCGTCCGCGTCGTCCGCGCCCTCCACGGTCGCCTCCGAGCCCGCCACCGACTCCTTCGTGCTCGCCCCGCCGAAGCCCGCCGGGAGCCTCCCGGGCCCCGCGGGCACGCCCGGCAGCGACGGGACGGCCCGGCCCGCCGCGGCGGAGGACGGCGACGACACCCTCGCGCTCGGCGTCCCGCTGCCCCCGGCACGGGCGTCCGACCCGCGCGGGGAACCGCCCGCCCCCGGCGGCCCGGTGTGCGTGGCCTGCGGCCTCGGCGGGGTCGACGACGACGGCTACTGCGAGCACTGCGGCCACGCCCAGCCGCGCCAGCGCGACCACCAGGAGCAGGAACTGGAGGGCGCCGCGGCGGTGAGCGACCGCGGGCTGCGGCACCACCGCAACGAGGACGCCTTCGCCCTCGCCGCCACCGCGCTGCCGGACGGCACCGCAGCGGTGGCCGCCGTGGTCTGCGACGGCGTCTCGACCGCGCACCGCCCCGACGACGCGTCGGCCGCCGCCTCCGCGGCCGGGCGCGACGCGCTGCTCGGCGCGCTGGAGCAGGGCACCGCCGCCGAGGACGCGATGCGCACCGCGCTGATGACGGCCTTCGAGGCGGTGACCGCACTCGCCGACGAGGAGGAACCGCCGGGCGCGCCGCCCCGCCACAACGCGCCCGCCTGCACCTGCGTCAGCGCGGTGGTGACCGGCGCGGTGTTCACCGTCGGCTGGATCGGCGACAGCCGCGCGTACTGGATCCCGGACGACCGCACGCTGCCCGCCGCCCGGCTCACCGAGGACGACTCGTGGGCGGCCCGGATGGTCTCGGCGGGCCTGATGTCGGAGGCGGAGGCCTACGCCGACCACCGGGCGCACGCGATCACCGGCTGGCTCGGCGCCGACGCCGTCGAGGTCGACCCGCACGTGGCGGCCTTCCAGCCGGAGGGCCCCGGAGTGGTCGTCGTGTGCACCGACGGGCTGTGGAACTACGCGGAATCGGCCGCGGAGATGGCGCAGGCCGTACCGGCCGACGCCCGCAGCCGCCCGCTGCACAGCGCCCGCACCCTGGTGGGCGTGGCCCTCGACGGAGGCGGCCACGACAACGTAACGGTCGCGGTGCTGCCGTTCCCGGCCACCGCGGCACGGGCAGGATTCCCATCCGCGTAGTCACCCGCCACGGGACGGGCGGGACTGTGAACGGGCTTTGAGGAGTTACGAGGAAGCGATGGCCATTCTTTCGAAACCGAACGTGCCGCAATTCACCGTCGACGTCTACCAGAACGAGTACCTGCCGGACGGCGGTCGCGAGGTCAACGCCGTGGTGACGGTCACCTCGACCGGTGGCGGCACGACCGGGGGCCACCCGCTGCCCGGCTCGTCCGCGGCGAGCGGCCGGGCGGCGAACGCCGCCGTGGTGATCATGGTCGACTGCTCGGGCTCGATGGAGTACCCCCCGACGAAGATGCGCAACGCGCGCGACGCGACGGCCGCCGCGATCGACACCCTGCGCGACGGCACCGCCTTCGCCGTGGTCGCCGGCACGCACGTGGCACGCGAGGTCTACCCGGCCAACGGCGGCCTGGCGGTGGCCGGCCCGGCCACCCGCGAGCAGGCCAAGCAGGCGCTGCGGCGGCTCAGCGCGGGCGGCGGCACCGCCATCGGCACCTGGCTGCGGCTCGCCGACAAGCTGCTGTCCGGCGGCGACGCGGCGATACGGCACGGCATCCTGCTGACCGACGGCCGCAACGAGCACGAGAAGCCCGAGGAGTTGCAGGCCGCCCTGGACGCCTGCGCCGGGCGCTTCACGTGCGACGCACGCGGTGTCGGAACGGACTGGGAGGTCAAGGAGCTGACCGGTATCGCCTCCGCGCTGCTCGGCTCCGTCGACATCGTCGCCGACCCGGCGGGCCTGGCCGCCGACTTCCAGGCGATGATGGAGAACGCGATGGGCAAGGAGGTCGCGGACGTCGCGCTGCGGCTGTGGACCCCGCTGGGCTCCGAGATCGTCTTCGTCAAGCAGGTCGCCCCCACCGTGGAGGACCTGACGGCACGCCGCACCGAGGCGGGCCCGCGTGCGGGCGACTACCCGACCGGCTCGTGGGGCGACGAGTCCCGCGACTACCACGTGTGCGTGCGGGTGCCCGGCGCGCAGCTCGGCCAGGAGATGCTGGCCGCGCGGGTGTCGCTGGTGCTGCCGCAGCCCGACGGCGGCACGCAGGTGCTGGCCCAGGGCCTGGTGCGCGCGGTGTGGACCGACGACATGGCGATGTCCACGCGTATCAACCCGCAGGTCGCCCACTACACCGGCCAGGCCGAGCTGGCGCAGGTCATCCAGCAGGGCCTGGAGGCGCGCAAGGCGGGCGACATGGACGGCGCGACGGCCAAGCTGGGCCGCGCGGTGCAGCTGGCCAGCGCCTCGGGGAACGAGGACACGGCGAAGCTGCTGGCGAAGGTGGTGGACGTGGTGGATGCCGCGAGCGGTACTGTGCGGCTCAAGGCCCGCGTCGCCGAGGCCGACGAAATGACCCTGGACACACGGTCGACGAAGACCGTGCGGGTGAAGAAATAGCGCACGGGGCGCCGTGGTCCGGCGCCCCGGGGCAGCTGGCGCGCACAACCTGTGGATCCGCCGCGGAAGGCGGAGGGGGAGTCGGCACGATGCTTTGTCCCAACGGCCACGAGTCCGCCGACAGCGACTGGTGCGATTCCTGCGGCATGCGGATGGCCCCGCCGCCGTCCGCGACGTACGGCTCGCGCCCCCCGTCGTCGTCGGCGTCGTCCTCGTCGACGCCGCCGGTCTCGCCGCAGCCCGTCTTCGGCCCCGGGGCGGGCGGGTCCGGCCAGCTCTGCCCGGCGTGCGGGACCCCGCGCGAGGGGCAGGCGCTGTTCTGCGAGGAGTGCCGCTACAACTTCCAGACCCACTCCCCGACGACCTTCGTGCCGCCCGGCGCCGCGGCCGCCCCCGCCCTGTCCGGGCAGCCCCCCGCGCACCCGGGGCCGCTCGCGCCGGAGCGGCCGCCGTACCAGCGCCTCGAGTCGCCGATGTCGCAGCCCTCCCGGGTCAACCGCCCCGCCGAGCCGCTGCCCTCGGAGTCCGTCACGGTGACGTCCGGCTCCGGCGACTTCCTCCTGGACCCGCCGAGCGCGCCCACCGCCCCGCCCACCGCGTCCACCCCGGCCGCCGCCGCGCCGACGGTGGTGCCGGCGCAGGGCGGTACGGGGAGCGCGTGGATGGCGGTCGTCGCGGCGGACCGGGAGTACTTCACCTCGATGATGGCCCGCAGCGGCCCGGAGGCCGGCGGCCTGTACTTCCCCGCGTACTCGCCGGAGGTGCAGCTGCCGCTGACCGGCCATCAGGTCACGATCGGCCGGCAGCGGCACAGCACGGGCGAGGCCCCGGACATCGACCTGTCGCGCGCCCCGGAGGACCCGGGTGTCTCGCACAAGCACGCGGTGCTGGTGCAGCAGCCGGACGGCTCGTGGTCGGTGGTCGACCAGGACTCGACGAACGGCACGACCGTCAACCTCGCCGAGGACCCCATCCCCCCCTACACCCCGATCCCGCTGGCCGAGGGCGACCGGGTGCACGTCGGCGCCTGGACCACGATCACCATCCGCCGGATCTGAGCGCCGGCCCGCGCTACGGGGACGCCGCCGGGACGGGCCAGGTGTCCGGGCCCCCGGGATCGTCCAGCCAGATCCACTGGCGCGACCCGTCGACGCTCATCCCGAAGCGTGTGCGGGACGGGCGCCGGTCCAGCAGCGACGGCTCACCGCCCACCGCGTCCGGCGGGATGCCCGCGCCCTCGCCGCGCAGCGGTACGAAGTAGGCGGGCGTGGACAGGAAGCGTCCCTCGGCCCGCTCCGGGCCCCGCACGTCGAGCAGCACCAGACCGGACGCGATGGGCGCGAGGATGCGCGCCCCCGTACGGCACTGCGCGATCCAGGCGGGCGGCACGGACGGCAGCTCGCACGTCGCCATGACCCGGTCGTAGGGTGCGCCCGGCGCGTGGCCGAAGGTCCCGTCGCCGGTGACCACCGTGACGGCGAGCGCCTCGGGGGTCCCGTACGCGGCGAGGTGCGCGCGGGCCGCGGAGGTGATCGCCTCCTCCAGGTCCACCGTCGTGACCGCGCCGGTGCCGTGCAGGCGGTGCGCGATGAGGGCCGCGTTGTAGCCGGTGCCGGCCCCGATCTCCAGCACCCGGTGGCCCTCGCGGATGTCCAGCGCCTCGCACATCAGCGCCATCAGCGACGGCTGGCTGCTGGAGGACACCAGCTCGCCGCCGCGGGCGACGTGGGTGGCGATCGGCTGGTCGGCGTAGGCGCCGCTCAGCCAGTGCAACCGGCGCCGCGGGTCGGGGTCGTCGGCGGCGTAGCGCGCGTCCTCGCCCGCGCCGCGGTGGTACTCGGGCACGAACAGATGGCGCGGCACCTCCTCGAAGGCGGCCCGCCACGCGGGGTCGGCGAGGCCGCCGCCGGCGACGATGCGGCGCACCATCCGGTGCCGCAGCGTGGCCGCCGCGGCCCGCATCCGCTGGTCGTGCCCCTGCCCGGCCATACCTCCATCGTGCGCCACCGGCGGGGGTCCTACGACCCGGGTCCCGGTCCGGGCGGTCTGAGAAAATGGTGGTGTGACCGACATCCCGCAGGGCAGCGCAGCGCAGCAGACGTTCTTCGAGCAGGTCGGCGGCGAGGACACCTTCCGCCGTCTGGTCCACCGCTTCTACCAGGGCGTCGCGGACGACCCGGAACTGCGGGCGATGTACCCGGAGGAGGACCTGGGCCCGGCCGAGGAGCGGCTGCGGCTGTTCCTCGTGCAGTACTGGGGCGGCCCGCGCACGTACAGCGACGAGCGCGGCCACCCGCGGCTGCGGATGCGCCACTCCCCCTTCCGTGTCGACCGCGCCGCGCACGACGCCTGGCTGCGCCACATGCGGGCGGCCGTCGACGACCTGGACCTCGCGCCCGAGCACGAGAAGCAGCTGTGGGACTACCTCGTGTACGCGGCCGCCTCGATGGTGAACACCCCCGGCTGAGCCCGGACGGGGACGGCGCCTCCCACGCCGGCGTTCCGTTTCGGTGCGCCGGGCGCGGGGGGCGTGCGGAAGGAGACCCCGGCGGCCGTTCCGCGCCCGATCTGCGGACGGTCACGATCGCATTCCGACAATCCACGCCATGTTTCGCCGCACCCCCGCCCATTGAGAGCATCCCGAGAGCAACATGACGGGGGGCTCTCGCGTGACCGGATTCGTACTGCTGCGCGTCCGCGCCCACCGGTTGCTGCTGTCCGCCGCCCTGCTGACCGTGCTGCTGACGACGTGCGTGCTGGCCGCGCTCGCCGCGTACACCGGGGCGATAGGCGACGCCGCCGTCCGCCGCACCCTCCAGCACCAGGCCGCCGACCGCTCCACCTACAACGCCAAGGCCTCACTGACGGGCAAGGACGGCAAGCGCGTCGCGGACCTCGACCGCGCCGTCCGCGAACGGCTGCGCGGCGCCTTCGACGGGCTCCCGGCGGCCGTCGCCACCAGCACCCGCTCCGGCCCCCTCGCGCTTCCCCCGGCCCTGCGCCCCGCCGGCACCCCCCGGAGCGCCGACCCGGACCTGACGCTGCTGGCCACCTTCGACCACGCGCAGCTCGCGCTCGCCGGTGGACGGTGGCCCCGGCCCGCCGCCAAGGGCTCCCCCGGCGTCGAGGTGGCCGTACCCGAGACGGTCGCGCGCACCCTGCACCTCGCCGCCGGGCGGCAGCTCACCCTCGCCGACCGGCTCGGCGGCCCGCCGCTGCACGTCACCGTCACCGGCGTCTACCGCCCCGCCGACCCCGGCTCGCCCTACTGGCAGCTCGACCCGCTCGGCGGACGCGGCATCCACACCCTGGCCTTCACCACATACGGCCCGCTGCTCGCCGACCCCGGCACCTTCACCTCCGGGCGGGTCGCCGCCGACGAGATGTCCTGGCAGGCCACCGCGGACTTCGACGGCGCCGGAGCCCGCCGTGTCGACGCGCTGGAGACCTCCGTCAAGGACACCACCGCCGCGCTCGCCGCCGACAGGGCCACCGGCGCCGCGCAGACCAGCAGCGGGCTGCCCGACCTGCTCGACGGGCTGCGCCGCAGCCTGCTCGTGACCCGCTCCACCCTGCTCATCGGCGCCCTCCAGCTGGTCATCCTCGCGGCCTTTTCACTGCTCCTCGTCGCGCAGCTGCTCGCCGAGGAACGGGCCGGCGAGACGGCCCTGCTGCGGGCCCGCGGCGGCTCGCGCGGCCGGGTCGCACGGCTCGCCGCAGGTGAGGCGCTGCTGCTCGCGGTGCCCGCCGCCGTCGCCGCCCCGCTGCTCGCCGGCCCCCTCACCCGGCTGATGGCCGGGACGGGCGCGATGGCCCGCACCGGGGTCACCCTCGGCGGCACGGGCGCGGCGGGCGCCTGGCTGGTCGCCGGGGCCGCCGCGCTGGCCTGCGCGCTCGCCGTGGTGCTGCCCGCGCTGCGGAGCACCCCGGGCACGCGCACCGGGCGCCGCCGCGGCGTGCCGGGGGTGCTCCAGGCGGGCGCGGACGTGGCGCTGCTCGCCGTCGCGGGCGTCGCCTACTGGCAGCTCCAGCGCCGCGCCTCCGGCGGCGGGGCACTCAGCGCCGACCGCTCCGGCGGGCTGGGCGTCGATCCCGTGCTGGTCGCGGCGCCCGCGCTGTGCCTGCTGGCCGGCACCGTGCTCGTGCTGCGGCTGCTGCCCCTGCTGGCCCGGCTCGGCGAACGGCGCGCCGCCCGCGGCAGGAGCCTGTCACTGGCCCTGGCCGGATGGCAGCTCTCCCGGAGACCGCAGCGCGGCGCCGGGGTGGCGCTGCTGCTCGTGCTGGCCGTGGCGATGGGCATGTTCGCAATCGGGCAGGGCGCCAGCTGGGACCGCTCGCAGCGCGACCAGGCCGATTACGCCGTCGGCGCCGACCTGCGGGTGACCGGTATGACCACGCCGCCCTTCGGCCAGGCCGGGATCTTCTCCGCCGTGCCCGGCCTCACCGCGGCAGCACCCGCGGCCCGCGAGACCCTGGTGCTGCCCAGCGGCAGGACCACCAGCGCGCTGGTCCTGGACACCGCCCAGGCCGCACGGGCCGTGCGGCTGCGCCCCGACCTGGCCGGCGGCCGCACACTGCCGGAGCTGCTCGCCCCGCTGCGCTCCACCCCGGTGACCGCCGGCCTCGCCCTCGGCGCCACCGTCCGGCAGGTGGACTTCCAGGCCACCCTCAGCTCCACCGGCGGCTCCACGGGCCGTACCGACGGCACGGACGGACCCGACGGCCCGGACCGGGTCAGCGCGGTGCTCGTCGACGCCGAGGGCGTCCCGTACGACTTCGCGCTCGGCGACCTGCCGCCGGACGGCCGCCCGCACACCCTCACGCTCGACCTGGCCCTGGCCGCCGGGAAGGGCGCCCCCGCCGGCCCCCTGCGGCTGGAGCAGCTGGAGGCGTCCTTCACCGTGCCGGACAGCGCCGAGGCCCACGTCCTCACCCTCACCTCGGCCCGCACCACCCTCGCCGACGGCACGCAGGAGCCGCTGCGCACGCTCGCGGGCACCCCCTGGAAGGCCGGCGCCGCCTTCGACGACGGCACGCTCGCGGCCGCCCCGGGCGTCACCTCCCCCGCCGTCGAGGCCCCGCGCACGAGCGGCCCCGCCCTGCTGACCCTGGCCTACCGCACCGGCGCCTTCCCCGGGAACACCTACCTGCAGAACGCCGCGACCGTCCGCGTCAGGGCCCCCGAGCCCGTGCCGCCGCCGCTGACCGGGGTGGCCACCGACGCGTACCTCAGCGCGGTCGGCGCCAGGGCGGGCGACACGATCCAGGTGCAGATCGGCAGCCTGACCACGCCGGTCAGGATCACGGCTGCCGTGCGCGCGCTGCCCGGTACCGACCCAACCGGTGCCACCAGCGGACTGCTCCTCGACCTGCGGGCCGTCAACGAGATCCTCTCCGCGCAGGACGCGCTCCCCGTCCAGCCCACCGAATGGTGGCTGGCCACCCGCCCCGGTGCCACGCAGCGCGCCGCAGCCGCACTACGCGCCCGCGACGACGTCGACACCGTCCTCGACCGCGCCGAGACCGCCGCCGGGCTGCGCGCCGACCCGCTGGGCGCCGGGCCGCAGTCCGCGCTGCCCGCCGCGGTGGTCGCCGCCGCGGTGCTGGCCGCGGTGGGCTTCGCCGTCGGCGCGGCGGGGGCGGCCCGGGAACGGCGCGGCGAGTTCGCGGTGCTGCGGGCGCTGGGCGCGCCCCGCCGGCAGCTGGCCCGCATGCTGGCCGCCGAGCAGGCCCTGCTGGTGCTGGTCTCGCTGGTCGTCGGAGTGCTGCTGGGCGCCTTCCTGACCCGCCTGATCACGCCGCTGATCGTGCTGACGGGCCAGGCCGCGCGCCCGGTCCCGCCGCTGGTCGTGGAACTCCCGGTGGGCCGGCTCGCCGAGCTGCTCGCCGTGCTGCTGGCCGCCCCGGTCGCCGTCCTGGCCGTCACCGCGGCACGCCGCGGCGATCCGGCGGCGGCGCTGCGACACCAGGTGGAGGACTGACATGCCGCCCACACCGCCCCCGCCCTCCCGCCCCGAGGACCCGCCCGGCCCGCAGGCTCCGACCGGCGCGGGCCCCGGGGTGCGCGCCGGGGGCCTGCCCGTCGCCGGATCGTGGCTGGTGCTGCGGCTGCGGGCCGCACCCGGCGGGGCACTGGCGCTGGCCGCGCTCGTCCTGGTCACGTCCTTCCTGGCCGCCGCCCTGCCGCGGGCCGTCGACCGCTACGAGGACACCGCGCTGCGGCACGCCGTCGCGAAGGCCGCCCCGCGCAACCACGGGATCTCGCTCGCCGAGGACTACGGCACGTCCGGGGACCCCGCCGGCGACCCGCTGGACCCCGCGTCCCTCGACGCCGTCGAGAAGGCCTTCCGCGCCCTGGTCCGCCCGCCCCTGCGGCTGCTGCCCGGCGGCGTGGTGCAGGGAGTGCGCAGCGGCGCGGAGGCGGAGGTCCCCGACCCCGAACTGCCGCGCACCTCCGACCACGCGCCGGGCGCCGACCTGGTCGCGCAGGCCGGACTCGCCCGGCACGCCCGCGTCGTGGCGGGCCGGCTGCCCGCGCCGGGCACCGGCAGACCCGCGCTCTCGCTGGAGGGCGCCGTCACCGAGAAGACCGCGCAGGTGCTGCACCTGAAGGTCGGCCAGACCGTCCACCTGATGAAGTTCGGCGCGACACCGCTGTCCGTGCGCATCAGCGGCATCCTCGCCCCGCGCGACCCGGAGTCCGGCTTCTGGACCGTGGACGACGACCTGCTCGCGCCGCTCGTCAGCTTCCCGCCGCACCCGATGATCGACCCGCCGAGGACGTACTGGCACTTCACCGTCCTCATCGACGGCGCCTCCGCGCAGTCCATCCCGCTGCTCGGCACCGGCGCCTCCCTCTACTGGCACCACCCGCTGGACACCGCGCGGCTCACCGCGCACGACGTGCCCGCGCTGCGCGACGAACTGGCCTCCTTCGGCAACGGCCCGCTCGCCACCCGCCTCGCGACCGACACCGGCTCCTCGGCCCTGCACTCCGTCGCCGGGGTCGGCGGGGTCCTCGCCGCCTTCGACGCCGACCGCACCGCCGCGCATCCGCCGGTGCTCGTCGCGGCCGTCGGGGTCGGCACCACCGCGCTGGCCGTGCTGCTGATGGCCGCCGGGCTCGCCGCCGGCCGCAGGCGGCGCGAGACCGCCCTGCTGCGCGCACGCGGCGGCTCGCTGCGCGGCGTCTTCGTCCGCGTGACCGCCGAGACCTCCACGGCCGCGCTGCCCGCCGGGATCCTCGGCACCGCCCTCGCCCTGCTGCTCCTGCCGACCGGGCGGCACGCGGCCGCCGTGGCACTCGGCGCGCTCGTGACCGCGGCCGGCGTGCTCGCGCTGCCGCTGCGGGCCACCCTCGCCGTACGCCGGCCGCGCCCGGCCGAGCGCGAGGACCTCGTGGCGATCCGCCCCTCGCGGCGGCGGCTCGTCCTGGAGCTGACCGTGGCGCTGCTGGTCGCCGGGGCGGTGGCGACGCTGCGGCGGCGCGGCTCCGCGGACGGTTCCGACCCGTACCTGGCAGCCGCGCCGGTGCTGGTGGCGGTGGCCGCGGCGCTGGTGCTGCTGCGCCTCTACCCGCTGCCGCTGCGCCGGCTCGCCCGGCCCGCCGCCCGGCTGCGGGGGGCCGTGGCGCACCTGGGGCTCGCACGGGCCGGACGGGCGCCGGACGGGGGACCGCTGCCGCTGGTGGCCATGCTGGTCGCGCTGACGGTCGCGTCCTTCGGCGGTTCGGTGCTTGCCGGGATCGCGCACGGGCGGGACCGCGCGGCGGCGGTCGCCGTGGGGGCCGACGCCCGGGTCGACTCGCTCTTCCCGCTGGACGCCGCACTGCCGGCCAGGGTCCGCAAGGTGCCGGGGATCGGCGACGTGGCCGCCGTACGGGTCGAGCCGCACGCCGCCGACCAGGACATCCCGCAGAACTACGAACTGCTGGTCGTCGACGACCCGGCCGCGTACGCCCGCATCACCCGCGACGCGGGCCTGCCGGACCTCCCGCCGGACGCGTTCGGCCCGGGCGCCGCGGCGGGGGCGCACGGGCCGCTGCCCGCCGTCGTCTCGCCGAAGATCGCCGGCCTGCTGGGCGGCCGTACCACGCACGTGCCCACCGACGTCGGCGGCTGCGATATCCGCCCGGTGGCGACCCTTTCCTCCACCCCGGCCGCCACCGACGGCGAGTTCGTCATCGTCTCCGCGGCGCAACTGCACGCCCAGCACGCTCAGCTCGGCGCGCTCCCGCAGTACGGCGGGCCGACGATGCTGCTCGCCACCGAGGCGCCCGGGCAGCACATCGACACCGCCGCGCTGCGCGACGTCGCCGCCCACACCGGGCCGAACGCCGCCACGGTGCTGCTGCGCTCCGAGCAGCGCGCCGCGATGGCCGACACCCCGCTCCAGCACGGCGCCCGCACCGTGTACCTGTCCGCCGTCGCCGCGGGAGCCGGCTACAGCGCGCTGGCCCTGCTGCTGTCCCTCATGGCCGCTGCGCCCGGGCGCACCGCGCTGCTGGCGCGGCTGCGCACGATGGGACTGACACGCCGGCAGTCCCGGCGGCTGGTGCTGCTGGAGATGCTGCCGCAGGTGCTGCTGGCGGCAGTGGGCGGTGCGCTGGTGGGCCTCGCGGCGATACCGCTGCTCCGTCCCGGCATCGACCTGGGCACGCTGGCCTTCGGCAGCGGGACGGGCACCACCTCGGCGGTGCCGCCGCCCGCCCTGGCGGTGACCCTCCGCGCGGACCCCTGGTCGCTGGCCGTACCCTCCGCGGGGCTGGTCCTGCTGGCCTGCGCGGTCCTGCTGGCCCAGGCGTGGGCCGCCGCACGACGACACGAGAGCACCGAGCTGAGAGCGGGTGACCGGACGACATGAGCGACGACGACGTGACGGCGGACGCGGCGGACGGCGGTACGGCGCCCGCACCCGCACCCGCACCCGCACCCGCACCCGCGAGCCTCGCCGACCTCGAACGGCTGGCCGCCGAACGCCGCGACCGTGCCGCCTGGGGCCAGGACGCGCTGATCAGCTGCGACCGGCTGGTACGGATCTTCACCGCGGACGGCGTGGAGGTACAGGCCCTCCAGGGCCTGGACCTGCTGGTCGCCAAGGGCGAACTGATGGCCCTCGTCGGGGCGTCGGGCAGCGGGAAGTCGACGCTGCTCAACATCCTCGCCGGGCTCGACGTCCCCACCGCGGGCGCGGCCTCGGTCGGCGGCTACGACCTGCTCGCCATGGACGCCAGGTCGCGGCTGCGCTACCGGCGGGAGGTCGTCGGCTTCATCTGGCAGCAGACCTCCCGCAACCTGCTGCCCTACCTGACCGCCGCGCAGAACGTCATGCTGCCGATGCAGCTCTCCGGCGGCTCCGGCCCGCGCGGGCGCCGCCGCCGCGCCGCCAGGGCGGCCGACCTGCTCGGCCTGCTGGGCGTCGCCCACTGCCAGGACAGGCGCCCCGCGCAGATGTCCGGCGGCGAGCAGCAGCGCACGGCGATCGCCGTCGCCCTCGCCAACGACCCGGAGGTCGTGCTGGCCGACGAGCCCACCGGCGAGCTGGACTCCACCACCGCCGAGCAGGTCTTCGCCTCGTTCCGCACCGCCAACGAGCAGCTGGGCACCACGGTCGTGGTCGTCACCCACGACCAGTCCGTCGCCGACGCCGTCCACCGCACGGTCGCCATCCGCGACGGGCGCACCGCGTCCGAGGTCGTCCGGCGCACCGAGATCGACGAGCACGGCCGCGAGTCGGTCGTCGCCCGCGAGTACGCCACCGTCGACCGGGCGGGCCGCCTCCAGCTCCCGCAGGACTACACCGAGGCCCTGGCCATCCGCCGCCGCGTCCTGCTGGAACTCCAGCCCGACCACATCACCGTCCGCCCCGAC
Source organism: Streptomyces sp. NPDC020983 (assembly GCF_044333485.1). Lineage (NCBI taxonomy): Bacteria > Bacillati > Actinomycetota > Actinomycetes > Kitasatosporales > Streptomycetaceae > Streptomyces > Streptomyces sp. NPDC020983. Next base: position 238,948 of record NZ_JBIRRA010000004.1, on the reverse strand, counting down.
GACCACCCCACCGCTCAGCAGTAGCCGGCCGCAGCGGCCGCGTCCGGCGGGCCCGCGCCCGCCCGCTGCCTCACGCCGGGGTGAAACTCAGCCCGGCGCCCGGGGCCCCGCGGCGGATCGCCACCGAGCCGTACGCCGTACGCAACCGCGTCCACGGGCCCGCCGCCAGCAGCGCCACGGGGGCCTCGGTGGGGACGGCGCCGTCACCGCCGCGCAGGAAGCCCAGCGCGTGGGCGGCGTGCACCACCCGCAGCGTGGTGCCCTGGCAGGGGCGCGTCCACAGCTCCTCCGCGAGCGCGTCCAGCGCCGCCCGCGTCCGCTCCTCCCGGGGCAGCCGCTCGGTGCGGGCCCGGAATTCCGCGACCGCCTCGGCGGCGGCCGCACGCACCTGGCCCGGGTCCAGCTCGGCGACCCGCTGCCAGCCGGTGCGCGGAGGCAGCACCCCGGCCCAGGCGGGCCCGGTGACGGACGGCGGCAGCGCGAAACCCTCCTCCGCCGCCGTCACCTCCTCCAGCAGCTGCCCGGCGGACACCGTGGCGTCGACCGCCGCACCCACCGGCCCGGCCCCGCGCAGCGCGGCACTGCGCACGGCCAGCACGCCGCCGAACGGCGGGTGCCCGAAGACCCCGAGCGCCGCCTCGCCCGGCGCGGACCGCAGCCGCACGACCGCCGCCTTGTCCCAGCGCACCAGCCGCCCGAGGAAGGCGGCCAGGTCCGCGGCCTCCCGCTCGCCGTCACCGCCCGCCCCGCCCGGCCCGCGGGCCCCGGACGGAGCCCCGGCGGAGCCGCTGTCATGGCCGAGCACCAGCCGCACTGCGGTCATACGGCGACGGCCCCGTCGCCGTCACGCTCGTCGTCGCGGTACTTCTCCAGGAAGGCCCGCTCCTCCGGCGTGATCCGCCGCGGACGTCCCTCGGCCAGGTTGTACGGCACCACGACCGTCGTGGCCCGGGCGTAGACCGTCTCGTCGTCCCTGACCTCGTAGGCGACGGTCATGGACGCCGCCGATATGTGCGTCACCCACGTCTCGACGACCACCGGCTCGTGCCGGTGCACCAGCGGCCGCAGGTAGTCGATCTCGTGCCGCGCCACCACGGAGCCGCCCGTGAAGGACGCGCTCCCCTCCCCCGGCGCCAGGCGGAACATGAAGTCGATCCGCGCCTCTTCCAGATACCGCAGGAAGACCACGTTGTTGACGTGCCCGTAGGCGTCCATGTCCCCCCAGCGCAGGGGGCAGCGGAAGACGTGTCGTGCCATCAGCCGCGTGTCAGCTTCTTGTAGGTGGCGCGGTGCGGCCGTGCGGCGTCCGGCCCCAGCCGCTCCACCTTGTTCTTCTCGTACGACTCGAAGTTGCCCTCGAACCAGAACCACTTCGAGTTGCCCTCGTAGGCCAGGATGTGCGTCGCCACCCGGTCCAGGAACCACCGGTCGTGGGAGACGACCACGGCCGCACCGGGGAACTCCAGCAGCGCGTTCTCCAGCGAGGACAGCGTCTCGACGTCGAGGTCGTTGGTCGGCTCGTCCAGCAGCAGCAGGTTGCCGCCCTGCTTGAGGGTCAGCGCCAGGTTGAGCCGGTTGCGCTCACCGCCGGAGAGCACCCCGGACGGCTTCTGCTGGTCCGGCCCCTTGAAGCCGAACGCCGACACGTAGGCCCGCGACGGCATCTCGACCTGGCCGACGTTGATGTAGTCCAGGCCGTCCGACACGACCTCCCACAGCGTCTTCTTCGGGTCGATGTTGGACCGCCCCTGGTCGACGTAGGAGATCCGCACCGTCTCGCCGACCTTGATGCTGCCGGAGTCGGCCTCCTCCAGCCCCTGGAGCATCTTGAACAGCGTGGTCTTGCCGGCGCCGTTGGGGCCGATGACGCCCACGATGCCGTTGCGCGGCAGCGTGAACGACAGGTCGTCGATCAGCACCTTGTCGCCGAAGGCCTTCGACAGGTGCTCGACCTCGACCACGACGGAGCCCAGCCGCGGGCCCGGCGGGATCTGGATCTCCTCGAAGTCGAGCTTGCGCACCTTGTCGGCCTCGGCCGCCATCTCCTCGTAACGCGCCAGGCGCGCCTTGGACTTGGCCTGCCGACCCTTGGCGTTGGAGCGCACCCACTCCAGCTCTTCCTTGAGGCGCTTCTGCCGCTTGGCGTCCTTCTGGCCCTCGACCTTGAGCCGGGACGCCTTGTTCTCCAGGTAGGTGGAGTAGTTGCCCTCGTAGGGGATGGCCCGGCCGCGGTCCAGCTCCAGGATCCACTGGGCCACGTTGTCCAGGAAGTACCGGTCGTGGGTGACGGCCACGACCGTGCCGGCGTACTTGGCCAGGTGCTGCTCCAGCCACTGCACGGACTCGGCGTCCAGGTGGTTGGTCGGCTCGTCCAGCAGCAGCAGGTCGGGCGCCTCCAGCAGCAGCTTGCACAGCGCCACCCGGCGCTTCTCGCCACCGGACAGCGTGGTCACCGGCCAGTCCCCGGGCGGGCAGCCGAGCGCGTCCATGGCCTGCTCGAGCTGCGCGTCCAGGTCCCAGGCGTCGGCGTGGTCGAGCTTCTCCTGGAGCCGGCCCATCTCGTCGAGCAGCGCGTCGGAGTAGTCCGTCGCCATCAGCTCGGCGATCTCGTTGAAGCGGTCCAGCTGGGCCTTGACCTCGGCCACGCCGTCCTGCACGTTCTCCAGCACGGTCTTGGACTCGTCGAGCGGCGGCTCCTGGAGCAGCATGCCGACGCTGAACCCGGGCGACAGGAACGCGTCGCCGTTCGACGGCTGCTCCAGACCCGCCATGATCTTCAGGACGGTGGACTTTCCGGCGCCGTTCGGACCGACCACACCGATCTTCGCGCCGGGCAGGAAGCTCAGCGTCACGTCATCGAGGATGACCTTGTCGCCGTGCGCCTTGCGCGTCTTGCGCATCGTGTAGATGTACTCAGCCAAGAGAAACCGTCCGGCAGATCGAGAAGGGCCAATGTGCGGCTCCGCCGCGTGAGGGCAGATACACCCCATCTTGCCGTACGTCCACCCCACGGGGCGAACGGGTACCGGCGCCGGGCGCGGTCGCGCCGGACCGGCGGCGGCGCGGGGAGCGCCGCCCGGAGCGGCCCGTCACCCTCCCGTGCGCCGGACGCTCAGGCCACCGGCAGGGGCACCGGCGCCGGAGCGTCCGGCGGGGGCGCCACCGGCTCGGGACGGGCCACGGGCGGCGGCAGCGTCCGGCTGAACCGTGCGACGCCGCGTGCCAGGTCGTGGCCGACAGCCACCGCCTCGATCTCGGCGTCGGTGTAGCGGCGCCCGTCGCGCTCCTCCTCACGGATCTTCAGCCGGCCCTGCACGACGAGCGGCTCGCCGATCCCGACCGACTCCTTGACGTGCCCGGCGAGCGTCCGCCAGGCGCGCACCGTGTAGAAGCTCGTCGGCCCGTCCGCCCACGCCCCGCGCGCCGCGTCCCAGCGCCGCGCCGTCGTGGCCAGCCGGAAGCGCGTCACGCCCACGCCCGCCGCCGTCGTGTGCATCTCGGGCTCCGTCGCCACGTTGCCGACCACGGTCACCAGGGTCTCGTTCATCGCACGGTCCTCACTCTTCCCGGCGTCCCCCTGCGGGACGCGCTGAGAACATCGTGCCCTGGATCCCGGACAGTCACGGAAGAACCGTCCCAAGCCTGTGGATAACCTGCCTCTGTGGATAACCCGGTCATCCGGACGAGCGGGCGGGGGACGCGGCGGCACGGCCCCCCGCACGCGGGGAACCGGGTGAGGAGGCGGCGACGACGGCGAACTGCTCGCGCACCTCGCGGTAGCGCATCAGCTCGGCCGCGACCGGCTCCAGCACCCGGGCCCGCCCGCAGTCGGCGGCCGCGTCCCGCAGCCGCCTCTCGGCCGCCTGCCCGTGCCGCCGGGCGGGGCCGCGCGCCACGACCCGGCAGCCCGCCGAGACCAGCGGGCCGCCGGCCCCTCCGGCCGCGGTCATCACCGCCGGCGGCCACCACGGCAGCTCCAGCGAGCCGACCGCCAGGGTGATCAGGCACACCGCCCCCGCGACCGCGAGCACCATCAGCAGCCACTGCACGGCGTGCGCCACCGACCACCAGCCCGGGCGCTCCGGCGGTCCCGGCTCGGCGCGGCCGGCCGCCGTGTCCAGGGCCGCGGGCAGCCCTTCTCCACCGCGCCGGGCGGCGTCGCGCACCGCCTGCGCCCAGGGCTCGGGAAGCCCCCGTGCGGCGTCCGCGGCCAGCCCCCGCACCGCCTCGCCGACCAGCGGGCGGGAGGCCACCAGCCCCGCCACGCCCGCCGCGCCGCCCGGCCGGCCGGGGGCAGCCGGCGGCTGCGGGGAGCCGGCGCCCGCCACCGTCCGTTCCCCCCTCAGCCTCCCCCAGGGCGTGCCGCACGCCGCGCGCGCGGCCGCCGCCCAGTCCCGCTCCGCGGAGCGGCCCGCCGCGGCAGCTCCCACCGCGTCCGCCAGCCGGTCGACGAATTCCTCCCGCGCCGGGTCGGTGAGCCCGGCACCGCCCTCGGCCACGTAGAGCGGGTGCAGCCGGTCCGCCGTCAGGTCCAGGTCGGCCGCCAGCCGCCGGCCGGCCGCGACACGCTCGTCGGCGATCTGCGCCAGCACGCCCCGCAGATCGGCCACACCCTGTCCCGTGAGGGCGGACGTGGCCAGCACCACCGCGCCGGCCTCCCCGTGCTCGCCGACCGCGAGGCCGTCCTCGTCGAGCAGCCTGCGCAGGTCGTCGAGCACGAGGTCGGCCGAGTCGCCCGGCAGCCGGTCGACCTGGTTGAGCACCAGCACCGTCACGTCGGCATGGCCGGCAAGGGGCCGCAGATAGCGTTCGTGCAGCGCCGCGTCGGCGTATTTCTCGGGATCCAGCACCCATACGACGACGTCCACCAGTTCCAGCAGCCGGTCCACCTGCGCGCGGTGGCCGGGCGCCGCGGAGTCGTGGTCGGGCAGGTCGATCAGAACGAGGCCGTCCAGGCTCGTGGCGGCTTCCGCGGCCTCGCCGCTGCGGTCCGCGGGCCGGTCGGTGCCGGCCGCCAGGTCGCCGGTGCCGAACGGGAAGTCGCCGTCACCGACCGGGATGCCGTCGGCCCCGCCGTATCCGCCGGCGCCGGAGGCTGCGGCGGCGTCCGTGTCCTCGGTGGCCGCCTCGGGGCGCGCGTCCGTTCCCGGCTCCGCACCGCCCGTGCCCGTCGCGGCACCGCCGCCGGGCCGGTCGCAGGCACCGGCAGGCGCCGGGATGCGGGCCCGGCGGGCGTAGCGGTCCTGGGGGGCGATGCCCAGCCGGTCCAGCAGTCCCGCGGCCCGCTCGGGGTGCCAGGCGCAGGACACGGGCCTGGCGGTGGTCGGCCTGCGCAGTCCCGTCGCGGACAGGGGCAGCCCGGCGAGGGCGTTGAAGAGCGACGACTTGCCGCTGCCGGTCGCCCCGGCGAGGGCCACCACGGTGTGCTCGTGCGAGAGTCTGCGCCGCTCCGCGACGCGTTCGAGCAGCTCGCCGGTCTCGGCGAGGGCGTCGGGGCTGATCCGCGCCCGGGACAGCCCGAGGAGTTCGCCGAGGGCGTCCACGCGCTCGCCGAGCGGGTCGGCTGCCGGGCCGCCGCCCGCCTCCGCGCCCGCCGGGGCGCCGGAGCCCGCCGGGCCCGCGGTACCGGGGAGCGCGTTTCCCGCCTCCGGCTCCGGCGCCGTGGACGACTGGTCGGTGGTGGTCGGGCGCACCGGGGTCACCTCTCCTTCTGCAGTAGGGACAGCGCGGAGATCAGCGAGGCCTGCTGCCCGGCCGTGACGTCGTAGGCGTCCACCGGTGCGAGCCGGCGGTCGCGCTCGGCGTCCAGCAGGCCCGCGACGGCGTCCGCGAGCCGGTCGCGGGCGGCGTCGCGCATCCGCAGCGCCGCCTGTGCCCCGACCGTGTCGGCGAGCCGCTCGCCGGCCGCCCGCCCGCGCCTGCCGCCGAGCAGCGCGGTGCACAGCAGCGCGGCGACGTCGTCGGGGTCGGCGGCCGCCCGCTCGCCGTCGTGCCCGGAGCGCCCGTGGGCGCGGGCGAGGTCGACGACGGCGCGGCGCCAGCGCCGTACGCCCTTGTCGATCCGCGCCGCGACAGCCACCTGGTCGCGGTCCGGGCGGGTGGCGGGGTCGTCGAGCAGCGCGGCCCCTGCCGCGTCGTTCCGCCAGGCCTCCGCGATGCGTTCGTCGGCGGCGTCGGTCTCCGCGCGCAGCAGCGCGGCGACCTCCTCGACGAGGGCGCCCTGCAGCGCGTCGGGACCGCAGGCCGGGTAGCCGCGCCAGTGGGCCAGCGCCTCCCCGGCGAGCGGGACACCGGCGCGCACAGCGGCGTCGATGTTCCGGGCGGCACGTTCGTACGCCTCCTCGGCCACGCGGGCCAGCCGCAGGGCCGCCGCGTGCTGCGCGGCGGAGGCGGCGGCCAGCGCGGGCAGCCGGCTGCGCAGGGAGTTGAGCACGCCCTCGGCGGTGCGGCGGGCCGCGTGCTGCCGCGCGGCGGGGTCCTGGGCGCAGTGCGCCAGCCATGCGCGCAGCCCGGCGACGGTGGTCTGCGGCAGCAGCCCCCCGCCGCCCGCGGACTCGGGCAGCTCGGGCACGGTGAACCTCGGCACGTCGCCGAGCCCGGCCCTGGCCAGCAGCGCCGCGTAGTGGCTGCTAACGTCGTCGGCGATCTGGTGCGGTACGCGGTCCAGGACGGTGGCCAGCGTGACGTCGTACTCCCGGGCGGTGCGCAGCAGGTGCCAGGGCAGTGCGTCGGCGTAACGGGCGGCGGTGGTGACCAGGATCCAGATGTCCGCGGCGCAGACGAGTTCGGCGGCCAGCTCGCGGTTGCGGGCGACGAGGGAGTCGATGTCGGGTGCGTCGAGCAGGGCGAGGCCGCGGGGCAGGGAGTCGTCGCATTCCAGGCGCAGCTCGGCACGGGCCGGTGCGCTGCGGTCGGGGGCGTCGTCGTCCCCGCGGACCCGCTGGCGTACCGTCCAGACCCGGGACAGACGGGGCAGCACCCGGGGGTCGGCGAACCACGCCCGGTCCTCGGGGTGGCAGACCAGCACGGGGGTGCGGGTGGTCGGGCGCAGAACGCCGGATTCGCTCACACGACGGCTGATAAGTGAGTTGACAAGGGTGGATTTGCCCGCCCCTGTCGAGCCGCCCACCACCGCGAGCAGTGGCGCCTCGGGCGCGGTGAGCCGTGGCACGAGGTAGTCGTCGAGTTGCGCCACCAGCTCCTGACGGGTGCGGCGGGCGCTGTCGGCGCCGGGCAGCGGGAAAGGGAAGCAGGCGGTGTCGACGCGATCACGCAGCGCCGACAGCGCGTCGAGCAGCTCGGGCCGTACATCCAAGATCGCCACGTCGGCAGAATGCCCGATATTGGGTTGTTTATGAAGCGTATTTCGGGCAATTGGCCCCATTCGGCCCGGATAACGCCCAACCGGCGGCGGCGGGACGGGCCGCGCGGCCGCCGGACGCGACCAGGGCGGCCGCCGGCGGAAAGGGGTGGTCAGCAGGCGCGCGAAAGGGCTGGGGCCGATGAGGAAGCCCAGGTAGGCGGTGCCCGCTGGGACGTGGGAGTCAGAACGAGCCACCGGCATAACGAGTGCACAACAGCAGTGTTGCGACCCGTCAAAAGCGATGCGGCTCGCGCGCCTGCCTGCGATTATCGGACCGCTTCACCGAACCTCCACAACGTGCCACGCGGCTGAAGCAGACAGCAGCACGGACGCGGCGCCCTATCCTTGACCACGGCACAGGTCACGGAACCAGCCAGGGGCGAAGACAGCCGCGGCCGCTGTCCGGCCCCCGTAGCTCAGCGGATAGAGCAGGTGCCTTCTAAGCACTTGGCCGCAGGTTCGAGTCCTGCCGGGGGCGCCTTCGCGCGGCCGGTGCCTCCCCCAGAGGCACCGGCCGCCGCATCCACCGTTTCGGCGGCCCGAATCTAGCGGGACGTACGTAGCAACGGCGTAAAGGAACACGTCCGTCCACTCCGCCGATCCGGCACCCCGCACCGCGGTTGCCGCAGGTGCCGCACCCCGCCGGGCGGCCCGCGCGCGGCGCGGATGACCTCGTCCATCCCACCCGCCCCACCTGTCGGCAGGGGTAGCGAGGTTTTACGTAAGTCGTATGAGTCCCTTTTGGGGTTGTGAGAGGGTGTGCGCCAAGCCACCTCTGCCGAACCGCAGACGCGGCAACCGGAAGGAGATCATCCGCCCGGAGGTCGCGACGCGGCGGTGCGGTGGTTCCGCCCGTCCCCGCGTGCTAGCGATTACGAGGATCGTCTGCGTATGGATTCCACACTCCCCGGGACCACGTCGGCAGCTTCGGCAACACGGCGGAGGCGGCGCCTGACCCACCGGATCCAGGACGGCCTGCGCGACCTCAGCATCCAGATGGCGCTGCTCAACCACCAGATCGGCATGCAGCTCGACCTGCGGGACGCCGATCTGGAGTGCCTGGACCTCATCAGCCGGCACGGGCCGATCGGACCGACCGCCCTCGCCAAGCGCGCCGGCATGCACCCGGCCACCCTCACCGGCGTCCTCGACCGGCTGGAGCGGGGCAACTGGGTGGTGCGCACGCCCAATCCCACCGACCGCCGGTCCGTACTGGTCCAGGTGATCAAGGAGCGCACCGCCGAAGTGACCCGCCTCTTCGCGGCGATGAACAGCGCCGTCGACGGGATCTGCGCCGACTACGACGAGGCCGAACTGCTCCTGGTCGCCGACTTCCTGCTGCGCACGTCGCGCGCCGGACGGCTCGCCACGGACGAGTTGGCGGACAGCTGACGCGGTAGGCCTGCTGCCCGCCCCGCCGTTCCGCCCCCGTCCCCCCTTTCCCACCCCGCCGCGACAGGCACACCGCCCGCCGCGCGCTCCGCCATGCCCGGGCGGCCGCCGGGCCCGCGCGAAGGCTCCCCTGCCCTCCACCCCCTCGGGTCCCCGCGCTGCCTGCCGCCCGGACATCCCCCTCCCGTCGTGCACATTTCTGCTCGATCAAGGCTGGTTTCGCGCACGAACGCTCATCTACACTGCACGCGTCGCCCCGACTCCGGGGCGGGCCGGCACCGCCTGCGCTGTCGAGGAGCACCCATGTCCGCTTCCCTGACCACCGCCGAGATCGCCACCCAGCCCGACTGCTGGGTGCGCGCGGCACAGCTGGTCCCGAACGCCGCCGGAGCGCTGCCGCGGCGCGGCGAGCGCGTCGCGGTGATCGGCTGCGGCACCTCCTGGTTCATGGCGCAGTCCTACGCGGTGCTGCGCGAGCAGGCCGGCCACGGGCTCACCGACGCCTTCGCCGCCTCCGCATACCCCTTCGGCCGCGGCTACGACCGTGTGCTGGCGCTCACCCGCTCCGGCACCACCACGGAAGTGCTCCGGGCGTGCACACGGCTGCGGGACGCGGGCGTCCCGGTCACCGCCGTCACCGCCGACCCCGGCACCCCGGTGCGGCAGGCCGCCGACGAGCTCGTGGTGCTGGACTTCGCCGACGAACGCTCCGTCGTGCAGACCCGGTTCGCCACCACCGCGCTCGCCCTGCTCCGCGCCCACCTGGGCGACGACCTCACCGGCGCCGTCGCCGACGCCCGCACCGCCGTCACCGCCGACCTCCCCGCCGCGCTGCCCGCGGCCGAGCAGACCACCTTCCTCGGCACCGGCTGGACCTACGGCCTGGCGCAGGAAGCGGCTCTCAAGATGCGTGAGGCCGCCGGGGCCTGGACCGAGAGCTACCCGGCGATGGAATACCGCCACGGCCCGATCAGCATCACCGGCCCGGGCAGGGCGGTCTGGGCCTTCGGGGGCCTGCCGGACGGGCTCGCCGACGCCATCGCGGCCACCGGGGGTGCCCTTGAGGCGCGGCAGGACCTCGATCCGCTTGCCGACCTGATCCGCGCCCAGCGCCTCGCGGTGGAAGTCGCCGCGCGCCGGGGCCTCGACCCCGACCGCCCGCGCCACCTGACCCGCTCGGTCGTCCTCGGCTGACCCGACCCGCCACGCGCCCCGGAGGGCCGTATGACCGCCGTGTCCACCGCCGACCTCGTCACCACCGCACGGGCCGCGGGCCGCGGCGTCGCCGCCTTCAACGTGATCACCCTGGAGCACGCCGAAGCCGTCGCCGCTGCCGCGGAGGCCGCAGGACTGCCGGTGATCCTCCAGGTCAGCGAGAACGCGGTGGCCTTCCACGGCGGCCGCGCGGCGCCCCTGCTCGCCGCCGCCGTCCGCCTCGCCGAGGCGGCGGCCGTGCCCGTGGCCGTCCACCTGGACCACGTCACCGGCGAGGACCTGGTGCACGCGGGCGCCGCCGCCGGAGTCTCCTCCGTCATGTACGACGCCTCCGCCCTGTCCTACGAGGAGAACGTGCGGGTGACCGCCCGCATCGCCGCCTGGGCCCATTCCGAGGGGCTCTGGGTCGAGGCCGAACTCGGCGCGATCGGCGGCAAGGACGGCGCCCACGCCCCCGGCGTGCGCACCGACCCGGCCGAGGCAGCCGCCTTCACCGCAGCCACCGGCGTGGACGCGCTCGCCGTGGCCGTCGGCAGCTCGCATGCGATGACGACCCGCACCGCCCGCCTCGACCACGCCCTGATCGCCCGGCTGCGGGCGTCGGTCGCCGTACCGCTGGTGCTGCACGGCTCCTCCGGCGTGCCCGACGACGAACTCCGCCTGGCCGTCGCCTCCGGCATGGTGAAGGTCAACATAGGCACCGCCCTGAACGTGGCCTTCACCTCGGCCGTCCGCGACCGCCTCGACGCCGATCCCGCCGTGGTCGATCCCCGCCGCTATCTGCGCCCGGCCCGGGAGGCGATGACCGCCACCGCCCGGCACCTCCTCCAGGTCGTCTCCCGCGAGGTGTCGCCCTCTCCTTCCGCCTCCTGACGCGCTGTTACCCGTTCGCGACATTTGTCACCGTTACGCGGGGCCCGCGTCACAGGTGATCGACAGGCCGACGCGGCTTCCCCACCGGCGTCGTTGTCCCGGCGAGCGTGCTGACGGACAGTCGTCCTCACTCGGGAGGTAGCGCCATGCCGGACCGGACCCTGTGGTCGTACGCGGACATCGCGACGTTCATCCGTGTGCAGGTCGACACGGTGCGCTCGTACCGCAAGCACGGGCACCTCCCGGATCCCGACCGGGTGGAGGGAGGCAAACCGTACTGGTACGCGGACACCATCCGGGCCTGGAGCGCCCGGCGGCCGGGGAACCGCGGCCGCTAGGAACCGGGCCGGCCGTCAGCTCCTGCCTGCCGGTTGGGCGTCGCGCCGCTCGCCGGAGCGCGGCGCCTCTCCGCCCTCCCCGTGGACGGCGTCCCCGCCCTCGGATATGCCGAACCGCTCGTGGAAGCGGCGCAGGACCGGCGGCGCCCACCACGTGGCCCGCCCGGTCAGCCGCATCACCGCGGGCACCAGCAGCGTGCGGATCACCATCGCGTCCATCAGGACGGCGAGGGCGATGCCCAGGCCCAGCATCTTGGTGTTGGCGACCCGGGACATACCCACGCCCACCATCACCACGGCCAGGATCACGGCGGCGGCCGTGATCAGCCCGCCGGTCCGCCGCAGACCGAAGACGACGGACGTGCGGTGGTCGCCGGTCCGGTCGTACTCCTCCTTGATGCGGGAGAGCAGGAACACCCCGTAGTCCATGGACAGTCCGAAGGCCACGCAGAACATCAGCACCGGCAGGCTGGTCTCTATGCTGCCGGTCGCGGTGAAGCCCAGCAGCCCGGACAGATGCCCGTCCTGGAAGACCCAGACCACCGCGCCGAACATCGCCGTCAGGCTGAGCGCGTTGAGCAGCACCGCCTGCACCGGCACGATGACGCTGCCCGTCAGCAGGAACACCAGCAGCAGGGTGACCACTCCGACGACGGCCGCCGCCCAGGGCAGCCGCTGCGCTATGGCGTGCTTGCTGTCCACGAGCACCGCGGACTGGCCCGTGACCGACGCCCGGAAGTCCGTCCGCAGGCCGCGGATCTCGCCCACCAGGTGCTGCGGACCGGAGTCCACGGCGGCCCCCTGGGGCACGATCGTCAGATAGGCGGTGCCGGACTTCTTGCCGGGGACGGGCCCCTCCACCCGCACCACGCCCGGCAGACCGGCGACGCGGGCACGGTACTCCGCCAGCGCCTCGGCGTCGGCCCCCTCGGCGAGCACGGTGATCGCCCCCACCGGGCTTGCGGCGTAGTCCTGCCGGATGTGCTGCTGCACGACGTGGGACTCGGCCCCCGAGGGCAGCTGCCGGTCGTCGGCCGAGCCGAACTGCACTTTGAGGAAGGGCAGCCCGAGCAGCAGCAGCACCGCCACCGCACCGACCGCGAAGGCCGGCGCCCGGCGCATCACCAGCCGGGCCAGCGCGGCGTAGCGGGAACCGGGCTCGGCCGCCGCCTCCCCGGCCGGCTCCCGTCGGCGCAGCAGTCGCCGCAGGTCCAGCGCGTTGACCCGCCCGCCCAGCAGCACCAGGGCGGCGGGCAGCACCACGAGCGCGGCCGCGGCGGCGAGCAGCACCACGGCCACGCCCGCGTAGGCGAAGGAGCGAAGGAAGTACTGCGGGAAGACGAGCATCGCCGCGAGCGCGGCCGCCACCGTGAGCGCGGAGAAGAGCACCGTGCGGCCGGCCGTCCGCAGGGTCGTCGCCACCGCGCCGCGCGGGGCGGCGCCCGCGGACAGCTCCTCGCGGAAGCGGCGCACGATGAACAGTGAGTAGTCGATGGCCAGACCGAGCCCCAGGGCGGTGGTCAGGTTCTCGGCGAAGACCGAGACGTCGGTGAATCCCGTGACACCGCGCAGCACCGCGCTCGTGCCCAGGATCGCGATGATGCCGATGCCCAGCGGGAGCAGCGCGGCGACCGCGCTGCCGAAGACCATGACGAGCAGCACCAGGGTGATCGGCAGCGCGATCATCTCGGCACGCAGCAGATCCTGCTGGATGGTCGTCTGCATCTCGTGCAGCACCTCCGCGGTGCCGCCGACGGTGACGCTCACCGGTCCGTGGGTGCCGCGGTAGGCGGGTGCGATGCGCTTGATCTCGGCGGCCACCGCGTCGTCGTCCCCCCGCAGCCGTGCGGCGATCATCGCCGAACTGCCGTCCTCGGCGCGCAGCACGGGAGCACGGGTGTCCCAGTACGAGCTGACGCCGGAGACGCCGGGATCCGCCGCGAGTCCGGCGGCGAGGCGGCGTCCTTCGGCCGCGACGGCCGGCGCGTCAGGACCGGCACCACGGGTGTCGACCAGCAGCACCAGGTTGGGCTGCGAGTCGGGGAAGTTCTCGGCGAGTGCCTTCGTGGCGTAGGAGGACTGGGATCCCGGGGCCTCGAAGCCGCCGCTGGACAGCCGGTCGCCGACCCCGCTGCCCGCCACGACGGCGAGAGCGGTGAAGAGCAGCGCGAGCAGCAGGGTCAGCCGCGGCCTGGCGGTCACGACCCGCGTCCAGCCCCCGACCGCATCTGCACGGTTGACATCAGCCATGGCAGAGGTGTCCTCTCCCCCTAGAACGACTAGAATCGCAAACACGAATGATCACTCGCATTCTCAGAATGCGAGTGATGACTCGCGTTTGTCAATCCCCCTCTGGGAGTACACGTGTCCGAGGCGGACGAAAAACCGAGACGGCGTCAGGCGCGCGGCGAGCGCCGGGTCACGCAACTGCTGGAGGCTGCCGCAAGCGTCTTCTGCACGGTCGGCTACACGGCGTCGAGCACCAACGCGATCGCGCGCGAGGCGGGCGTGTCGCCCGGCACGCTCTACCAGTTCTTCCCGAACAAGGAGGCCATCGCCGTCGAACTGGGAAGCCGGCTGATCAGGGAGATGGAGGAGACCCACGGGAGGGTCTTCACCGCGGAGAACGCCCGCCTCCCGCTCGATCGGCTGGTGGACGCGGTGGCGGATCCCTTCATCGAGTTCAACTGCGCCAACCCCGCCTTCTTCTCCCTCATCAAGGGCTCCGACACGCCGGGGCGGATCGCGGAGGAGCACGACACACTGCACGCCACGCTGCTCGACCGGGTGACATGGGTGCTGGCACTGCGCCGCCCGTCGCTCTCGCCCACGGAGCGCACGGTGATCGCGCAGATGAGCTTCGCGATGTTCAAGGCGGGGCTCGAACTCATCCTGCTGACCGAGGACGCCACCGCGCGGGCGGCGTACGCGACGGAGCTGAAGGCCGTGCTCTACCGCTACCTCGGACCCCACGTGGGTACGGGGCCGGTGGAGATCGGCGAGGAGGAGAAGGCCGCCGCCCGGTCCTCGCTGGCGGCGGGAGGAGCGCTCTGGTTCGACGGTCCGCCGCAGGACGTCGCCTACCGCCCTGCGCCCGGGAACGGCAGCGGGCAGGAGGATCCCACGGCAGCGGGAGCGGCTACTTCCCCCGGCCTGCCGACGAGCAGGTGAACGTCCCGTCGTGGCCGTCCCTGGGTCCCGCCTGCGGCCCGACCGTGCCCGCGGGCCCGGGCGGCCCGGGGACGGTCCGGCTCTCCCCCGCCAGCGAGGCCGCGATCACCGCCGAGGGACGGGGCGCACCGCCCGCCTGGCGGCGCTCCCTGGCCCGTGAGAGCCACTGCGCGCCCGTGCCGAGCGCGGCGACCAGCAGGGAGATCCCGAGCCCCAGGGACAGGGCGTAGAAGGAGTTGGAGGCGGCCTCGCCGCTGACGTACCCGGCGCCCACCGAATACGTGGCCCAGACGGACTCGGCCACGCCGGCGCCGACCGCGTAGCGGCGGACGGGATAGCGCATGATCCCCGCCGCCAGGCCGCCGATCACCCGGCCGCTGGGCAGGAAGCGCACGCCGATCACGAACGGGACGCCGTGCCGCTGGATCCGCAGCGCCGCCCACTTCAGCAGCGCCTCGCGGCGCGGCCTGCGGTGCATCCGCTCCAGCACACGGGCGCTGAGCGCCCGCCCGGTCCGGTGCATGGCGAGGTCGCCGAGCACCGCGCTGGCGGCGACCACGAGCAGCACGAGGGCGAGGTTCAGATGGCCTTCCGCGGCCATCACGCCGCCCGTCACGAGGAGTACGGAGTTGGGCACCAGCGGTGGAGCAGTGGTCGCGGCCAGTATCGCGTACGCCCAGATGACGTGGCCGCCCCTCAGGAACTCGGCGAGTCCGGAGGTGAAGTCAAGTGACGACACGTTCAGTGCAACGTCCATCCCACCGCCCCTCTTCCCCGTCCCCTTATTCAACGCTGACAGCGCGGGGCGGGGTCGGCAAGCGCATTGACCGCGCCGCGGCCGATTCCCAGGGAAGGTCATCCTGAGGGTCCAGTGGCGGTACTCCCCAGGTAGTACGCCGCCGCCCGGGAGTTGCGACGGCGGTTGGGGAGCGAGGGGGTCAGCGGCCGAGCAGTTCGCCGCCGTTGACCTGGAGGATCTCGCCGGTGATGAATCCGGCCTCGGGTGAGGCGAGGAAGAGCACCGCGGAGGCGACGTCCGCGGGGCGGCCGACCCGGCCGACCAGGGTCCGGCCCGCGCGGCGGGTCAGCTCGGCTTCGTTGAGCCGCGAGCCGAAGAACTCGGTGCCGGCGACGGTGCCGGGCGCCACGATGTTGCACGTCACGCCCTGCGGGCCGAGCTGCGCGGCGAGCGAGTGGTTCCAGGCGTGCAGGGCTGCCTTGGAGGCTCCGTAGGAGCCGCCGCCGCGCAGCGCGGCCACCGACGTCACCGTGACCACGCGGCCGCTGTCCGTGGTGAGGCGGTCCCGCAGCGACTCGGTGATCAGAACGGCCGTGAGCACGTTGCGCTCGAAGTCACCGCGCCAGCGGGCCAGCACCCCGTGCGGCCCGGCACCCACCGCCAGTTCCCGGCTGCCGGCGTTGTTGACCAGCACGTCCACCCGCTCCGGCAGGTGCGCGAGCGCCGCCTCCACGTCGTCGGGGTCCGCGAGGTCGCAGACCACGGGGGTGATGTCCAGCCCGCGCTCGGCCCGGATCTCCTCGACCGTGGCGTGCAGGACCTCCCGGCGGCGGCCGACGATCGTGACCCGGTGGCCCTCCTCGGCGAATCGCACCGAAACGGCCCGCCCGATGCCCGTACCGCCTCCGGTCACCACGATGTTGCGCACCGCTGCCGCGCTCTGTGCCATGAACTCCGCCCCTCCAGGAGAGACAGCACGGTACGGGATGCCCCCGAACCGGGCGCGAGCGGGGTAGCCTGCGGAAACAGCCTTCTCGAAGAGACGTAGATCACACGGCGGAGAACGTAACCATTACAGTGGTTGGCGGGTCTTATGTCTTGAGTACCGTGCTCCCGGCGGAGCCGGTCGGGGGGCTGTGGATCGGATCGTCTTGGGGGACGGTCCGGAAGGCGTCGCCGGGGCGACGCCCGGGGAGCTTGAGCGGCCCTCCCGGGCCGTTTTCGTCCCGGCAACGGCGCACAGCCGCCAATGAACGCCCGGTCGGACCCGTGGGGGGATCCGTTCCGGGAAAGGGGAGCGCCCCGTGCCGGACCCGTGGGGGGATCCTGCGCGGGGCGCTTCCTTGTACTGCCGGCACATGCAGCGCGCCCGGACGACGCCGAGGCGTACGTCCGGGCGCGCGGTGGACGCCGAGTGTCAGCGGGCCTCGACCGAGACGTAGTCGCGGATCTCGACGCCGGTGTAGATCTGCCGCGGACGGCCGATACGGGAACCGGGCTCCTTGATCATCTCGTGCCACTGGGCGATCCAGCCGGGCAGCCGGCCGATGGCGAACAGCACGGTGAACATGCTGGTCGGGAAGCCCATCGCGCGGTAGATCAGGCCGGTGTAGAAGTCCACGTTCGGGTAGAGCTTGCGCGACACGAAGTAGTCGTCGCTGAGCGCGTGCTCCTCCAGCTTCAGCGCGATGTCGAGCAGCTCGTCGGACTTGCCGAGCGCCGAGAGGACGTCGTGCGCCGCCGCCTTGATGATCTTCGCCCGGGGGTCGAAGTTCTTGTAGACGCGGTGGCCGAAGCCCATCAGCTTGACGCCGTCCTCCTTGTTCTTCACCTTGCGGATGAAGGAGTCCACGTCGCCGCCGGTGGCCTGGATGCCCTCGAGCATCTCCAGCACCGACTGGTTGGCGCCGCCGTGCAGGGGGCCCCACAGGGCGCTGATGCCGGCCGAGATCGAGGCGAACAGGTTGGCCTGCGACGAACCCACCAGGCGGACGGTGGAGGTCGAGCAGTTCTGCTCGTGGTCGGCGTGCAGGATGAACAGCTTGTCCAGCGCGCTGACGACGACCGGGTCGAGCTGGTACTCCTCGGCGGGGACGGAGAACGTCATCCGCAGGAAGTTCTCGACGTACCCGAGGTCGTTGCGCGGGTACACCACCGGCTGGCCGACGGACTTCTTGTACGCGTACGCCGCGATCGTCGGCAGCTTGGCGAGCAGCCGGATCGTGGAGAGGTAGCGCTGCTCGGGGTCGAACGGGTTGTGGCTGTCCTGGTAGAACGTCGACAGCGCGCTGACCACGGACGACAGCATGGCCATCGGGTGGGCGTCGCGCGGGAAGCCGTCGTAGAACCGTTTGACGTCCTCGTGCAGCAGGGTGTGCTGGGTGATCTGGCCCTTGAACTCCGCCAGCTCGTCGACCGTCGGCAGCTCGCCGTTGATCAGCAGGTAGGCGGTCTCCAGGAACGTGCCGCGCTCGGCGAGCTGCTCGATCGGGTAGCCCCGGTAGCGCAGGATGCCTTCCTCGCCGTCCAGGAAGGTGATCGCGGACTTGTAGGCCGCGGTGTTGCCGTAACCGCTGTCCAGTGTCACCAGGCCCGTGTCGGCGCGCAGCTTGCCGATGTCGAAGCCCTTGTCACCGACAGTGCTCTCAACCACCGGGTAGCTGTGCTCGCTGTCCCCATACCGCAGTACTACAGAGTTGTCGCTCACGTCATTCCCTCACCGACGGTTTTGCCTCTTCTTCGAGGTGCCCTGACTACGTCCACTGTCCCCCATTTGGCACTGGTGCGTGCACTCGGGGTCGGCCATCGGGCCGAAAAGTGGCACGGAGTGCCTATTTTGCGCCCCTGGACAGCCGGTGGTCGAGAGCCGTGAAGCGTCGGCCTGCCGAGACCGTGCGTACGGCCTGCCCGATCGCCCGCCGCGAGCCGACCAGGACGACCAGGCGTTTGGCCCTGGTGACCGCGGTGTAGAGCAGATTGCGCTGGAGCATCATCCAGGCGCCCGTGGTGACCGGGATCACCACCGCCGGGTACTCGCTGCCCTGGGAGCGGTGGATGGTCACGGCGTAGGCGTGCGCCAGCTCGTCGAGCTCGTCGAAGTCGTAGCCGACCTCCTCGTCCTCGTCGGTGCGCACGGTGAGCCGCTGCTCTACGGAGTCCAGGCCCGTGACCACACCCACCGTGCCGTTGAAGACACCGTTGGCGCCTTTGTCATAATTGTTACGGATCTGGGTCACCTTGTCGCCCACGCGGAAGGTCCGGCCGCCGAACCGGCGCTCGGGCAGGTCGGGGCGGGCCGGGGTGACGGCCTGCTGGAGGAGCCCGTTGAGCGTGCCGGCCCCCGCCGGGCCGCGGTGCATCGGAGTGAGGACCTGGACGTCCCGCCGCGGATCCAGGCCGAAGCGGGCCGGGATGCGGCGGGCGACGACGTCCACCGTGAGGCGGCCGGCCTCCTCCGTGTCCTCCTCGGCGAAGAGGAAGAAGTCGGGCAGGCCCTGCGTCACCGGCGGCAGCCCGGAATTGATGCGGTGCGCGTTGGTGACGACCCCGGACTGCTGGGCCTGCCGGAAGATCCTCGTGAGCCGCACGGCCGGCACCGGGCTGTCCGCGGCGAGCAGATCGCGCAGCACCTCTCCGGCGCCGACGCTGGGCAGCTGGTCCACGTCCCCCACGAAGAGCAGGTGCGCCCCCGGAGGCACCGCCTTGACCAGCTTGTTCGCGAGCAGCAGGTCCAGCATGGAGGCCTCGTCGACGACCACGAGATCCGCGTCCAGCGGGCGATCGCGGTCGTAGGCGGCGTCGCCGCCCGGTTTCAGCTCCAGCAGGCGGTGGACGGTGGACGCCTCCTCCCCGGTCAGTTCCGCCAGCCGTTTGGCCGCGCGCCCCGTCGGGGCGGCGAGCACCACTTTCGCCCTCTTCGCCCGCGCCAGCGCCACCACGGAGCGCACCGTGAAGGACTTGCCGCAGCCCGGACCGCCGGTCAGGACGGCGACCTTCTCCGTCAGCGCGAGCCGGACGGCCTGCTGCTGCTCGGGGGCGAGATCCGCGCCCGTGTGCCCGGCCAGCCAGGACAGCGCCTTGTCCCAGTCCACGTCCCGGAACGCCGGCAGCCGCTCCTCGGGTCCGCGCAGCAGCCTGACCACCTGCGCGGCCAGCGAGATCTCGGCGCGGTGGAAGGGCACCAGGTACACGGCCGTGACCGGCTCGCCGTCCCCGTCCGGGGCCGGGAGGCTCTCGCGGACGACGCCTTCCTCGTCGGCCAGCTCACCCAGGCAGTCGATCACCAGACCGGTGTCGACCTGGAGCAGCTTCACGGCGTCGGCGATCAGGCGCTCCTGCGGCAGGAAGCAGTTGCCCCCGTCGGTGGCCTGCGACAGCGCGTACTGCAGGCCCGCCTTCACGCGCTCGGGGCTGTCGTGCGGTATGCCGACGGCCTGCGCGATGCGGTCCGCGGTCAGGAAGCCGATCCCCCACACCTCGGCCGCCAGCCGGTAGGGCTGCCCCTTCACGACCGACACGGACGCGTCGCCGTACTCCTTGTAGATCCGGACGGCGATGGAGGTGGACACCCCCACGCCCTGCAGGAAGACCATGACCTCCTTGATGGCCTTCTGCTCCTCCCACGCGGCCTCGATCTTCCTGGTGCGCTTGGGCCCGAGGCCGGGCACCTCGATCAGCCGCTCGGGCTCCCCCTCGATGACCTCCAGTGTGCTGACGCCGAAGTGGTCCACGATCCGCTCCGCGATCCGCGGGCCGATGCCCTTGATCAGCCCTGATCCCAGGTAGCGGCGTATCCCCTGGATGGTGGCCGGCAGCACCGTCGTGTAGTTCTCGACCGTGAACTGCTTGCCGTACTGCGGATGCGAGCCCCAGCGGCCGTGCATGCGCAGGGACTCACCGGGCTGGGCGCCCAGCAGCGCGCCCACGACCGTCAGCAGGTCGCCCGCGCCGCGCCCGGTGTCCACCCGGGCCACCGTGTAGCCGTTGTCCTCGTTGGCGTAGGTGATCCTCTCCAGAACACCTTCCAGTACCGCGAGTGGCCTGTCCGTCATGCCGACCTCCCTCCCCGGAGCCGATCCGATCCGATCCGACGGTACCGGCCGGGAAGGACACGGCGTCCGCCGCCTGTGGACAACTCCGGGCGAGGGCAGGGCACGCGACGGCGAAAGACGGGAGCGGGGCCCGGCACCGCCGGACCCCGCTCGCGTCCTGATCCCCCCGAAGCCCCCCTCGGGCGCATTACCCTCCCGGCTTGCCGGAAGCCCTCCCGGAAGCCGTGACGCCCAGTACGACATCCCACAGGCCGTCAGGGTTGTCCTACGGCGGCCATACTTTTCAAGATTTTTTCAGCTGACGTGCGCCGCGTACCGCTCGGCGATCTCCGCGACGACCTCGGCCCCCTCCCGCTCCCACAGCTCCGGGTTGAAGATCTCCACCTCGACGGCGCCCCGGTAGCCCGCCGCGTCCACCGTCTCCCGCCACCCGCGCAGGTCGATGCACCCGTCGCCGAGCTGGCCGCGCCCCAGGAGCACCCCCTCCGGAAGCGGGGTGACCCAGTCGGCGAGCTGGAAGGCCGCGATCCTGCCGCCCTCCCCGGCGCGCCGGGCCTGCGCCGGCGCCCGGTCGTCCCACCACAGGTGGTAGGTGTCCACGACGACGCCGACCTGCTCGGGGGGGAAGCGCTCGGCGATCTCCAGCGCCTGGCCGAGCGTGGAGACCACGCACCGGTCGGACGCGAACATCGGGTGCAGCGGTTCGATCGCCAGCCGCACACCGCGCTCCCCGGCGTAAGGGGCGAGTTCCGCGAGCGCGTCGGCCACCCGCTCGCGCGCGGCCGCGATGTCGCGGTCGCCGGCCGGGAGGCCCCCGGACACCAGCACGAGTGTGCCGGTGCCCAGAGCGGCGGCCTCGTCGATCGCGGCACGGTTGTCGTCCAGCGCCCCGGCGCGCAGCCCGGGGTCCGTCGCGGTGAAGAAGCCCCCGCGGCACAGCGAGGTCACCGTCAGCCCGCTGTCGCGCATCAGGCGGGCGGCGCGTTCCACGCCGTACTCCTGCACGGGGGCCCGCCACAGCCCGACCTTGCCGATGCCGGCGGCCCGGCAGCCCTCGGCCAGGTCGGGCAGCGACCACTGCCTGACGGTCTCCTGGTTGATGCTCAGCCGCGTCAGGTCGTACGGCTCGGCCCGTCCGGTGTCGGTCATGCGTCCACTCCGTGCAGGGTCAGCAGCCGGCGCATCCGGTCCTCGGCGAGTGCGGGGTCGGGGAAGAGCCCGACGCGGTCGGCGAGTTCGTACGCGCGCGCCAGATGCGGCAGCGAGCGCGCCGACTGCAGCCCACCGACCATGGTGAAGTGCTGCTGGTGGCCGGCCAGCCAGGCGAGGAGGACCACGCCCGTCTTGTAGAAGCGCGTCGGGGCGCAGAACAGGTGCCGCGACAGCTCGACGGTGGGGTCCAGGATCCGGCGGAAGCCGCTCGTGTCCCCGGTGTCCAGGACGCTCACCGCCGCGGAGGCCAGCGGCGCCAGCGGGTCGAAGATCCCCAGCAGCGCGTGGCTGAAGCCCTGCTCGTCCCCCGCGATCAGTCCGGGGTAGTTGAAGTCGTCGCCGGTGTAGCAGCGCACCCCGCCGGGAAGCCTGCGGCGCAGCTCCACCTCGCGCCGTGCGTCCAGCAGCGAGATCTTCACGCCGTCGACCTTGTCCGGGTGCGCCGCGACGACCTCCAGGAAGGTCCCGGTGGCCGCGTCCAGGTCGCCGCTGCCCCAGTAGCCGTCGAGCGCCGGATCGAACATCGGCCCGAGCCAGTGCAGGATCACCGGCTCGGCGGCCTGCCGCAGCAGGTGCCCGTAGACCCGCAGGTAGTCCTCCGGGCCCTTCGCGACGGCCGCCAGCGCCCGCGAGGCCATCAGCACGGCCTGTGCTCCGGCGGCCTCGACGAGCGCGAGCTGCTCCTCGTACGCCGCCGTCACCTCGGCGAGGGTCGGGGTGGGGCCGGTCAGCTGGTCGGTGCCGACCCCGCAGGCGATCCGGCCGCCCACCGATCGCGCCTCGGCCGCGGAGCGGCGGATCAGCTCGGCCGCCCCGGCCCAGTCCAGGCCCATACCGCGCTGGGCGGTGTCCATGGCCTCCGCGACACCGAGGCCGTGCGCCCACAGGTGGCGCCGGAAGGCGAGCGTCGCGTCCCAGTCCACCGCCGCCGGGGCGTCCGCCGCGGCCCGCAGCGGATCGGCCACCACATGGGCCGCCGAATAGACGACGCGGCTGCGCAGGGGCGGATCGGCGGCCACGGCCACGGCTTCCGCGCGGGGCACGTAGCGGCGGGTCCTTCCCGACTCGTCGGGCAGCTCGATGCTCACAGGGACAGCTCCGGCACGTCGAGCCGGCGGCCCTCCGCGGAGGACCGCAGGCCGAGTTCGGCGAGCTGGACACCTCGCGCGCCGGCCAGCAGGTCCCAGCGCCAGGGCTCGTCGAGGACCACATGGCGCAGGAAGAGCTCCCACTGCGCCTTGAAGCCGTTGCCGAAGTCGGCGTTGTCGGGGACCTCCTGCCACTGGTCGCGGAAGACCTCGGTGGCGGGCAGGTCGGGGTTCCACACCGGCTTGGGGGTGGCGGACCGGTGCTGGACGCGGCAGTTGCGGAGACCCGCCACGGCCGAACCGTGGGTGCCGTCGACCTGGAACTCCACCAGTTCGTCCCGGTTGACGCGCACGGCCCAGGAGGAGTTGATCTGCGCGACGGCTCCGCCTTCGAGCTCGAAGATGCCGTAGGCGGCGTCGTCGGCGGTGGCGTCGTACGGCTTGCCGCGCTCGTCCCAGCGCTGCGGGACGTGGGTGGTGGTGAGCGCCTGCACCGTGCGCACCCGGCCGAAGATCTCGTGCAGGACGTAGTCCCAGTGCGGGAACATGTCCGCGGTGATGCCGCCGCCGTCCTCCGTGCGGTAGTTCCACGACGGGCGCTGCGCGCTCTGCCAGTCGCCCTCGAAGACCCAGTAGCCGAACTCGCCGCGGACGGAGAGGATCCGGCCGAAGAAGCCCCCGTCGACGAGCCGTTTGAGCTTCAGCAGGCCGGGGAGGAAGATCTTGTCCTGGACGACACCGTGCTTGACGCCCGCTTCCTCCGCGAGCCTGGCCAGCTCCAGTGCGCCGTCCAGCGACGTGGCGGTGGGCTTCTCGCAGTAGATGTGCTTGCCGGCCGCGATGGCCTGCTTGACCGCGCCCTCACGCGCGGAGGTCACCTGGGCGTCGAAGTAGATCTCGACCGACGGGTCGGCCAGTACCGCGTCCAGGTCCGTCGTCCAGTGCTCGAGCCCGTGCCGCTCGGCGATGGCGCGCAGCGCGTGCTCCCGCCGGCCGACGAGGACGGGTTCCGGCCACAGTGTGGTGCCGTCGCCCAGATCCAGCCCTCCCTGCTCGCGCAGGCTGAGGAGCGAGCGGACCAAGTGCTGCCGGTATCCCATGCGTCCGGTGACGCCGTTCATGGCGATCCGCACAGTCCTGCGTGTCACGTGGGGTCCTCTTCTCGGTGGTTCGGCGGGCCCGGCCGGTGCGGAGCCCACGGCGGCAACTGATGGCGAGCGCCGCAGCAAGGCGTACAGCAAGCGCTTTCTTTCGGTCTCACGCTAACCCGCGAGTCCCGTTTCGAGCAAGGGTCGCCACACGCCGAGAAAGCGCTTGCTGCGGCTCTGATGTGCACTCCCGATGACGCCCGGGCTGCGGGGATGAGAGCATGACCGGCGGGACCGCGCGCTCGCGCACACGGCGCACACGGCCGGTCACCACCGACGCGCCCGGCCGGCGCCGAGGACCGGAAGACGGAGGACGGCAGCGAGATGGCAGTGACTCTGGCCGATGTCGCGGCACGCGCCGGGGTGTCGTCCGCCACGGTCTCCCGGGTGCTCAACGGCAACTACCCGGTGGCCGGAAGCACCCGCGAGCGGGTGCAGCGCGCGGTGGCCGAGCTGGACTACGTGGTCAACGGCCAGGCGCGCGCGCTGGCCGCCGCCACCTCCGACCTCGTGGGCGTGCTCGTCAACGACGTCGCCGACCCCTTCTTCGGGATCATCGCCAGCGCGCTCCAGGCCGAGGTCGGAGTGAGCGCGGCCGAGCCGGGCGGCAAACTGACCGTCGTGTGCAACACCGGCGGATCGCCGGAGGCCGAACTCACCTACCTCACCCTGCTGGAGCGCCAGCGGGCCGCGGGCGTCGTCCTCACCGGCGGCGCCGTGGACAGCACGGCGCACACCGACTCCGTCAGCGCCCGCCTCGCGCGCCTGGCCGCGTCCGGCACCCGCATCGTGCTGTGCGGACGCCCGCCGCTCACCCTCCCGGGCGAGACGGCGCCGCTGACCACCCTCGCCTTCGACAACTTCGGCGGGGCGCGGCGCCTGACGGAGCATCTGCTCTCGCTGGGCCACCGCCGCATCGGGTACGTGACGGGCCCCGCGGAACGCAGCACCACCGGTGACCGGCTGGCCGGTCACCGCGCGGCGCTCGCCGCCCAGGGACTCGGGCCGCACCACCGGGCGGCCGGCGGGCCCGCCGGTGCCGGAAAGCCGGAGACCGCGGACGACCTGCTGACCGTGCACGGCGGTTACGACCGGAACGCGGGCTACGACGCGACCCTCGAACTGCTCCGCCGCAACGCGGACGTCACCGCGATCGTCGCGGCCAACGACACCGTCGCGCTCGGCGTCTGCGCCGCGCTGCGCGACCGGGGCCTGCGCATCCCGGCGGACGTGTCGGTCGCCGGCTTCGACGACCTGCCCTTCAGCGCCGACGCCTCGCCCGCGCTGACCACGGTCCGCATCCCGCTCCAGGAGGCGGGCGCGCGGGCCGGCCGGCTCGTGATGGGACGGCTCGCGCCCCCGCCCGGCGGGGTGACCACGATCGGGACCGAGCTGATGGTCCGCGGGTCGACCGCACCCCCTGCCGCCGGGCGCGCCTGAAAGTTGTCCACAGGCCGCCGAGGCCCCTTCCTCCGGGGTCTCGCACGGGCATACCTTTGACTCAGTCAAGGTTCGGCCGGTCGCACACCGGCCGGCTCAACGGCAGGACGGGGGACAGATCATGGCCGTCAGGGAGATCCGCGAGTTCAACCGCTTCTACACCAACCTCATCGGCGCGCTCGACTACAGCCGCCACCTGCACACGCCCTTCACTCTCACCGAGGCGCGCGTGCTGTACGAGCTGGCGCACGCACCGCGCACCGACGCCGCCGACCTGCGGCTCGAACTGTCGCTGGACGCCGGGTACCTCAGCCGGATGCTCGGCCGCTTCGAGGAGCAGCGGCTCGTCACCCGCGGCCCGTCCGCCGAGGACGCCAGGAGGCAGCGGATAGAGCTGACCGAGGAGGGCCGGAAGGCCGCGGGACTGCTGGAGGAGCGGTCGCAGGAAGCCGTGGCGACGCTGGTCGACCGGATGGCGCCGGAAGACCGCCAGCGGCTGGCCGAGGCCATGCGGACGGTACGGGAGATCCTCCGGGACAGCGCCAGGACCCCGGCGGAAGGCCGGGTCACGCTGCGCGGGCCCCGCCCCGGTGACCTGGGATGGGTCGTGGAGCGCAACGCGGCGGTCTACGCCGAGGAGTTCGGGTGGAACGAGGGCTACGAAACGCTGGTCGCACGCATCGTCGCGGATTTCGCCGAGACGCGGGACCCGGCGTGCGAGGCCGTGTGGATAGCCGAACTCGACGGGCGGCGCGCCGGCTGCGTCTTCTGCGTACGCGACGACGCTCCCGCCACGGCGCGGCTGCGGCTGCTGCTCGTCGACCCGTCGGCGCGCGGCCACGGCATAGGCAGGCGGCTCGTCGACGAGTGCGTGGCCTTCGCCCGTTCGGCGCAGTACCGCGACATGGTTCTGTGGACGAACGACGTGCTCGGCCATGCCCGCTCGATCTACCAGCGGGCCGGATTCCGGCTCGTCCGGGAGCAGCCGCACCACAGCTTCGGCAAGGATCTCGTCGGCCAGGACTGGCATCTCGCCCTCTAGGGGTACCACCCGCCGGGCCGCCGCCGCGCGCCGCGCACCCGGCCGACGCCGCCTGAACACGGTTGACCAGGCCGGATCGGGTGCCTAGTGTCCGGCCAATGAGATTCGCGTTCTCCACCCTCGGTGTTCCCGAACTGCCCGTCGACGAGGTCGCCCGGCTTGCCGCGGACAACGGCTTCCACGGCGTCGAACTGCGCGCGAGCCCCGAGGGCCCGGTGCACACCGGCCTGTCCGCGGATCAGAGAGCCGAGGTGGCCGCGGTGTTCAGCGGGGCCGGTGTCGAGATCCTCACGGTGGCCGGGTACGCCAAGGTGGCCGCCGCCGGGGACGACCAGCCGGTGCTGGACGAGATCGCCGCGGGCGTGGCCCTGGCCCACGACCTCGGGGCCCCGTTCCTTCGGGTCTTCCCGGGGGGTGAGGGCGTGCCCTCCGAGGAGGCGGACGCGCTGGCCGCCCGGCGGCTCGCGGCGGCGGCTCCGGCCGCGGCGGACCGGGGCGTCAGGGTGCTGCTGGAGACCCACGACTCGCATCGCGCCGGGGCGGACGTCGCACGCGTGGTGGGGCGGGTCGGGCACACGGGCGCCGGCGCGCTCTGGGACGTCATGCACACCTGGCTCGCGGGAGAGCAGCCCGCGGCGAGCTTCGCGGCCCTGGCTCCGTACCTGGGGTACCTCCAGGTCAAGGACATCGCCTCGGCGGACGACACCGCCCCGCTGCCGCTGGGCGCCGGTGTGCTGCCGCTCGCGGAGACGGTCGAGGTGCTCAGCCGGGCCGAGTGGGACGGCTGGCTGTGCTGGGAGTACGAGAAGCGGTGGTATCCGGGGGCCCCGGAGCTGCCGGCGCTGCTGGGGGCCGGGCGGGAGCACCTGGACCGGCTGCTGACGGAGTCGGCCTGACCTACGAGTGGCCACGGCGCCCGGCGCGCGGGGCGGGGAGCGGAGGAAGGGCGCATGCTCGATCTGGGGCGGTTGAAGGCGCTGCACGCGGTGCACGCGCACGGCTCCATCGGTGCCGCGGCGACCGCGCTGGGGTACACGCCCTCTGCGGTGTCGCAGCAGATCTCGAAGCTGGAGCGGGAGACGCGGACGATCCTGCTCGAGCGGCAGGGCCGCGGGGTGACGCTGACGGACGCGGCGCAGATGCTGGTCGCGACGGCCGAGCGGTTGATGGCGATCGTGGAGCAGGCGGAGGTGGCGCTGGAGGAGCAGCGGGGCAAGCCGTCGGGGCGGCTGACGCTGGCGGCGTTCCCCACGGCGGCCTGCGGGCTGCTGCCGGGCGTACTGGCGGAGCTGGCGGCGACGTGCCCCGCGCTCGAGCTGCGGCTCGTGGAGGTGGACGCCCACCTGTCGGTGGATCTGGTGGCGCGCGGCGTGGTGGACCTGTCGGTGGCCCACGACTGGGACATCGCGCCGCTGCCGGCGCCCGAGGGCGTGGAGCGCTGCGTCATCGGTCACGACTCGTGCGACGTGCTGGTGCCCGCGGGGCACCGGCTGGCGGGACGGGAGCGGCTGGTGCGGTCCGACGTGGCGGCCGAACGGTGGATCTGCCAGCCGCCGGGCTCGGTCTGCCACGACTGGCTGGTGCGGACGCTGCGGGAGGCCGGCAGGGAGCCGGACATGGCCTTCCAGGTGGGCGAGTACGGCACGCAGGTGGCGCTGGTGGCGGCGGGGCTCGGCATCGCGCTGGTGCCCCGGCTCGGGCGCGGGGCGATACCCGAGGGGGTGCGGGTGCTGCCGCTGGAGCCCGCACCCGTGCGGCGGCTCTACGCCCTGTGGCGGCAGGGCGCCGCGCGCAGGCCGTCGATCGAGGTGGCGGTGGCCACGCTGCGCGCCCACTGGCCCACGGCTGCCTGAACCGCCGGAGGGCGGAACCGGTGGGGTGGGCGGCCCGTCCCACCGGCATGACGGTGACGACGACTTCGCGCAGGGCGGCGGCGGCCGTGGTGCTGGCGGTGGCTTTCGCCCTGGTGGGCGGCGGGTGCGGGACGCAGGCCGCTTCCGGCGGCCGGAAGGACGCACCGGGGAGGCCGGCGAGCGCCTCCCGCACGGCGGGTGACGGGGCGTCCGTGGGCCAGGTGGTCTTCTTCACCCCGGCTCCCCGCGGCCCCCTGGACGGCCACGAGGTGCTCGGCAGCCGGGCCGGCGCCGAGCGGTACGCCGCGGCCTTCACCGACGCCCAGGACCGGGTGCGGCTCACCGCCGTGGCGCGGGGCACGGATTTCACCCGGCAGGTGCTGGTCGGCTGGACGCGGCCGACCGGGTGCAGCACGGCCACCGCGGCGGCGCTGCGCCTGGCGGGCGGCCGGCTGGAGCTGCACGTCAGCCAGCCCGAGCCGCTGCCGGAGTGCGTGGTGGCCTTCCGGGTCTCGGTGGTCTTCCGGGTGCCGCGTGAGCGCATGCCGGCGCGGCCGGAGTTCGCCTGACGGCGTGTCGGGCACGGCGGGCGGCGGGCGGCCGTCCGGAGGACCTGGGGCGGGAGTTCGGCCAGGCCATTGACTGGCGAAAACTTCCACGCTATCCGTGTACACCTGCAAATTTCCTTCAGCGCGTTCCTCCTCCGTCAGAAGGAGTTCGTCGTGCACCATCACCCGTCCCGCCGTTCCCTGCTCACAGCGGCCGCGGCCGGCTCCGCCGTCCTGGCCGGCGCGGCCCCCGCGGCCGCGGCCGGCGGCCGCTCCGCGCTCAGCAGCGCGCAGCGCCGTACGATCCGTTCCCTCATCCAGCGCATGAGTGTGGAGGAGAAGGTCGGCCAGCTGTTCGTGATGCGGGTCTACGGGGCCTCGGCCACCGAGCCCGACCCCGCGGACGCGGCCGCCAACCGGAAAGAGATCGGCGTCGCCACCGGCGCGGAACTGCTGGCGAAATACCACGTCGGCGGCATCATCTACTTCGCCTGGGCCCACAACACGCAGAATCCGCACCAGATCGCCGACCTGTCCAACGGTCTCCAGCGCGCGGCGCTCTCGCAGGGCACCCCCGTGCCGCTGCTGATCTCCACCGACCAGGAGCAGGGCGCGGTGGCACGCATCGGCGCGCCCGCCACGCTCTTCGGCGGCGGCATGGCGCTGGGCGCCGACGGGAGCCCCGCGGACGCCCGCACGGCGGCGCGGGTGATCGGCACCGAGCTCGCCGCCATGGGCGTCAACCAGAACTACTCCCCCGTCTCGGACGTGAACATCAATCCGGCGAACCCGGTGATCGGCGTGCGCTCCTTCGGCGCCGACCCCGCCGCCGTCTCCGCGCTCGCCGCCGCCCAGGTGCGGGGCTACCAGAGCGCCGGTATCGCCTCGACCGCCAAGCACTTCCCCGGCCACGGCGACACCGGAACCGACAGCCACTTCTCGCTGCCCGTCATCACCCACACGCTGGAGCAGTGGCAGACCACCGACGCCCCGCCCTTCCGCGCCGCCATTGCGGCGGGCATCGACTCGATCATGACCGCGCACATCCTGGTGCCCGCCCTGGACAACTCCGGCGACCCGGCGACGCTCTCGCACCCGATCCTGACCGGCGTCCTGCGCGAGCAGCTCGGCTACGACGGGGTGGTGGTCACCGACGCGCTCGACATGGCGGGGGTGCGGGAGAAGTACGGCGACGACCGGGTGCCGGTCCTCGCGCTCAAGGCGGGCGCCGACCAGCTGCTCAACCCGCCGCTGCTGGACGTCGCCTACCGCGGGGTCCTCGACGCCGTGGCCTCGGGCGAACTGACGGAGGAGCGGCTGGCGGTCTCGCTGGAGCGCATCCTGGCCCTCAAGCTGCGCCTGGGCCTCTTCCGCGATCCGTACGTCAGCCACGCCGGGGTCGACCGGGCGGTCGGCACCCGGTCCCATCTCGCGACCGCCGACCGCATCACCGACCGCGGCATCACCCTGCTCGGCAACGACGCGGGCGTGCTGCCGCTGCGCCGCCGCTCGCACCGCGACCTGCTGGTGGTCGGCGCCGACCCGGCGGCGCCCTCGGGCACCGGCGGACCGCCCACCGCCGTCCTCGCGCGGGCCCTGTCCGACCTCGGCCATCCCGCACAGGCGCTGTCCACCGGCACCGCGCCGGGGCAGGCGCTGATCGAGCAGGCCGTGGCCGCGGCCGCCGGCAAGGACGCGGTGGTGGTGTGCACCTACAACGTGACGGGCGCCTCGGCCGCGCAGATCGCGCTCGTCGCGGCCCTCGCCGCCACCTCGGTGCCCGTCGTGCAGGTGGCCATCCGCAACCCCTACGACATCGCTTACCTGCCGCCGGTGGCGGCGTCGCTCGCCACCTACGGCTGGACGGACGTGTCGATGCGCGCGGTGGCGCGGGTCATCGCCGGCAAGGCGTCACCGGCCGGCCGGCTGCCGGTCGCGGTGCCGCGTGCGGACGACCCGGCCACACCGCTGCTCCCGATCGGCTACGGCCTGGACTACTGAGCCGCCACGCGGCGGCACGGCCCCGTGGTGCGGGCGGACGGCCGGTCAGGCCGCCGCCCGCACCTCACCGGTGAAGGTCCGCCACAGCTCGGCGTAGCGCCCGCCGCGGGCCAGCAGCGCCTCGTGCGGCCCGTCCTCGACGACCCGCCCGTGGTCCAGGACGACGACCCGGTCGGCGCGCGCGGCCGTACTCAGCCGGTGGGCGACCACCAGCGTCGTCCGGCGCGTCGCCAGCCGGTCGGCGGCCTGGTTGACCAGGGCCTCGGACGCGAGGTCGAGCGCCGCGGTGGCCTCGTCCAGCAGCAGGATCGCCGGGTCGACCAGCTCGGCGCGGGCCAGCGCGATCAGCTGCCGCTGCCCCGCGGACAGGTTCCGCCCGCGCTCGGCGACCTGGTGCAGGTAGCCGCCGTCCAGGGTGGCGATCATCGCGTCCGCACCCACCGCCCGCGCCGCGGCCTCGACCTCGGCGTCGGTGGCGTCCATCCGGCCGTACGCGATGGCGTCGCGGACCGTCCCCGGGAAGAGGTACGGCTCCTGGGGGACGACGCCGAGCTGCCGGCGGTAGCCGGTGAGGTCGAGCTCGCGCACGTCGTGGCCGTCCACGAGAACGGCGCCTCCGGTCGGGTCGTAGAACCTGGCGACCATCTTGACCAGCGTCGACTTGCCCGCGCCCGTCTCGCCGACGAAGGCGACGGTCTGGCCCGCCGGTATGCGCAGGTCGATCCCCGAGAGTGCCTCGCTCCCGTCCGCCTGCGGCCCGCCGTAGCGGAAGTGCAGGTCGCGGAAGGCGATCTCGCCGCGCAGCGGCCCGACCTGCCGCGGCGCGGCGGCGGCAGGGGTGCTCGTGGGCTCGCGGAGCAGCTCCCCGATCCGGCCGAGCGACACCGAGGCCTGCTGGTAGCCGTCGAAGACCTGGGAGAGCTGCTGCACCGGGGAGAAGAAGAGGTCGATGTAGAGCAGGTACGCCACCAGGGCGCCCGCGGTCAGCGTGCCCGAGCCGACCCGGTGCGCGCCCACGATCAGGACCAGCGCCGCGGCCACGCTGGACAGCAGCTGCACGAAGGGGAAGTAGACGGAGATCAGGAACTGGCCGTGCACCCGCGCCTGGCGGTACTCGGCGCTGCGCCGCGCGAAACGCTGGGCGCCGCCCCGCTCGCCCCGGAAGGCCTGCACCACGCGCAGCCCGGCGACGTGCTCCTGCAGGTCGGCGTTGACGACCGCGACCCGCTCGCGGGCCAGCTCGTAGGCGCGGACCGACGTCCGGCGGAAGGCCCACGTGCCGACGATCAGCAGGGGCAGCGTGGCGAAGACCAGCAGGGCCAGCTCGACGTCGATGAGGAGCAGCGCGACCAGGATGCCGCCGAAGGTGAGCACGCTGACCAGCGCGGTCACCAGGCCCGTCTGCAGGAACGTGGACAGCGCGTCGACGTCGGTCGTCATCCGCGTCATGATCCGGCCGGTCAGCTCGCGCTCGTAGTAGTCCAGGCCCAGCCGGTGCAGGTGCGCGAAGATCTTGAGCCGCAGCGTGTAGAGCACCCGCTCCCCGGTGCGGCCGGTCAGCAGCGCGGAACCCCATTCGGCGGCCCACTGCGCCAGCACCAGCCCGAGGCCGAGCAGCGACGCGGCCCACACCGCGCCCAGCGCCTGGCGGCGCACACCCGCGTCGATCCCGTGCCGGATCAGCACCGGCAGCAGCAGCCCGGCGAGGGCGTCGACCGCCACCAGCAGCAGGCTCACCAGCAGCGGGGAGCGGAAGCCGCGCAGCAGGGCGCGCAGGCCGAAGGACCCGTCGGCGGCCCGCGCCTGCTCCTCGTCGACCTGCGGGGTGTCGAGGGCGGGCGGCAGCGCGGCCACCTTGGCCAGCAGCTCCGGCGTGGCGGGCATGCCGGCGAGGGCGCCCGCCATCGCGCCGGGGCCGCCACCGGGCCGGGCCGCGGCAGCCGCTGCACGCGGCGCGCCGGGAGCGTCCGGATCCTCCTCCGGACGGCGCCGGTCCGCCGGCCACAGCTCGGGCGTCACCCCGGCGGGCGCGTCCGCGGCGGCCGGGACGTCCTCGGCGGCCGCCGCGTCCTCGTGGCCGAGGGCGGCGACGGGGTCGATGTCGACGACGTCGGCGCCGAGGGCGTCCGGGTCGGTCAGCAGCGCGCGGTAGAGGGCGCTGCGCTCCTGCAGCTCCTCGTGCGTGCCGATGTCGGACAGCCGCCCGGAGTCGAGGACGGCGATGCGGTCGGCGAGGGCCAGGGTGGAGCGCCGGTGGGCGATGAGCAGGGTCGTGCGGCCGCGCATCACCTCGCGCAGCGCGTCGAAGATCTCGGCCTCGACCCGGGCGTCGACGGCGGAGGTCGCGTCGTCGAGCAGCAGCAGCCCCGGGTCGGTGAGGATCGCCCGGGCCAGGGCGACGCGCTGGCGCTGGCCGCCGGACAGGGTGAGGCCCTGCTCGCCGACCACGGTGTCGTAACCGTCCGGGAGGGCGCTGATGAAGTCGTGCGCCTGGGCGGCCCGGGTCGCGGCGAGGATCTGCTCCTCGGTCGCCTCGGGGTGGCCGTAGGCGATGTTGGCGCGCACGGTGTCGGAGAACAGGAAGCTGTCCTCGGGCACCATGCCGATGCGCGACCGCAGCGACTCGAAGGTCAGCTCCCGTACATCGACGCCGCCGACGCGCACCGCCCCGCCGGTGACGTCGTAGAAGCGGGGCAGCAGCAGCGACACGGTGGACTTGCCCGAGCCCGATGCGCCGACGACGGCGACCGTCTCGCCGGGGGCGATGCGGAGGTCGAAGCCGTCCAGGACCGGGCGCTCGGCGCTGTAGCCGAAGGTGACGTGGTCGAACTCGACGGTGGCGGGCGCCTCCGCGGGCAGCTCCCCGGTGCCCTCCTCCATGGTGGGCTCGGTGTCGATCAGCTCGAAGACCCGCTCGACGCCCGCCCTGGCCTGCTGGCCGACCGTCAGCACCATCGTGAGCATCCGGACCGGCCCGGTGAGCTGCGCCAGGTAGGTGGAGAAGGCGACGAACGTGCCGAGCGTGATCTGGCCCCGGGTGGCCATCCAGCCGCCGAGCGCGAGCATGCCGATCTGCCCGAGCGAGGGGACCGCCTGCAGGGCCGGGGTGTAGCGGGCGCTGAGCCGGACCGTACGCAGCCGGCCGGCGAAGAGCCTGCGGCTGACCTCCGTCAGCTTGCCCATCTCCTGCTGCTCCTGGCCGAAGCCCTTGACCACCCGCACACCGGTGACGGAGCCGTCGACGATCCCCGCGACCGCGCCCGCCTGTCCCTGGGCGTACCAGGTGGCGGGGAAGAGCCGGTGGCGCGAGCGGTTGGCGATGATCCACAGTGCCGGCGCGACGGCCAGCGCCACCAGGGTCAGCAGCGGGGACAGCACCAGCATGACCACGAGCGACAGCAGGAAGAGCAGCAGGTTGCCGATCACCATGGGCAGCATGAAGAGCAGGCCCTGGATGAGCTGGAGGTCACTCGTGGCCCGGCCGACGACCTGCCCGGTGCTCAGCTCGTCCTGGCGCCTGCCGTCCAGCTTCATGATCGAGCCGAACATCTCGGTCCGCAGGTCGTGCTGCACGTCCAGCGCGAGCCGGCCGCCGTAGTAGCGGCGCAAGTACGTCAGCCCGTAGACCACGACCGCCGCCGCGACCAGGGCGAACGCCCACGGGGCGAGCGGCTTGTCGTGCTTGACGATCACGTCGTCGATGATCAGCCGCGGGACGAGCGGCACCAGCGCGGTGACCGCCATGCCGAGCAGCGAGGCCCCGAGCGACAGCAGGACGCTGCGCCTGTACCGCCAGCAGTACGCGGACAGCCGGCGGAGCCATCCCTGCCCCGTGCCGTCCTCCGCCGCTGTCATCGGCTTCGCCGTCGTCACGCCGTCCTCCCACCGTTCCGTCCGTCCACCCCGCGAATCCAACACGTCCCGCCGCGCATTTCATCCTCCCGCAACAGAACCAACGACCAAGGTCGCACAGGAGTGCGACCTTGGTCGTAATCCCTTCGAGTGATTCCGGACAGCGTGCGAGCGGGCGCCGGCGCGGTCGGTCAGGAGGCGTCGCGGCCCGCGGCGATCTGCCGGGCCATGATCGTGGTGAGCTCGTAGGCGGTGTGGGAGGCCGCGACCGAGGTGATCTCGGCGTGGTCGTAGGCAGGGGCGACCTCGACGACGTCCGCCGAGACCAGCGTGCAGTCCGCGATCCCGCGCAGGATCTCCAGCAGCTCGCGCGAGGTCAGACCGCCGGCCTCGGGGGTGCCGGTGCCGGGTGCGTGGGCGGGGTCGAGGACGTCGATGTCGATCGAGACGTACAGCGGGCGGTCGCCGATCCGCTCCCTGAGCTGCTGCGCCACCTCGTCGACACCGCGCCTCATGACGTCGGCCGACGTCACGATGCCGAAGCCCATCCGCTCGTCGTCGTCCAGGTCGCGGCGCCCGTACAGCGGGCCGCGCGTGCCGACGTGGCAGAGGGCCGAGGTGTCGAGCAGGCCCTCCTCGACCGCCCGGCGGAAAGGCGTCCCGTGGGTGTACGGGGCACCGAAGTAGGTGTCCCAGGTGTCCAGGTGCGCGTCGAAGTGCAGCAGCGCGACCGGACCGTGGCGGCCGGCGACGGCCCGCAGCAGCGGCAGCGCGATGGTGTGGTCGCCGCCGAGCGTCATCAGCCGGGCTCCCGTGCCCAGCAGCTCGTCGGCGCCCGCCTGCACGCCCTCCACCGCCTCGGCGATGTCGAAGGGGTTGACGGGGATGTCGCCGGCGTCGGCGACCTGGGCGAGCGCGAAGGGCGACGCGTCCTGCGCGGGGTTGTAGGGCCGCAGCAGGCGGGAGGCCTCGCGGATCGCGTTGCCGCCGAAGCGCGCCCCGGGACGGTAGGAGACCCCGCTGTCGAACGGGACGCCGACGACGGCGATGTCGGCGCCGCCCACCTCGTCCAGCCGGGGGAGCCGGGCGAAGGTCGCCGGGCCTGCGAAGCGCGGGGTGCGCGAGGAGTCGACGGGGCCGCGCGGCTGTGCGCTGCTCATGCTGACTGCCTTTCTGCGTGCAGGGCGCACGCGGTGCGGGTCCCGGCGACCGTACGCCGCCGCGGGAGGTCCCCGAGTTGTACGTTCCCGCGGAACGGGGCCCTCTATTACGCCTCGGCGTCGATCCACAGGACATCGCACGGGCGAGCCGCGGGGCGCGACAATGTCCCCATGCCCAAGCATTCCGGCGCCGCCGCGCCCACCCGCCGCGCCCTCGTCTCCCACCTGATACGCACCCGGATAGCCGGGGACGTCGCCACGAGCCGGGAGAACAACCTCGACCACTACCGCGAGCTGGCGCAGGGCAACCGCTACTACTGGTTCGGCCTGGACCTCGGGGACCGCTGGACGGACCGGTCCGCCGTCCTGGAGCTGATGGCGGAGCGCTGCGGCGTGGTGGCCGACGCCGGACACATCGTCGGGCAGGACACGATCGACCCCGAGCTGACGGTCGACGGCCTGGACCGGATGGCGGTCGCGCTGCACAAGGCGGCGGAGAACCGCTCCCGGGTGCTGCTGGCCACCGGCCACCCGGCGGGGCTGTACGAGGTCCACCACACGCTGGGCCGGGCGCTGCGGGCGGCGGGCTGCACCCTGGTCCTGCCCGCCGACCGGCTCTACGCCGACGGGGGCGAGGTCCGGCACATCGGGTCGGTCGCGATGCTGCACCGGGCCGGCGGCCTGGTGCACACCCACTCCCCCGACCCGATGCGCGAGATCCTGACGGGGCTGGAGCGCCAGGGCG
This sequence comes from Streptomyces sp. NPDC020983, assembly GCF_044333485.1. Classification (NCBI taxonomy): domain Bacteria; kingdom Bacillati; phylum Actinomycetota; class Actinomycetes; order Kitasatosporales; family Streptomycetaceae; genus Streptomyces; species Streptomyces sp. NPDC020983. The sequence goes on along the minus strand of NZ_JBIRRA010000004.1, from coordinate 202,717 downwards.
AGGCACCGCCCGATCTGGTGGTCGCCGACCACGGCTGGGCGGGCTGCGCGGGTTCCCGCGGCATCGACACGGTCGGTTTCGCCGACAGCAACGACCCGGCCCTCTTCGTGGGCGAGGCCGAGGGAAAAGTCCTGGTGACGGTCCCGCTGGACGACAACGTGCCGCCGCACCTGTACGCGCCGATGACGGCGTACCTGCTGGCGCAGGCCGGGCTCCCGCAGCCCGTCTGAGGCCCCGCGGCCCTCCGCGCGGACCTGACGCCTCCCCGATCCCTCGTTACGATCTGTGAAGGAGGGTGAGGAAGGCAGGCGGCAGCGTGGTGAATGTAGCGATCGTCGACGACGAAGCGCTGGTCAGGGCCGCCCTGCGGAGCATCCTCGAATCCTCCGGTGACATCCGCGTCGTCGCCGACTGTGACGGCCACCAGGCGCTGGACACGATCGCCGCGGTACGCCCCGACCTCGTGCTCCTCGACGCCGTGATGCCCGCGCCCCACGACGGCCTGAGCGTGCTGCGCGCGCTGCGGTCGCTGCCGGAACCGCCGGCCGTGGCCATGCTGACCGCCTTCGACACCAGCGCGCACCTGCGGGCCGCCATGGCGCTGGGGGCCGGCGGCTTCCTGCTCAAGGACACCGCGGTCGGCACCCTGATCGACGCCGTGCGCATCCTCGCCTCCGGGGGCACGGTCTTCACCCCGACCGTGGGGCGGGCCGTCGTCGACGGCTTCCTCGGCGCCCCGGGCACGGAACCGGGCGGGGCGGACGAGGGGCCCGACGCCGCCGTGGGCGCTCTCACCGGGCGGGAGCGGGACGTGCTGGCACTGCTCGCCGCGGGCGAGCCCAACGCGGGGATCGCGGCGGAGCTGCGCATCTCCGTGGGCACGGTGAAGGACCACGTCCGCGCGGTGCTGCGGAAACTGGGCGCCCCCAACCGGGTGGCCGCCGCGGTGATCGCGCACCAGGCGGGGCTGGCGCGGCCTCCGGGGCGCAGGTGAGATTCCGCGCCACGGCCCCCGACGCGGCGCTGCTGGCCCTGTCCGCGACCGAGGTGTGGGCCACCCGGTCCTTCGGCGGGCCCGTCGCGCTGGCCTTCGCCTGCCTCGGCACGGCGGCTCTTCCTTTGCGCCGCCGTTTCCCCCTGACGGCGTACACGGCGACGCTGCCCGCCCTCGCGCTCGGCTACATCTGGTTCTCGCCGATGGGCACCCTCTACGAGATCTCGGCGGGCGGAGCGGCACGTGTCCGCCGCCTACTGCCGCGCCGTACGCGCCGCCCGGCGGCGGACGGGTGGCTGTCCGGCCGGGCCCTGCTGATCGGCGGCTGCGCGCTGGTCGCCACGGTGGTGAACCTGGTGCCCTGGCCCTTCCGCGAGCCGGTCGCCTGGTCGCTGTCCGACACGATCCTCGCGGTCATGCTGTCCGCGCTGCTGGCCGTGGCACCGACGGCGCTCGGGCTGCTGGCCTCGTCCCGCCGCGAGCTGACCCGGCGGCTGGCGGAGCTGGCGGCCAGCAGGGAGCGGGAGCACGCGCTCGCGGCGGAGCAGGCGGTGGTGCGCGAGCGGGCGCGGCTGGCCCGCGAGATGCACGACACCGTCGCCCACCACATCAGCCTGATCGCGGTGCAGTCCGGTGCGCTGGAGGCGACGGCGAAGGGACCGCAGGCCCAGGCCGCCGCGGGCGCCGTACGCCGGCTGAGCCGGGACGCGCTGGACGAGCTGCGCACGATGGTCGGCCTGCTCCGGCTGCCCGCCGCCACGGCGCAGGAGCTGGCCGCGGGCCCGGGTCTGGCCGGGATCCCCGCGCTCGTCGCGGCGGCGGGGCCGTGGACGCACGGGGAGGTGTCCGCGGAGGCGGAGGGGGTGGACGGCCAGCCGCCGGCCGAGGTGCAGCAGGCCGCCTACCGCATCGTGCAGGAGGCCCTGACCAACGTGCGCAAGCACGCTCCGGGCGCGCGCACCGGGGTACGGGTGCGGCGCCACGGCGACGAACTGCTGGTGGAGGTGCGCAACGGCCCGGGCACCCAGCCGCCGCCCGCACTCCCCTCCGGCGGCCACGGCCTTTCCGGTCTGCGCGAGCGCGCGGTCCAGCTCGGGGGGCGGTTCGAGGCGCGGCCGGTGCCGTCGGGCGGCTTCCTGGTGCGGGCCAGGCTGCCCCTCCTCCCGGGCGGCCGGACGGAGTGAGCCGCGGAGCGGCCGTCAGGGTCAGGCCCGGGGGATGCGGACCAGGCCTTCCTGGATGACCGAGACGGCGAGGCGGCCGTCCTGCGTCCAGATCCGGGCCGAGGCCAGCCCGCGGCCGCCGGAGGCGGAAGGGCTGTGCTGGTCGTAGAGCAGCCACTCGTCGGCGCGGAAGGGCCGGTGGAACCACATGGCGTGGTCCAGGCTCGCGCCGACGACGTCCCCCACCGCCCATCCCCCGCGCCCGTGTGCGAGCAGCACGGAATCCAGCAGCGTCATGTCGGACACGTAGGTCGCGAGGCACACGTGCAGCAGCGGGTCGTCGGCGAGCTTGCCGCGGGTGCGGAACCAGACCTGGGAGCGCGGCTCGCGCGCCGTGCCGGCGGTCAGGAACGGCGGGTCCTCGACGTAGCGCAGGTCGACGGCCGCCCGTGCCTCCAGCAGCCGGTCGACGACCCTGGGGTCGGGGAACTTGTCGGCGTGGGCGGGCAGCAGCTCCGCCGCGTCCGGCAGCGACTCCGGATCGGGCGCCTGCGGCATCGGCTCCTGGTGCTCCAGCCCCTCCTCCGCCGCCTGGAACGAGGCCGACAGGTGGAAGATCGGCTGGCCGTGCTGGATCGCGACGACCCGCCGGGTGGTGAAGGAGCGGCCGTCGCGAATCCGGTCGACCTGGTAGACGATCGGCGCGCCGGGGTCGCCCGGCCGCAGGAAGTACGCGTGCAGGGAGTGCGCCCCGCGGTCCGCGGGGACGGTGCGCCCGGCGGCGACGAGGGCCTGCGCGGCGACCTGGCCGCCGAAGACCCGCGGCACGACCGCCGGACGGCTGACACCGCGGAAGATGTCCTGCTCGATCGGTTCGAGATCGAGCAGGGCCAGCAGTGCTTCCAGGGGCTCGTTCAGTTCGCTCACAGGCCCATCGACTTGGCGATGATCGTCTTCATGACCTCGCTGGTGCCGCCGTAGATGCGGTTGACGCGGTTGTCGGCGTACAGGCGCGCGATCGGGTACTCGTTCATGTAACCGTACCCGCCGTGGAGCTGCAGGCAGCGGTCGATCACCCGCGCGGCGACCTCGGTGCAGAACAGCTTCGCGGACGCCGCGTCCGCCGCCGTCAGCTCGCGCACGTCGTGGGCGTCGAGGGCGCGGTCGACGACGGCCTGGGCGGCGTCCACCTCGGCCTGGCAGGCGGCCAGCTCGAACTTGGTGTTCTGGAACGACGCGACGGACTGGCCGAAGACCGTGCGGTCCTGGACGTACGCCTTGGTGAAACGGATCGCGGCGGCGGCCTGCGCGTAGGCCCCGACCGCGATGGCCAGCCGCTCCTGGGGCAGGTTCTGGCCGAGGTAGGAGAAGCCCTTGCCCTCCTCGCCCAGCAGGTCCTCCAGCGGGATCCTCACGTCGGTGAAGGACAGCTCGGCGGTGTCGGAGGTCTTCAGGCCGAGCTTGTCGAGCTTGCGGCCGACCGCGTAGCCGGGGGACCTGGTGTCGACGACGAAGAGCGAGATGCCCGCGCGGCGATCCTCCTTCGTCGCCGGCGCGGTGCGCGCGCAGACGATGACGCGGTCGGCGTGGACGCCGCCGGTGATGAAGGTCTTGGCGCCGTTGAGCACGTAGTGGCTGCCGTCGTCGGCGAGCCTGGCGGTGGTCTTCATGCCGGCCAGGTCGGAGCCCGTGCCCGGCTCGGTCATCGCGATGGCGAACATCGTCTCGCCGCTCGCGAAGCCCGGCAGCCAGCGCTTCTTCTGCTCCTCGGTGGCGTAGGCCATCACGTAGGGCAGGCACAGGCCGGTGTGGACGCTGCTGCCGCCGAAACTGACCCCGGCGCGGGCGCACTCCTCGGTGATGACGGCCTGGAACTTGAAGCTCTTCTCGCCGGCGCCGCCGAACTCCTCGGGCACCTCGATACCGAAGACGCCCAGCTCGCCGAGCTTGCGGTAGAAGTCGCGCGGCGCCTGGCCGGCGGCCAGCCACTCGTCGTAGACCGGGACGACCTCGGCCTCGATGAAGGCGCGTATGGTCTCGCGGAATGCTTCGTGGTCCTCGTTGAACACCGTACGACGCACAGCGCGCCTCCCGTCGGCGAGTGGTGACGACTGAACTGGCTGACCCGCCCGCGATCCCGCGCCGCTTCGCAGGGGAACGGCGGAAGGAATAAGCAAGCGCTCAGTAAGTTACCCGCCAGTCCTGCGCGCTGTCCAGGGCGGCCAGGGCCCCGAGGGCGAGCTTGCGGAGCAGTTCGGACATGCCCGCACGGCTCGCGAGGACGGCCTGGGCGCCGAGGTGGGGCGTCGAGTTCAGCAGGCCGAAGACGGCGTGGACGGCCGCCCGGACCTCACGCTCCGTGGCGTCCGGATGGACCGCGCCCACGACCCCCACCCAGACCTCCACGTACTGGCGCTGGAGCTGGCGGACGAGCTTGCGGTCGGACTCGCGCAGCCGGTCCAGCTCGCGGTCGTGCAGGGTGATCAGCGGCCGGTCGTCGATCGCGAAGTCGATGTGCCCGCGGATCAGCGCGTTCAGCGCCTGCTCCGGACCGGCGGCCTCGGCGACCCGGCGCCGGCCGGCGGTCAGCAGCCGGCCGCTGATCCCGACCAGCAGCTCGGCGAGCATCGCGTCCTTGCCCGCGAAGTGCCGGTAGAGCCCGGGGCCGCTGATACCGACCGCGGCGCCTATCTCGTCCACCCCCACGCCGTGGAAGCCGCGCTCGGCGAAGAGCCGTGCGGCCTCCCTGAGGATCTGGTCCCGCCGGCTGAGCGCCGCATTCGTCGAGTTCATGAGGTCGAGTCTAGACAATCCGGTTAGCGAGCGTTAACGTAGGGTCATCAAGTTAACGACCGCTAACACCTCGCTCGTGGCCCGGGGGGCAGAACCATGGCAGCACCCGTCCTCACCAGCGCCGCGGATCCGGCATCCGAGGCGTTTCGCACCAACACGGCAGCCCACACCGCGCTCTCCGCACGCCTGCGCGACACGCTCGCGGCCGCGCGCCTGGGGGGCGGGGAGCGGGCCAGGGCCCGACACACCGCGCGGGGGAAACTCCTGCCCAGGGACCGGGTGGACGGGCTGCTCGACCCCGGCTCACCTTTCCTGGAGCTGGCGCCGCTGGCCGCGGAGGGGATGTACGACGGGCAGGCGCCCGCCGCCGGGGTGATCGCGGGGATCGGCCGGGTGGCCGGGCGCGAGGTCGTGGTGGTGGCCAACGACGCGACGGTCAAGGGCGGCACCTACTACCCCATGACGGTCAAGAAGCACCTGCGCGCCCAGGAGGTCGCCCTCGACAACCGGCTGCCCTGCGTCTACCTGGTCGACTCCGGCGGCGCCTTCCTCCCGCGGCAGGACGAGGTCTTCCCCGACCGCGACCACTTCGGCCGGATCTTCTACAACCAGGCCACCATGTCCGCCCGCGGGATCCCTCAGATCGCGGCGGTCCTCGGCTCGTGCACTGCGGGCGGCGCCTACGTCCCGGCGATGAGCGACGAGGCGGTGATCGTCCGGGGGCAGGGCACGATCTTCCTGGGCGGGCCGCCGCTGGTGAAGGCCGCCACCGGTGAGGTCGTCACCGCCGAGGAGCTGGGCGGCGGCGAGGTGCACTCCCGGATCTCCGGGGTCACCGACCACCTCGCCGAGGACGACGCGCACGCGCTGAGCATCGTGCGGGACATCGTCGGGACCCTCCCCGCGCGCGGCGCCGCCCCCTGGACGCTGCGGCCGGCCGAGCCGCCGGCCGTGGATCCCGCCGGCCTCTACGGGGTGGTGCCGGTCGACTCCCGCACCCCCTACGACGTGCGCGAGGTGATCGCCCGGCTGATCGACGGCAGCCGGTTCGCCGAGTTCAAGGCGGAGTACGGGACGACCCTGGTCACCGGCTTCGCCCACCTGGCGGGCCACCCGGTGGGGATCGTGGCGAACAACGGCATCCTCTTCGGCGAATCGGCCCTGAAGGGCGCGCACTTCATCCAGCTGTGCGACCAGCGCGGCATCCCCCTGCTCTTCCTGCAGAACATCTCCGGCTTCATGGTCGGCCGGCAGTACGAGGCGGGCGGCATCGCCAAGCACGGCGCCAAGATGGTCACGGCGGTGGCCTGCGCGCGGGTCCCCAAGCTCACCGTGGTGATCGGCGGATCGTACGGGGCGGGCAACTACTCGATGTGCGGCCGGGCGTACAGCCCGCGCTTCCTGTGGATGTGGCCCAACGCCAAGATCTCGGTGATGGGCGGCGAGCAGGCGGCGTCCGTCCTCGCGACGGTCAAGCGCGACCAGCTCGCCGCGAAGGGCGAGAAGTGGAGCGAGGAGGACGAGGAGGCCTTCAAGAAACCCGTGCGCGAGCAGTACGAGACGCAGGGAAACGCCTACTACGCCACCGCCAGGCTCTGGGACGACGGGGTGATCGACCCGCTGGAGACGCGCACGGTGCTGGGCCTGGCGCTCACCGCCTGCGCGAACGCGCCACTGCCCGCCGCCGATCCCGCCGCGCCCGGCTACGGCGTCTTCCGGATGTGAGGCCGAGATGAGCACAGTCGATTCCACCGCCGGTCACGGCCGCGCGGAGCACGCCGGATCCGTCACCTTCGGCACCGTGCTGGTCGCCAACCGGGGCGAGATCGCCGTCCGGATCATCCGCACGCTGCGCGAGCTGGGGATGCGCTCGGCCGCCGCCTTCACCGCGGCGGACGCCGGGGCGCGGCACGTGCGTGAGGCCGACACCGCGGTCCGGGTGGAGAGCTATCTGTCCGCCTCCGACCTGGTGCGCGCGGCGCTGGCCGCCGGGGCCGAGGCGGTGCACCCCGGCTACGGGTTCCTCGCGGAGAACGCCGCCTTCGCCCGGGCCTGCGCCGAGGCGGGGCTGGTCTTCGTGGGACCGCCCGCCGACGCGATCGAGCTGATGGGCGACAAGATCCGGGCGAAGGAGACGGTGCGGGCGGCCGGGGTGCCGGTGGTGCCCGGAAGCCACGGCAGCGGCCTGACCGACGCCGAGCTGGCCGAGGCCGCGCGGGAGATCGGCATGCCGGTGCTGCTGAAGCCGTCCGCGGGCGGCGGCGGCAAGGGCATGCGGCTGGTGCGGGACGCGGCGCTGCTGGCCGACGAGATCGCGGCGGCCCGGCGGGAGGCGCGCGGTTCCTTCGGCGACGACACGCTCCTGGTGGAGCGCTGGATCGACCGGCCGCGGCACATCGAGATCCAGGTGCTGGCCGACGGGCACGGCGCGGTCGTACATCTGGGCGAGCGTGAGTGCTCCCTCCAGCGGCGGCACCAGAAGGTCGTCGAGGAGGCGCCCTCGGTGCTGCTGGACGCGGCGACCAGGGCGGCGATGGGCGAGGCCGCGGTGCAGGCGGCCCGGTCCTGCGGCTACACGGGTGCGGGGACGGTGGAGTTCATCGTGCCGGGCGCCGATCCGTCGGCCTACTACTTCATGGAGATGAACACCCGGCTCCAGGTGGAACACCCGGTCACGGAGCTGGTGACGGGGCTGGACCTGGTGGCCTGGCAGCTGCGGGTGGCCGCGGGCGAGCGGCTGGACCTCGCGCAGGAGGACGTGACGCTCACCGGGCACGCGGTGGAGGCGCGGCTGTGCGCGGAGACGGCGCGTCCGGCGGACGGCCGGGTCGACTTCCTGCCCTCGGCAGGACGGGTCCTGGCGCTGCACGAGCCGGTGGGAAGGCCCGGGGTGCGGGTGGATTCGGGGCTCGCGGAGGGCACGGAGGTGGGCACGGCCTACGACCCGATGCTGGCCAAGGTCATCGCGCACGGCCCGGACCGGGAGACGGCGCTGCGGCGGCTGCGGGCCGCGCTCGCGGAGACGACGGTGCTGGGCCTGGACACCAACGCCGGTTTCCTGCGGCGGCTGCTCGGCCATCCGGCGGTGGTGGCGGGGGATCTGGACACCGGGTTGATCGACCGGGAGGCGGCCGCGCTGGTGCCGTCCGGGGTGCCGGAGGAGGTGTACGCGGTGGCGGCGCTGCTGCGCCACGAGGCCCTGGTGCCACCGACCGGCCCGGAGGGGTGGACGGACCCCTTCTCGGTGCCCAGCGGCTGGCGGCTCGGCGGCGAGAGTGCCTGGACGGTGCACCGTCTGCGGGTGCCGGGCCGCGATCCGGTGGAGGTGCGGGTCCGTCCGGGCGAGGTGCGGATCGGCGACGGGCCCGCGGTGCCGGCGCGCGTCACGGCCGACGGCCCGCGGGTGCGGCTGGAGCTCGCGGAGCGGATCGTGACCTTCTCCCGTGCGGGCGAGTGGCTGGGCAGGGAGGGCGACAGCTGGCGGGTACGGCCGTACGACCCGGTGGCGGAGGCGCTGCGGGGCGCGGCGCTGGGTGCGGGCGGCGGGGCGCTGACGGCACCGATGCCGGGGACGGTCACGGTGGTGAAAGCCGCCAAGGGCGACGACGTGGTGGCGGGCCAGAGCCTGCTGGTGGTGGAGGCGATGAAGATGGAGCACGTGATCACCGCACCGCACGACGGCACGGTGGCCGAGATCGACGTCGCCGTGGGCACGGCGGTGGCCATGGACCAGGTGCTCGCCGTCGTGACCCCCACGGGCCAGGGGCGGGACCCCGGTGACGCGGGGGGCCCGGCGGCGGGGGACGCGGCGGCCGGGGGTGCGGCGTGAGGGCGGCGGACGCGGCCGCCGGTGGCGGCCCCGTGGCGGCGGGCGGCGGAGCGGAGCCGTCCCGGGAGGCGGGCCCGGGCGGGGCCGGGGTGCTGGAGCTGGGGCTGCCGATGGCGGTGCCGGCGCCCGGACTGCCGCGGAGGGTGCGTATCCACGAGGTGGGGGCGCGGGACGGGCTGCAGAACGAGAAGGCGGTGGTCCCGACCGCGGTGAAGGCGGAGTTCGTCCACCGGCTCGCGGACGCGGGGCTGGGGACGGTCGAGGCGACGAGTTTCGTACGGCCCAGCTGGGTGCCCCAACTGGCCGACGCCGCCGAGCTGATGCCGCTGCTGGCCGATCTGGCGGAGCGGGATCCGGCGGTGCGGCTGCCGGTGCTGGTGCCCAACGAGCGGGGCCTGGAGCGGGCGCTCGATCTGGGGGTGCGGGAGATCGCGGTTTTCGGCAGCGCCACGGAGTCCTTCGCGCGGGCCAATCTGAACCGCACGGTGGCGCAGTCGCTGGCGATGTTCGAGCCGGTGGTGGCACGGGCCCGGAAGGAAGGGCTCGCGGTGCGCGGCTACCTGTCGATGTGCTTCGGCGATCCGTGGGAGGGCCCGGTGCCGCCGGGGCAGGTCGCCGCGGTGGCCCGGCAGCTGTACGCGATGGGCTGCACGGAGCTGAGCCTCGGCGACACGATCGGGGTGGCGACGCCCGGCCAGGTGACGGCGCTGCTGGACGAGTTGACGGGCGCCGGGGGCCCCGGCGCGACCGGCGGCGGAGCGGAGGGGCCCGGCGGGCGCCCGGGGGCGGACGGAGCGGTTCCGGTGGAGCGGCTGGCCGTGCACTTCCACGACACCTACGGGCAGGCGCTGGCCAACACACTGGCCGCCCTCCAGCGGGGGGTGACCGTGGTGGACGCCTCGGCCGGCGGGCTCGGCGGCTGCCCGTACGCCAGGAGCGCCACCGGCAATCTCGCCACCGAAGACCTGGTGTGGATGCTGCACGGGCTCGGCATCGACACCGGGGTCGACCTCGACCGCCTCAGCGCCACAAGCGTCTGGATGGCGGAGCAGCTGGGACGGCCGAGCCCGTCCCGTACCGTCCGCGCCCTCACCCACCGGGAGCAGTAGCCATGGCCATCGACCACCGACTGTCCGACGAGTACGAGGAACTGCGCGGCACCGTCGCGGAGTTCGCCCGCGAGGTGATCGCACCGGCGATCGGCGACTTCTACGAGAAGGAGGAGTTCCCGTACGAGATCGTGCGGGAGATGGGACGGATGGGCCTGTTCGGGCTGCCCTTCCCCGAGGAGTACGGCGGGATGGGCGGGGACTACTTCGCGCTGTGCCTGGCGCTGGAGGAGATCGCCCGGGTGGACTCGTCGGTCGCGATCACGCTGGAGGCCGGGGTGTCGCTGGGGGCGATGCCGATCTTCCGGTTCGGCACCGAGGAGCAGAAGCGGGAGTGGCTGCCCAAGCTGTGCTCGGGCGAGATGCTCGGCGCCTTCGGCCTGACCGAGCCGGACTTCGGGTCGGACGCGGGCGGCACGCGCACCACCGCCCGGCTCGACGAGAGCACCGACCAGTGGGTGATCAACGGCACGAAGAGCTTCATCACCAACTCGGGCACCGACATCACCGGACTGGTGACGGTGACCGCGGTGACGGGGCGGACGGAGGACGGCCGGCCGCTGATCTCCTCGATCATCGTGCCCTCGGGCACGCCGGGCTTCACGGTGTCGAAGAAGTACAGCAAGGTCGGGTGGAACGCCTCGGACACCCGGGAGCTGTCCTTCACCGACTGCCGGGTGCCGGCCGCGAATCTGCTCGGCGAGCAGGGGCGCGGCTACGCGCAGTTCCTGCGCATCCTCGACGAGGGGCGGATCGCGATCTCCGCGCTGGCGACGGGACTGGCGCAGGGCTGCGTCGACGAATCGCTGGCGTACGCCCGGACGCGGGAGGCCTTCGGACGGCCGATCGGCGCCAACCAGGCCATCCAGTTCAAGCTCGCCGACATGGAGATGCGCGCGCACACCGCGCGGCTCGCGTGGCGGGACGCGGCGTCCCGGCTGGTGCACGGCGAGCCGTTCAAGAAGGAGGCCGCGCTCGCCAAGCTGCACTCCTCCGAGGTGGCGGTCACCAACGCCCGCGAGGGCACCCAGATCCACGGCGGCTACGGCTTCATGAACGACTATCCGGTGGCGCGTATGTGGCGGGACGCCAAGATCCTGGAGATCGGCGAGGGCACGAGCGAGGTGCAGCGGATGCTGATCGCGAGGGAGCTGGGACTCACCGGCTGACCTCGGGCCCGCGCGCACCGGGCCGGGGGCAGCACCCGGCCGGAGGCAGCACCCCGGCCGGAGGTGTGGGCGGGACAGGTGGAGCGGCGGCAGACGGGGCGGCGCGGGCCCACGGAACAAGCGGGAAGGCGGAGCAGGCGGGATCCGGCCGGGCCGGGTAGCGGGCCCGGCCGGATCCGCGCAACGGCGAGCTGATCGAGGATGAGTTAGGTTAGCCTTACCTTACTCACGATCCATCAGGAGGCCTCCCATGCGCGCGCACCTGCTCAACGGCACCACCACCGGGCACTACCGCACCTCCGTGCTCCAGGGCGTCGAGCAGGTGGCGGCGGCCCTGGTTGCGGCCGACCGGCCGTTCACCGGTGTCCACCCCGACGCGCTCGCGCCGCGTGTCGACGCGATCGACCTCGAACGGCCGCTCGGCGACACGGCCGCGGCGCTGGAGGAGCTGGAATCGGTCTACCTCCGGGACGCCGTCTACTTCCACCATCCCCGCTATCTGGCCCACCTGAACTGTCCCGTCGTCATCCCGGCCGTGGCGGCGGAGGCGGTGCTCAGCGCGGTCAACTCCTCGCTCGACACCTGGGACCAGAGCGCCGGCGCCACCCTGATCGAGCGCCGCCTGATCGACTGGACGGCAGGGCGGCTCGGTCTCGGCCCGGACGCCGACGGCGTCTTCACCAGCGGAGGCACCCAGTCCAACCTCCAGGCGCTGCTGCTGGCCCGCGAGGAGGCGCTGGCCCGCGGCGCCACCCCCGGCCGGCTGCGCGTGCTGACCTCCGAATGCGCGCACTTCAGCGTCCAGAAGGCCGCCCGGCTGCTCGGCCTCGGCGCGGACACGGTCGTCGCCGTCCCCGCGGACGACGCCAAGCGCCTCGTCGTCCCGGCGCTGGAAGCGGAGCTGGAGCGCTGCCGCCGCACCGGCCTCACCGCGATGGCGGTCGTCGGCACCGCGGGCACCACCGACTTCGGCTCCATCGACCCGCTCCCCGCGCTGGCCGAGCTGGCGGCCCGGTACGGCAGCCGGCTGCACGTCGACGCCGCGTACGGCTGCGGCCTGCTGGTCTCCCGCCGCCACCGCCGGCTGCTCGACGGCATCGAGCACGCCGACTCGGTGACCGTCGACTACCACAAGTCCTTCTTCCAGCCGGTCAGTTCCAGCGCCCTGCTGGTCCGCGACCGGACCGTCCTGCGGCACGCCACCCACCACGCCGACTACCTCAACCCGCGCCACGCCGCCGCCGAGCGCATCCCCAACCAGGTGGACAAGTCCCTCCAGACGACCCGCCGCTTCGACGCGCTCAAGCTGTGGATGACCCTGCGGGTGATGGGCGCGGACGGTGTCGGCGCGCTCTTCGACGACGTCCTCGACCTGGCCCGGCGCGGCTGGGAGCTGCTGGACGCCGACCCGCGCTTCGAGGTGGCCGCCCGCCCCGCCCTCTCCACCCTGGTCTTCCGCTGGCTGCCACCCGGACCGGCGGACCCCGGGACCGTCGACCGCGCCAACCTGCACGCCCGCAGGGCGGTGTCCGCCTCCGGTGCGGCCGTCGTGGCCGGCACCACCGTCGCCGGGCGCCACCACCTCAAGTTCACCCTGCTCAACCCGCTGACCACGCCCGCCGACATCGCCGAGGTCCTCGACCTGCTGGCCGGCCACGCGGCCGACCACGCAGCCGGGCGCACGGCGGGCGGCCACGCCGCCCAGGGAGGAGAGACCCTTGTCCACGCGTCCTGACGCCCGCCGCGGCGCCACCGCCGACTTCGTCGCGATCGGGCTCGGCCCCTTCAACCTGGGCCTGGCCTGCCTCACCGAGCCCATCGACGGTCTCGACGGCGTCTTCCTGGAGAGCAAGCCCGACTTCGACTGGCACTCCGGGATGTTCCTGGAGGGCAGCACCCTCCAGACGCCCTTCCTCTCCGACCTGGTCACCCTCGCCGACCCGACCTCCCCCTTCAGCTTCCTCAACTACCTCAAGGAGTCCGGCCGGCTCTACGCCTTCTCCATCCGCGAGAGCTTCCATCCGCTGCGCGAGGAGTTCAACGACTACTGCCGCTGGGCCGCCGCCCGCCTCCCCACGATCCGCTTCGGCCGCACGGCGACCGAGGTCACGTACGACGACGCCGACGGCCTCTACACGGTCGTGACCGGCACCGGCGAGGCCTTCCGCGCCCCGCGCCTCGTGCTCGGCACCGGCACGCCCCCCTACCTCCCGCCCGCCTGCGAGGGCCTGGGCGGCGACGCCGTGCACACCTCCGGCTACCTCCCGGCCCGCGAGCAGCTCCGCCGCAAGAGCAGCGTCACCGTCGTCGGCAGCGGGCAGAGCGCCGCGGAGGTCTACCACGACCTCCTCCGGGACATCGACACCCACGGCTACCACCTCACCTGGGTGACCCGCTCCCCGCGCTTCTTCCCGCTCGAATACACCAAGCTCACGCTGGAGATGACCTCCCCGGAATACGTGGACTACTTCCACGCCCTGCCGCCCGCCACCCGCGACCGGCTCAACGCCGCGCAGGGGAACCTCTACAAGGGCATCGACTCCGAGCTGATCAACGCCATCTTCGACCTGCTCTACGTCAAGAGCCGGCGCGGCAAGGTCCCCACCCGGCTGCTCACCAACACCTCCCTCGTGCACGCCGCGTACGACACGCCGGAGGCACCCGGCGCGTACACGCTGGGACTGCGCCAGGACGAGCAGGGCGTCGACCACACCCTCACGACCGAGGGGCTGGTGCTGGCCACCGGCTACCGCTACCGCGTGCCCGGCTTCCTCGCGCCCGTCCGCGACCGCATCCGGCTCGACGCGCGGGGCCGTTACGACGTCACCCGCGACTACGCCGTCGACGTCACCGGCAACGGCGTCTTCGTGCAGAACGCCGAGCTGCACACCCACGGCTTCGCCGCCCCCGACCTCGGCATGGCCGCCTACCGCAACTCGCGGATCATCCGGCAGCTGCTCGGCCGCGAGCACTACCGGGTGGAGACCGCGATCGCCTTCCAGGAGTTCACCGCATGACGACCCCCGAACCCTCCGCCGCCGCCGGAACCGGGCCCGGCGGTCCCGACCCCGCCCGCTTCACCTTCCGCCCCGTCGACCCGGCCGCCGACGCGACGCTGCTGCACCGCTGGGTCCTGCACCCCAAGGCGTCCTTCTGGCTGATGGGCGACGCGACCCGGGAGGACGTCGAGCGCGCGTACACCGAGATCGCCGCGGCCCCGTACGAGGAGGCCTTCCTCGGCCTGTACGGCGGCGAGCCGGTGTGCCTCATGGAGCGGTACGACCCCGCGCGGGTCGAACTCGCCGGGCTCTACCCGGCCGAGCCCGGTGACGTCGGCATGCACTTCCTCGTCGCGCCCGCCGGGACCCCCGTGCACGGTTTCTCCCGCGCGGTGCTCAGGGCCGTCATGGCCGAGCTCTTCGCGGATCCGGCGACCCGCCGGGTGGTCGTCGAGCCGGACGTACGCAACACCGCCGTGCACCGGCTCAACGAGAGCGTCGGCTTCGAGGTCGCCGGGAAGGTCGCCAAACCGGAGAAGGACGCGCTGCTCAGCATCTGCACCCGCGAGCGCTTCGAGGCGACCCGATGACCGCTCCCGCGACGGACGGCGGGCCCGCCGTCCCCGCCCCCGCCCCCGCCCCCGTCCCCGCCGCCGTGGACCACCTCACGCCCGCCGCCTGGCAGCGCGCCACCCGGCGGCTGCTGGCGAAGGCCCTCGGCGAATTCGCCCACGAGCGCCTGCTGGAGCCCGTCCGGATCGGCCCCGGCCCCGCCGCTCCGGACGGGCCGGCCCGCTACGAGGTCACCTCCGACGACGGCCGCACCGCCCACCGCTTCACCGCCCGCCGCCTCGCCCTGGGCCACTGGCAGGTCGACCCCGCCTCCGTCACCCGCCGCTCCCCCGGGTCCGGTGAAGAAGGCGAGCCCGACGCGCTCGCCTTCTTCACCGGCCTGCGCCGCACCCTCGGCCTGAGTGACGACGTCCTCCCCGTCTACCTGGAGGAGATCACCGCCACCCTCTCCTCCGCCGCCTTCCGGGCCCGTCCGCGCGCGCCCCGCGCCCTCACCGCCGCCGAGCTGCCCGCCGCCGGCTTCCAGGCCGTCGAGGCGGCGATGACCGAGGGCCACCCCTGCTTCGTCGCGAACAGCGGCCGGCTCGGCTTCGGCGCCCGCGACCACCGCCGCTACACGCCCGAGGCGGCCGCGCCCGTACGGCTCTTCTGGCTCGCCGCCCACCGCGACCACGCGGTCTTCAGCGCGGGCGAGGGCGTGTCCGAGCAGGACTTCATGGCCGCCGAGCTGGGCCCCGCGCAATACGCCCGGCTGCGCGGCACGCTCACCGCGCGCGGCCTGGACCCGGCCGCGTACGTCCTGCTCCCGGCGCACCCCTGGCAGTGGGAGCACAAGCTCGCGGTGAGCTTCGCCGGGGAGGTCGCGGCCGGGCGGCTGGTCCCCCTCGGGCCCGGGGACGACGACTACCTCGCGCAGCAGTCCGTCCGGACGTTCTTCAACGCCTCCCACCCCGGGCGGCACTACGTGAAGACGGCGCTGTCCGTCCTCAACATGGGCTTCATGCGCGGCCTGTCCGCCGCGTACATGGCGGGCACCCCGGCGATCAACGACTGGCTCGCGGGCCTGGTCGCCGCCGATCCGACGCTGCGGGCGGCGCGCTTCTCGATCATCCGCGAGCGCGCCGCGGTCGGCTACCACCACCGCGGCTACGAGGCCGCGACCGCCCACGGCTCGCCGTACCGGACGATGCTGGCCGCGCTGTGGCGGGAGAGCCCGGTGCCCGGGCTGGCGCCGGGCGAGTCCCCGGTGACGATGGCGGCCCTGCTGCACACGGACGGCCACGCCGGCGACGACGGCACGCGGGCCCGGGAGGGCCGCACCGGCCCGCGGGCCCCCGGCGGCGCGGACCGTGCGGCGGACTCCTTCGCCGCCGCCCTGATCGCCCGCTCCGGCCTGCCCCCGGCCCGCTGGCTGCGCGGCTACCTCGACGCCTACCTCGTCCCTGTCCTGCACAGCCTCTACGCCTACGGCCTGGCCTACATGCCGCACGGCGAGAACGTGATCCTCGTCCTGGGCGCGGACGGCGGCACCGTCCGGCGTGCCGTCTTCAAGGACATCGCCGAGGAGATCGTGGTCATGGACCCGGATCTGCCCCTGCCCCCGGCCGCCGAGCGGGTCCGGGCGGCGAACGTGCCCGGCGAGGAGCTCGTCCTCGCGGTCTTCACCGACGTCTTCGACAGCTTCCTCCGCTTCCTGAGCGCCGTCCTGCACACCCGCGGGGTGCTCGACGAAACCGTTTTCTGGCGCACGGTCGCCGGATGCGTCACGGACTACCAGCGCGCGCACCCGCACCTGGCCGCCCGCTTCGCGCGGCACGACCTCTTCGCCGAGCGCTTCGCGCTGTCCTGCCTCAACCGGCTCCAGCTCAGGAACAACCGGCGGATGGTCGACCTGGACGACCCGTCGGCCGCGCTCCAGTTCGCCGGCACCCTGCCGAACCCCCTCGCACCCCACCGCCCCCGCCGACCCCGCTGACACGCTTCACCGAATTAACCGCAATGTCATGTTTAGCGCGCTACCGTCACCCCTTTGGCCGTTCCTGACCCGTCTTCCTGCCCGGAATCGGGCAGGATTCTTGCAAAGCGAAGATCATCACACCAGTATCAACGGGTGCTCGAACGCCGGACCCCGTACGACGACCTGATCGACCACCTGGTGCGCACCACGCCGCTGCACCGCGGCGAGGCGTCCCGGGTCGTCCTGGACGTCCTGGCGTACTTCGACGAGACGACGGAGGAGTTCGTCCGCCGCAGACACCGCGAGCTCCAGGCGAAGGGCCTGGTCAACGCGGAGATCTTCGAGCGGATCGGCGAGGAGCTGCCGCACCGGGCGGTCGCCCCCGCCACGCTCTCCCAGCGCCAGCTGCGCCGCATCGTCTACGGCTGAGGACCCCGGGCACACACCAGGGCAGGCAGGACCCGCAGGGCATGCGGACAGGCACAGGACGACGGAGAGGGACGGACGGCTCATGTGCGGAATCGTCGGGTACATCGGCAAGCGTGACGTGGCCCCGCTGCTGCTGGAGGGCTTGCAGCGGCTGGAGTACCGGGGCTACGACTCGGCCGGCATCGTCATCACCGGCAAGTCGGGCGAGCTGCGGACGGTCAAGGCCAAGGGCCGGGTACGCGAGCTGGAGTCGCGCGTCCCCAAGCGCTTCGCCGGCACCACCGGCATCGCCCACACGCGCTGGGCCACCCACGGCGCGCCCAGCGACCTCAACGCGCACCCGCACCTGGACGCCGACGAGAAGGTCGCCGTCGTCCACAACGGCATCATCGACAACGCCTCCGAGCTGCGCATCCGCCTCACGGCCGAGGGTGTCGTCTTCGCCTCCGAGACCGACACCGAGGTGCTGGCCCACCTGATCGCCCGCTCGGCCGCCTCGACGCTGGAGAAGAAGGTCAGCGAGGCACTGCGGTCGGTCGAGGGCACCTACGGCATCGCGGTGCTGCACCAGGACTTCCCCGGCCGGATCGTCGTGGCCCGCAACGGCTCGCCCGTGGTGCTGGGAATCGGCGAGAAGGAGATGTTCGTCGCCTCCGACGTGGCCGCGCTCGTCGCCCACACCCGCCAGGTCGTGACCCTCGGCGACGGCGAGATGGCCACCCTCAAGGCCGACGACTTCCGCACCTACACCACCGAGGGCTCGCAGACCACGGCGACGCCGACCACGGTGGAGTGGGAGGCCGAGTCGTACGACATGGGCGGCCACGACACCTACATGCACAAGGAGATCTTCGAGCAGGCCGAGGCCGTCGACCGGGTGCTGCGCGGCCGGATCGACGACCGCTTCGCGACCGTGCACCTCGGCGGCCTCAACATGGACGCGCGCGAGGCGCGCAGCGTGCGCCGCATCAAGATCCTCGGCTGCGGCACCAGCTACCACGCCGGGCAGATCGGCGCGGGCCTGATCGAGGAGCTGGCCCGCATCCCCGCGGACGCCGAGCCCGCCTCGGAATTCCGCTACCGCAACCCGGTGGTCGACCCCGACACCCTGTACGTCGCGGTGTCGCAGTCCGGCGAGACCTACGACGTGCTGGCCGCCGTCCAGGAGCTCAAGCGCAAGGGCGCGAGGGTGCTGGGCGTGGTCAACGTGGTGGGCTCGGCGATCGCCCGCGAGGCGGACGGCGGCACGTACGTGCACGCCGGGCCCGAGGTGTGCGTGGTGTCCACCAAGTGCTTCACCAACACCGTCGTCGCCTTCGCGCTGCTGGCCCTGCACCTGGGCCGGGTGCGCGACCTGTCGGTCACCGACGGGCGGCGGATCATCGAGGGGCTGCGCCGGCTGCCGGCGCAGATCGAGGAGATCCTCAAGACCGAGCAGGACATCAAGCAGCTGGCCAAGGCCTACGCCGACGCGCGCTCGATGCTCTTCATCGGCCGGGTCCGCGGCTACCCGGTCGCGCGCGAGGCGTCGCTGAAGCTCAAGGAGGTCAGCTACATCCACGCCGAGGCCTACCCGGCCTCCGAGCTCAAGCACGGGCCGCTGGCGCTGATCGACCCGTCGATGCCGACCGTCGCGATCGTGCCGGACGACGACCTGCTGGAGAAGAACCGCGCGGCGATGGAGGAGATCAAGGCCAGGAACGGCCGGATCCTGGCGGTCGCGCACCAGGTGCAGCCGAAGGCGGACCACACGATCGTGGTGCCCAAGAACGAGGACGAGCTGGACCCGATCCTCATGGGCATCCCGCTCCAGCTCTTCGCCTACCACACCGCCCTGGCGCTGGGCCGCGACATCGACAAGCCGCGCAACCTGGCGAAGTCCGTCACCGTGGAGTAGCCGCACGGGACGCGGGGGCGTACGGACGCGTACGTCCCCGCGCGCGCTCCCGGGCGCGCGGCCCCCGGCGCACGCGGGCCCCACCCGTACGGGTGACGGCCGTACGGGTGACGGCCGTACGGGTGACGGCCGTACGGGTGACGGCCGTACGGATGACGGCCGTACGGGTGACGGCTGCGGGGGTGTGCCCGGCGGGAGCGGGCGCTACGGGATGACGACGACCGGGCGCTGCGCCCGGCGGGCGAGGCGGCCCGCGACCGATCCGAAGATCCGTCCGGCCAGTCCGTGCGTGCCGCCGACCACGATGGCGTCGGCCTCGTACTCGCGGCCGACCTCCTCCAGCTCGTGGCAGATGTCGCCGCCGCGCTCCACCAGCACCCAGGAGATCTCGGCGAGGTGGTCCGCGCACGCCAGCTCCAGGCCGAGCACCTCGGTGCGGTGGTCGGGGACGTCGACGAAGACCGGCGGCTCGCAGCCCGCCCACACCGTGGCCGGCAGCCGGTTGGCCACGTGCACGATGATCAGGGCGGACGCCGTCCTGCGCGCCATGCCGACGGCGTACGCGAGAGCGCGCTCGCTGGAGACGGA
This sequence comes from Streptomyces sp. NPDC020983, assembly GCF_044333485.1. Lineage (NCBI taxonomy): Bacteria > Bacillati > Actinomycetota > Actinomycetes > Kitasatosporales > Streptomycetaceae > Streptomyces > Streptomyces sp. NPDC020983. The sequence continues at coordinate 183,217 of NZ_JBIRRA010000004.1, read as the reverse complement.
CCCGTCGAACCCGACGACGACGCCGTGCCGGAAGGCCGGATCGCAAGGATGCCGGGCGGGCGCCTGTTCGGGCAGCGCCGCGGCCGATTCGGCTAGCGGCCTGCGATCGGCGGGCTCGGGGAAGTCATGACCGGCCATGATGCGGATTCTCGGCGAGGGCGGCGCTGACGCGCCGAGCAGCGGACAGGACGGGTCGTGCGGGTCGGTCCGGCGGACCGGCCGGTTTGGGCCAGTTCGGCACTTCCCGTCCCGCTCTCTCCAGAGTACGGCCGTAAGGGCGGCCTGCACAGGTTCGGCAGAGTCTTCACCGGTGGCGTACCCGGAGTTCCCAGGAGAATGCCGGAGCGGCGCCGCGAGCGCAACGCCATCCCGCCAACCGGCGGCACGGCGCGGCGCACCGGAGCACCCCGGGGGCGCACCGGTTCATCCGCGGGCGGCCGCGCGCCGTGAAGCGGTCATACCCGCTGCTGCCACGGGATATCCACCGGATTCGCCCGTTCCGTGCGGCGGTTGGCAGCGCGCCCGGGAGCCGCCCCGCGCACGTCCCGCCGCCTTGTACGCGCCCCTCGCTCCTCAACGTCGATTTTCGGCCAACTTCTGGGCCGGTCACCGAAGTTCGGATCACCGCCCGCTAACACCTCTGTCACCTGCGGTTCTACGATGCGGCGTGTCGCGGGTGACGCGCTGCGTGGCCGAAGTGACGGGAGGCGTACTTCCCTCAGCGCGCAACGAGTGAAACGCTTCGTGATCGAATGCTTTACGCCACGTTGTCTTGTCGATTTACCGTCAGATGACAATGACGTCACTGACGCCCCACCTGACACAGTAGGTTTGATCTTGGGTGGCCGCGCGGGGGGAACGTGCAGGACCGAGGTGACGACGCGTCGATTCGAGGGGGGCTTGAGCTCCATGAGCCAGGAGTCCGGTTCCGGTACGGCGACGGAGAGCCCGTCGCAGGCACCATCGGCATCGCCTCGCGCCATCCGTAAGCTCTCCGCGCGCCGGCGACCGGAAGTCGTCGCGGTGCTGCTGTTCAGCGGTGGCCCGATCTTCGAGAGTTCCATACCGCTGTCCGTCTTCGGGATAGACCGCCAGGACGCCGGGGTGCCCCGCTACCGGCTCCTGGTCTGCGCCGGCGAGGACGGGCCGCTGCGTACCACCGGCGGTCTCGAACTGACCGCCCCCTACGGCCTGGAGGCGCTCTCCCGGGCCGGCACGGTCGTCGTGCCGACCTGGCGGTCGATCTCGCAGGCCCCGCCGCCCGAGGCGCTGGAGTCGATCCGCCGGGCCCACGAGGAGGGCGCCCGCATCATCGGCCTGTGCACCGGGGCCTTCGTGCTGGCCGCGGCCGGGCTGCTGGACGGCCGGCCCGCCACCACGCACTGGATGTACGCGCCCACGCTCGCCAAGCGCTACCCGTCCGTGCACGTCGACCCGCGCGAGCTGTTCGTCGACGACGGCGACGTCCTCACGTCGGCCGGCACCGCCGCCGGTATCGACCTGTGCCTGCACGTCGTGCGCACCGACCACGGCGGCGAGGCGGCCGCGGCGCTCGCCCGGCGGCTGGTCGTGCCGCCGCGCCGCTCCGACTGGCAGACCGGCCAGCGGCACCTGGACCGCTCTTTACCGGAGGAGATCGGCGCCGACCCGCTGGCCGAGGTCGTCGCCTGGGCGCTGGAGCACCTCCACGAGCAGTTCGACGTGGAGGCGCTGGCCGCGCGCGCGTACATGAGCCGGCGGACCTTCGACCGCCGCTTCCGCTCGCTCACCGGCAGCGCGCCGCTGCAGTGGCTGATCACCCAGCGGGTGCTCCAGGCCCAGCGGCTGCTGGAGACGTCGGACTACTCGGTGGACGAGGTCGCGGGCCGCTGCGGCTTCCGCTCCCCGGTGGCGCTGCGCGGCCACTTCCGGCGCCAGCTCGGCTCCTCCCCCGCGTCCTACCGGGCCGCCTACCGGGCCCGCAGGCCGCAGGACGAGCCGGAGCGGCCGTCGGTGCCCGCCGACCTCGCCGCGCTGCGCCGGGGCCCCGTGGCGGCCGGGGCGGCGACGATCGCCGGGCACCACGGGCCGGTCTCGCAGCTGCTCGCGCCGCCGGGCAAACCGGAGAGCGACACCTATGCCGCGCGGGTCCCCGACCAAACGGGCCGGGGCGAGCCGCCGGACGGTCCCGCCCGCTCCCGGCTGCGCGGTGCACGCGGTCTGGGAGCCGCACTGCCGGGACCGCGTGACCGCCCCGTAGGGTGAGACGCATGAACGACCGGATGGTGTGGATCGACTGTGAGATGACGGGGCTGTCACTGGCGCACGACGCGCTCGTCGAGGTGGCGGCCCTCGTCACCGACTCGGAGCTGAACGTGCTCGGGGAGGGGGTGGACGTCGTGATCCGCCCCCCCGCCGAGGCGCTCGACACCATGCCGGAGGTGGTCCGGACCATGCACACCGCCTCCGGCCTGCTGGACGAGCTGGCCGGCGGCATCGCCCTGCCCGAGGCCGAGCAGATCGTGCTCGACTACGTGCGCACGCACGTCGCCGAGCCGCGCAAGGCGCCGCTGTGCGGGAATTCGGTGTCCACCGACCGCGGCTTCCTGGCGCGCGACATGCCCACGCTGGAGCAGCACCTGCACTACCGGATCGTGGACGTCTCCTCGGTCAAGGAGCTGGCCCGCCGCTGGTACCCGCGGGCCTACTTCAACAGCCCCGAGAAGAAGGGCAACCACCGCGCCCTCGCCGACATCCGCGAATCCATCGCCGAGCTGCGCTACTACCGCGAGGCCGTCTTCGTCCCCCAGCCCGGCCCCGACTCGGACACCGCGCGGGCGATCGCCGCCCGCCACGTCCTCCCGGCGGACGGCCCGGCGGCGCACTGACCCGCGCCCCCCGCGGACCCGCGCGAAAGCCGGGCGCGACCACCCCCCGCCACCCTGTACACTTTTCGAGGCGACGCCACCCCGGGAAGGTCACGGGGCGGAGTGCCGCTGATGGTGGGTGTAGCTCAGCTGGTAGAGCACCTGGTTGTGGTCCAGGATGCCGCGGGTTCGAGTCCCGTCACTCACCCCACCGAGGCCCCGGCCCGCGCAAGCGGTCCGGGGCCTCGCCGTATACACCCGGACCCCCGCACCTCCCCCTTCCGGCGCCGGCCGCGCATGGCCTCCGGGCCTGCCGAAAAGGACCGGAAAACGCCCCCGGCGGTCGCCGTACGGGGCCGGAGGAGCTAGGGGGGTGCCGGCGGCCCTCAGGGGGCCCGCGGGCCGCCCGCGGACCGGTGCCGGGCGACGGGCGTACGGTCGGCGTACGACGGGAGAGAGGGCGCGGCGGTGCTGATCGACACGGTGGCGTGGGTACGGGCCGAGGGCGGGCGGGTGCTGTGCGCGCGGCCGCAGGGGAAGGGCGTCTTCTACGTGCCCGGCGGCAAGCGGGAGGGCGCGGAGAGCGACCTGGAGACGCTGGTGCGGGAGATCCGCGAGGAGCTGGACGTCGCCCTGGACCCGGGATCGGCCGCGCACACCGGGACGTACGAGGCGGAGGCGGAGGGCGCTGTCGTGCGGATGGCCTGCTACACCGCGGACTACCGGGGAGAGCTGAGGCCCAGCAGCGAGATCGAGGAGATCGCCTGGTTCGGCTACGCCGACCGGCACCTCGTACCGCCCGTCGACCAGCTGCTCTTCGACGACCTCAGGGACGCCGGGCTGCTGGACTGACCGCCGCGGCGAGGGGCGGCCGGAGTCCGGCCGGCCGGGCTTCGCGGGCGCCGGCCCGTCCTGCCGCGGCGACGGGCCGCGGCGGGGGCGTGGCGGCCGCCAGGGGCGCTCCCCGTGCGCTCCCGGCGGCGTACAGCCCGCGCAGGCCGCGGGACGGCACCGCGGCCCCGCGCCCTCCCAGTGCCCAGGGAGGTGCGGGGCCGCGGCCGGGGTCCCGGTGGGAGCGGGGGGGGCCGGGCAACTGTCAGGTAACCCGGGTCATCTCCCGCCCCGGCTCCCACCGGGAGTTCGGATCACGCGCCGAAGAGCAGACCGTAGGCTCCCATCGCCATCGCGATGTCGGCCTGGGCCCAGAAGCGGTGATAGGTGAAGCTGGGCGCGGCGCCGCCGTTGAGGTAGGCCTGCACCTTCGACCAGTTCGGGTCGTTCTTGTAGAAGGACCGCAGCTCGATGAAGGTCGAGCTGGAGTTGATCTTGTCGCCGTTGGGCATCGTGCCGGAGAACGTGGACGGCACGTAGACCGGGTCGTCGAACCGGTTGTAGTCGGTCCGGGTCTCCGGGGTCGCGATACCCAGCGGGTCCTGGTAGTTGGTCCACATGCCGTCGAGCAGCTGCTTGGCCATGGTCTTGGCGGCCGTGCTGCCGGACTTGGCGGCGTAGTAGGACAGCGTCTTGGCGTAGGCCGCCGCGACGCCCAGGTCGTTGCCGTAGGCCGAGACCGTCACGTGCAGGCCGGAGTTGCTGCCCGGGCTGGACGCGTTCCAGGTGTCCGGCTGGCCGGTCCACTGGAGGTCGGACGGGATCTTGAAGGTGCCGTCCGCGTTGACGGTGGTCTCGGACATGGCCCAGGTGACCCACTTGTCGAGGATCTTCTTGGCCTTGGCGTCACCGGTCTGCTGGTAGTACTCCGCGACCCGCTCCATCGACCAGGCCTGCATGCCGAACCACTGGTTCGACGGCGGGTCGTGGTAGACGGGCTCCCAGTCGTACGCCATCCCGTAGAAGGTGGGCGTGCCGGCCGGGGGCTGGGCGTAGGCGCCGCCCCAGCTGTTGGTGGCGCCACCGGCGATGGCACCCTCGGAGGACTGCAGCCACTGGTAGAACTCCAGCTGCCGGCTGAGGCTGGTGGTCCAGTCCTGCTTGCCGGTGGTGGACTTCGGGGCCATGGCCGCGTCGTTGGTCAGCGCGTACGCCGCCAGCGGGTTCTGGTAGCCGAAGTGCGAGGCGCCGTCACCGATGCGCCAGGCCCAGCCGCCGCCGGAGCCGGACGAGCCGCCCCAGGCGTAGTACCACGACAGCAGGTAGTGCTCGCTGTCCTTGCCGGTGCCGGCCGGGCAGGTGGTCGGGCTGGTGCAGTTGCCGATCTTCTTGAAGTACTTGTCGAAGAACGAGTACCGCAGGTAGTCGCCCATCTTGCCGGCCTTGGCGACGGTCGCCGCGACGTCCGACTTCTTGCCCTGCGCGGTGGCCCACTGGTCGGCCCAGTACGCGGCCTGGATCGCACGCGCGTCGGCGTCGGGGGCGTCGGTGTACTTCCACTGCTGGGAGTAGGACGAGTCGCCCGTGAAGAGGTCCAGGTAGCCGTTCTTGCCGCCGTACTTGAACGCGTCGCAGGTCGGCTGCGGCACGGTCTCCCACACCGACTCCTGCTCACCGCGCTGGAAGGTGTTGATGTACGACGGGCCGGGCGCGGACGGGCCGAGTTCGCAGCCGCCACCGGGCGTGTCACCGTAGCCGTAGATGTTGTCCACATCCTGCAGCCAGTGCATGCCGTAGATGTCGTCGGTCCCGTAGGCCGACTTCAGCTCGCTCGCGATCGGGTCGACCCCGGACTTGACGCTGCTGTCCAGCTGCGACGGGTAGTCCGAGGGCAGCGGGTGCTCGGGGGCGTAGGTGGCCGGCGAGCTCGCGTTGTAGAAGCTGTTCGTCGGCTGGTCCGCGTGCGTGGGGATCATGTACTTCTCCATGGTGCCCCAGGCCGCGTTGAACTTGCTCCAGTCGCCGCTGACCTGCCCGTACATGGCCTGCAGCCAGATCATGTACGAATACGCCTCGGAGGTGGTCTCGTGACCGTAGTCCGGGGCCTCGACCATGAGCGTCTCGACCGAGTGGTACGGGATGCCCTCGGGCGAGAAGTAGCCGCTCGACGGGTCGGTGATCTTGCTGTAGAGCGACAGGAAGCGCGCGGCGTAGTCACCGGTCGCGGCGATCTCGCTGACCGAGACCGTCGCGGTGCTGTAGCCGGTGGCGGTGGCCGAGAAGGTGGCCGCGCCGGTGCCGGAGGCGTCCGCGGCGACGGTCACGTTCTGCGCCGTCGACCAGTTGCTCGGGGTGAAGGTCAGGCTCGCCCCGGACTGGACGCTCAGCCCGGTGTTGCCCGCGGTCCGCGCGACGGCGACCGTCACGTTGGCCGACGGGGCACCCGACAGCTTCAGGCCGAAGGTGCCGGTCTTGCCCTGCTGGACCGACAGCGTCGTGGGCGAGGCCACGATCGCCGGGCCGCTCGCGACGTGCACGCCCACCGGGGTCGACTCGGCGGACGCGCCCAGGCTGTCGTAGGCCTTGGCGTAGACCGAGTAGTCGCCGGCCGGGACGCTCGCCCAGTCGAACGTGTACGGCGAGGTGGTGTCGGTGCCCAGCAGCGTGGTGTTGTTGTAGAACTCCACCTTGGTGATCGTCGCGCTGTCCGCCGCCACCGCGGTCGCGGCCAGCGGGATCGTGGCGCCCGCGCTGTAGGTGGCACCGGCCGACGGGCTGGTGAGCACCGGCAGCGGCGGCTGGTGCGCGCCACCGCACACCGTGCCGTTGACGCTGAAGGACGTCGGCGCGGTGTTGGTGCCGCTGTAGTTGAAGTTGGCGCTGGTGGTGACGCTGCCGTTGGCGGCGATCGTCTTGTTCCAGTCCAGCGACTTGACGGTGACGGCCTTGCCGGACTGCGACCAGGTGCCGTTCCAGCCGCTCTGGAGCGTCTGGTTGCCGGTGTAGGAGTACGTCAGCGTCCAGCCGTCGATCGAGCTGCTGCCGAGGTTGGTGATCTTGGCGTTGGCCGTGAAGCCGGAGCCCCAGTCCTGGGTCGTGTAGTCGACGCTGCACGACAGGCCCGCGGCGTGCGCGGAGCCGCCGGCGGCCACCGTCATGCCGAGCGGCAGGGCGAGTGCCGCGGCCAGGGCCGTCAGCAGCTTCGTGACGCGCCGTCCCGGCCTTCTCAGGATCGGTCTTCCTCTTGCCATGCGGGAGGTCCTCCTCGCGCTGGTGTGTGGGGGGATGGTGTGGTGCTTCTTAAGCTGTGAACCAATGGGAGCGCTCCCACCATCAAGGCCTTGCCGAATACCTGTCAAGAGGTGAAGCACAAAGCCCTGCTGGAGGGCCTGCGATGTGCACGAGTCGATGTGCACCGCGCAGGGGTGGCGGATGGCCGGTACGGTCCCCCTACCCTTGGACGGCACTTGACGCTAGGGTCATTCGCCGGACCAGTGGGAGCGCGTCCACTTCTTGTCGACGCCCGCCGCCGCCCTCCGGGGCGCCGCGGGCGGCACTTCCTCGATCCCCCCACATCACGAGGAGTCGCTCATGCGACGACCCACGCGCACCGCGGCGCTCGCCGTCGCGGCAGTGAGCACGGCGGCGGCCGCCGCCGCCCTGCTCCCCACACTCGGCGCGACCGCGGCGGGAGCCGCACCGGCCTGCGCCGTGTCCTACTCGGTGACGAACCAGTGGGATTCCGGCTTCCAGGGCAACGTTGTCATCACCAACAACGCCGCGCCCACCACGAGCTGGAAGCTCGGCTTCACCTTCACCGGCGGACAGAAGGTCACCCAGGGCTGGAACGCCGCCTGGACCCAGTCCGGGACCGCCGTGACCGCGGCATCCGAGTCGTACAACGGCGTGATCCCCACCGGCGGCACGGTGAGCGCCGGCTTCCTCGGCAGCTGGTCGGGCAGCAACCCGGCGCCGACGGGCTTCACGCTCAACGGCACCACCTGCACCACGGGCGGCGGCACCACTCCCCCCACCACACCGCCGACGACGCCTCCCACGACACCGCCCACCACTCCCCCGACGACCCCGCCGACCACACCGCCGACCACACCGCCCGGCGGCGACACGGCACCGCCCAAGCTGCACGTGTCCGGGAACAAGCTGGTCGACTCCACCGGCAAGCAGGTCGTGCTGCACGGCGTGAACCGCTCCGGCACCGAATTCGCCTGCGCGCAGGGCAAGGGGATCTTCGACGGACCGGTCGACGACACCGCGATCAACGCCATCACCAGCTGGAAGGGCGTCAACGCCGTCCGCGTGCCGCTCAACGAGGACTGCTGGGAGGGCCTGAGCTACGTGCCCACCGCCGACGGCGGTGCCAACTACGTCGCGGCGATCACCGGCTGGGTGAACCGGCTGGTGGCGCACGGCATCACGCCGATCGTCGAGCTGCACTGGACGCACGGCCTCTACAGCGGCAACTCGGCGGGCTGCACCGACGTCAACGCCACCTGCCAGAAGCCGATGCCGGACGCGCAGTACGCGATCCCGTTCTGGACCAGCGTGGCCAACACCTTCAAGTCGAACACGTCGATCGTCTTCGACCTGTTCAACGAGCCCTACCCGGACCGCGCGACGTCCTCCACCGACCAGGCGTGGGCCTGCTGGAAGGACGGCGGCACCTGCCCCGGCATCGGCTACGAGGTCGCGGGGATGCAGGACATGCTGGACGCCGTGCGCGGCACCGGGGCGCAGAACGTCGTCATGATGGGCGGCCTCGCCTACTCCAACGACCTGACGGGGTGGCTGGCGCACGAGCCGGCCGACCCCACGGGGAACCTGGCGGCGGCCGTGCACGTCTACAACTTCAACTCATGCGCCGCCAGTTCCTGCTGGGACTCCCAGCTGGCACCGGTCGCCGCGAAGGTGCCGCTGGTGGCCGGTGAGATCGGCGAGAACACCTGCGGGCACTCCTTCGTCGACAGCTTCATGAGCTGGCTCGACAGCCACCAGGTGGGCTACCTCGGCTGGACGTGGAACACCTGGGACTGCTCGTCGGGCCCGTCGCTGATCTCCAACTACGACGGCACCGCGACGGCGTACGGCCTCGGCCTGAAGAACCACCTGGCGTCGCTCGGCTGAGCCGGCGGCACCCCGGAACGGGGGCGGTCCCGTGCATGGATGGCGTGCACGGGCCCGCCCCTCCTGCGTCCCCCGCCCGGCGGACAGGGCCTGAGCTGGGGCCGGACGCCTGCTCCCGGACTGCGCGCGTCCGTTCGGGTCTCGTACCCCTCGCAGGCGCCAACCGGCCATTATTGAACGACTCATTGACGCGCCCAGGGCCGCCTTGTATACATCACCTCGCCGAGAGAGCGCTCTCATCCCGCTCCGCCGGCCTCCGGCACGGACCCCCACCCGGTTGAGGAGAACACATGTCAGGCAGCACACCCCTGCTGGTGCGCAGGCCCGCGGGGCACCGCCGCGGGCACCAGCCGTACCTCGTCCTAACCGCCCTGCTCGCACTGCTGGGCGGGCTCGTCCTGGTGGTCGGCTCGCAGTCGCCGGCCCGCGCGGCGGGCACCCTGCTCTCCCAGGGCAGGCCGGCCACCGCCTCGTCCACCGAGAACGCCGGCACCCCCGCCTCCGCGGCCGTCGACGGCAATACCGGCACCCGCTGGTCCAGCGCCGCGGCCGACCCCCAGTGGCTCCAGGTGGACCTCGGCAGCAGCCAGTCCGTCAGCCAGGTGACGCTCACCTGGGAGGCGGCGTACGCCAGGGCGTTCACGATCCAGACGTCCGCCAACGGGACGGACTGGACCACCGTCTACTCCACCACGACCGGAACGGGCGGCGTGCAGACGCTCGCCGTAAACGGTTCCGGCCGCTATGTCCGGATGACCGGGACCGTACGGGCCACGCAGTGGGGCTACTCGCTGTGGGAGTTCCAGGTCTACGGCGGTGGCGGCACCCAGCCGGGCGCCTGCGCCACCACCGATGCCGCACAGGGCAGGCCGGCCGCGGCGTCGTCCACCGAGAACGCCGGCACCCCCGCCTCCGCGGCCGTCGACGGCAACACCTCCACCCGCTGGTCCAGCGCCTTCAGCGACCCGCAGTGGCTGCGGGTCGACCTCGGCTCGTCGCAGCAGGTGTGCGGCATCGGGCTGAACTGGGAGGCGGCCTACGCGACCGCTTACCAGATCCAGGTCTCCGACAGCGCCGACGGCCCGTGGACGGCCGTCTACTCCACCACGACCGGAACCGGCGGCGTGCAGAAGCTGGACGTGACCGGCACCGGGCGCTACGTCCGGATCAACACCACCGCGCGGGCCACCGCGTACGGCGCGTCCCTGTGGGAGTTCCAGGTCTTCACCACCACCGGCGGCACGACCGACGGGGGCGGCAGCACCGGCGGCACGACCGGGGGCACGACGCCGCCGGACGACTTCTGGGGCACCACCGGCGACATCCCCGCCGCGCACAACGTCATGGAGCTGAAGATCCTCAACCGGACCAACGGCGCCTACCCGGACAGCCAGGTCTACTGGAGCTTCAACGGCCAGGTCCACTCGATCGCCGAGCAGCCGTACTTCGACATGCCGGCGAACTCCTCGGGCCGGATGTACTTCTACGTCGGCTCGCCGAACAGCCAGTACTACGACTTCATCGAGTTCACGATCGGCGCGAACGTCTTCAACGGCAACACCACCCGGGTGGACGCCTGGGGCCTGCCGCTGGCCATCCGGCTGCACTCGCACGACGGCCAGGACATCCAGCTCGGCGACAGCCAGGACCTGTTCACCATGAGCCGCGACCAGGTCTTCCAGTCCTTCCAGAACGCGGTGCCCTCGCAGTTCAAGGTGCTCGCGCAGACCCAGGCCCCCTACCGGATCATCGCCCCGGGCAGCGACCCGAGCTTCCGTCAGGGCGGGGTGAACGCCAACTACTTCACCGCCTACGCCCAGTCGGTCGGCGTCAACGAGCCCACCTCGAACATCTTCGGCTGCGCCGGCTCCATGGCCGCCGACGCCGCCAAGTGCGCCGCGCTCAACCGGCACACCGCCACCCTGCCCACCGACCAGCAGCAGGACCCGGCCAGGTTCTACGGCGGCGACCCGGCCAACTGGTACGCCAAGTACTGGCACGACCACGGCATCAACCACCTCGCCTACGGCTTCCCGTACGACGACGTGGCGGGCCAGGCCGCCTACGCCTCGCAGCAGAACCCGCAGTGGATGGAGATCGCCGTCGGCTACTAGCCGGCGCCCCACCCGCGGCCTCCGCCACGTCCCCCGGACCCCCCACACCCCCCACAAAGGCCGGGGGCGGGGACGGTGCGCACGCCATGCGCACCGTCCCCGCCCCCGGCGGTCCGACCGTCCCGGGCGCCCTACCGGCCGCCCCGCGGCCCCGCGGCCGCCGGACGCCCCCCACGGCGCCCGGCGGCCGCTGCCGCGTCCACCGCTGCCGGCGCGGTCACACCGACTCCCGCTGCACCAGCTCCGTGGACAGCACGACGTGCCGGCGCACGGACTTGCGCTCGGCGATCTCCTCCAGCAGCACCCGGGCCATGGTGCGGCCCATCTCCTCGGTGGGCTGCCGGACGCTGGTGAGCGCCGGGTCCATGTGGCGGGCGATCGCGGAGTCCTCGAAGCCGACCAGCGCCACGTCCTCGGGCACCCGGCGGCCCGCCTCGCGCAGTACCGCCCGGGCGCCGGCCGCCATCACGTCGGAGGCCGCGAAGACACCGTCGATCTCCGGGCGGCGCACCAGCAGTTCGCGCATGGCGCGGCGTCCGCCCTCCTCCGTGAAGTCGCCGCGCGCGACGAGGGCGGTGTCGAAGCCGCCGGCCGCGGCCTCGACCGCCTGCCGGTAGCCGTCGAGGCGGCTGCGGGCCACGTACATGTCCGGCGGGCCCGTGATGGTGGCGACCTGGCGGCGGCCGCGGGCGAGGAGGTGGGCGACCGCGGCACGGGCGCCGCCGACGTTGTCGGCGTCGACGTAGGACACGGACTCCAGGTCGCTGCGGCGGCCGTTGAGCACCGCCGGCATCTCCAGCTGCTCCAGCAGGTCGGGCAGCGGGTCGTCCTCGTGCACGGACACCAGCAGCACGCCGTCGACCCGGTGGGCGGCCAGGTACTGTGCGAACCTGGCGCGCTCCTTGGGCGTGCGGATCAGGGTGAGCAGCAGCTGCATGTCGGTGTCGGCCAGCTCGGCGCCGATACCGCGGATGATGTCGGAGAAGTAGGGCTCGGCGAAGAGCCGGGTCTCCGGTTCCGGAATGACCAGGGCGATCGCGTCGGTACGGTTGCCGGCCAGGGCGCGGGCCGCGCGGTTGGGCACGTAGCCCAGCTCGGCGATGGCGGCCTCGACGGCGGCCTTGGCGCGGTCGCTGACCCTGGGCGATCCGTTGATCACCCGGGAGACCGTGCCTCGCCCGACTCCGGCGCGCAGCGCCACCTCCTCAAGGGTGGGACGTCCGCTGTGCCGTCCGTTCATGGCCACTGCCGCCTCCTGTACTCATTTCGCGCCACCTTAGCGCCCGGTCCTTCCCCGTAGGAGCGGTACCTGAGAGCGCTCCCACACTACAAGCCCCAGGCAGGGGCTTCCGTTCAAGAAGTAATCGCGACTCAGCTCCGGACACGTTCCGGCAACGAAATGGACTTCACATCTTGACACTGACCCCTCCGAGGCGTGAATGTTCCGGAAAGCCTACGTGGGAGCGCTCCCACAGCGCCAACTTTCGTAACACCCCGGGGACCACGCACCACCAGCACGCTGACCCACCCTGACAAGGAGAGTGGAATGCGCACTTCCGGCAGAACCCGCAAGGCCGCTGTCATCGCGGTCGCGGGTCTCGCAGCCTGCGCGACCCTGATCACCGGTTGCAGCAGCGACAGCGACAGCGGCAGCAAGAACGACTCGAAGGACGGCTCGTCCAACGAGAAGATCACGCTGCACGTCGGCGACTTCGGCTCGTTCGGCTACGACGACAAGAACGGCGCCGCTCTCTACGCCGAGTACCACAAGCTGCACCCGAACATCACGATCGTCGAGGACAACGTCTCGGACGGCCAGCAGTACTGGGACAAGCTGAAGCTGCACCTGACCCAGAACAGCGGCCTCGCCGACATCCAGGCGATCGAGGTCGGCTACATCGGTCTGGCGATCCAGCCGAACCTGGCGAACAAGTTCGTGGACTTCAAGACGGTCCAGGGCTTCGACGCCAACGCGTGGCTCCCCTACAAGGAGAAGCAGGCCACCACCGGCGACGGCAAGATCATCGGCCTGGGCACGGACGCCGGCCCGACGGCGATCTGCTACAACAAGGCCGCCTTCGCGCAGGCCGGCCTGCCCACCGACCGCGACCAGCTCGCGGCCCAGTGGAACGGCGACTGGCAGAAGTTCATCGACCTGGGCAAGCAGTTCCAGAAGAAGGCCCCCAAGGGGATGAAGTTCTCCGACTCCGGCAGCGGCCTGTTCAACGCGATCCTGGCCAGCCAGTCGACGCAGTACTCGGACCAGAACGGCAAGCTGATCTACGACAGCAGCGACGGCGTCAAGACCGCCTGGAACCTGTCGACGGAGGCCGTGGAGGCCGGCATCACCGCCGGCTACCAGCAGCTGGACCCGCAGAACGCGTGGTCGGCGGCCTTCAAGACCGGCAAGTTCGCGACCGTGACCTGCCCGAGCTGGATGGTCGGCCTCGTGCAGAACAACTCCGGTGACGCCGGCAAGGGCAAGTGGGACGTCGCGACGCCGCCGCAGGTCGGCAACTGGGGCGGTTCCTTCCTGGCCGTGCCGAAGGCCGGCAAGCACGTCAAGGAGGCCACCGCCCTGGCCCAGTGGCTGACTGCCAAGGAGCAGGAGGTCAAGGTCTTCCAGAAGTTCGGGAACATCCCGTCGAACGTCGCGGCGCTCGACGACCCGGCGGTCCAGAACCTCACGAACCCGTACTTCCCGGGCACCCCGATCGGCAAGATCTTCGCGGGCGCGGCCAAGAACATCACCCCGGCCCCGATCGGCCCGTGGGACGGCAACGTGAAGGACATCATCACCAAGAACGGCATCATGGACATGGAGAAGCGCGGCACGGCCAAGGACAAGGCCTGGTCGAACGTGGTCTCCCAGATCAAGGACAAGGTCGTTCAGTAACCCACGGCGGGGCCGCCCGGCAGTGTCTCCCACCTGCCGGGCGGCCCGTCATACGGCCGGCTGCGAGAAGTGAAGCCATCCGGCCGAGGCCCCTACAAGTTCTGAACAACCCTCCCCCCTCCCCCGGTTCACCGCCCGCACCCCTACGGGAAGGACGCCACTCGTGGCCACCTCCGTCAGGGCGACGTCCGACGGCAGCCCGCCGTCTTCCAGGCCCGCCCCGCGCTCCACATCCCAGGACGGCAGCCGACCTCCCGGCTGGCGCGCCCGGCTCTACCGCTTCGACACCAAGGCGTCGCCGTACGCCTATGTCGCCCCGTTCTTCATCGTCTTCGCCGCCTTCGGCCTCTTCCCGCTGATCTGGACCGGCTGGCTCTCGCTGCACCAGGTCGAGCTGGGAACGCACGGATCGTGGGTCGGGTTCGACAACTACACCGCGCTGTGGGACAGCCCGTTCTTCTGGAAGGCGCTGCGCAACACCTTCACGCTCGCGGTGATCTCCACGGTGCCACAGCTGCTGATGGCGCTCGGCATCGCGCACCTGCTCAACTACAAGATGCGCGGCCGCTCCTTCTTCCGGGTGGCGGTCCTGGCCCCGTACGCGACGTCGGTCGCCGCGGCCACGCTGGTCTTCGTCCAGCTGTACAACCCGGACTACGGCATCGTGAACGAGGTCCTGAGCAAGGTCGGCTTCTCGCACATCGACTGGGAGTCGTCCAAGTGGCCCGCGCAGATAGCGATCTCCTCGATCGTGACCTGGCGCTGGACCGGCTACAACGCGCTGATCTACCTGGCCGCGATGCAGGCCGTCCCCGCCGACCTGTACGAGGCGGCGGCGCTGGACGGTGCCTCGCGCTGGCGGCAGTTCGTCAGCGTCACGATCCCCTCGATCCGCCCGACGATCCTCTTCACGATCATCGTCTCCACCATCGGCGCGACCCAGCTGTTCGGTGAACCGCTGATGTACGGCGGCGGCGTCGGCGTCACCGGTGGCACCGACCACCAGTACCAGACGCTGAGCCTCTACATGTACGACCAGGGCTGGAACGTCGGCGAGCTCGGCCGGGCCTCCGCCGTCGCCTGGGTCATGCTGCTGATCCTGCTGCTCATCGGTGCCGTCAACCTGCTGATCGCGCGCTCCAACCGCAAGAAGCTGGGGGGCTGACCCATGGCTCAGATCACCGAGACCGCGCGGACCTCCGGGCCGCGCCACTCCTCCGCCGCCGTCCCGCGCCGCCGCCGCCGGGGCGCGGCCGGAGCACCCGGCAAGCAGCAGAACGCCGGGCCGATCGCCTACCTGCTGCTGATCTTCGCCGCGCTGGTGTCGCTCTTCCCGCTGTACTGGACGGTCAGCGCCGCGTCGCACACCGACCAGGACATCATCGCCGCGCATCCGTCGCTGCTGCTGCCGAGCAGCCACCTGATCGACAACATGAAGATCGTCTGGGACCAGGTCGACATGACCAAGGCCCTGATCAACTCGACGATCGTGGCGGGCCTGGTGGCCCTCAGCACCGTGCTGTTCGCGACGCTGGCGGGCTTCGCCTTCGCCAAGCTGCAGTTCCGCGGCCGCAACGCCCTGCTGACCGTCGTCGTCGCCACCATGACGATCCCGCCGCAGCTCAGCGTGATCCCGCTCTACCAGATCATCACCAACGTGGGCTGGGTCAACCACCTCCAGTCGGTCATCCTGCCCTCGCTGGTCGCCGCGTTCGGCGTGTTCTTCATGCGGCAGTTCCTCTCCGAGGCGCTGCCGATCGAGCTGATCGAGGCCGCCCGGGTCGACGGAGCGCACAGCCTGCGCATCCTGTGGCACGTCGTCTTCCCCATCGCCCGCCCCGCGATGGCCGTCCTGGGCATGCTCGTCTTCGTCCAGGCCTGGAACGACTTCTTCTGGCCCCTCATCGCCCTGAGCGAGCAGAACCCGACGGTGCAGGTCGCACTGGCCGGTGTCGGCTCCGGCAACCACAGCGTCGACCACGCCGTGGTCGTGACCGCCGCCCTGGTCGCGACACTGCCGCTGCTGATCGTTTTCGCCGTGCTGGGCAAGCAGATCGTCGGCGGTATCACCGCGGGCGCCGTCAAGAGCTGACCTCACGGCCCGTACGGCGAACACCCCCTGCGCCGTACGGGCCGTGAGAGCCCACTTCCCCCGACTACCCCCTGATTCCCCTGGAGTCCCCCGTCATGACAGCTGTCCATTCAGAGGGCACCGAGCTTTCCGCCGGCTCTGCTGCCTCGCTCCGATTCCCCCCCGGCTTCGTCTGGGGGTCGGCAACGGCCGCCTACCAGGTCGAGGGCGCCGCAGCCGAGGACGGCCGGACGCCTTCGATCTGGGACACGTTCAGCCACACGCCTGGCCGGGTCCGCAACGGGGACACCGGTGACATCGCAGCCGACCATTACCACCGCTACCGCGACGACGTCGCCCTCATGGCCGACCTCGGCCTGGGCGCCTACCGCTTCTCCGTGTCCTGGTCCCGGGTCCAGCCCACCGGGCGCGGCCCCGCCGTCCAGCGCGGACTGGACTTCTACCGCCGCCTGACCGACGAGCTGCTCGACAAGGGCATCACCCCCGTCGTCACCCTCTACCACTGGGACCTGCCCCAGGACCTGGAGGACGTCGGCGGCTGGACCGTCCGCGACACCACCGAGCGCTTCGCCGAGTACACCGAGATCGTCGCGAGCGCCCTCGGCGACCGGGTGCCGTACTGGACGACGCTCAACGAGCCGTGGTGCTCGGCCTACCTCGGCTACGGCTCCGGTGTGCACGCCCCCGGGCGCACCGAACCGGAGTCCGCCCTCAAGGCCGCCCACCACCTCAACCTCGCCCATGGCCGGGCGATCGGGGTTCTGCGTTCCGTTCTCCCCGCTACAGCGCAGACCTCGATCACCCTCAACCTGCACCAGGTCCGCCCGCTCACCGACTCCGCCGCCGACCTCGACGCCGCCCGCCGCATCGACGCGGTCGGCAACCGGGTCTTCCTCGGCCCGATCCTCGGCGACGGCTACCCCGCCGACCTGCTCGACGACACCGCGCACATCGTCGACTGGGAGACCCTGGTCAAGGACGGCGACCTCGCCGAGATCAGCCGCCCCATCGACCTGCTCGGCATCAACTACTACACCCCGACGCTGGTCTCCGACAGCCGTGCGCACACCGAGGGCGCCCAGGTGCCGCGCAACGACGGCCACGGCGACAGCGAACACTCCCCGTGGCCCGGCTCGGAGCACGTCGCCTTCCACCTCTCGCCCGGCGAGACCACCGCGATGCGCTGGTCCATCGACGCGACCGGCCTGCGCGACCTCATCAACCGCATCACCCGCGAGTACCCGGGCCTGCCGATGATGATCACCGAGAACGGCGCGGCCTACGACGACTACGTCTCGCCCGAGGGCCAGGTCAACGACCCCGAGCGGATCTCGTACGTGCACGGCCACCTCGCCGCCGTCCACGAGACCATCACCGCCGGCGCGGACGTCCGCGGCTACTTCCTGTGGTCCCTCATGGACAACTTCGAGTGGGCCTACGGCTACAGCAAGCGCTTCGGCGCGGTCTACGTCGACTTCGGCACCCAGCGCCGCATCCCGAAGCAGAGCGCCCACTGGTACTCCCAGGTGGCGCGTACAAACGTCCTTCCGGACCTCCCGGAGGAGGACGGGAAGTCCTGAGGGGACGAGAAAAAGGAGCGGTACGGCAGTTCGAGGGTGCTGCCGTACCGCTCCTTTCGCCTTTCCGGGGCCGACCTCACCGCGGATCCCCCCGTCCGCGCTACCGGGGCGGCTCCAGCTTGACGCCCACCCCGCGCAGCGTGTGCAGGTAGCGCGGCCGCGCCGCCGACTCCCCCAGCTTCCTGCGCAGCCACGACAGGTGCACGTCGACCGTCTGGTCGTCCCCGTACGACTGCCGCCACACCTCGGCGAGCAGCTCCCGGCGCGCCACGACCACCCCCGGCCGCGCCGCCAGGAAGCTCAGCAGGTCGAACTCCCGCCGGCTCAGCGCCAGCGCCACCCCGTCCAGCTCGGCCAGCCTGCGCCGCGCGTCGATCGTCAGCCCCCCGACCCGGATCACCGCCTCGGCCACGGGCACCGCCCGCCCCCGCGCCCGGCGCAGCACCGCCGCCAGCCGCGCGGCCAGCAGCTCCACCGCGTACGGCTTCACGACGTAGTCGTCCGCCCCCGCGTGCAGCAGCCGCACCGCCCGCGGCTCCTCCCGCCCCGTGGCCGTCACCACCACCGGCACGTCGCTGAACCCGCGCATCATCCGCAGCGCCTCCGCGCCGTCCAGATCGGGCAGGCCCAGATCCAGCACGACCGCGTCGAACCGCCCCCGCCCCACCTCCCGCAGCGCCTCCAGGGCGGTCCCGGCACTGCGCACGCTGTACGAGGCGTCCGTCAGGTGACGGATCACCGCGGAACGTAAGAAGGTGTCGTCCTCGACGACCAGCACACCGGCCATCCCGGCAACTTAGCGCGTCCGGCTGCGCCGGGGACCGGCGTTGCGGCGCTCCGGTGGCGCCGTGCGGCGGGGCCGTGCGGTGGCGCCGTGCGGCCCGGCACGGGCGGGGCCGCTCATGCCGGTCGGCCACGCCCCTGGCGGCCCAGTCAGCCGAAGGCGTGCGGAGGGGGCGGGGGTGAGGGCGTCGCCGTCGCGTCCGTCACCACCGGGGCGCCGGCGGCGAAGGCGGTCAGGGAGGGTCCGGACTCGACACGGCCGGGGTGCGGGTCCGTCGCGACGCGGCGGGTCAGCTCGGGCACCGGCAGGGAGTGGTCGGCGGCCCACAGGACCGCGTTGCCGAAGCGTCTGCCCCGCAGCACCGCGGGATCCGCGGCCACGCACACCTCCGCGAAGCAGGCGCTCGCCGTGGCGATCTGGCCGCGCAGGAAGGCCAGGGCGCCGCCGTCCGTCAGGTTCGCGGCGAAGGAGCCGTCGGCCCGCAGCACCCGCCGCACATCCGCCAGGAACTCCGCGCTGGTCAGGTGCGCCGGAGTGCGCGCGCCACCGAAGACGTCGGCGATCACCAGATCCGCCCACCCGTCCGGCACCTTCGCCAGCCCCGCACGCGCGTCACCGCCGCGCACCTTGATCCGCCAGCCGCGCTCCCACGGCAGATGCGCCCGCACCAGCTCCACCAGGGCGGTGTCCAGCTCGATGACCTGCTGCGTCGACCGCGGACGGGTGTACGCGGTGTACCGCGCCAGCGTCAGCGCCCCTCCCCCCAGGTGGACCACCCGGAGCGGGGCGCCCGGCGGCGCGACCAGGTCGATGACATGGCCCAGCCGGCGCTGGTAGGAGAAACCCAGGTGATCGGGCACGGCGAGATCCACATGCGACTGCGGCGCCCCGTCCACCACCAGCGCCCACGCCCGCGGGCGCTCCCGGTCCGGTACCAGCGCCGCGGCACCGCCGCCGACCTGCGCCGTCACCGCTTCGGGCGTACGCGCCCGGCCGCCGCGCTCTCTTCTGCCTGCCATGCGCCGATTATCCGGGCACGGCGGCTACCTTGCGCGCAGCCCCAGGTAACCGTCCGCCAGCTCGATCGTGCGCGCCGCCCGGCCGAGCGCGTCCCGCAGCACCGCCGGGTCCGTCACCGCCGTCTCCTCCCGCGGCGGCACCAGCCAGCCACCGTCCGCGCCGGGCGCCACCGCGCTCGTGCAGGAACTCCCCGGCACGTCCCAGCCGGCCGCCGTCCCCGGCGGCACGAGGAAGCCGAGGCTCGCGCCGTCACCGGCGTGCAGCACCGGCCCGACGCCGCTGCCGTGGCGCAGCAGGTCGACCGCTTCCAAGCCCTGCCGGGCCGGTACCGTCACCAGCTCGCACGACACCGGAAGCTCGCTGCCCTCCGGGCTGGGGCCCGACCTGTGCGTACCGCTCGTGTCCACCACGGCTCCTCTCACGACGGGATGTGCCACACCCGTACAACGCGGGAGCGCGGTTCGGATGCGCTTCGCCAGGGGTGGCGTTGCCTGGCGAATCATGGGTGGGATATCCGTTTTGTACGATGCGCTGCCCCTCCGGGGGGGTGGGGGGACGCGGGCCGGGGCCTTCGCCGCCGCGCCCGGCGTGCGGCGTCCCGCCGGGGGGCTTGGGGGACGCGGGACCCGGGGCCCGTCCGCCCGGCGATGCGCCGCCCCCTGCGGGGGGGGCTTGGGGGACGCGGACCCGGGCCTTCGCCGCCGCGCCCGGCGTGCGGCGTCCCACCGGGGGGCTTGGGGGACGCGGGACCCGGGGCCCGTCCGCCCGACGATGCGCTGCCCCCTGCGGGGGGGGGCGGCTTTGCGCGACGCGGAACCCGGGCCCTGCCGCCCGACGGTGGGCGGCCTCCTGCCGGGGGCTTGCGCGACGCGGGACCCGCGGCCTCTCCGCCCGACGGTGGGCGGCGTCCCGCCGGGTCGGCTTGGGGGACGCGGGACCCGGGGCCTGTCCGCCCGGCGATGCGCTGCCCCCTGTGGGGAGGCCCGCCGGGGGCGCCCCCCGGGCGGAGCAGCGGCGGCGGGCGCGGCAGCCCCACCCGGCCTAGCGTGAGAAGCATGGCCCGTCTGCGCATACTCACCGCCGCCGCCGCGGCCCTGACGGTGGCCCTCCTCGCCGCCCCGCACCCGGCGAACGGCTCCGCCGCCCGCACCCCCTACGACCAGTCCCCGAACTGGGCCGGCTGCCCGGACAACACCGCCGGCCCGCAGACCATGGAGTGCGCCACCCTCAGCGTCCCCCGGGACTACGCCCGCCCGGAGAAGGGCGGCCTCGACCTCGCGATCAGCCGCATCCCGGCGACGGGCCCCGGCCCGCGCCTCGGCTCGCTCCTGGTGAACTTCGGCGGCCCCGGCCTCCCCGGCATCCCGGAACTCGCGGCCGTCGCCGCGAACGGCGACCTCGCCCGGCTCAACCAGCGCTACGACCTCGTCGGCTTCGACCCGCGCGGAGTCGGCCGCAGCACGCCCGTGGACTGCGGCGACCTCTCCGGAGTCACGGCCCGGGACGCCGCCGCCCAGGCGCGCCAGGTGGCCCAGGCCTGCCGCGCGCACTCCGGCGGACTCCTCCCCTACGTCGGCACGCGGAACGCCGCGCACGACATGGACGTCATCCGCTCGGCCCTGGGCGACGACCGGCTGACCTACCTCGGGTTCTCCTACGGCGGGCGGCTCGGCTCCGTCTACGCGCACGAGTTCCCGCAGCACACCGGGCGGATGGTGCTGGACGGGGTGCCGGACCCGACGCTCGACGACGTCGGGACGGCGCTCGCCCAGAGCGCCGCCTTCCAGCACGCGCTGGCCGACTTCGCCGCGGACTGCGCGGCACACTCCTGCCCGATCGCCGGGCACTCCGCGCAGGAGATCGTGGCGGGCATCGCCGAGCAGGGCCACGCCCTGGACAGCGGCGGCGTCGCGACCGTCACCGGACAGCTCGACCACGACGGCTTCGTGCAGGGCGTGCAGAACGCGCTCTACTCCAAGGACGACTGGCCCGACCTGCGGGAAGCGCTGAGCGCGCTGCGGACCGGTGACGGCGAGCCGATGATGCAGCTCGCCTACCCGGGCCAGATGGGTGAGCTGAGCGGTGGCGGCAGCGGCAGCGGTGCCGGCAGCGGCATCCTCGGGCGGGCCGGCCTCCCGCCGCTGCGGCCCGCCGGCTCGCGCGCCGGACCGGACTGGGCGGTGCCCGACAACTACGAGATGGCCAAGCTCGCGATCGACTGCCGGGACACCCCGGAACGGCGCACGGTCGCCGCCGTGCACCGCCTGGACGGACGCTTCTCCGCGGCCTCCAGCGTGTTCGGGCCGTCCATCGAGGCGACGCTCCTGGCGTGCACCGGCTGGCCGCCCGGCGACACCGCGACCCGCGAGGTCTCGGCACCGACGGCACCCCAGGCGCTGCTCGTCGGCACGACGGCGGACCCCGCGACACCGTACGAAGGGGCCGCGCACATGGCCGCGGCGCTCGGCAACGGAAGCCGGGTCCTGACGTACCGGGGGGATGGGCATGGCGCGTACTTCGCGCACAACCGGTGCGTACGCGCCTCTGTGGAGGCGTATGTGGTGGAGGGCACGCTTCCCGCCTCCGGCGCGGTGTGCTGAGGGGGCGCCGCCCCTTTGCGCCGGGCGGTTCGCCCTTCACCCGGCGGGGGCTCGTCGCGCCGTTCCCGGCGCCCCTTCGAGCGCTGCTCCCTGCGGTGGGCGGTTTGCCTTTCGCCCGGTGGGGGCTGGTCACGCCGTTCCCCGCGCCCCTGAGGGGGGTGCCACTTGCAGTGGGAGTTCGCCGTTCCGCCGGTGGGTGGTTGCTCGCGCAGTTCCTCGCGCCCCTGGGGTCATCCGGCGGGGCATCGCGCCCTTGCTCGGGGGGTGGGGTCGGGTGCCACTCCGGGGGTACCTCCTCGGAATGCGCGTCTGACGTCATGACGTGTTCGTGGGGCAGTGGGGTGCGCATTCCTGCGGGGGCACCCCCGGATCGTCCCCCTCCCGGGCCGGTGTGGCGGCTGCCTGCCGGTGGGGGTGAAGTCTCTGCAGGGACTGCGGTTCGCCCCCGACGGCGGCGCACCCCCACAGGTGGACCGTCAGCCGACATCGCATCTGCACGGGTGGTGGGGGTGGGAACACCCCGCGCCGCCAGGCGCGGGAAACTCCCGCGGAGGGCAAGCCGCCCACGCACCCCGGGCGGGCACCGCCCGAAGCGGCGCGCCGCCAGGCGCGGGGACCCGCGGCGCGACACCCGCCCACGCACCCCGGGCGGACACCGCCCGAGCGGGGCGCCGGCAGGCGCGGGAAGCCCCCGCGGCGAGGTCAGCCGCCCACGCACCGGCAAGCGGGCACCGCCCGAAGCGGCGCGGCGGGGCAGCCGCAAGCACCACCGTGAGGGGGCACCGCCCGAGCGCGGCGCCGCCAGGCGCAGGCACCGGCCGGAGGGGCGGGGGGTCAGGGGTGGCCGGGGAAGCGGCGGGGGAAGAGGAAGCCCTCGGCCACGGCGGTGGCGGCGGCGACGCGGGGGAGGTCGAGCCGGCGCTCGCACAGCAGGTGGCGGGGATGCCACGCGGGACCGTACGCGGAGTACGTGCGGGAGCGTTCGGCGATGTTCCAGTGGCGGGCGAGCAGCCGCAGGGGCCCGCGTGAGGTGGCCGCGGAGCGGAAGGCGGTGGTGTTGAGGGAGACGCGGGTGACGGCCGCGAGGGGGCCGGGGCGGGCCCGCGCGGCGGTGAGGAGGAGGTCGGTGAGGAGGTAGTCGGTGGGGGCGCGGCCGGATTCGCGGTCGTGGCGGACGAGGTCGAGGGTGAGGCCGTCCGGGCCCCACGGGACGAAGCCGAGGAGCGCGCAGGTGCGGCCGTGCGGGTCGAGGCACTCGGCGAGCAGGCAGTCGCCGTCGGCGTCGTCGCCGAGGCGGCCGAGGGCGACGGCGAAGCCGCGTTCTGCGGGGTGGCGGCGCCAGGCGTCGGCGAGCTGGCGCAGGCGGCGCCGGTCGTCGGGGGGCACCTCGTGCTGGGCGCGGACGCGGACGGTGTAGCCGGCGGCGGAGAGCAGGTCGTGGGCGTTGCGCAGGGCGGGTGCGTCGGCGGAGGCGAAGGCGCGGGGGGACACGACGGCTTCACCGCCGGAGGTGTAGGCGTGGAAGCCCTCGGCCTGGTAGGCGGCGGCCGCTTCGGCGCCCGCGTTGGTGACGGCGGGGACCCAGGCGTGGGCGCCGGCGAGGTCGAGCCAGGCGGTGACGGCGGCGGGCCAGGCGGCGGGCGGGCCGAGGGGGTCGCCGGAGGCGAGGGCGACTCCGTTGACGACGCGGTAGAGGATCGCCGCGTCGCGGTCGGGGGACCAGCACACGGACTTGTCGCGGCGCAGGGCGAAGTAGCCGAAGGAGTCGCGCCGCCCGTACGCGCGCAGCAGTTCGCGCAGCCGGCGCTCGTCGGCGGGCTGGAGGCGGGCGCGGCCGCGGGGGGCGCGGAAGAAGGCGAGGAGGACGACGAGCATGAGGGCGACGCTGAGGACGTTGACGGCCAGGTCGGTCCAGCCGGGCACGGTGATGCCGGGCAGGTCGAAGAGGCCGGAGACGGTCAGGACGCGGACGGAGGCGTAGCGCAGGCTCGCGGCCCATTCGCGGGGCGGGGTGCGGTCGGTGGCGTGGACGAGGAGCGTGCCGAGGCCGACGGCGACGACCGCGCCGACGACCAGGCTGGTCAGGCCGAGGGCGACGTTGCCGCGCTCGCCGCGCACGTTGAAGACGGGGCGGGAGACGAGCAGGGCCACCAGGAAGGCGACGGTGAGGGCGAGCGCGAGCCAGTTGACGGCGTGGCCGCGGGAGGCGGACACGGCGCCGAGGGTGCCGACGAGGATGAGCGTGTAGCCGGCGGCGAGGACGGTGGTGAGGATCCAGGCGGCGCGTTTGCGGCGGCGCAGGCTCACCGAGAGCAGCAGCGCGAGGACCGCGCCGGTGAAGCCGGGGCTGATCAGGAAGGCCGTGACGTACTCGCCGTCGGTGGCGGCCCGGACCCGGTTGCGGAAGGGGGCGACGAGGCCGGTGACGACGTTGACGGCGGTCGCCAGCCGCAGGTACCAGACGGCGGCGGTCGCACCGGGTGCGCGCAGCGGGCGCAGCACCCGGCCGAGCAGCACTTCGAGGCGGGAGGGCGGGATGTCGACGATGGTGGGCCCGGTGGGCGCCGCCTTGCTGAGCGACACCGGGCTGGGCGCGCCGGCGACCGCGTCCATGGCGCGGGTCTTCCACGCCACGAGCCGGCGGTGGATGCGCTCCTCGCGGCGCTCGGCGCGGGCCATCCGGCGCGGCCTGCTGCCGTAGCGCCAGCGGGCCCAGGGGCTGCCGGGGCGGGCGAGCCGCAGGGCGCCGACGACGGCGAGGAAGGGCAGCATGACCCCGAGCAGCCCGGTCCACACCTTGCCCTTGGCCAGGCACAGCACGACGAAGCCGAGCAGGACGGCCGCGACCAGGTAGGTGGTCCACGAGGTGCCGCCGACGTAGCCGCCGAGCGGGGCCTGGCCGATGAGCATGAGGCCGATGACGGACACGGCGAGGATCACCGCGTCGACGGATCTGCGGCCCTCCTCGCGCCAGTAGACGTCCTCCAGGTGCAGGACGAGCGCGAACTCGTCCAGGACCAGGCCGCAGCCCGCGCCGAAGACGACGGCCAGGATGTCGTGGGCGAGCGGGCCGCCGTGCACCGCGAAGGAGCCGACGCCGCCGACGATCATCATGATCTGGCCGAAGACGACGTGGTGGATGTGCAGGCCGCCGGGCTGGACGTTGCCCGGCCACCAGGACACGCCCCGCCGGATCATCCGGACGCTGAAGCGGATGAAGAGGAAGGAGCCGAGCAGGCCCGCGAGGAGCAGGAAGAGCGGGGTGCGGCCACCGGTGCCGGAGATGTGTACGCGGACGGCGTCCGACAGCGACCAGTGGCCCATCGTCCCAGGGTGCGTTCCAGGGCACACCCGGCCAAGCGGGCGCGCCGTCTTCCCGTGTGCTGTGCAACGCCGAAGGCCCTCCGCGAACACGGAGGGCCTTCGGATCAGGTGCGCCGCCAGGGACTCGAACCCCGGACCCGCTGATTAAGAGTCAGCTGCTCTAACCAACTGAGCTAGCGGCGCCTGCTGACGAGGAAGACATTAGCACCCCCCGCGGCGACCTGGGAAATCGATAGGCTCACGCGCTCCCGGGGACCTCGGCGAGGACGGGCGGGGCCGCCCGGCGGGCCTCCCGGACGGCCCGCAGGCACGCCCACAGCAGGACGTCGGGGCCCGGCAGCCAGGGGTGGCGGGTGTCCGGCGCGACGACCCAGCGTGACTGCGCCGGGTCGTCACCGGCGGGTAAGGGGTGCAGCGGCGGCACGGTCACCGCGTCGCCCGCGCCGTGGCACAGCATCGGCGGCACCGCGCCGGCCCACTCCTCCCAGTCCAGCAGGGCCGGCAGCCGCTGGGCCGTACCGGGGGCGGCGAGCAGCAGCACCCGGCCGCGGTGCACGGCGACCGGGCCGCTGCCCGGGCCCACCGCCCACAGCTGCTCCAGCACACGGCGGCCGAACAGCGGGGTGAGGTTGACCACGTCGAAGGCCCTCCCGCACGGCAGGACGCTCGGGGCGCCGGGCCGGGCCGACCACAGGGCCTCGACGCTGCGCGGGAAGGCGCTCGCGGAGGCCAGCCAGGCGGCGCCCTCGGAGGTGACGCACGCGGTGTGCCGGCGCCGCTGGGCCTCGGTGACTATGCCGACGACACTTCCCTCTGGGGTGTTCCCCTGCCATTCGTCCATGCCGTCTACAGGTACCCGCCGGGCGGGCACCGTCCGGGCGAATCGGCCGAACGCGGGACAGCGGCGGAGGGAAGGCGTACCCTTCCCTCCTCACACGGTGCGACCGCGCCGCTACGGGGTGGTGCCGCCGTCGGCGATCAGGGCCGCGCCCCATTCGGCCATCTTCCGCGCGTAGTCCTCCGACCAGCCCGCCTGCCGGGCGACCTCGTCGGTGCCGAGCCGGTCGAAACGCCGCGGATCGGTGAGCTGCGCGGCCGCGATGGCCTGGAACTCCGCCGCCCGCTCGGCCGCGCTGCGGAAGGCCTGCTCCAGCTCGCTCGCCCGCGTCAGCAGTTCCCGCGGGTCCTCCATGGACTCCAGCTCGAAGAAGCGGTCACCGCCCTCGTCGCCCACGGGCGCCCCCGGCTCGAAGAGCAGCCGCGCGGGCCGCTTGGGCCGCTCCGCCCGCCCCTCCTCGCCGCCGTCGCCCTCCCGGCCCGAACTCCCCTGCCGCCCCTCGGACATACGCTGACCTCCGCCTGACCCGTTCCGCTTGCCGACCCCCCATTGTCCCGCGCGCGCAGGAGGGGCACGGCCCGTACTCCCACGGCCGTCACGGCCGCCAGGACACCCGGTGCTCCGCCAGGTGCGCCAGCACCGCGTGGTTGGCCTCCCAGCCGTCGGGGAACTTCACCGTCACGCCGAGGCGGACGGGGTCGGAGGAGGGGTGCTCGTCGAGCAGTTCGGCGACGCCCGCGCGGCAGACGACGATGCAGGCGTGGCGGTGGCGGGAGGCCAGAACGCACAGGCGGCCGGTCTCCAGGTGGAAGGCCGTGGCGTCGGGGCGGCCGGACAGCGGGTGGAGGACCACCGTGACGTCGAACTCCCGGCCCTGGAGCCGGTTCGCGGTGTCCACCGCCACACCGGCGACGCCCGTCGCCGCGAGCGCCGAGCGGACGGCGGCGGCCTGGTCGCGGTGCGCGGTGCCGACGGCGATCCGGTCGGCCGTCAGCGGTGCGGGGCCGGGGCCGCGCTCGGAGTACGTCAGGCCGCCGCGGTCCAGCAGCCGGCGGACGACCGCGGCGACCGCCCGTACGGCCTCCGGGTCGGTACGCGGCGTGTGGCGGGCGGGCAGCTCCAGCAGGCCCCAGCCGGACTCCGCGGCCTCGTCCAGCACCCGGTCGGGCCCGTCGCCCTCGCCCGGCACCCCGAAGACGAGCCGCCGGTCGCCGTGGCCCGTACCGCTGCGGAAGGGGGTGTACGGGTAGAAGGCCCGCGAGACCAGCGGCGCCGCCGACGCGGGCAGCCGCCAGGACACCGGCAGCCGGTGCTGCGGCAGGCCCGGGTTGTGGGCCAGCAGCGTCACGACCGCGCTCGCCGACGGGTCCCAGCTCAGCCCCGCCCACTGCTCGGCGCCCACCACGCTGAAGGGGTCCAGCTGGCCCGGGTCGCCGACGAAGAGGGCGCGCTCGAACAGGCCCGCGACCTGGAGGAGCGCGTCGGACCGCATCTGGTAGGCCTCGTCCACGATGGCGTGCCGCCACGGCTCGACGTCCTTGACGTACGCCCACTTCGCCGCCGTCGCGATCACCACGGCGCGGTCGCGCAGCTCCGCGACCGAGGAGGACTTCGCGATCTGCGGGTGCCGGTCGAGGACCGGGTCCGGCAGCGAGTCCGCGCCGTGCAGCCGGCCCACGGCCAGCTCGGGGTCGGCCGTGGCGAGGCGGTCGGCGAGGTCGTCGACCTGCGCGTTCGTCTGCGCCACGATCATCAGCTGCTCGCCGGCCGCGGCCAGTTCGCGGGCCGCGCGCACCACGAGGGTGGACTTGCCCGCGCCCGGCGGGGAGTCCACGACCACACCGCGGGCGGCGCCGCTCATGGTGCCGGCCAGGATCGCCGCGGTCGCCGCCGCGGCCTCCGCCCCGGGGGCGAAGCGGTCGTCGGTGGCGGCGCCACCGGAGCCCTGCGTCACAGGAAGTCCTCCGCGGTCACGGTGTCCGGAGCCTCGGCCGGCAGCGGCTGCTGCGCGGACCCGCCCGGCGGCCCCCCGTGCGTCCAGGGCGTCGCCTCCTGGTCAGGCAGAGCGGGGCCGCCGCGCGGGTCGTGCGCGAAGAAGGTGAAGGTCACCCGGTCGCCCGGGGCCGGCACGGAGCCCTCGCGGGGCGCCTTGCCCGCACCCATGCCGCCGGTGAGCCGCACGGTGACGAGCCACTCGGCGGGGGTGCCGCCCGCCGGGGCCGCGGAATCGGCGCCGGGCGGGCCGGGTTCCGGGCGGGGGGCCGGTACGGGGTGTGCCGGGGTGACGGCCACCAGGTCGGCGGTCTGGGCGGACTTCGCGTCCGGGACGGCGCGGAAGGCGCGCGTGCCGGGCTCGGCCTGCGGGAAGTCGGAGGTCACCAGCGTCACCAGGGGCCGGGGCATGGGGCGGCGCCCCTCCGCGTAGGCCATCTCCACCTCCCGCACCGTGCCGCTGAACGCCTCCCCGGCGAGCCGCCGCGCCGCCATGACCAGCGGGTCGTCCAGCGCCTCCTGCGCGTACAGCCGGGCCTGGGCCGTCTCCCGCCCGGCCAGCTTCTGCGCCGCCGTCACGGCGTCGTCCCGCCGCGGCTGCGGGGGCTCCCCCGCGCGCAGCCGGTCCCGGTGGCCGGTGAAGGACCAGCGGTCCCGCTTCCACCGCTCCGCGACGTGCGCGCCCTCAGGGAGCGCCCGCAGCAGGTCGACACCGCGCCAGACGTCCTCCCACGTCGGCCGCAGCTGCGACGCGACGAGCCGCCGTACGTCGGCCTCCGCGACCCGCATCGGGCCGGTCGCGCCCGCGGCCCGCGCCGCGTCGTACCGCTCCAGGGCCGGGGCGAGCACGCGGTTGTCGAACACCGGATCCGTCGCCGGGCCCGCGGGCGGGCTCAGCAGCAGGCCGTCCGGGCCGCGCCCGGTCTGCGCGCGGGCGGCGGCCGCCGGGCCGTCCGTTCCCGCGGGCGGGTCGATCCACCCGAGCAGCGCGCCCAGGTGCTGGTCCTCCATCGCGCTCTGGCCCGTCGCCCAGTGCCGGGTGAGCAGGTCCGTCATCGCGACGAGCAGCGCGCTGCCGGGGGTGCGGGCCCGCTCCGCGTAATGCGTGAGCCAGCGTCCCAGCAGAGGTACCGGGACCGGCACCGGGTGCGGCGCCTCGGTGTCCTCGACGGTGCGCAGGTAGCGCGTCGACCGGCCCAGCAGCCGCACGTACTCCAGGGCCGCGCCGTTCGGCACGATGAGCTGGGGGGCGTCCGCGCAGACCTCGGTCTCCTCGCGGTTGCGCGTCGCGGGCTCGGTCTCGACGTCGTCCGCGTAGGCGTCCATGACGGGCAGGATCGCGGCGGCGAGCCCGGCGAAGAAGGCGAACCGCTGCTCGCGGTCGAGCGGCTGCGGGACGACCAGCAGCTCCGGCTCGGCGCGATCGGTCCCCACCATCGCGCCCAGCGGCGCGCCGGCCTCGCCGGCGGTCGTGAGCGGCACGAGGACGACGGGGCTCTGCGCCAGGTGGCGGTGCCGTACCGTCGCGGCGGCGACCGCCCGGCCGATTCCCGCGGCCTCGGCGCGGGCCAGCACGTTCATGAGGCTCACGCGGGCTCCCCGCGCAGCGGCTGCCGCCCGGTCATGACGCCGCCCCGGCCGCCGCGGCCAGGGCCTCCGCGCGGAGGGCGGCGGCGCGGCGGAGGGCGAGGACGGCCGGGTCGTCCGGGTCGTCGGCGTCGGCGCCGGGCTCCGGGCGGGCGGCCGCGCGGACGGCCGCCAGCGTGGTGAGGGCCCCCAGGTCCGCGCGCAGGGCGCGCCCGAGCGCGTCCACGCAGTCCGCCGCGCGGGCGCGCTCGCGGCAGTGGAAGGCGAGCTCGCAGCTGGACAGGCACTCGGGGGCGTAGGCGGCGGGGACGGCTTCCACGGAGGCGGCGAGGGCGGGGAGCGGGGCGGCGGGGTCGAAGGTCGTGCCCTCGGGGAGCAGCGCCGCGATCTCCTCGATCCGGGTGAGACGGGTCAGCTGGCGCCGGGTGACGGCGAGTTGCTTGCGGACGTCGACGGCCTCGGCGGTGGGGAGGTTGGAGAAGTCCTTCGGGCACACGAGCAGGATGTCGCTGCGGGTGCGGCCGGGGGCGACGGCGTCCAGCGCGAGGACGTACACCGCGGCCTGCCGCGCCGCGGCGCCGACCTTCGTGGCGTCGGCGGAACCGTCCAGGATCGGGAAGGACTTGATCTCGACGACGGTCCAGGCGCCGTCCGGGGCGACGGCGACCGCGTCGGGCTCCAGGAAGACGGTGGAGCCGGCGACGTCGAGGGCGAGCAGCGGGTGGTCGAGGAGCGTCCAGCGGCCGCGCGGGGCCTCGGCGAGGGCCAGCCGGGTGCGGGCGGCGCGGCCTTCGGGGCCGGCCGCGGCGAGGTCGGGGACCTCCGCGCTCTCCCCGTCCGCACCGAGCAGCCGCAGCAGTTCGGCGCAGCCCTCCGCCTTGACGCGGGCCTCGAAGGCGTGGCCTCGGGAGAAGGCGAAGCGCGACTGGCCGAACCGCGCGGGTGCGCCGAGCGCCTCGGCGACGGCCCCCTTGTCGACGCCCGCGGCGTCCAGCAGGGAGCGGCGCCGGCAGCCGGGGTTGGCGGCGAGCGCGGCGAGCGCCCTCGCGTCGAGCGGCCGCGCGGCGATGTCGGGGCCGCGCAGCACGGCCAGCCGCTCCCGCAGTGTGTGGTGCGTAGTGCTCACCCGCGCAAGTGTGGCACTCCCCTACGACAACCGTCCCGACGCCGCCCCGCGGGCCCCCCGCAGACGCCCAGGGCCCGCCGGACGGAACCGTCCGGCGGGCCCTGGGGACACGCCCTACGCCCTGCTGTGGGCGTCCTGGCCCTGCGTCCCCGTGCCGTCCGGGTCCGGGCCGGGGGCCGGGGACCCGGCGGCCTTCGGCGGGGTGCCGGGGGACGCGGCGGAGGAGCTCGCCGGGCGGGGGGCGGGGACCTTCGCCGGCGCAGTGGCGCCGGGTGCCTCCGCGGCCGCCGTGGCGGCTGCGGTCGGGCGCAGCTTGGCCTGGTAGTGGTCGAGCACCCGCAGCGCGGGCCTGGCGAGCAGGAAGCCGACGCCCATCGTGGCGACGCCCGCGGCCGCGTCCAGCAGGTAGTGGTTGGCGGTGCCCATGACGACCATCGCCGTGGTCAGCGGGTAGAGCACGCCGAGGACGCGGACGAAGGTGTTGCGGCCGTAGCGGAAGAGCATGATGCCGCACCACAGCGACCAGCCGACGTGCAGGCTCGGCATGGCGGCGTATTCGTTGGTGAGGTGGCCGAGGCCGCGCGGCGCGCTCGCGTCGGTGCCCCACCAGCCGTAGCTGCCGTACTGCGCCATGGTGTCCATGAAGCCGTGCGCCCCGGGCAGCAGCCGGGGCGGCGCGGTCGGCATCGTGGTGAAGCCGACCAGGCCGATGAGCGTGGAGATCATCAGCCAGGTGCGGGCCTGCCGGTAGTGGGTGGGGCGGCGCAGCCACAGCCAGACCAGGATCGCCGGGGTGACGATGTAGTGCATCGACGCGTACATGAAGTCCGCGGGGACGCCGAGGAAGGCGTGGTGCGTGAACAGCCGGTTGAACCAGCGTTCCGGGTCGAGATGGGTCAGCTGCTCGAAGTGCAGGATGTCCGCGCCGTGCTGGACCGCGTCGTCCACGTCACCGCGTACCAGCAGCCGGGCGCCGGAGTACAGCGCGTAGACCACGGCAATCAGCGGCAGCTCGGTCCACCAGCGCAGCCGGCCGCGGTAGGCGGCAGCTCGCGGCGCAGCGGCGGTGATCGTCATTGCGGGCGTCTCTCCAGGTCTTCCGAAGGCCGAAGGCCGCATGCGGCGGTCATGGACTTGTGGCGTACCCTCTACCGT
This sequence comes from Streptomyces sp. NPDC020983, assembly GCF_044333485.1. NCBI lineage: Bacteria > Bacillati > Actinomycetota > Actinomycetes > Kitasatosporales > Streptomycetaceae > Streptomyces > Streptomyces sp. NPDC020983. The sequence continues at coordinate 151,290 of NZ_JBIRRA010000004.1, read as the reverse complement.
ACGACGTACGGTAAACCGTACGCACACCACCCCGGCAGAAGCGATGAAACCCCGAGTTTATGCCGCGTTCGACGCTCGTACGGTGTTCAACCACCAGTACCGGGGGGTATGCATGCACCGCGGAGGACGCGAGGGGCACGCTCCGGGTTGCCCTCCCCGCCCCGTGTGATCGTGAAGGACGTGAACCAGACAAGCCGATGCCCGCCACCCAGCCGGTCAGCTCCCCACGGCGCCGCGCCCCCCGCAACTCGCTCAACCCGGACCGCATCCTCGACGCCGCCCTCACCCTGCTGGACCGCGACGGCGCCGAGGCCTTCACCATGCGCGGCCTCGCCCAGCAGCTCGGTGTCGGCACGATGGCCGTCTACTCGCACTTCCGGGGCAAGGACGAGATCAGCGACGCCGTCGCCCAGCGGCTGCTGGACACGATAGAGCTTCCGCAGGGGCGTTCCGGCGACCCGCGCGGTGAATTGCGCGAGGTGTGCCTCGGGGTCTACCGGCTGTTCACCGACCACCCGTCGGCGCTGGAGCTGCTGGCCGGGCGGCCGCTGCGCGGGGACGACGCGATCGGGCTCATCGACCGGATGCTCGCGCTCCTCCAGCAGGCGGGACTGAGCCGGGAGGACGCGGCCCACGCGCACGTGGCGCTCATGCAGTACACGGTCGGCTCCGCGCTGTGGAACACCCGCCGCTCGCGGGTGCTCGGCACGGAGGGCATGCGCGAGCGGGTGCTGTCCAAGATCGCGGCGCTGGACGCGGACGCCTACCCCGCGCTGGTGGCCCTCGGGCCCGAGCTGCTGTGCGCCCGCAACGAGGGCACGGCGCAGTTCGAGTACGGCCTCGACGGCCTGCTCGGCGGCCTGCTGCCGCGCACCCCGCGGGCCTGACGGCGCCCCGCGCGGAAGGCGTCCCGCCGCCCCCCGCGGGCGTGCCGCGCAGGTCTGAGCGATGATGGGATTTTCCGTTCTTCGCACGACACGAGAGGCCGCACCGCATGGCTGCGCGCATCCTTCTGGTCCGGCACGGCCAGACGGAATGGTCCCTGTCCGGCCGCCACACCGGGCGCACCGACATCCCGCTGACCGACGAGGGCCGCCGCACCGCGCGGCTGCTCGGCGCGCGGCTCGCGGACACGCCCTGGCACGGCCTGCCCGGCAGCGAGGTGCGCACCAGCCCGCTGGTGCGGGCCTCCGAGACGTGCGAGCTGGCCGGCTTCGGGGACGAGGCCAAGGAGTGGGACGCGCTCCTGGAGTGGCACTACGGCGACTACGAGGGCCTCAAGCCCGCCGAGATCCAGGCGCTGCGCCCGGGATGGCTCATCTGGCGCGACGGCGTGCCGAACGGCGAGTCGCCCGGCGACGTGGCCGCGCGCGCCGACGAGGTGATCGACCGGGTCCGCTCCGGGCACCACGACGTGCTGGTCTTCGCGCACGGCCACATGCTGCGCATGCTGGGCGCGCGCTGGCTCGGCCTGCCCCCGTCCTTCGGCGCGTCCCTGCGGCTGGACCCCGCCTCGCTGTCGGTGCTGGGGTGGGCCTACGGGCAGCCGGCCGTCGAACGCTGGAACGACACCGGGCACCTGGGCTGACGCACCGGCGCGCCCGCGGACGCGGGCGGGCTGCGGGAGGGAACACCGGACGGACCGGGTAGCGTTCACAGCGCGGCGCAGCCGCGACCGACGGTCCGTATCCGATGGAGGCTTGAACATGGCAACCACCCGCACCGCCACCACCCAGTGGAGTGGCCCGCTGATGGGCGGCGCAGGCACCGTCTCGCTCGACTCGTCGGGCGTCGGCAAGTACGACGTGTCGTGGCCGTCGCGCGCCGAGCAGGCCAACGGCAAGACCAGCCCCGAGGAGCTGATCGCGGCGGCCCACTCGTCCTGCTACTCGATGGCGCTCTCGCACGGCCTGGCCGGTGCGGGCACCCCGCCGGAGAGCGTGGAGACGCAGGCGAACGTGACCTTCCAGCCCGGCGAGGGCATCACCGGGATCGCGCTGTCGGTCAAGGCCCGCGTGCCCGGCCTGTCCGCCGAGGACTTCCAGGCGGCCGCGCAGAACGCCAAGGAGAACTGCCCGGTCAGCAAGGCGCTCGCGGGCGTGAACATCACCCTCGAGGCCGAACTGCTCAGCTGAGCTGAGGCCGTTCAGCGGCGGGTGACGCGTATCGTCCAGTCGCCCGCCGCGTCGCGCCGCTGCACCCGGAAGTCCACCCCTGACGCCCTGTCGGTGTACGTCTGGCCGGCGGTGAAGGGCGCGTCGTTGAGGGAGTTGAAGGCGCCGCTGCTGAAGTCGCAGGCGGAGGTGCCGGGGTGGCCGTCGACGACGGTGACGGGGCCCTTCCCGGAGTCGACGTCGGTACGCACCCGGTAGGCGAGTATCCCCTGCCGGCAGGCGTCGTTGTCGTCGCCGGCCGCGGCCCGCGCCTCCAGCACGAAGACCCGGGTCGGGCCGTACGGGACGATGACGGCCTTGCGCCCGCCGGGGACCTCCACGGGGCTGAGGGTGTAGGTGGCGGAGCCGCGCGAGGCGACGCAGGAGACCTGCCGGTCGGAGAGCCAGCCGAGCCGCCACTTGTGCCAGGCGAAGAGGTCGCCCTGCAGGCCCCAGTCGAGTGACATGGTGTCCCACTGCCCGGCGAGCCGGTCGGTGCGCGGGAAGTCGTCGGCGGAGTAGAGGTCGGGCAGCCCGAAGGCGTGGCCGTTCTCGTGGCTGAGGACGCGCGAGCCGGACTGGTCGTGGCCGTATATCAGCGAGACCTTGTTCAGACGCGCGCCGTCGTCGGTCGTGACGGCGGAGGCGCCGGTCCAGGTGACCGACAGCACCGCCTCGTCGGCGGGCGGGCCCGCGTTGGGCGTGACCAGGACGTTGACCAGGTCGTAGCCGCGGAAATCTATGCTCCTGTCGGCCGCCTTGAGCACGTCGCGCATCATCGCGGTGTGCGCGTCCCACCCGTAGCCGCGGCCTATCCCGTACGCGCTGAAGGGCCGCGGCATGCGTATCCAGCGCAGCACGGGGGTGGACTCGTAGTCGAGGCGCCCGTACGAGGCGGTGGCGTACCACTGCCTGACCGCCGGGAAGTACTCGGCGTAGCGCTCGGCGGCGCTGTACGGGGCGCGCGCGTCGGGGAAGTCGATGAGCAGGGTGAGGGCGCGCACGGTGCCGGTGGAGGGCGCGAACTCGGCGTCCGGGCCGCGGGGCGCGGAGTCGGGGAAGCCCTCCGACATCGCCACGCCGGGCACCGCCCGCAGCGCGCAGGGCCGGGCCGCGGGCGGGGAGGCGGGCATCGCCGGCGGCCCGTCGGCGCCCGGCACCGAACTGCCGACGGCGAGCATCCCCGCCGCCCCCAGCGCCGCGAGCCGCACCCCGCGCCGCAGCCCCTGCACGGCGGCCCTCCGCCCGCCGCCGGGGCTGCCCGGCAGGCCCGGGGCGGGCCCGTCAGGCATCGCGGCCGGCGTCCCGGGCGCCGGCCGTGCGCTGTGTGACCCTGACCGCCCAGTCGCCGTCCGGCTCGCGGCCGGTGACGGTGACGCGGGCCGCGCCGCCGGGCAGGGCGTAGGACTCCCCCACCCCGAGGGGCGCGTCGGCCAGCGGCGGGTAGACGGACGTCGCCGCGCACGCCGAGCTGCCCGGGTGGCCGTCGACGACGGTGACGGGCCCGTCGCCGGACTCGCGGTCGGCGCGGACCCGGTAGAGCAGCACGCCGGTGCGGCACGCGTCCGCGTCGTTGCCGCCGCGGCCGCGGGCCTCGACCGCGAGCACGCTGTCCGGGCCGGTCCGCAGCACGAGCAGCTTGGTGCCGCCGCCGGGCGACTCGTCGGGGGCCAGGTCGTAGTAGGACGTGCCGGGCCCGGTGACGCAGGCGACCTGGCCGGGGCGCAGCCAGCCGAGCTTCCACTTGTGCCATGCGAAGGGCTCGGGGGCCAGGCCGAACTGGCTGCCCATCAGGTCCCAGTCGCCGACCTGCGTGTCCCAGTCGGCGGTGCTGCCGGGCGGCGGGCGGTCGTAGAGGTCGGGCAGGTCGAAGACGTGGCCGGTCTCGTGCGCGAGCACGTTGCGGTCCGGCGGGTGGCGCTCGAACACCGTCACGAGCCGGGCGAGCGGGTTGCCGTCGAGGGTGACGGGCCGGGCGAGGTTGACGACCTTGGTGGCGTCGGAGTCCACGCCGGGCGCTTCCGGGTCGGCGACGAGGTAGACGACGTCGTAGCCGCGGAAGTCGACCTCGGGGTCGGCGACGGTGAGCGCGTCGCGCAGGTAGGCCGTACGGTCGGCGCCGCGCCAGTCGCGGTTGATGCGGTACGCCGTGGCGGGGCGCGGCATCGTCAGCCAGCGGTCCACGGTGTGCAGGTGCAGCCGGAAGCGCCCGCCGGAGGCCGCGGACCAGAACCGCGCGGTCGCCGGGTAGTGGTCGGCGGCGACGGCCTGCGGGTCGAGCGCGGGCGGGGCGTCCGGGAAGGACAGGAAGACCATGAGCGCGTTCACGTCGCCCTGGGCCCGCGGGTAGCCCGCGGGGGCGGTGCCGGCCGGGGTGGCGCCCGCGGGGTCCACGACACCCTCGGAGTGGTGCGCCGCGGTGCGCGGCAGCAGGCACGCGGCGACCGGCTCCGCGTGCGCGGCAGGTCCGGTGCCGAGCGTCCAGGCGACGATCGCGCCCAGCACGCACGACCCGGCGGCCAGCGCACGCGCCCCGCGCGGGCGCTCCGGCGCGTCCGCCGCGGCACGCGCGGAGCGGACGCCGCCGCCGTCCGGCGTGTCGCCTGCCGGAATGCCTGACCGCCGCACATGGACCTCCGGGGAGGGTTCGCGAGCCCGTTCGGGACACCTCGTCCACTCTGCGGCGTTTTGCTGCGATATGCGGAGTTCGGCTGCTCCAGGCGGGTGGCGCGCGGGGCGGCCCACGGCCGCCGGGAGCCGAACACCCGCACGGCGAGCGGCACTACGTTCCGTGACGATCCGGGGAATTCGATCAGGACCGTCATCGATTCGCGCAGAAACGGTCGGTGCGCCGGAGTGCGTGCGGAGAATCACCACGGCGACGCTGGATCGCCTGCTCCGCCAGCCCATATGATCGCGTGCGAGACGAGCGCGACACGGGGAGCAGGCCATGGGCGGACCCGCGGGCGGCCCCGGCGTCGACCCCGACAGCACAGCACAGACCATCACGCACAGTCACACTTCTGCCCCACGCCCGCGCGGCACCTCAGGCCGTGACGAGGCCGACCTGCGCGACTACCGGGCCGCCTTCGCCGTGGCGAGGGCCGCGATGGCGCTGCTCTCCCCCGAGGGAGACGTGCTCGCCGCCAATCCGGCGCTCGCCACCCTGCTGGGCGCCGCGCCCGAGCGGCTCGCGGCGGTCGGGGCGGGCCCGCTGCTCGGACTCGCGGGCGACCCGCACGCCCGGGCCGCCTTCCACGACGTGCTGACCGGCCGCCGCGACAAGCTGCGCTGCACCCGCCGGATCACCCGGCAGGACGACGGCGGCGCGCTGCTCGCCGAGATCACGCTGTCCCGCACCGGCGCCCGCCCGCTGCTGCTGACCGTCGAGGACGTGGGCGAACGGGACGCGCTGCGCGAGCAGTTGCGGCATCTGCGGATGCACGACCCGGTCACCCGGCTGCCCAACCGGGCGCTGTTCTTCGAACGCCTCACCGACGCGTGCGACAGTGCGGCGGGGCGCGGCGCCGGCCGTATCGGGCTGTGCTACCTGGACCTCGACGGCTTCAAGGCCGTCAACGACACCCTCGGCCACCGGGTCGGCGACGAGCTGCTCGCCGCCGTCGCCCGCCGGCTCCAGGCCTGCGCCGAGCCCGGCGGGCACCTCGTCGCCCGGCTCGGCGGCGACGAGTTCGCGCTGCTGGTCCGCGACTCCACCGGCACCGGGCAGGCGACCGCGCTCGCCGAGTCCGTCCTGACGGCCCTCCAGCAGCCCTTCGACATCGCCGGGCAGCGGCTCGCGGTGTCGGCGAGCATCGGGGTGGTCGAACGCGAGGCGCCCGGCAGCTCCGCGACCGGGCTCATGCAGGCCGCCGACACCACGCTGTACTGGGCCAAGGCCGACGGCAAGGCCCGCTGGACGCTCTTCGACCCCGAGCGCAACGAGCACCGGATGACCCGCCAGGCGCTCAGCCGCACCCTGCGGCAGGCCGTCGAGCGCGGCGAGTTCGTCCTCGACTACCAGCCGCTGGTGGCCCTCGACACCGGCGAACTGCGCGGTGTCGAGGCGCTCGTGCGCTGGGAGCACCCGCACTTCGGGCGGCTGTCGCCGAACCGCTTCATCGGGCTCGCCGAGGAGGACGGGTCGATCGTCCAGCTCGGCCGCTGGGTGCTCGCCGAGGGCTGCCGGCAGGCCCGCGCCTGGCAGCTCGCCCACCCCGGCACGCCGCTCGCGGTCAGCGTCAACGTCGCGGTGCGCCAGATGTGGGACTCCGACCTGGTCGCGGACGTCGCCGCGATCCTCGACGAGACCGGCCTGCCGCCGCGGCTGCTCCAGCTGGAACTGACCGAGTCCGCGCTCATGGGCTCCGCCGGGCGGCCGCTCCAGGCACTGCACGCGCTGCACGAGATGGGCGTGCGCATCGCCATCGACGACTTCGGCACCGGCTACTCCAACCTGGCCTACCTCAGCCGCCTGCCGGTCTCCGCCCTCAAGCTCGACGGCTCCTTCGTCCAGGGCTTCCGCTCCGCCGAGCACCCCAACCCCGCGGACGAGACGATCGTGGAGGCGCTCGTCCACCTGGCCCACCGGCTGGGCCTGACGGTCACGGCGGAGTGCGTCGAGAACGCGGAGCAGGCGGAACGCCTGCGCCGTATCGGCTGCGACACGGGGCAGGGGTGGCACTACTCCCGGCCCGTCGCGCCGGAGGCGATCGCCGCGCTCATCCGCTGAGCCGCCCGGGCCGCCGCGCCGGGGCCGTCCCCGGGCCGTCCCGCCGCCCCCGCCGTCCGGCCGCGCGGTGCCGGGCGCCCCCGACGGGCCCCCTCCGGCAGCGGAAGGGGCCCGCGTCCCCGGGGGGAGGGAGGACGCGGGCCCCGGGTCCGGGGGCCGGCGGCTCATCGGCCGGCCCCCGGGGGGATCAGCAGGCGCCGAGGTCCTTCCAGACGCCCCATTCCCCGGTCGTGCCGGGCTCCTCGTTAGTGGTCCACCACTTGGCCTGCCAGTTGTGGCCCTTCCAGGAGACCTGGTTGCCGCCGACGTAGACGGCCGAGGCCGACCAGGAGGGCAGGGTGCAGGTGCCGCCCGGCGGGGTGGTCGGGGGCGTCGTGGGCGGAGTGGTCGGGGGCGTCGTCGGCGGGGTCGTCGTCGGCGTCGTGGGCGGGGTGGTCGTCGGCGTCGTGGGCGGGGTGGTCGGCGGGGTCGTCGGGGACGAGCAGCCCGAGGTGGAGCCCTTCGTGGCCGCGACGATCTTGTTGAACAGGGTGGCCGCCGGGTCCAGGTCGAGCAGCGAGTACATCATCGAGCCGCCGAGCCCGTGGCAGTGCGCGTAGTCCGCCTTGGCCTGGATCGCCTGGGCGCCGAGTCCGGTCCAGAACTCGTTGCCGTTGTAGAACCAGTTGGACTGCGTGGCCGGGTCGTAGAAGGTGTCGGCGGCGTTGTCGACGACTCCGGTCAGCTCCTTGTAGTACGCGGTGCCTGCGACCTGGCTGATCCCGCGCGCCTGGGACGGCCCGGAAGCCGCCTGGTAGAGCCCGTGGTTGCTGCCCGCGGTCACGCCGGTCCACCCGCGGTAGTACGTCGGGTAGCCCATGGTGATCTTGCCGGCGGGGAAGCCGCCGGGGATGCCGTAGGCGGCGTCGCCCTTCGTCCAGGCCGTGACGGCGTGGTCGACGCTGTACTTCTCGGTGCCGGGGGCGACGGGGTTGGACGGGTCGCCGGGCGCCTCGTACAGCGGGTCCTGGAAGTTGGTGGGACCGGTGGCGTCCCACGCGCCGTGCATGTCGTAGGTCATGATGTTCGCGTAGTCGAGGTACTGCCCGATCTTGTCGGTCTCGATGTTCGCGATCTTGTCCTGGCCGGACGGCATCGCCGCGGTGAGCAGCATCTTCCGGCCGCCGTTGGCCGCGCCGAAGGCGTCCAGTTCGGTGCGGAACTCCTGGGCCAGCTTCGTGAAGTCGGCCTTGTCGTTCGGGCTGTAGTGGTTGCCCACGTGGCCGCCCGCCGAACCGGGGTACTCCCAGTCCAGGTCGAAGCCGTCGAAGATGTTCGCGGCCGCGCCGGTGCCGCCGTAGCCGCCCTGCACGGGGAGGTTGCCCTTGATGAACATGTCGATGCAGGAGCTGACCAGCTTCTTGCGGCTGGCGTCGGTCGCGGCGGCGTCCGAGAAGTACTTCGAGTAGGTCCAGCCGCCCAGCGAGACGAGGATCTTCAGGTTGGGGTACTTCGCCTTGAGCTTCTTCAGCTGGTTGAAGTTGCCCACCAGCGGCTGGTTCCAGGTGTCGCCCACACCGTCGACGCTGATGTCGGCGCCGAAGGACTTCTGGTAGTCGGCGAACGCGTCGCCCGCGCCGTCACCGGCGTTGGGGTTGCTCTCGTTCGTGGAGTCCGACGCCTTCGTGGCCTCGAAACAGGTGAGGTTCGTCGGGTCGATGTTCTCGAACGAGTAGTTGAGGATGTCGAGCTTGCCGGCGATGCCCTCGGTGTCGAGGTTCTTGGGGTAGAAGGCGTTGCCGTAGATGCTCCACTGGTCGTAGTAGGCGATGTTGACGCCGCCGCTCGACGACGCCGCCGCGGCGGCGGGCTGGGCCGCCGGCGACGACTGCGCCTGCGCGGTGCCGAGTCCGCCGACGAGCGCGGTCAGCGCGCCGAGGGCGAGCGCGGCGCTCGTGGCCGCGGCCACGAGCGCTCTCTTCCTGGACTGCACGAGAACCTCCGGGGGGAGAAGGAGGAACAACAGGGGGCTGCGGGGTATGGATAGTCCTCTGATCAAGTGCACGTCAATGGTCTGAACCAAAGCCAGGACTAGACCAATTTCCCGGCCCGGCGCGGCCCTCCCGGGGTTCACGACATGAGCAAAGCCGCTCGTCAGCGCGGTGACGAGCGGCTTTGACCCTGCGTGATGCCCGGGCCCGCGGTCGGTTCGGCGTTGGACCACCGGGCCACGGGTTACCGGCAATTAACGTGCGGCGGCGCCCTCCTGGGGGATCCCCTCCACCCCGGCGTCCTTCGGGAGGCCGTACGCGTCCGCGACGAGCTCGTAGGAGCGCAGCCGGACGGCCGGCGTGTGCGCGCTCGCGGTGATCACCATCTCGTCCACGCCGGTCCGCGCGGCCAGCTCGTCGAGCCCCGCCCGTACCGTCTGCGGGTCGCCGTGGATGACGTCGTTCGTCCAGCTCCCCACGAACTCCTCCTCCATCGGGCTGAAGGAGTAGGCGGCCGCCTCCTCCGGCGACGGCGTCAGGCCCGGCCGGCCCGTCCGCAGCCGCAGCATCCCCAGCGCGACCGCCTTCACCTGGCGGCGGGCCTCCTCCGGATCCTCGGCCGCCAGCGCCGACACCCCGATCGAGGCGTACGGGCGGTCCAGCACCTCCGAGGGCCGGAAGGACTCGCGGTAGAGGGCGAGCGCCGGGACGGTGTTGCGCCCGGAGAAGTGGTGCGCGAAGGAGAACGGCAGCCCCAGCGCGCCGGCCAGCTGGGCGCTGAAGCCGGACGAGCCCAGCAGCCAGATGCTCGGCCGGTCCGGCGACTGCACCCCGCCCGCCGCGCTGCCCTGCACGGGGCCGGGCACCGCGTGGATGCGCGCGAAGCGGTGGCCGGGCGGGAAGTCGTCGTCCAGGAAGCGGGTCAGCTCGGCGAGCTGCTGCGGGAAGTCGTCGGCGCCCTCGTGCAGGCCCTCCGTCCGGCGCAGCGCCGCCGCCGTCGCCCCGTCCGTACCCGGCGCGCGGCCCAGGCCCAGGTCGATCCGGCCGGGCGCGAGCGCCTCCAGGGTGCCGAACTGCTCGGCGATCACCAGCGGCGCGTGGTTGGGCAGCATCACCCCGCCCGAGCCCAGCCGCAGCCTGCGGGTGTGGGCGGCGAGGTGGGCCAGAATGACCGCGGGCGAGGAGCTGGCCACGCCGGGCATCGAGTGGTGCTCGGCCACCCACATCCGGTGGTAGCCGCGCGTCTCCGCGATCCTGGCCAGCTCCACGCTGGTGCGCAGGGCGTCGGCGGCGGTGTAGCCCGCGCCGACCGTCGCCAGGTCCAGGACCGACAGCACCACCGGCGCGGTGCCGTGGACGGCTCCGCGGATCCCGTGCCCGGCGGGGCGCCGTTCCCGCTGCCTGCCGCCGCCCGCACGTCCGTCCGCACGCTCGCCCGTCACGCCGTCCCTACCGCCGTCCGCCCGGGCCTGCTCGTCACCCACAGCCGGTGCCTCCTCGTCGCTCGTGCGTGGCGCTCGTCACGCTCGGCCGCGCGCCGGGCGCGCGGAATGGTCCGGAAAGGCACAACCGGAGCGGCCGCGGGGTTGTTCCCGGCCGGAAATCGCTGCACCAGGAAATCGGGCAATGCCGACGGCATATGCCAGCGTGCCCCCTTCCTGCATATACGCCTGAGAACCCGGGAAGAAGCCGCCAACCTCCTCTTCCGATAACGCCTTTGGGGTTATCGTGGAATCCGGTCGAACTGCCGGCTCCACCCACACCCGGGCCCGAGTCGTGACCAGCAGCGACGACCAGGACGCAAACGGTCACACCTGCAGGGGGCCACCGTGGCGCTTGAGCACCGACAGACCGCGCCGGTCTACGCGGCCCAGCACGCCCTGCGCGTGCTGGAGGCCGTCGACTCGCACCGGCACGGCGTCACCGCCGAACAGCTCGCCAGGGAGATCGGGGTGCCCGTCGCGTACCTCAACCAGCTCCTCGCCATGCTGCGGCGCGAGCGCTATCTCGGATTCCTGCCCGGCGGCGGCTACGTCGTCGGCGAATCCCTCGTGCTGCTCGGTGCCGCGAACCACGACGGCGCGCTCGCCGAAAAACTGCGGGCGATTCTCGTCGAACTGCGCGACGAGGTCGGCGCCGCGGTGTATTTCAGCCGCTACGACGACGGCGAGGTCAACATCATCGACTTCGCGGACGGCCCGGACGCCCCCAAGGTCAACGAGTGGGTCGACTTCCGCTCGGCCGCCCACGCCAGCGCCGTCGGCAAGTGCCTGCTCGCCCAGCTCGACCACAAGGCACGGCTGGAGCACCTCTCCCGGCACCGCCCCGCCCGCTTCACCTCGCGTACCGAGATCGACGACCGGGCCCTGCTCACCAAGCTGGAGCGGCAGCCCGCGAGCGTGCCCACGCTCGACCTCCAGGAGTACGCCGTCGGCACGGTGTGCGCCGCGATCCCCGTCACCATAGGCAAGACGGTGGCGTGCCTGGCCCTGTCGATGCCGCTCGCCAAGGCCCACCGGCTGCGCCCGGCCGTCGACACCCTCAACGAGCGCGCCGCCCCCGTCCTGCTGTCGATGAGCATCTGAGCCGCCCGCACCGATCCGCCGGAAGGGTGGTCATCAGCACCCTCACGGAGGACGTATAGTTGTCCTCGTTGCGCCGCTAGCTCAGTTGGTTAGAGCAGCTGACTCTTAATCAGCGGGTCCGGGGTTCGAGTCCCTGGCGGCGCACCACCGAGGCCCGTACGCCCAGCGTACGGGCCTTCTTCCGTTCGCCGTCCGTCCGCGCGCGGGGCGGATCAGGCCCAGTGCGCGGGGCGGGCGAGGCCGTCCGGGAGGCGGGTCGTCCCGTCGCCGGCCGCCGCGCCGAGCTGGGTCGCGGTGACGAAGAGCGCGCCGCGCAGGTCCGCCCCGCGCAGATCGGCGCCCCGCACGTCCGCGCCGATCAGGTCGGCGGAGCGCAGGTCCGCGCCGCGCAGGTCCGCGCCCACCAGGAGGGCGCCGCGCAGTTCCGCGCCGCGCAGGTCGGCCCGGCGCAGCTTCGCCCCCATGAGGTCCGCGCCGCCGAGGGACCGGGCGCGCGGGAATCGGGCGCGGGCGAGCGCCGAGGCCTCCCGCAGCACCGGCACGACCAGGGCGCGCTCGGCGGCGACGTCCAGGGCGAGCAGCTCGTCCGCGCCGCCCAGGCTCAGCGCCTCGACCCGCCCGGCGGCGGCCGCGGCCGCCGCGTGCAGGCGCGCGGCCGCGGGCAGTGCCCGGACGTCGGCGAGGTAGCGCAGCAGCTCGTGCAGCTGGCGCACCACCGGGAGCACGGCGAACATCGCCCGCCCTCCGTCGGGGGCGTCGCGCCAGTCGCGCCCGCCGAAGGTGTGCCGGGAGATCTTCTGCCCCGCGCCGAAGCAGTCGTAGGCCGTGCAGCCCGCGTAACCGCGGTCCCGCAGCCGCGCGTGGATCCCGCACCGGTGCGAGCCGTCGAGGTGCTCGCACGCCTCGCCGGCGGCCTTGTCCCGCGGGAAGTCCGCGGAGCGCGTGAACGTGAGGGCGACGCAGCACAGCCCGAAGCACTCCTCGCAGTCCGCCTGCAGCGCGTCCACCGTCCCCGGCCCCTTCCGTCGCCCGGCCCCCATGGTGCCGCACCCCCGCACGCCACCGCCTCCCGCCCCACGGGCCGCCCCGTCCCCCGTCCCGGCCTTCCGCCGCTGGCGGCGGCGGAAGGCCGCGCGGTCCGCCCCCGGGGGGCGGCCCGGGGGCGCCTGCCCGCTTACGCGCCCGGCAGGGTGGCCGGTTTGGCGGGCGTGTAGAGCCAGGTCGTGAAGAAGTCGCCGAGGTCGCGGCCGGACAGCCGCTCCGCCAGCGCGCGGAACTGCGCGATCGTGCCGTTGCCGTAGCGGTGCTGCGCGGGCCAGGCCCTGAGGAGGGCGCGGAAGGCGGGGTCGCCGATGGTGGTGCGGAGCGCCTGGATGGCGACGGCGCCGCGGTCGTAGACGGCGTCGTCGAACTGCTTGTCCGGCCCCGGGTCGCCGGGCTCGACCGTCCAGAAGGGGTCGTCCGCCGGGTGGGAGTCGTACGTCTGCCGGGCGATCTGCTGCGTCGTCGCGACGCCCCGGTGCTCGGACCACAGCCAGCTGCCGTACGTGGCGAAGCCCTCGTTCAGCCAGATGTCGGACCAGCGCTCCAGCGAGACGTCGTCGCCCCACCACTGGTGGGACAGCTCGTGCGCGACGGTGCCGTTGCCGTCGGCGGTGGCGAAGACCGCGGGGCTGTAGAAGACCCGGGTCTGGGCTTCGAGGGAGAAGTGCGAGGGGACGTCGGGGACGTAGCCGCCGGCCGCGTCGAAGGGGTAGGGGCCGAACCAGGTGCTGAGGAAGTCGATGATGTCCGCGGTCTGCTCGACCCCCTTGCGCGCGTTGGCCGCCGTGGTGGCGGGCAGTGCGGTGCTGTAGGCGTTGACGACCGGCACGCCGGTGCGGGTGCGGCTGCGGGTGATGTCGAAGTGGCCGACGGCGAGCGTGGCGAGGTAGGTGGCCTGCGGGGCGTCCTGCCGCCAGTGGTAGCCGGTCCAGCCGCCCGCGGTGCGCTGCGACACGAGCAGGCCGTTGCTGATGGCCTGCTCGCCCTCGGGGACGCGGACGGTCACGTCGTAGGTGGCCTTGTCCAGCGGGTGGTCGTTGCTGGGGAACCACCACCAGGCCGACTCGGGCTCGTTGGCGGCGACCCCGCCGTCCGCGGTGCGCTGCCAGGACGTGAACCCGTAGCGCTGCACGGCGGAGGGCACGCCGGAGTACGTGACGGTGACGGTGAAGGGGCGGCCGCGCGGGAGGGTGCGTCCGGGGGTGACGACGAGTTCCTGCTCCCCGGAGGTCGCGAAGCGCGCGGGGCGGCCGTCGACGGTGACCTTGCCGACCGTGAGGGCGAAGTCCAGGTCGAAGGAGGTGAGGCCCTGGGTGGCGGTGGCCCGGATGGTGGCCGTGCCGGAGAGGGTGTCGGTCGCGGGCCGGTAGCGCAGGTCGAGGTCGTAGTGGGAGACGTCGTAACCGCCGTTCCCGTACGTGGGGTAGTACGGGTCGCCGATACCGGGCGCGCCGGGTCCGGCGGACGCGGCGGACGCGGGGATCACCAGCAGGTAGCCGAGTACGGCGGCGGTGGCGGTCGCGAGCAGGCTCTTTCGCACCGAGTGTCCTCCCGTGCGGGACGTGATGAAGTGACAGGGACACGTCGACCGTAGGGAGGCGGCCCCGGTCCCTGCCACCCCGTCGCCCCCATCTGTCGCAGAAACTTCACCCGGCGCAACACATGACGCCCCCTCAGTACCGGGTGACGTGCCGTCACATGGGCCGCACGGGAACCGGGTGCCCCTCCGGGCCGTTCCGGAAGGGAGCGGTGTCGATCACCCCGGGCGTAGCTGACGGCCGCGGGTACGGGCGGATAGGTTCACCATGTGAAGATTGTCTGGTTGCGGAAGGCCCTCCAGCGGGTCGAGGGCGAGTACCTGGCCCGCATGGGCCTGTCGCTGCCGCTGGCCTCCATCGGGCTGGTCGTCGTCGCGGACCTGATCGCCGGGCAGGACCACTTCCTCACCCCCGGCATCGTCGTCGCCCCTCCGCTCGCCGCGATCACCGTCACCTGGCGCAGGACGGCCTTCGTCGGCGTGCTCGGCCTGCTCGTCCAGGCCGCGCTCGCCCCCTACGACGGCATCACCGACATCCCCGACCACGACGTCTTCTTCGGCCAGGCCTTCGCGTACGCGCTCGTCAGCCTCTTCAGCGTCTACATCGCGTGGCGGCGGGAGACGGGCGCCAAGGCCTTCACCGCCATCGCGTCCGTCGCCGAGGCCGCGCAGCACGCCCTGATGCGGCCGCCCGCGCCGCGCGTCGGCCCCGTCCGGCTCGCCGTCCGGTACGTGTCCGCCGCGGACGCCGCGCAGATCGGCGGCGACCTCTACGCGGTGCTCGAAACCCCGCACGGGGTGCGGGCCCTCATCGGCGACGTGCGCGGCAAGGGCCTGCCCGCGGTGCAGACCTCGGCGGTCGTGCTCGGCGCCTTCCGCGAGGCCGCGTTCGACGAGGGCGGGCTCGACACCGTCGCCCGGCGGGTCGACACCAGCGTGGGGCGGCACGTCAGCACCGGGGACTTCATCACCGCGCTCTTCGCGCAGTTCGACACGCCGGGCTCCGTCGAACTGCTGCACTACGGGCACGTGGCGCCGCTGCGGGTCGCGCGCGACGGGCGGGTCGAGACGCTCGACCCGCCCGAGCCGTGGGCGCCGCTGGGCCTCGCCGACCTCGTGCCGGGCGACGCCGGGCCCGTCGCGTGGCGGGTCCCGCTCGCCGCGGGGGACGTGCTGGTGCTGTGCACCGACGGTGTGATCGAGGCGCGCAGCCCGCTCGACGGCACCTTCTACCCGCTGGCCGAACGGGTCGGGCCCCTCGTGGCCGCCGCCGGGCACGATCTCGACGCGGCGGTCGAGCGCGTCTTCGCGGACCTCCTCCGCCACGCGGGCGGCTCCCTCTCCGACGACGTCGTCCTGCTTCTCCTCACCCCCCAGCCCCGCCCCCTGCCCGTCCACCCCCCGGATCCGCCGCTGCCGGCGTAGCGGCCGCCCGGGCAGGCCGCGTGCCGCGCGGGCCGGGCCGCCCGCGCCGCGTCAGGCGTCCGCGTGCGGTACGGGCGGCGGCCGGGAGCCCCGGCGGGAGCCCGGCCGCTGCTCAGCGCGTCGCCCGTTCCAGGGCGAGGATCACCGACTCGTACGGCTCGCCCGTCGCCCGCGCCATGCCGACCTCGCACATGCGGTTGGCGCACAGGTACGCCCCGTACGGGCGGGCGGCGACCTCGTCGGCCTCCGGCCGGGTCGCGGCCGCGGTCAGCTCCTCGTGGAGCATGCCGCGGTCGCCGGCGAAACCGCAGCACCCGGCGTCGTCGGGGGTGACGACCTCGCGGGCGAGGGCCGCGGCGACGGCGGCGAGCGCGGGCACGGGGGCCCCGAGGTGCTGGGCGGAGCACGTGGGGTGGAGGACGGCGGAGTCCAGCGGCGCGGTCACGGTGAGCCGGGGCAGGACGTGCTCGGCGGCCCACACCGTGGAGTCCAGGAAGGTCAGCTCGCGGTGCAGCTCGCGGTTGGCCTCGGTGAGGTGGGGGACGATCTCGCGGGCGAGCCCGAGCGTGCAGGAGGTCGCGTCCACGACCACGGGGAGCCGGCCGCCCCCGGTCCACGCCCAGGCGTGCTCGACGGCGCGGTTGGCCATGAGCGCGCTGCCGGCCGCGTAGCCCTTGGAGTGCCAGATGGTGGCGCAGCACGTGCCCGTGACGTCGGGGGGTATCCACACCGGAAGGCCCGCGCGGGCCGAGACGGTGACCAGCGCCCTCGGCAGCCAGCCCGCGCCCTCGTCGGCGGGGCCGAAGATGCGGTTGACGCACGCCGGGTAGTAGACGGCGGTGGCGCCGTCCCTCGCCGTGCGGGGCAGGGCGCCCGGCGCGGCGCCGGGAATCTCCGGCAGCCACTCCGGCACCAGCTCCCGGCCCGCCGCCCGCCGCGCCAGCGACGTGGCCGCCGTCAGCGGCCGGTCCCCGACCCTGTCCCGTACGGCGCCGGCGGCGGCGACCGCGCCGCGGGCGGTGCGCTCGCCCGCCCGCCAGTGCCGGGCGGCGGACGCGGCGGCGCGCTCCTGGGCGCGGCCGTGCCGGGCGTGCCGGAAGGCCTTCATCAGCGCGCCGGTGTCGATGCCGACCGGGCAGGCCAGCTTGCAGCCGGAGTCCCCGGCGCAGGTGTCGACGGCCGCGTAGCCGTACCCGTCCAGCAGGGCGCCGAGGACGGCGGAGCCGGCGCCCTGGCGCAGCATCTCGCGGCGCAGCACGATGCGCTGGCGCGGGGTGGTGGTCAGGTCGCGGCTGGGGCAGACGGGCTCGCAGAAGCCGCATTCGATGCACGCGTCCGCGACCGGCTCGATGGCCGGGATCGTCTTGAGGCCGCGCAGGTGGCCGCGCGGGTCGCGGTCCAGGACCACGTGCGGGGCGAGCACGCCCTGCGGGTCGAGCAGCGCCTTGACCCGCCACATCAGCGCGGTCGCCGCGGGCCCCCACTCCTGCTCCAGGAAGGGCGCGATGTTGCGGCCGGTGCCGTGCTCGGCCTTCAGGGAGCCGTCGAAGCGCTCGGTGACGGTGCGGCAGAAGTCGGCCATGAAGGCGCCGTAGCGCTCGACGTCCTCGGGGCGGGAGGCGTCGAAGGTGAGCAGGAAGTGCAGGTTGCCGTGTGCGGCGTGGCCCGCGACGGCGGCGTCGAAGCCGTGCCGCCGCTGGAGGGCGAGGAGTTCCTCGCAGGCCTCGGCGAGCCGGGCGGGCGGCACGGCGAAGTCCTCGGTGACGAGGGTGGTGCCGGACGGGCGCGCCCCGCCGACCGCCGTGACGAAGGCCGTCCGCGCCCGCCACAGCGCGGCGATCCGCTCCCGGTCCCGCGTGAAGCCGCCGTAGCCCTCCCCCGCCGGTACGGGCGGGACGAGCCCCAGGTCGGCGCAGACGTGCCCGGCTGCCCGCTCGTACGCGGCGAGCTGCGTGTCGTCCGCGGCCCGGAACTCGACCAGCAGCGCCGCGCAGCTCTCCGGCAGCCGCGCCCACTCCTTCGGCACGCCCGGCACCGCGGTCGCCGCCCGCAGCACGTTGCCGTCCATCAGCTCCACCGCCTCCGCCCCCGCCTGGGCGAAGTGCGGTACGGCGGCGGCCGCGGCGGGCAGCGACGGGAAGAACAGCAGGCCCGCGGAGGCGGCCGGGAGCAGCGGCAGCGTCCGGTAGACCGCCTCGGCGACGAAGCCGAGGGTGCCCTCCGAGCCGATCATCAGGCCGCGCAGGATCTGGACGGGGCTGTCCGCGTCCAGGAAGGCGTCCAGCCGGTAGCCGTTGGTGTTCTTGACCGCGAACTTCGCCCGGATGCGGGCGGTCAGCTCCGCGTCGCCCTCGATCTCGTCGCGCAGGTCCAGCAGGCCCTGGTAGATGTCCGGCTCGTCGGCGGCGAGCGCCGCGTCCGCGTCCGGGTCGGCGGTGTCCACCACCGTGCCGCTCGGCAGGACGACCGTCAGCGACGCGACCGTGCGGTAGGAGTCGCGGGCGGTGCCCGCGGTCATCCCGGACGCGTTGTTGGCGAGGACCCCGCCGACGGTCGCGGCGCTCGCACTCGCCGGGTCGGGCCCCAGCACCCGCCCGTGCCGGGCGAGCGCCGCGTTGACGCGGGCCAGCACCGTGCCGGGCAGGACGCGGACCAGGTCGCCGTCCGCCTCCACCTCCACGCCGGTGAAGTGGCGGCGCACGTCGACGAGGACGTCCTCGCCCTGCGCCTGCCCGTTCAGGCTCGTGCCCGCGGCCCGGAAGACCAGGTGGCGCCGCTCGGAGCGGGCGAAGCCCAGCAGCCGCACGACGTCCTGCACGCTCCTGGGCACCACCACCGCCTGCGGCACGAAGCGGTACGGGCTCGCGTCCGACGCGTACGCCACCAGGTCGGTGAGGCTCGTGCGGACCCGGTCCTCGCCCAGCAGCCGGACGAGGCCGGTCCGCAGTTCGGCGGGTGTCCCGCCCGCGAGCGTCTCCACCACCCGGTCCGGCGCGGCCTCCCCCGGCGGGGACGGCCGCAGCGCGGCGCCGCCCTTCGGTTGCAGCACGGGCATCGGGACCTCCTCGGCGGGCGGCCCCGGAGGGGGCCGGACCTGGCGGAGAAACATTCCTTTCACACCTTTGGCGAGGATATGCGCGGGCGGCGCGTGCCGCGCGGGCTCCGCCTGCTGCCGCGCCGCCCGCGGCCCGTCCTTCTCCGTCCTGCGACGGAGGCGGACGGCGCCGGTCAGCGGCAATACTCAAGGCCGGAGCCGGTCCGACGGGGGAAGGGGAACGGCGTGCACATAGATCTGCCGGACGGGTGGGGGTCACCCGCGGGGCGGGACGAGGCGGGATCGCGGGGCGGGGCGGCGGGCGCCGGTTCGCGGGGCGGGGCGGCGGGCCGGGAGCGGCTGCTCGCGGACACGCTCCTCGGGCTCGGGGACGGCCTCGACGACGAGGCCGGGGACGACGCGCCGCTGCGGCTGCTCGCCGCCCGGCTGCCGCGGCTGGCCGGCGTCGCCGCGGCGGGCGTGCTCCTCGCCGGGGAGGACGGCGACCTGCGGGTCGTGGGCGCGTCCTGCGAGCCGGCGCGGCTGCTCGCCGGGCAGGGGCCCGGGCCCGGCAGCTTCCACGAGGGGGCGGAAGCGGCCGCCCCCGACCTGGAGCGCGGGCCGGGCGCCTTCCCGCCCGAGTACGCACGGCGGGTGCTGCGCGCGGGCTACCGCGCCGTCCTCGCCCTCCCCCTGCGGCACGGCAAGGAGACGGTGGGGGCGCTCGTCCTCTTCCGGGCGGTGCCCGGACCGCTGGACCCGGACCGCGCGGACGTCGCCCGCGCGCTGGCCGGCGCCGCCGCCCTCGGCGTCCTCCAGCGGCGGACCCGCCGCCACCACGCGCGCCTCGCCGCCCAGCTCCAGACCGCGCTGGACACGCGGGTGCCGGTGGAGCAGGCCAAGGGCCTGCTCGCCGAGCGCTTCCACGTGTCCGTGGACGCCGCCTTCGACCTGCTGCGCGCGCACGCCCGCGCCCGGCGCCTCCGGGTCGCCGACCTCGCGCTCGGCCTCCTCGACGGCTCGGCGTCCGTGCCGGGTCCCCCGTAGGGCTCGCGCCCGGGGCCCGCCCTCAGCCGCCGGCCCGGGGGACTGCGTCCGGCCCCCGGCCCGCGTTGCGCAGGCGGATCGCGCTGAAGCCGAGGGTCGTGGCCGTCACCGCCGACCAGAAGGCGTGCAGCGCGGGGAGGACGCGCAGCTGGATCCCCGCGGCCTCGTGGAGGCGGAGCAGGTCCCCGACGGGTTCCGGGGGGCCGAGCGGCTCCACGGAGGTGGTGGCGACGTGGGCGTGCGGGACGGGGGTGCCGAAGGGGCGGAAGAGGGCCGCGGGGAGGCGGTAGGCGAAGAGCCGGACGGCCGTCAGGCGGGGCAGCCAGGCGTACTCGACGGCGTGGACGCGCTCGCCGCCGCCCGGGCCGAGGACGAGCTCCCGGTCGGCGGGGGTGGTGGTCGGGAGGGTCCAGGCCATCGCGCGCGGGCACTGGCGGGGGAACCAATAGTCGGGGCACCTGGCGTCGTCGACGGCCCAGACGTACGCCCCGGGCTGCTGGGCGGTGGCCGCGACGTGCGGGTGGAACACGGTGATCGTGGGGTCTTCCGAGAAGTGCAGGACCTCTCCGGGGCCAGGGCGCATGGGGTCCGTTCTACCGCACGGCCGCGGGCGCTCAGGCCCGGTGCGAGCCGGTCAGTGCCGCGTAGACGACGACGTTCGCCGAATACGTCTGGGCGGTCTCGTCGAAGGAGCCGCCGCAGGTGATGAGGCGCAGCTCGGGGCGGCCCGCGGAGCCGTAGACGCGGTGGGCGTCGAAATGCGCCTTCTCCTCGGTCTCGACGGCCTCGACGGCGAAATCGGCGACCGTGCCGTCGTCGCGGGTCACGGAGACGAGGGCGCCGCGGGTGACCGTGCTCAGGCCGTAGAAGACGGCAGGCTGCGTCTCGGTGTCGACGTGGCCGACGATGACGGCCGCGCCGGACGCGCCGGGAGCCGGGCCGCCGCGGTACCAGCCCGCGACGTCCGGGGTGGAGTACGGGGGCGGGTCGACGGCGCCGTCCTTGAGGCCGCGGGCGACGAGCCCGGCGTGGATACCGGCGGACGGGATGTCGATACGCGTCGGGACGGCGGCGCGCAGCGGCACGTGGGCGGCGTAGACCTGCGGGGGGTGGTCGGCGGCCGCGGCGGCGAGGTCGCGGCCGCCCGGCGGCGCGGTGGTGCCGGGCAGGTGGCCGCCGTGGCCGAGCAGCCACGCGGCCAGCAGGACCAGGACGACGACCGCGGTGGCCCAGGTCCTGCCGTTGCCGTCCGCCCCCTCCGCCATGCCGTTCAGCCGCGGGCGGCGCCGCGGCGCCGGTGGACGACCAGCCCGGCGACGCCGGCCGCCGCCACGGCGCCGGTGACGAGCAGCGGGCCGGTGCTGGTGCCGGCGGCGGCGGGGCCGGCGGCGAGCTGCGCCGGACCGCCGTGGGTGAGGACCTTCGCGGTGCCGCCGCCGCCTGCGGGGACGGGGTTGACGGGCACCAGCGGGGAGTGGCCGCCACCGCCGCCGCTGGTGACCGTCACGGTCGCGGACGCGGAACTGGTGGAGCCGTTGCACCGGACGGAGACGGAGTAGGAGCCGTCCGTCGCGTCGGACTTGATGAAGGCCGTGCCGTCCCAGCCGTCCCCGGCGGGCGCGAGGGTCACCGCGTCCACGAACACCTCGGCGCTGGCCTGCGCCGTCGCGCCCGCCTTGCAGGAGGCCTTCAGGTGCAGGTTGACGACCCCGCCGGGCGCGACCGTCGCGGGCGAGACGTCCATCCCGGACGCCGACGCCGAGGACGACGCCGCCGACGACGAGGAGGACGACGAGGACGCCCCACCTCCCCCCTCGTCCGCGAGAGCCTGCTTCGGCAGCCCGGTCACGCCCCCCAGGGCGAGCACGCCGAGAGCACCGGCGGCGGCGACGACGGGCATTTTCAGACCAAACATGGGGACCTCCGCTCGGCCGGGCGGGGACTCGCACCCGGTACTTACGAAGATCCCCGCGGACGCCCCGGCCCGCACGCTCGCAGGTCCATCAGGGTGACCCGGTCACTACACGGCGTGATCAGATCTCGGAGACCAGATCGGCGATGGAGTTGACCACACGCGACGGCTTGAACGGGTAGCGCTCGATGTCCGGCACCGCCGTGAGCCCGGTGAGCACCAGGAAGGTCGTCATGCCCGACTCCAGCCCGGCCAGCACGTCGGTGTCCATGCGGTCGCCGATCATCGCGCTGGTCTCGGAGTGCGCGCCGATCGCGTTGAGCCCGGCGCGCATCATCAGCGGGTTGGGCTTGCCGACGAAGTACGGGTCCTGGCCGGTGGCCTTGGTGATGAGCGCGGCCACCGAACCCGTCGCGGGCAGCACGCCCTCGGTCGAGGGGCCGGTCTCGTCGGGGTTGGTGGCGATGAAGCGGGCGCCGCCGCGGATCAGCCGGATGGCCTTGGTGAGCGCCTCGAAGCTGTAGGTGCGCGTCTCGCCGAGCACGACGTAGTCGGGGTCGTGGTCGGTGAGGACGTAGCCGACGTCGTGCAGCGCGGTGGTCAGGCCCGCCTCGCCGATGACGTACGCGGTGCCGCCGGGGCGCTGGTCGTCGAGGAACTTCGCGGTGGCGAGCGCGGACGTCCAGATGTTGGCCACCGGCACGTCCAGGCCCATCCGGGACAGCCGGGCGTGCAGGTCGCGCGGGGTGTAGATGGAGTTGTTGGTCAGCACCAGGAAGGGCTTGCCGGACTCCTTGAGCCCCTTGAGGAAGGCGTCTGCGCCGGGGATCGGGGTGCCCTCGTGGATGAGCACGCCGTCCATGTCGGTGAGCCACGAGTCGATGGGCTTGCGGGTCGACACCGGTCGTTCTCCTGTCGTCATGGCCTGCGTGGTGCCCCAGCGTAACCGGGGCGGAGGAGCCCCGCCCCGGCCGTCTCGGCTGCTGGGCGGCCTGGTGGGACGTCAGCTGCCGGCGGGGCGGAAGCCGGTCCGGGCCCGCGCCCGTCAGGGGAGGGCGGCGGTGGCGAAGAAGGGGGCGAGCGCGAGGAGGGCGGCGCCCTCGGCGGTGGCGCGGGGGGCGGCGGACGTGACGGGGACGGGGGCGACCGCGGCGGCGACGCCGGAGCGGAAGGCGTCCGGCGCGGCCAGGACCGTACGGCCGCCCAGGACGATGCGGTCGACGTCCAGCAGCGCCACCAGGTTCGCCGCCCCCACCCCGAGCAGGTACGCGGCCCGGCCCGTGTCACCGCGGGCCGCGGCGGCCAGGCACAGGGCCTCCAGGCAGCCGCGCCGCCCGCACCTGCACGGCGGCCCGTCCAGCTGCACCACCTGGTGCCCGAACTCCCCCGCCCCCGCGGCCCCGCCCCGGTAGAGCTCACCGCCGAGGACGAGCGCCGCCCCGAGCCCCGTCCCCAGGTGGAGGTACGCGAACGAGCCGCCGCCCGGCCCGGCCTCCGCCACCAGGACGGACAGCGCCGCGGCGTTCGTGTTCTTGTCGACGGCGACGGGCAGCCCGAGCCGCCGTTCCAGCTCCTCCCGCAGCACGCACCCCGACCAGTGCGGGTAGCCCGTGACGCCGTGCAGGGTGCCGGTGCGGTGGTCGAGCGGGCCGCGGATGCCGACACCCACGCCCAGCACCCGGCCGGGCGCGAGCACCGCGGCGGCACGCAGCTCGCGCTCCATCGCGGCGAGCCCCTCCGGCACGGGCGGCCCGAGGTCGAGCGGCACGGCGTGCTCGGCGACGGTGCGCCCGGCGAGATCGGCGACGACGGCGGTGAGCGCCTCCCCGTCCAGATGCGCCCCGACCGCGTAGCCGGCCCCCGCCGCGAGCCGCAGCTCGGTCCGCGGCTTGCCCCCGGTGGAAGCGAGCCGCCCCGCCTCCTCGACCAGGCCCTCCGCCCGCAGCCTGGCGGTGATCTTGCTGACCGCCTGCGGCGTGAGCCCCGTCCGCGCGGCCAGCTCCGGCCGGCTGAGACCGCCCGCGGCCTCCCGCAGCAGCCCGAGCACGACCGCGGCGTTGTGGCTGCGCAGCCCGGGCAGGTTGAGCCCGCCCCGCGCACCGCCGGCCGCGTCCCCCGGGCGGGCGGCCGTACGCGGCGGGTACCCGCGGTCCGAAGGCGTCATCACCCCCTCATTGTGGCGCGCGCTTGCACTTCGGCAACACTGTTGCCAAAGTGAGCTGCATGACCACCGCCGCCCCCCTCCGCGTCGCCCTGGTCGGCTACGGCCCGGCCGGCTCGTTCTTCCACGCCCCGCTGATCGCCGCCACCCCCGGGCTGCACCTCGACACCATCGTCACCGGCAACCGCGAGCGGCGCGCGCAGGCGCGCGCCGGGCATCCGGGGGTCACCTTCGCGGAGACCGCCGACGAGCTGTGGCCGCGCGCCGCCGAACTCGACCTCGTCGTCATCGCGTCCCCCAACCGCACGCACGTGCCGCTCGCCACCGCCGCCCTCGAAGCGGGCCTGCCCGTCGTCGTCGACAAACCGCTCGCCGCGACCGCCGCCGAGGCCCGCGCTCTGGCCGCGCTCGCCGAGGACCGCGGCCTGCTGCTGACCGTCTTCCAGAACCGCCGGTGGGACAGCGACTTCCTCACCCTGCGCGAACTCCTGGCACACCGCGAACTGGGCGAGATCCACCGCTTCGAGTCCCGCTTCGAGCGGTGGCGCCCGCAGCCCAAGGGCGGCTGGCGCGAATCCGGCGACCCCGGGGAGATCGGCGGCCTCCTCTACGACCTCGGCAGCCACCTCGTCGACCAGGCCCTCACCCTCTTCGGCCCCGTCCGCACGGTCTACGCCGAATCGGACGTACGGCGGCCCGCCGCCGCCGCGGACGACGACGACTTCATCGCCCTCACCCACCGCAACGGCGTCCGCTCCCACCTGTGGATGAGCGCCACCGCCTCCCGCCTCGGCCCGCGCTTCCGCGTGCTCGGCAGCATCGGCGGCTACGTCACCTACGGCCTCGACCCCCAGGAAGCGGCCCTCCGTGAGGGCCGGCGCCCCGGCGAGGGCACCGGCTGGGGCGCCGAACCCGAGGACGCCTGGGGCACCGCCGGCACCGACGAGGCCGCCCGTCCCGTCCCCTCCGAACCCGGCGACTACCCGGCCTTCTACGCCGCCGTCGCGACCGCCCTGCGGGACGGCACTCCCCCGCCCGTCACCGCCCGGGAGGCCGCGGCCACCATCGAGGTCATCGAGGCGGCCCGCCAGTCCGCCCTCACCGGCCAGGCGGTGACGCTGTGACCCCCACCCACCTCGTCGACCCCGCCGAACTCGCCGCACAGGAGCGCGACCTCGTCCTGCCCCGCTTCACCCACGACGACGCCTGGCGGCTCGGCTGCCTCCTCGTCGACCTCGCGCGCGAACGGGACGCCGCTGTCGCCATCGGCATCCGCCGGGGGGAACAGCGGCTCTTCCACTGCGCCCTGGAGGGCACCGCCCCCGACAACGACGAATGGCTCGACCGCAAGTCCCGCGTCGTCCTGCGCTACGGGACCTCCTCGCTCGCGGTGGGCGAGCGCTTCCGCGCGAAGGGCACGACGTTCGAGGCCGTGTCCCACCTCGACCCCGCCCGTTACGCCGCCCACGGCGGGGCCTTCCCCCTCCGCGTCGCCGGGGCCGGCGTCATCGGCGTCGCCGCCGTCTCCGGCCTCCCCCAGGTCGAGGACCACGCCCTCCTGGTGGACGCCCTCACCCGCTTCCTGACGCCTCCCTGCCCCTGACGGCGCCGCGCCCGGGCGGTGCCGATTGCGGTGGGGCTTGCGGCTGCCCCGCCGCGGGGGACGCCTCGGGCGGTGCCCGCCCGGGGTGCGTTTGCGGCTGACCCGCCGCCGGGGTGCCCGCGCTTGGGCGGCGCGCCCGGGCGGTGCCGATTGCGGTGGGGCTGGCGGCTGCCCGCCGCGGGGGCCGCGTCGGGCGGTGCCCGCCCGGGGGTGCGTAGGCGGCTGACCCGCCGCCGCGGGTGCCCGCGCCTGGCGGCGCGGGGTGTTCCCACCCCCACCACCCGTGCAGATACGACGTCGACTGACGGTCCACCTGTGGGGCGCATTCGCCGTCGGGGGCGAACCGCACTCCCTGAAGGACTTCACCCCCACCGGCAGGCAGCCGCCCACGAGACACCGGGAGGGGGACGATCCGGGGGTGCCCCCGCAGGAATGCGCACCCCGCCGTTCACCGGACGCGGGAGAGGCCAGACGCGCATTCCGAGGAGGTACCCCCGGAGTGGCACCCGACCCCACCCCCGCACGGAGTGCGCGATGCCCCGCCGGGCAACCCGGGGGCGCGGGGAACTGCGCGAGCAACCCACCACCGGCAGAAACGCGAACCGCCACCGCAAGCGGCACCCCCCAGGGGCGCGAGGAACTGCGCGACCAGCCCCCACCGGCAGAACGGCGAACCGCCCACCGCAAGTGGCACCCCCCCCCAGGGGCGCGGGGAACCGCGCGCTCGGCCCCCGCCAAGGGGGAGCGGCGAACCGCCCCCCCCCGGCGGGGCATGCGCCCCCTACGCCGAAGCCAGCACCTGCCGCTGCCGCCCCAGCCCCTCGATCGCCAGCTCGACCGTGTCGCCCGGCCGGAGGTACGGGCGGGGCTCGGGCCGGCCGAGGGCGACGCCGGCGGGCGTGCCGGTGTTGATGACGTCACCCGGGTAGAGGGTCATGAAGTGGCTGAGGTAGCGGACGACCTCCGCGACCGGGAAGATCTGGTCGCGGGTCGAACCGTCCTGCCGCAGCGTGCCGTTGACCCACAGCCGCAGCGGGAGCGCCTGCGGGTCGGGGATCTCGTCCGCGGTGACGAGCCAGGGGCCGAGCGGGTTGAAGGTCTCGCAGTTCTTGCCCTTGTCCCACTGCCCGCCGCGTTCGATCTGGAACTCGCGCTCGGACACGTCGTGCGCGACGGCGTATCCGGCGACGGCGGCGAGCGCCTCCTCGTGGCTCGCCGCGTACCGCAGCTCGCGGCCGATGACGACGGCGAGTTCGACCTCCCAGTCGGTCTTGGTGCTGCCGCGCGGCACGAGCACGGTGTCGTCGGGGCCGACGACGGTGTCGGGCGCCTTCATGAAGACGACCGGCTCGGCGGGCGGCTGGGCGCCCGTCTCGGCGGCGTGGTCGTGGTAGTTGAGGCCGATGCAGACGATCTTGCCGATGCCGGTGAGCGGCGGCCCGACGCGCAGGGAGGAGTCGAGCACGGGGAGCGCGGCGGGGTCGGCGGCCGCGACCCGGGCGAGGGCGCCGGCGTCGGCGAGCAGCGCGCCGTCGATGTCGGGGACGAGCCCGGAGAGGTCGCGGACGACCCCGTCCCGGTCGAGCAGGGCAGGGCGCTCCGCCCCGGCGGGTCCGACTCGCAGCAGCTTCACAGGGTTACTCCGTAATGCCTAGGGTGTCCGCGGCGGAGGACGGCGCACGCGGAGGTGTCATCGGATGTCTGTCCGATCCTCCGACCGGCAGCGGACCAGCGCAAGCCCTGTTCACGGGCTGGACTGGGGAGGCGTACCGCCACCGCGGTACGCCCAGACGTCGGACGGGACGGCGCGGTTCACCCCGGCGCGGTTCACCCTCCGACGAGCTGGGACACGGCGTAGATGAGCAGGCCCACCAGCGCCCCGACGACCGTGCCGTTGATACGGATGAACTGCAGATCGCGCCCGACGTGCGCCTCGACCTTGCGGGAGGTCTGCTCCGCGTCCCAGCCGGCGACGGTCTCGCTGATGAGCGCGGTGATCTGGTCGCGGTAGGTGGTGACGAGGTAGACCGCCGCGTCCTCCAGCCAGCCGTCGGCCTTCTCGCGCAGCCGCGGCTCGGCGGACATCCGGCGGCCGAGGGTGAGCAGCGAGGCGCGCGTGCGGGTCCGCAGCTGGCTGTGCTCGTCCTCGGCGGCGGCGACCGTCATGGCGCGCACCGACCCCCACACCGAGGCGATCAGCTCCTGCACCTCGGGGCGGCCCAGCAGGTCGTTCTTGAGCCGCTCGACACGCCCGCGCGTGTCGGGGTCGTCCTGCAGTTCCCCGGCGAAGTCGCGCAGGAAGCGGTCGACGGCGCCGCGCGCGGGGTGCTCGGGCGACTCGTTCATCTCGGTGACGAAGCGCAGCAGCTCCTTGTAGACGCGCTCGCCGACCTTGCGGTCCACGAAGCGCGGGGTCCAGCCGGGCGCGCCGCCCTGGACGGCGGCCATGACGGAGTCGGAGTGCTCCACCAGCCAGTCCCTGGCGCGTACGCACACCAGGTCCACCAGCCGCCGGTGGCCGCCGTCCGCGACCGTACGCTCCAGGAGCTTGCCGAGCGCCGGGGCGACCTCCTGGCCCGCGGCCCGCCGGGTGATCGCCTCGCTCACCACGGCCTGGACGTCGGAGTCGCGCAGCACGGTCAGCAGGCCCCGCAGGGTCGCCGCGGCCTGCTCGGTGACACGGTCGGCGTTGGCCGGCTCCGACACCCACGCACCGAGCCGGGCACCGACGCCGACCGCCCGCAGCCGGGCCCGCACGACCTCCGCGGACAGGAAGTTCTCCCCCACGAAGTCACCGAGGCTCGCGCCCAGCGCGTCCTTCTTGGTGGGGATGATCGCGGTGTGCGGGATGGGCAGGCCCAGCGGGTGCCGGAAGAGCGCCGTCACCGCGAACCAGTCGGCCATCGCGCCGACCATGCCCGCCTCGGCCGCGGCCGCGACGTAGCCCGCCCACGCGCCCGACCCGCGCGCGTCCGCCCACTTCGCCAGGGCGTAGACGGCCGTCGCGACCGCGAGGAAGCCGGTCGCGATCAGCTTCATCCGCCGTACCCCGCGGCGCCGCTCCGCGTCCGGGTCCACCGTCCCCGCCACGCTCACGGACGTGTCCTCCTGGTCCACCTGCTCCACCCGCATATCCACCTGCGTATTGTCGCCAGCGCTGACGGAAGTGGAACGAACGGCGGGTTCCCGGTGCCTCCCGCGCCGCCCCGCGGACAGGAGCGCAACCCCGATGGACGACGCGACCTCCGGCTACGCCGGCCTCTTCGACGCTCCGGCGGGCTATCTCGACTTCGCCCGCTACGGGCCGCCCTCGCGCGCCGTGCTCGACGCGACCGCCGACGCGCTGGGCCGCTCCGCCCGCGCCGACCACACCACCGTCGACGACCTCATGCGGGCCGACGCCCGCGCCCGCGCGTCCGCCGCCCGGCTGGCCGGCACGGACCCCGACCACACCGTGCTGCTGCCCAACACGACCACCGGGCTCTTCCAGGCCGCCTTCGGCGTGCCCTCCGGCACCGTCCTCGTCCCCGAGGGCGACTTCCCCGCGAACCACTACCCCTGGCGGCGCACCGCCGCAGCGGGCCTGGCCGAGCCCCGCTGGCTGCACGGCCGGCCCACCCCGGAGGCCGTCCGGGACGCGCTCACCGCCGACGTCACCGCCGTCTCCCTCAGCGCCGTCGACTTCCGCACCGGCCACCGCGCGGACCTCGCCGCGATCCGCGACGTCATCGGGCCCGACCGGCTGCTCGTCGTCGACGCCATCCAGGGCTTCGGGGTCGCGGACATGCCCTGGCAGGCGGCCGACGTCGTCGTCGCGGGCGGCCAGAAGTGGCTGCGCGCCGGCTGGTCCACGGGCTTCGCGGCGCTCTCCGACCGCGCGCTCGAACGGCTCGCCCCCACCCTCACCGGGTGGACGGGCGTGGAGGACGTCGCCCTCTTCGACGGCGCCGAGCACCCGCCCGCCGCCGGGGCGCGCCGCTTCAGCCTCACGAACCTCAGCCCGGTCGCGGCCGCCGCCCTCGCCGCGGCGCTCGGCATCGTGGAGTCCGCGGGGGTCCCGGCGATCGAGTCCGCGGTCGCCGCGCGGATCGACGAGCTGCTCGACGCCGTGCGCTCCGCGGGGGCCGAGGTGCTCTCCGAGACGGCCCGTCCCCGCCGTGCCGGCATCCTCTCCTTCCGCCTCCCCGGCGTTGCCCCGGCCGAGGTGGCCGCCGCCCTCCACGCGCACGAGCTGACGCCCACGGTCCGCGCCGACTCCCTCCGGCTCTCCCCCCACGCCTCCACCCCCGCCTGGGTGGCCCCCCAGCTGGCGAAGGCCCTCGCCTCCCTGCGCTGACCCCGCCCCCCGGCCGGGCGCGCTGCCCCGCCGGGCGACACCGGGAGCGAGGGACCGTGCGGGCAGCCCACCCCCCGCCGCAGGGTCGCGCGGCGGACCGCGGCGCGCCCGCGAGCAGCGCGAAGGACAGTGCGGCTACCCGGCCCCGCCGGCGGCGCCGGGACGCGGCGTGCCGCCCGACTGGCCCGCGCCCCCGCCGGTCAGGCCGCCCAGCGGGTCGAACGTCGGCTGCGTCGGCGGCGGCTCCGACGTGGGGGGCGGCTCAGTCGTCGGCTCACCCGTCGACCCGCCCGAATCCGCGGGCGGCGACGCGGAGGACGGCGGCGGCGCGGTGTGCGACGGCGGCGCGGTCGTCGGCTCGTCCGACGCCGGCGACGTCGGCTCGTCGGACGGCTCGTCCGGGACCGGCGGCAGCGTCGGCACGTCGTCGGCCGTGTCGAGGTCGAAGTCGGAGACGGACACCCCGTCGAGCGCGGCCGCGGTGTAGGCGGCCCAGACGGCGCCGGGCGGCCCACCGCCGTTGATCCGGTCGGTGTGCATCGCGTGGTACATCGGCTTCTGCTTGCCGTCGGCCGGGTCCATGCCGAGCAGGGCCACGACGGTGGCGAGCTTCGGGGTGTAGCCGGCGAACCAGGCGGCCGTGTCGTTCTCCGCGGTGCCGGTCTTGGCGGCGGAGGGCCAGCCGGAGTCCTGCGCGACGGTCGCGGTGCCGCCGGAGCTCTCGACGACGCTGCGCAGCACCTGCGTCACCGTGTCGGCGACCTCGCGCGGCACGTTCTGGTGGGCGTCGCGGTCGGGCAGCGGCAGCTCGTCGCCGTCCCTGCTGACCTTCTTGACCAGCGTGTAGGGGATCTCCTTGCCGTGGTTGGCGAGGGTCGCGTAGACCTGCGCCATGTCCAGCGGGCTGGCGCCGAAGGAGCCGAGGGCCATCGCGGGCGTCGTCGGGATCTTCACCGACTCCGGCATGCCGAGGTCGTGCGCGGTGTCTATGACCTTGTCCGTGCCGACGTCCTGCGCCATCTGGGCGTAGACGGAGTTGACGGACTTGTCCATCGCGCGGGTGACGTTGATGTGCGGGTAGCTGTGCCCGTCCTCGTTCTCCGGCGCGTAGCCGACGGGGCCGTCCGGGCCGACGACGGGCCGCTTGTTGTCGCCCTCGTAGACCGTCTTCGGGGTGATCCGCTTGCCGTCCTGCGTCTTGGAGGCGTGCTGGAGGGCGGCGGCGAGGATGACGGGCTTGAAGGTCGAGCCGGGGGTGTACGTGGCGTTGGTGGCGCTGCTGACGTACTGCTTGGTGTAGTCGATGCCGCCGTAGAGGGCGACGACCTCGCCGGTCGCGGGGTCGATGGACACCCCGCCGGCCCGTACGTACGTGTCGGCCTTGTTCTTGCCGAGCTTGTCGTAGACCTGGGTCCGGGCCGCCTTGACGAAGTCGTCCTCCTTGCCCTTCTGGATGCTGGTGACGATGCGGTAGCCGCCGCGGCGCAGCGAGTCGGCGTCGACGATGTGGTTGGCGTCGAGGTAGTCGTTGACGGCCTCGATGATGTAGCCGCGCTGGCCGGCCTTGCTGGCCAGCGGGGTGGGCCGGCCGATGGTGGGGAACTTCACCGTGGCGCGCTCGGACGCGCTGAGCCAGTGCTCCTTGACCATGCCGTCCAGGACGTAGTTCCAGCGCGCCTTGGCCGCCCGCGCGTTCTCGGGGTGGGCGGCGAGGTCGTACTCGCTGGGAGCGTTGAGCAGCGTCGCGATGTACGCGCCCTCCGCCGTCGTCAGGTCGGAGGCGTTCTTGTGGAAGTAGGCCTGCGAGGCGGCCTGGATGCCGTACGCGTTCCGCCCGTAGTAGCTGGTGTTGAGGTAGCCCTCGAGGATCTCGTCCTTCGTCACGTTGCGGTCGAGTTTGATCGCGATGAAGAATTCCTTGATCTTCCGCGACGCCGTCTGGTTCTGGTTCAGGTAGTAGTTCTTCACGTACTGCTGGGTGATCGTCGAACCCGACTGCCGGCCCTTGCCGGTGGCGGTGTTCCACGCCGCCCGCACCATCGCCTTCGGGCTGACCGCGGACTCGTGGTAGAAGCTGCGGTCCTCCGCGGAGAGCACCGCGTGCTGCGCGGTCTTCGCGACCTCGGCGAGCGAGACGTTCTGCCGGTTGACCGCGCCGTCGCGGGCCAGCTCGGTCTTGCCGTCGGCGTAGTAGTAGACGTTGCTCTGGGCGACCGCCGCGGCGTTCGGGTCCGGGATGGACACCAGTGCGTAGCCGGCGAAGAAGCCGCCCAGCAGCAGCACCATGACACCGAGGAACGTCCCCAGGACGACCCGCCACGTCGGCAGCAGCCGACGCCATCCCGTACGGCCGGCCCGGCCGGAACCGCCGGCGGCGCCTCCCGCCGCCCCGAAGTGCGCGTCGCTCATATCAGTAGGGACTCCTCATCCGCCGCCGGGGTTGTCCGCGGCGGAAGCCGAAAAACCTAAACCCAAAAAGACCGGTCCGAAACGGTCCGGACATGCACGTAATCGTACGTACGCCCCAGGGCGCACACTTCTCCCACACTGGCGCATCCCCCGTCCGCCCGGGCATCCGGCCGCCCATCCGTGACAGGCCTGTGACAGGGCGGTCACACCACGGCGGACCCGTCCCGGCGCGAAACCGCCGGGCCCGCGGCCGGATTCCGGGGCGAAAAGCAGTGGAGGGCCCGGCCGCCCGGCCGCTAGGCTCCTGCGCTTGTGTGCCGTGGGGCGCGCCGCGGAATGTGGCCCATCTCACGGCCTTCGAACAACGGCACAAGGGAGAGAGAGGCGGAGATTATGGGCGGCTTCTACGTCGCCGTCATGGTCCGCGGCTTCCGGCGCTTCGCGACCTACCGCATCGCCACGGCAGCCGGAGTCGTCACCAACACGGTCTTCGGACTGATCATCTCCTACAGCTACATCGCACTGTGGAGCCAGCGCCCCCACCTCGGCGGCTACACCGAGGCGCAGGCGCTGGCGTACGTGTGGATCGGCCAGGGGCTGCTCGCGCCCATGGCCCAGATGGGCGGCGGCTTCGAACGCGAGATGATCGCCCGGATCAGCTCCGGCGCCATCGCCGTCGACCTCTACCGGCCCGCCGACCTCCAGGGCTGGTGGCTGGCCTCCGACCTCGGCCGGGCCGGCTTCCAGCTGCTCGGCCGCGGCATCCTGCCGGGCGTCGCCGGCGCCCTGGTCTTCGACCTGGCACTGCCCGGCTCGGCCCTGCCCTGGCTGCTGTTCGCCGCCGCGGTCACGCTCGGCCTGCTGGTCAGCTTCGCGATCCGCTACCTCATCGCACTCAGCGCCTTCTGGCTGCTGGACGGGGCCGGCGTCATGCAGATCGCCGGGATCGTCGCCCTGTTCTTCTCCGGCATGCTGCTGCCGCTCAACGCCTTCCCCGGCGCGCTGGCCGGCCTCGCGCAGGCGCTGCCCTGGTCGGCGATGCTCCAGACCCCCGCCGACGTGCTCCTCGGCCGCCGGCACGGCGCCGGAGCGGTCCGGGCGCTCGCCCTCCAGGCCGGCTGGGCCGCCACGCTGCTGGCCGCCGGGCGGCTCCTCCAGGGCGCCGCCACCCGCCGGGTGGTGGTCCAGGGTGGCTGACACCGCACACGCCCCGGCCGCCGCCGGACAGCCGCCCGCGGCGCGCCCCGCCCCCGCCCACCGCTCCGTACGCGACGGCGTCCGCGCCTACCTGCTCATCGTGCGGATGTGGATGCGCTCCACCATGGCCTACCGCACGTCCTTCGCCTTCACCACCCTCGGCAACTTCGCCGCGACCGCGCTCGACTTCGTCACCGTCGTGCTGATGTTCTCCCACATCGACGCCCTCGGCGGCTTCGGCCTGCCCGAGATCGCGCTGCTCTACGGCACCACCAGCGTCTCCTTCGGCCTGTCCGACCTGCTGGCCGGCAACGCCGGGGCACTCGGCGACCGGGTCCGCGACGGCACCTTCGACATCCTCCTGCTGCGCCCCGCCCCCCTCGTCGCCCAGGTCGCCGCCGACCGCTTCGCCCTGCGCCGCCTCGGCCGCGTCACCCAGGGCGCCGCCGTGCTCGGCTGGGGGGTGCTGCGGGTGGACGTCGGCTGGACCCCGGCCGGCGCCGCGCTGCTGGCCGTCACCCTGCTCGCCGGGACGGCGATCTTCTGCGCCGTCTTCGTCACCGGAGCCGCCTTCCAGTTCTGGGCGGGCGACGCCTCCGAGGTCCAGAACTCCGTGACCTACGGCGGCAACACCCTGCTCCAGTACCCGCCCGGGATCTTCGGCCGGGAACTGGTGCGCGGCGTGACCTTCGTCGTCCCCCTCGCCTTCGTCAACTGGATGCCGGTGCTGCACATCCTCGGCCGCCCCGACCCGCTCGGCCTGCCCGGCTGGGCCGACTACCTCGGCGCGCCCGTCGCCGTGCTGTGCTGCGCGCTGGCCGGGCTCGCCTGGCGCGCCGGTGTCCGTTCCTACCGCAGTACCGGGAGCTGAGATCCGTTGACCGAGACCGCCGCCGCCCCAGGCACCCCGAGCACCCCGGACACCGACCCCATGATCGCCGTCGAGGGCCTGGAGAAGGTCTTCGACGTCCGCCGCAAGGCCCCCGGCCGCACCCTCCGCCGCGAACGCCACCAGGTCAGGGCCGTCGACGGCCTGGCCTTCAGCGTGCCGCGCGGCGAGATGGTCGGCTACATCGGCCCCAACGGCGCCGGCAAGTCCACCACCATCAAGATGCTCACCGGCATCCTCACCCCCAGCGGCGGCACCGTCCGCGTCGCCGGCATCGACCCCTCCCGCGACCGCACCCGGCTCGCCCGCCGCATCGGCGTCGTCTTCGGCCAGCGCACCACCCTGTGGTGGGACCTCCCGCTGCGCGACTCCTACGAGCTGGTCCGCCGCATGTACCGCATCGAGCAGCCCCGCTACGCCCGCAACCTCGGCACCTGCGTCGAACTCCTCGACCTCGGCCCGCTCCTCGACGTCCCCGTACGCCAGCTGTCCCTCGGCCAGCGGATGCGCGGCGACATCGCCGCCGCCCTGCTGCACGACCCCGACGTCCTCTACCTCGACGAGCCCACCATCGGCCTCGACGTCGTCAGCAAGGCCAAGGTCCGCGAGTTCCTCGCCACCGTCAACGCCGAACGCGGCACCACCGTGCTGCTCACCACCCACGACCTCACCGACATCGAGACGCTGTGCAGCCGCGTCATGGTCATCGACCACGGCCGGCTCATGTACGACGGCGGCCTCGCCGGCCTGCACGCCGTCGGCGACTCCGAACGCACCCTCGTCGTCGACTTCGCCCGCGAACTGCCCGCCGTCGACATCCCCGGCGCCCGCTGGATCCGCACCGAGGGCCCCCGCCAGTGGCTCGCCTTCCCCGCCGGGCAGAGCGCCGCACCGCTCGTCGCCGCGCTCGCCGCCGACCACCCGCTCGTCGACCTGTCCGTCCGCGAACCCGCCATCGAAGATGTCATCGCCCGCATGTACGGGGCGGCGTAACATCCCCCGAACCGTCCGTGCGGACCGGCACCGAGAACAAGGGAGTTCATGTGCGGGAGGACCTCACCGTCGCCGAGGCGACGGCCGCCGACTGGGACGAGATCACCCGATGGTGCGCCGCCGAGGGCTGGAACCCCGGCCACGGCGACGCGGCCTGCTTCCGCCCCACCGACCCGGCCGGCTTCCTGGCCGGGCGGCTCGGCGGCCGCCTGGTCTCCGCCGTCTCCGTCGTGGCCTACTCGCCCGACTTCGCCTTCCTCGGCTTCTACCTCGTCCACCCCGACCACCGCGGCACCGGCCTCGGCATCGCCACCTGGAAGGCCGCGATCCCGCACGCCGGAAACCGCCTCATCGGGCTCGACGCCGTGCCCGAACAGCGCGCCACCTACGAGCGCTCCGGCTTCACCGCCGCCCACGACCAGATCCGGCACACCGGCCGCCCCCGCCGCGGCACCCCCGGCACCGCCCCCGCCGGCACCACCGTACGGGCCGTCACCCCCTACCACCTCGACGCCATCAGCGCCTACGACAGCGGGTGCTTCCCCGCCGAACGGCACGCCTTCCTGAGCCGCTGGCTCACCGCCGCCGGCCACACCGCCCGCGTGCTGCTCGACGACGCCGGACACGTCACCGGCTACGGCGTCATCCGCCCCGCCCACGAGGGCCACCGCGTCGGCCCGCTCTTCGCCGACACCCCGGCCGGCGCCGCGGCCCTCCTGGACGCCCTCACCGAGGACCTGCCGGACACGGCGCAGGTGTGCGTGGACGTACCCGACCACAACACGGCGGCACTCGATCTGGTGACGTCCCGCGGCCTCACCCCGGCCGCCCGCTTCACCCGCATGTACACCGGCCCGGCGCCGTACTCCCGGCAGGAGGCGGTCTACGGGACGACGACGCTCGAACTCGGCTGAGAGGACGGCGCCCCGGACACCGCGCGACGCGGCCCGGGGCACCGGGAACGGTCAGGAGGTCACAGGTACAGGCCGGTGGAGTCGTCGGTTCCCTTGAGGCGCTCCGCGGCCACCGCGTGCAGGTCGCGCTCGCGCATCAGGACGTACGCCACGCTCCGGACCTCCACCTCGGCCCGGTCCTCCGGGTCGTACAGGACCCGGTCCCCGACCTCCACCGTACGGACGTTCTGCCCCACCGCGACCACCTCGGCCCACGCCAGCCGCCGGCCCATCGCCGCGGTCGCCGGAATCAGGATGCCACCGCCGCTGCGGCGCTCGCCGTCGCCGGCCTCGTGCCGCACCAGGACGCGGTCGTGCAGCATCCGGATGGGCAGCTTGTCGTGCTCACTGTTCGAACTCACCCGCACGACGTTACCGGCGGCGCCGCCACGACGAGAGACCACCCACCACCACGACCAGCGCCACGCCCGCGAGCGCCGCCGGAACGATCCGCTCCAGCCGCGGCGCGCCGTCCGCCCCCACGAAAGGCGCGGCCGCCCGGCTCACCACCTCGTTGACCTTCGTGTACGCCCGCCCGGCCGTGCGGTCCACCGCGGACATGGCCTTGGCCTTCGTGTCCGCCGCGATCGTCGCCGGATGCACCCGCACCGCGAGCTCGTCCAGCGTCTCCGCGAGATCCTGCCGCCTGCGGGCGATGTCCCCCTCGATCTGAGCGGGCGTCCTGACGTCGTCCGACACCGCGTATCCTCCATCGGCTGATTAGGTACCGTTCGGACAGTCTGTCAGTTCGACGCGGCCCGCGCCTCGTCGGCACCCCCGTTTGAGGAGCTTCCCATGGCCGAGCGCCTGTCCCCCGGCGACCCCGCACCCGACTTCACCCTCCAGGACGCCGACGGCAAGCCCGTCTCGCTGGCCGAGCACCGCGGACGCAAGGTCGTCGTCTACTTCTACCCCGCCGCCATGACCCCAGGCTGCACCAAGCAGGCCTGCGACTTCACCGACAACCTCGACCAGCTCGCCACCGCCGGCTACGACGTCCTCGGCATCTCCCCCGACTCCCCCGAGAAGCTCGCCGCCTTCCGCACCAAGGAATCCCTCCGCGTCACCCTCCTCTCCGACCCCGACCGCGCCACCCTCACCGCCTACGGCGCCTACGGCGAGAAGATGAACTACGGCAGGAAGACCATGGGCGTCATCCGCTCCACCTTCGTGGTGGACGAGTCCGGCACGATCGCCCACGCCTTCTACAACGTCCGCGCCACCGGCCACGTCGCCAAACTCCTCCGCGACCTGGGCGTCTGAGCAGCCCGTAACCGGGAGGGCGGCGGAGCGTTACTCCGTACGAGGGGCGAACACACGTCCTGGTACGGAGGTGGATGTGGGCACGAGGTACACACGCGAGGTACTGGCCGAGGCGGTCGCGTCGTCACGGACGCTGTCCGAGGCCCTCGCCACGCTCGGCGTCGACCCACAGGACGCGCCACGGCGCAAGTACCTGCGAGAACGCATCAGGTCCCTGGGCGTGGACACCGCACACCTCGAACGCGAGGGCACCCGGTGGAGCCGGGACACCCTGGAGGCGGCCGTCTCGGCGGCCACCTCCTTCGCCGGCACGCTGCGCCACCTGGGCCTGGACGTGACGGGCGGCCGGCACACGCACATCGCCCGCCGGGTCCGGGCGCTGGGCATCAGCACGGCTCATTTCACCAAGCCCGCACCCGCACGGGGAGCGCGGCGGAGGACGCCGGCCCAGGTCCTGGCGCAGCTTCCCGCGGACCATCCCCGGCGCCTCCCGGGCACCCAGCTCAAACGCGCCCTGCGCGAGACGGGCGTCCCGGAACACTGCGCCCTGTGCGGCACGGAACCCTTCTGGCAGGGCCGCCCCCTCCCCCTGGAGGTGGACCACACGGACGGCGACTGGCGCAACAACCGCCGCGAGAACCTGCGGCTGCTGTGCCCCAACTGCCATGCCACGACCGACACCTACCGCGGGCGGCGCCGGTGAGCGGGCGGCGGACACCGCCGGATGCCGCCGAGGTGCGCGCGGCTGTCGCCGCCTCGGTGTCGATCGCCGGAACGCTGCGGCGTCTCGGCCAGTCGGACGGCAGCAGGCAGCGGGCGCGGCTGCGCGAGCAGATGGCGGCGGCGGGAGCCGATGACTCGCACTTCCTCGGGCAGGCCCACCAGCGCGGCAGGCCGGGGCCCAAACGCGTGCGGCCGGCGGCGGAGGTGCTGGTGAGGCACGGGGGCGGCAGCCGGACGCGGACCGCCGTACTACGGCGTGCCATGGCGCAGATGGGCGTCGTGGAGATGTGCGCCCGGTGCGGTACGGGGCCGATGTGGCGTGGGAGGCCGATGACACTGGAGGTCGATCACATCAACGGCGACCGGAGCGACGACCGGCTGGCGAACCTGCGCCTGCTGTGTCCCAACTGCCATGCGGTCACGGGTACCTGGTGCCGTGGAGTACGGCACCGGGAGGACGGGTGAGCTGATGTCGGCGGAAGGGCACCGCTAGAATGGCCGGGCAACCGGCGGCGGTGGCGCAACGGCGACGCAGCAGATTTAGGTTCTGTGGCCCTTGATCGGGTTTGAGGGTTCGAATCCCTTCCGCCGCACCGAGACGGCCTGCGATTCGCAGGCGCGAAGCGCAGGCCGTACGCCCCCTCAGCCCAGGAGTTCGGCCACCATCGGGGCCAGCGCGCGGAAGGCCTTGCCGCGGTGGCTGATGGCGTTCTTCTCGTCCGGGGTCAGCTCGGCGCATGTGCGGGTGTCGCCGTCGGGCTGGAGGACGGGGTCGTAGCCGAAGCCGCCGGTGCCGGCGGGGGTGTGGCGGAGGGTGCCGGGGAGGCGGCCCTCGGCGACGCGGGCGGTGCCGTCGGGGAGGGCGAGGGCGGCGGCGCAGGCGAAGTGGGCGGCGCGGTGCTCGTCGGCGATGTCGGAGAGCTGGGCGAGGAGCAGGTCGAGGTTGGCGGTGTCGTCGCCGTGCCGGCCGGCCCAGCGGGCGGAGAAGATGCCGGGGGCGCCGCCGAGGACGTCCACGCACAGGCCCGAGTCGTCGGCGACCGCGGGCAGGCCGGTGCCCTGGGCGAGGGCGTGGGCCTTGAGGAGCGCGTTCTCCGCGAACGTGACGCCGGTTTCCCTCACGTCGGGGATCTCGGGGTAGGCGTCGGCGCCGACGAGGTCGACGTCGAGTCCGGTGCCGGCGAGGATCGCCCGCAGTTCGGTGACCTTGTGGGCGTTGCGGGTGGCGAGTACGAGGCGGCGCGTCATGGGCCCGATTATCCCGGGCGCGCCGGGCGCGTACCGCGTACGGGGGGCGTACGCGGTACGCGCGCG
This sequence comes from Streptomyces sp. NPDC020983, assembly GCF_044333485.1. Taxonomy (NCBI): domain Bacteria; kingdom Bacillati; phylum Actinomycetota; class Actinomycetes; order Kitasatosporales; family Streptomycetaceae; genus Streptomyces; species Streptomyces sp. NPDC020983. The sequence continues at coordinate 112,010 of NZ_JBIRRA010000004.1, read as the reverse complement.
GGTCGGGTCAGGCCTCGGTGACGGCTTCGAGCGCCGCCTTCTGGGCCGCGGTCAGCTCGGCGCAGCCGTTCACCGCGAGGGCGAGGAGCGCGTCGAGTTCCGCGCGGTCGAAGGGCTGGCCCTCGGCGGTGCCCTGGACCTCGACAAAGCGGCCGTCGCCGGTGCAGACGACGTTCATGTCGGTCTCGGCGCGGACGTCCTCGGTGTAGGCGAGGTCCAGCATCGGCACGCTGTCGACGATGCCGACGCTGACGGCGGCGACCGTGCCGGTCAGCGGCCGGGACTTGGCCTTGATGAAGTGGTTGTGCTGCATCCAGGCGACCGCGTCCGCGAGGGCGACGTACGCGCCGGTGATCGCGGCGGTGCGGGTGCCGCCGTCGGCCTGGAGGACGTCGCAGTCGAGGACGACGGTGTTCTCGCCGAGGGCCTTGTAGTCGACGACCGCGCGCAGGGAGCGGCCGATGAGGCGGGAGATCTCGTGGGTGCGGCCGCCGATCTTGCCGCGGACGGACTCGCGGTCGCCGCGGGTGTTGGTGGCGCGGGGCAGCATCGCGTACTCCGCGGTGACCCAGCCTTCGCCGCTGCCCTTGCGCCAGCGGGGGACGCCCTGGGTGGCGCTCGCCGTGCACAGGACGCGGGTGTCGCCGAAGGACACGAGGACGGAGCCTTCGGCGTGCTTGCTCCAGCTTCGTTCGATGGTGACGGTTCGAAGCTCATCCGGCCTGCGGCCGTCGTTACGTGACATCCCCGCACCCTATCCGTGCGGGTCCCCGCCCTCCGCCGGCCGTGCCCGGCCGCCCCTCCGCCGCGCGGGTGCCGCCTTTTGCGCGGGGCGGCCCGCGTCCCCTTCGCGGGGCCGGCCGGCGCGTCTTCGCCGTGCCGGCCGGGGGGACGCCCCCGGGCCCCGCGGAGGGAGGGTGCCGTGAGGCGGCGCGCGGAAGGGGCTCGCTGCCCGGCGGCGGGGTGCGCGGCCGCCGCGGCGTGCCCGGCGGGGGCGTGCGCGGCCGCCCCCGGCAGGGTCACATCATGTCTTCGATGTCCGCGGCGACGGGGTCGGCGTCGGTGCCGATGACGACCTGGATGGCGGAGCCCATCTTCACGACGCCGTGCGCGCCCGCGGCCTTGAGCGCGGCCTCGTCGACGAGCGCGGGGTCGCGGACCTCGGTGCGCAGCCGCGTGATGCAGCCCTCGACCTCTTCGATGTTGTCGATTCCGCCGAGCCCGGCGACGATCTTCTCTGCCTTCGTGGCCATTGGTGTCTCCCTGTTTCCCTGACCCACCGCGGGTCCGTAATGTCACGGTAACGCACGGTTGGCCCAACTTCACGGGCGGTGAGCCGCCCCATGGACCACCATGTCGATCATGGATGCCGGTCACCCGCAGCCCCAAGTGGTCTACACCACTGTACGCGAGCGGCGCACCCGCGGAGCCACCCGGTGAGCGCCGCGGAGGCGGACGCGGGCGGGACCGTCCGCCGAAGCTGGGGCAGCAGGTTCTTCCAGGGCCTGCAGAAGATGGGCCGCAGCCTCCAGCTGCCGATCGCCGTCCTGCCGGCGGCCGGCATCATCAACCGGCTCGGCCAGGACGACGTCTTCGGCCCGGACGGCCTCGGCTGGGACCGCGTCGCGAAGGTCTTCGTGGGCGCGGGCGGCGCGCTGCTCGACGGCAACTTCGGCCTGCCCCTGCTCTTCTGCGTGGGCGTGGCCATCGGCATGGCCAAGCGCTCGGACGGCTCGACGGCACTCGCGGCCGTGGCCGGCTACCTGGTCTTCTTCGGCATCCTCACCCGCTTCCCGAAGGAGTGCCCGCAGGGCGCGACGTTCACGCAGCTGGGCCAGCTCGCGGGGGCGTGCACGCTGAAGGACGGGACGACGACGCTCGCCGAGTTCCAGACGCCGGGTGTCTTCGGCGGCATCGTGATGGGCCTGCTGACCGCCTACTTCTGGCAGCGCTTCCACCGCACGAGGCTCCCGGACTGGCTGGGATTCTTCAACGGCCGCCGCCTCGTGCCGATCGTCATGGCGGGCGTGGCGATCGTCTTCGCCGTGATCTGCCTGTTCATCTGGCCGCCGGTCGGCGACGCCCTGACGAGCTTCAGCAAGACGCTGGTGGACCTCGGCGCGTGGGGCGCGGGCGTCTTCGGTGTCGCCAACCGCGCGCTGCTCACGGTGGGCCTGCACCAGTTCCTGAACACCTTCGTGTGGTTCCAGTTCGGCGACTTCACCAAGCCGGACGGCACGGTCGTGCACGGCGACATCCCGCGCTTCCTGGCGGGCGACCCGACCGCCGGGCAGTTCCAGACCGGCTTCTTCCCGATCATGATGTTCGCGCTGCCCGCGGCGGCGCTGGCGATGACGCACACCGCCAGGCCGCACCGCCGCAAGGAGATCGGCGGCCTGATGCTGTCGGTCGCACTGACGTCCTTCGTGACGGGTATCACCGAGCCGATCGAGTACTCGTTCCTCTTCGTCGCGCCGCTGCTGTACGCGATCCACGCGGTGCTCACGGGCGTGTCGATGGCGCTGTGCTGGGCCCTGGGCGTCAAGGACGGCTTCAGCTTCTCCGCGGGCCTGATCGACTACGTCATCAACTGGAACCTGGCGACCAGGCCGTGGCTGATCCTGGTGGTGGGCGCGGGCTTCGCGGTCGTGTACTACGTGCTCTTCCGCGCGGCGATCCAGTATTTCGATCTGAAAACGCCGGGCCGCGAGCCGGAGGAGCTGGGCGAGCAGATGGAGCGCGACAACGTCAGGTAGCCGCCACGCCGTGTGACGGCGGCCCGAACCGTACGTGAGACCCCCTGGTCAGCAGGCCGGGGGGTCTTCGCTGTGCGTGAGCGGTGTGACGCAGCGCACCCGGAATCCCGCATTCCTTTACCCGTAGGGGTCGTGTAAAACTGGTCTACACCACTGAGTGGTATAGACCACGGAGGAATCTGATGACAACGGCCACGGCCACCGCCGGCACTCCGGCGGCCCCCGCAAAGAAGCGGGGATCCGGCCTCTTCCAGGGGCTGCAAAAGGTCGGCCGCAGCCTTCAGCTGCCGATCGCCGTCCTGCCCGCCGCCGGCATCATGGTCCGGCTGGGCCAGGACGATGTCTTCGGCGCGAAGGGGCTGCACTGGGACAAGGTCGCGTCCGTCTTCGCGAACGCGGGCGGCGCGCTGACCGGCGCCCTGCCGATGCTGTTCTGCATAGGCGTCGCCATCGGCTTCGCGAAGAAGTCCGACGGCTCGACGGCGCTGGCCGCCCTGGTCGGCTTCCTGGTCTACACCAAGGTGCTCCAGGCCTTCCCCGTCCACGACGCGATCATCAACACCACCGCCAACAAGGGTCAGGACGTCGCCGCGGTCTACAACGACCCGGGCGTGCTCGGCGGCATCATCATGGGCCTGCTGTCCGCGGTCGTGTGGCAGCGCTTCCACCGTACGAAGCTTCCCGACTGGCTGGGCTTCTTCAACGGCCGCCGCCTCGTCCCGATCCTGATGGCCTTCGTCGGCCTCCTCGTCGGCGTGTTCTTCGGCCTGGTGTGGGAGCCCATCGGCGACGGCATCACGCACTTCGGCAACTGGATGACCGGGCTGGGTGCCGGCGGCGCCGCGATCTTCGGCGGCGTGAACCGCGCGCTGATCCCGGTCGGCATGCACCAGTTCGTCAACGCGGTGGCCTGGTTCCAGATCGGCGACTTCACCGACGCGTCGGGGACCGTCGTGCACGGCGACATCCCCCGCTTCCTGGCGGGCGACCACAGCGCGGGCATGTTCCAGTCCGGCTTCTTCCCGATCATGATGTTCGGTCTCCCGGCCGCCGCCCTGGCCATGGCGCACACCGCCCGCCCGGAGCGCCGCAAGGCCGTCCTGGGCATGATGGTCTCCATCGGCCTGACCTCGTTCGTGACCGGTGTCACCGAGCCGATCGAGTTCTCGTTCATGTTCATCGCGCCGCTGCTGTACGTGATCCACATCGTGCTGACGGCGGCGTCGATGGCGATCACCTGGGGCCTGGGTGTGCACGCGGGCTTCAACTTCTCCGCAGGCCTGATCGACTACGCGATCAACTGGAGCCACGCCACCAAGCCCTGGCTGATCATCCCGATCGGCCTGGTCTTCGCCGTGGTCTACTACGTGGTCTTCCGGTTCGCGATCCTCAGGTTCGACCTCAAGACCCCGGGCCGCGAGCCCGAGGAGGAGATCGAGGACCTCACGAAGTAACGGACCACCCGCCCCGGCGTCCGGCCGGGCCCCGTACGGGTACGGGGGCCTGCTGCGCACCTGCCGGGCGCGCAGGGCGGGCGGGTGTGAGGCGGGCGTGGCCTGCCGGCTGTGTCACAGCTGGTAGACCGCGCCCGCCTTCGCCAGTTCCACGGGGCCGTCGAAGGCGGTGCGGGCGTCGCGCAGGTTGACGGCGGGGCTGGTCCACGGGGGGATGTGGGTGAGGACCAGGCGGGAGACGCCGGCGCGGGCGGCGATCTGGCCGGCCTCCAGGCCGTTGAGGTGGAGGTCGGGGATGTCCTCCTTGCCGTGCACGAAGGACGCCTCGCACAGGAAGAGGTCGGCGCCTTCCGCGAGGGCGTCGAGGGCGGCGCAGGGGCCGGTGTCGCCGGAGTAGGCGAGGGTGCGGCCCTGGTAGCCGAGCCGGAAGCCGTAGGCCTCGACGGGGTGGCTGACGAGGTCGGTGGTGATGTCGAAGGGGCCGAGGGCGAAGCGGCCGGGGGTGAGGGTGCGGAAGTCGAAGACCTCGCTCATGCACTTCTCGTCGGGTACGTCGCCGTACGCGATGTTGAGCCGCCGCTCGGTGCCGGCCGGGCCGTAGACAGGGATGACGGGGGCGGGGCCGCCGTCGTGCCGGTAGTAGCGGGCGACGAAGTAGCCGCACATGTCGATGCAGTGGTCGGCGTGCAGGTGGCTCAGCACGACGGCGTCCAGGTCGTACAGGCCGACGTGCCGCTGGAGTTCGCCGAGGGCGCCGTTTCCCATGTCGATGAGCAGCCGGAAGCCGTCCGCCTCGACGAGATAGCTCGAACAGGCCGAGTCCGCGGACGGGAAAGACCCCGAGCAGCCGACGACGGTGAGCTTCATTCCGGGAAACACCTCCGTGGGCGCGCCGCATTCACCCCATTCCTGAGGGCGTGGGGGTATTGGCGGAAGCGGTCCGCCATGTCTTGCGAGGGTAAGGCGCGGCACGCCGCACGGGGCCACCGTGGTACCCGTGTGTGGGCGGAATCACCAGTCCGGGGGTTCTTTTACGTCCCGTACGGCCGCACTTGGTGATTTGTGCGGCAGGCCCGGCGCGGCGCGCGTCCCGGGGGCGGCGCCCCGGGACGTGCGCCGGGGCGTCAGGCCCAGAGCTGGCCGTGCAGGGCGGCGACGGCCGCCTCGTCGCTGGGGGCGGTGTAGATGCCCGTCGACAGGTACTTCCAGCCGCCGTCGGCGACGACGAAGACGACGTCGGCGCGCTCGCCCGCGCGCTGCGCCTTGGCCGCGACGCCGAGGGCGGCGTGCAGGGCGGCGCCGGTGGAGACCCCGGCGAAGATGCCCTCCTGGGCGAGGAGTTCGCGGGTGCGGCGGACGGCGTCCTGCGAGCCGACCGAGAAGCGGGTGGTCAGCACGGACTCGTCGTAGAGCTCGGGCACGAAGCCCTCGTCGAGGTTGCGCAGGCCGTAGACGAGGTCGTCGTAGCGCGGCTCGGCGGCGACGACCGCGACGCCGGGGACCTTCTCGCGCAGGAAGCGGCCGACGCCCATGAGGGTGCCGGTGGTGCCCAGGCCCGCGACGAAGTGGGTGATGGTGGGGAGGTCGGCGAGGATCTCCGGACCGGTGGTGGCGTAGTGCGCGCCGGCGTTGGCCGGGTTGCCGTACTGGTAGAGCATGACCCAGTCCGGGTGCTCGGCGGCCAGTTCCTTGGCGACCCGCACGGCGGTGTTGGAGCCGCCGGCGGCGGGCGAGGAGATGATCTCCGCGCCCCACATGGTGAGCAGCTCGCGCCGTTCGGAGGAGGTGTTCTCCGGCATCACGCACACAATGCGGTAGCCCTTGAGGCGGGCGGCCATCGCGAGCGAGATGCCGGTGTTGCCGGAGGTCGGCTCCAGGATGGTGCAGCCGGGGGTGAGCCGACCGTCCGCCTCGGCCTGCTCGATCATGTGCAGGGCCGGGCGGTCCTTGACGGAGCCGGTGGGGTTGCGGTCCTCCAGCTTCGCCCAGACGCTCACCTCGCCGGACGGGGACAGGCGCGGCAGGCGGACCAGCGGCGTGTTGCCGACCGCCGCCAGCGGGCTGTCGTAGCGCATCAGGCCATGCCCCCGGCGACGGCGGGCAGGATCGTCACGCTGTCGCCGTCCTTGACGTCGGTCGCGATGCCCTTGAGGAAGCGGACGTCCTCGTCGTTGAGGTAGACGTTGACGAAGCGGCGCAGCTCGCCGTCCTCCACGACCCGGGCCCGCAGGCCGGCGTGCCGGGTGTCGAGGTCGGTGAGCAGCTCGTCGAGCGTGCTGCCGGTGCCTTCCACGGACTTCTCGCCGTCGGTGTAGGTGCGGAGGATGGTGGGGATGCGGACCTCGATGGCCATTCGTTCGCTCCAGTGAGTGCGTGGGGCATGCGGGGGTCGTGTCGCGGTGGCGACGCGGGCTGGCTGCGGTGCTGTGCGGGCCGTACGGGGTTCGTGCGGTCGTGCGGGTACGGGGCCCTTCGGCCCCGGGGCGCGGTGCGGCGGGGCGCGCCGTCAGTCGCCGGGGGCGGACGGACACGCCGCGCTGGTGCGGCGGCACAGGTCGACGTGCAGCCGCGCCACGAGCAGCGAGCCCGGCGCCTTGTCGCTCACGTCGGAGGAAACCATGGGCTCATCGTATCGATTCCCGCCACCGGCCCCAGGGCCTCGTCTCGGTATCCGGGACGTCAGGCGTACGAAGCCACTACTTTGACCGGCTCTTCGGTCACCGTGCCGTCCACGATGCGGAACGAGCGGAACTGCGGCTCCGAAAACTCCTCCGCGGTGGACACCAGGACGTAGTGCGCGCCGGGCTCGTTGGCGTACGAGATGTCGGTGCGCGAGGGGTAGGCCTCGGTCGCGGTGTGCGAGTGGTAGACGATCACCGGCTCCTCGTCCCGGTCGTCCATCTCCCGGTAGAGCTTGAGCAGGTCGGTGGAGTCGAACTCGTAGAAGGTCGGGGAGCGGGCGGCGTTCAGCATGGGGACGAAGCGCTCGGGGCGGCCGCTGCCCTCGGGGCCGGCCACGATGCCGCAGGCCTCGTCGGGGTGGTCGGCGCGGGCGTGGGCCACGATCGCGTCGTGCAGCTCCTGGGTGATGGTCAGCATGCAAGAAAAGTACAGCGCTCCCCCGCGCCCCTCCCCCGCCGGTGGCCGGTCTCACAGCCCCGCCGCCCCGGGCTCACAGCGCCGCCGCGTCGGGCGCGGCAGGGCCCTCCGGGGCGCCCGGCGCGGCCGGGCCGGCGGGCCGCGGCGGCAGGTGCGGGCGGCGGGCGAAGGCGGCGGGGTTGCGCCGACGCAGCGCCCGGTAGCCGGCCGCGAGCAGCGCGAACCACACCGGCACCCCGTAGAGCGAGACGCGGGCCTGGCTGTCGGCCCCGGTCATCACCAGCACGGCGGCGAGGAAGACGAGCGCGGCCCAGCTGGCGGCGGCCCCGCCGGGCGCGCGGAACCACGCGGGGGCGGCCCGCCCGGCGCGTACGGCGGCGCGGTAGCGGATGTGCGAGCCGAGGATGACGCCCCACGTCCACACGCCGGCCACCGTCGCGAAGGCGGTGATGTAGGTGAAGGCGCCTTCGGGGTCCACGTAGTTGATCCACACGCCGCCGCCCATCAGGGCCACCGAGGCGGCGGTGCCGGCCGCGGGGGTGCGGCGGCCGGTGAGGCGGGAGAAGAAGGCCGGGCCCTGGCCGTTGACGGCGAGGTCGCGCAGCATGCGGCCGGTGGAGTACATGCCGGAGTTGCAGGACGACAGGGCGGCCGACAGCACCACGAAGTTGACGATGCCGGCGCCGAAGGGGATGCCGATGACGGCGAAGGCGGCGACGAAGGGGCTCACGCCGGGCTGGAAGTGCGTCCAGGGCACCACGCACAGGATGACGGTGAGCGCGCCGACGTAGAAGAGCACGATGCGCCACGGCAGGGTGTTGATGGCCTTGGGCAGCGTCCTGCGCGGGTCCTGCGCCTCGCCCGCGGTGACGCCGACCAGCTCGACGGCGATGTAGGCGAACATGACGATCTGCAGCGTCAGCAGCGAGCGGCCCACGCCGTTGGGGAAGAAGCCGCCGTCGCGCCACAGGTGCCCGGCCGAGGCGGTGTCGCCGGCCGCGGACACCCCGAGGGTGATCACGGCGACGCCGATCAGGATCATCCCGACGATCGCGGTCACCTTGATCATCGACAGCCAGAACTCGACCTCGCCGAAGAGCCTGACCGAGATCAGGTTGGCCGCGAAGAGCGCCACCAGGAAGCCGCCGGCCGCCGCCCACTGCGGCACGTCCGGCCACCAGTACTGGACGTAGGTGGCCGCGGCGGTGACCTCGGCCATCCCCGTCACCACCCACATCAGCCAGTACGTCCAGCCGGTGACGTAGCCCGCGAAGGGGCCCAGGAACTCCCGGCCGTAGTCGGCGAAGGAGCCGGACACCGGGCGGTAGGTGAGCAGTTCGCCGAGCGCGCGCATGATCGCGAAGACCGCCGCGCCCGCGACCGCGTACATCAGGACGAGGCTCGGGCCCGCCTGGTGGATGGCGCGGCCGGCGCCGAGGAAGAGCCCGGTGCCGATGGCGCCGCCGATCGCGATCATCTGGATCTGGCGGCTGCCGAGCCCGCGTTCGTAGGCCGCGTCCGGGTCCCCTGCCGCGCCCGTGCCGCCGCCGGGGGCGGGGGTGCCGGGCGGTACGTCCTTCACGTCCGTCATGCCCGGATCAGTACCACGCGGGCGGTACGCCGGAATCCACGCTCCGCCACCCGGGGGGGGTGGCGGAGCGGGCCCCGGGGTCAGCCGGTGAGGGCCTCGACGAGGGACTCCTGGAGGCTGCCGAGCCACAGGTAGGCCATCACCATGGGCTTGCGCTCGTCGCCGTCGGGCAGCTGGTAGAGGCCGTTCTGGTCGTCCTCGCTGACGTCGAGGTACGTGCCGATGGTCAGCCGCAGGTCGTTGAGCGCGCCGAGCCACTGGCGGGCCTCGGGGGCCGGCAGGCGCAGTTCGGAGCCGTCGCGGTCGAGGCTGCGCACCATCGCGAGGGCGTCGTCGCGCTTGCGGGAGCGCAGGTCGTTCTCGGTGAAGCGGCGGAATTCCGCGGCGTAGCCGCCGTCCTCGTACGCGTCCGGGAAGAGCCTGGCCAGCGCCGGGTCCTCGGGCGGCTTGCTGGGACCCTCGGAGAACAGTTCGGCCAGCGGGTCGGCGTCGGCGCCGGCGGCGCCCGGGCCGGGGCCGATGAGTTCCAGCAGCTGCACGGCGAGCGTGCGCAGGATGGAGATCTCGTCCTCGTCCAGCAGGATCGCGACGCCTCCGCCGTCGACAGCCGTGAAGACGCCCTGCCGGGCGCGGCGGCGGGCCATCAGCGGTCCTGCGTCAGGGTCGCCCACAGTCCGTAGCCGTGCATCGCCTGCACGTCGCGCTCCATCTCTTCGCGGGTGCCGCTGGAGACCACGGCTTTCCCCTTGTAGTGGACGTCCTCCATGAGCTTGGTGGCCTTGTCCTTGGAGTAGCCGAAGTACGTCTGGAAGACGTACGTCACGTAGCTCATGAGGTTGACGGGGTCGTTGTGCACGAGCGTGACCCAGGGGACGTCCGGCTCCGGCACCTCGAACGGCGCTTCGCTCGACGCGGGGCGGGTCTCGACGGGCTCGACGGGCGCGACACTCACAGGTCCATGCTGCCGCCGGTGGGGGCTCTCGCACAAATGGGCGTGCCGTCGCCGGACGCGCGCGCACAACGCTGCCTCCTCCGCGCACCCCGCGCGCACGGCGTGTGAGGGGCCGCACACGGCAGAGATCTCGTCACTCTGACGAAATCGGGGGTAGCATCGGTGCCATGAGCACAGCAGAGCTGGGACTGCCGGTGGACGTGCCGTCCACCGCGCTTTTCACCGACCGCTACGAGCTGACCATGCTGCAGGCGGCCCTGCGCAGCGGCGCCGCACACCGCCGCTCGGTCTTCGAGGCCTTCACCCGGCGGCTGCCCGAGGGCCGCCGCTACGGGGTCGTCGCGGGCACCGGCCGGGTGCTCGACGCCGTCGAGAACTTCCGCTTCGACACGCCCGTCCTGGACTTCCTGCGCCGCGAGCAGGTCGTCGACGACGACACCCTCGACTGGCTCGCCGGCTACCGCTTCACCGGCGACATCTGGGGCTACCCCGAGGGCGAGGTCTACTTCCCCGGCTCGCCGATCCTGCGCGTCGAGGGCACCTTCGCCGAGGCCGTCGTCCTGGAGACCGTCGTCCTGTCGATCCTCAACCACGACTCGGCCATCGCCGCGGCCGCCTCCCGCATGGCCGTCGCCGCCGGCGGCCGCCCCCTCCTGGAGATGGGCGCACGCCGCACCCACGAGCTCGCGGCCGTCGCCGCGTCCCGCGCCGCCTACGTCGGCGGCTTCCGCACCAGCTCCAACCTCGCGGCGGGCTTCCGCTACGGCATCCCCACCGTCGGCACCAGCGCGCACGCCTTCACGCTGCTGCACGACACCGAGCGCGACGCCTTCACCGCCCAGGTCGAGTCCCTCGGCCGCGGCACCACGCTGCTCGTCGACACCTACGACGTCGCCGAGGCCGTGCGCGCCGCCGTCGAGATCGCCGGCCCCGGGCTGGGCGCGGTCCGCATCGACTCCGGCGACCTGCTGCTGCTCGCCCACCGGGTGCGGCAGCAGCTCGACGACCTCGGGGCGAAGGACACGAAGATCGTCGTGACCTCCGACCTCGACGAGTACGCCATCGCCTCGCTCGCCGCCGCGCCCGTCGACTCCTACGGTGTCGGCACCTCGCTCGTCACCGGCAGCGGGCACCCGACCTGCTCCATGGTCTACAAGCTCGTCGCCCGCGAGAGCGGGAACGGCGGCCCGCTCGTGCCCGTCGCCAAGAAGTCCATGGGCGGCAAGACCAGCGTGGGGGGCCGCAAGTGGGCCGCGCGGCGGGTGGACGCGGACGGTGTCGCGTCCGCGGAGGTCGTCGGCAGCGGTCCGGTTCCGGAGGAACTGGCCGGCCGGCAGCTGCTCGTGCCCCTCGTCCGGCGCGGGGACATCGTCGGGCGCGAGCCCCTGGAGGCGGCCCGGCTGCGCCACATCGAGGCCAGGGCCTCGCTGCCGCTGTCCGCGACCCAGCTCTCGCGCGGCGAGCCCGTCCTCCCCACCGAGGTGCTCTGACCGCGCGGCGGCGCCCGGGTCCCCGGCCGTCCGCGGAGGGGGCGCACGGGCCGGCCGGCCGCGTCCTGGAGGGGACACGCACACCCCGGCGTGCGGGCCGTCCGGGGGTGCGGGAGAATCCTCACGCTCAGGCCTTATCCATCCATCCGCCGGAAGGGCACTATGCACCGCGCACTCATCGTCGTCGACGTGCAGAACGACTTCTGCGAGGGAGGCAGCCTCGCGGTCGCCGGCGGGGCGGACGTGGCCGCCGGGGTCACCGACCTGATCGGGGAGTCCGCCGGGACCTACCGGCACGTGGTGGCGACCCGCGACCACCACATCGACCCGGGGGACCACTTCTCCGAGCACCCGGACTTCGTGACGTCCTGGCCGCCGCACTGCGTGGCGGGGACGGAGGGGGTCGGTTTCCACCCGAACTTCACGCCCGCGGTGGCCTCGGGAGCGGTGGACGCGGTCTTCGACAAGGGCGCCTACGCCGCCGCGTACAGCGGCTTCGAGGGGCAGGACGAGAACGGCACGACCCTGGCGGACTGGCTGCGGGCGCGGGACGTCGCGGAGGTGGACGTCGTGGGGATCGCGACCGACCACTGCGTGCGGGCCACCGCGCTGGACGCGGCACGTGCCGGGTTCGGGACCCGGGTGCTGCTGCGGCTGACCGCGGGTGTGGCGCCGGAGACCGTCGAGCGGGCGCTGGGCGAGCTGCGCGGCGCGGGCGTGGAGCTCGTCGACGCCTGAGTGCGCGTCCGCGCTCAGACGCGGTCGAGCGCGGATATCGGGTGCCAGGGGTCGGACGTCCTGGCACGGTAGTCGCGCCAGACCAGGCCGTCCGGGTGGTGCAGGACGGCGCTGATCTCGTCCGGCGTGGGCGGTTCCGCGTTGCCGGTGAGACGGGCGCCGCGGAAGCCGAGGTTGCTGAGCCGGGTGAGGGCGCGCTGCCGGTTGACGGCGTGCACCACGACGCGCAGCCGGTGGGACGCGTCGGCAGGGTGCGGCAGCGCGAGCGCCACGACCACCGTGCCGCCCGGCAGCTTGCTGAAGCCTCCGACCGCCATGGTCACATCGTGCGCCGTTCGGCCGCCGTCCACCAGCAGACGGCGGCCGAACGCATCGTCACCGCAGGTCAGACCCCTGGTGACGGGCTCAGCGGGCGGGGCCGACCTGCACCGTCACGGTGCTGCCGTCCAGCGGCTGGGCCAGGATGGTGATGCGCGTGTTGGTGTCGGGCACCTGCACGCTGCCGTACGGGTTGGCCGGGTCGTAGTAGGTGCCGTGGTGGTCGTCGAAGACCGGCGCCCCGGGCTTGGACCCGACGGTGGCCGCGGTCCCGTTGCTGTGCAGGGTGAGGCCCTGCGTCGGGTACCGGCTGAAGGTCGAGTCGTAGGCCTGGATGCGGTTGCGCATGAGCGTGCCGTCCGACCACTTCTCGGCCTTGGCGTGCGCGTCGACCGGCAGTATCTCGCCCTGGCCGGGGTGCAGGCCGACGTCGTTGTTGGCCTGCGAGGTGTCCCACAGCCAGATGAGCAGGCCGTTCTGGTACGGGAAGTGCTCGGCCTTCTGCGGGGCGGTGTTCAGCCAGCCGAAGTTGTACGGGCCGGTCCTGAGCGTCTGGTCGAAGGAGACGTACTGCCGGTTCTCCGCGATGTAGAACTCGGGGTAGTCGTCGGTGATGGACGCGCCGATGCGGGTGAAGCCCTTGGCCGTCCAGCCGTTGTCGTCGCCCTCGGCGCCGTCGCTGAGGACCGCCGAGCCGTCCGCGGTGACGCTGATCGCGTCGGCCGTGAAGCCCTTCTGCGCGACGCCGCCGTCGGTGAGGTAGCGGAAGCGCAGCTGGATCTGCCGGCCGGCGTAGGCGTCGAGCGGGAAGGACAGGTCCTCGTACGCGCCGCTGGTGCCGGTCAGCGCCGGGTAGCCGCCGCCGTCGCGGGGCAGCGCCCTGCCGTCGGCGGTGCCGTCGATCGGCGTCCAGTTGGCGCCGCCGTCCGTGGAGACCTCGGTGTAGAGGTAGTCGTAGTTCTCCTCGATGTCCCACCAGCCCTTGAGGGTGAGGGACGCGGACGCCTTGCCGGTGAGGTCCACCGGGCGGGTGAGCGTGTTGGACAGGTTGTCACCGCTGCCCGACCACCACTGCTTGCCGCCCTCGGCCGGCGGGGTGACCGTCGTGGTCACCGTCTTGTCCGGGAGGGTGACGATCAGTGCCTGCTTGTCCTCGGTGTGGTACTCGGCGACGCCCAGCTTGGTGGTGGAGCGCGTCGCGGCCTCGGCCGTGCCGTAGGTGAGCCAGCCCAGCTGGAGCTTGTCCCAGGCGTTCATGTCGCCGGGGCGGTCGCCGATGGCGTCGCCGCCCGTGCCGAGCCAGGACCCGGAGGACATGAGCGTCCAGAAGGCCGTGCTGTTCTCGCCGATGTACGTGGTGTCGTACTCGTCGGGCAGGCCGAGGTCGTGGCCGTACTCGTGGGCGAAGACGCCGAGGCCGCCGTTCTCCGGCTGGAGGGTGTAGTCGCCGACCCAGATGCCGGTGTCGCCGATCTGGGTGCCGCCCGCGCGGTTCCCCGCCGGGCCTGTGCGGCCGACGTCGGTGCCGTACGCGTACCAGCGGTGCGCCCACAGCGCGTCCGTGCCCTGCACGCCGCCGCCGGCGGACTCGTCGACACCGGCGTGCACGATCTGGAAGTGGTCGATGTAGCCGTCGGGCTCGTTGAAGTTGCCGTCGCCGTCGTAGTCGTAGCGGTCCCACTGGTCGTACTGCGCCAGGTCCGCCGCGATCTGGGCGTCGGTGCGGCCCTGGGCCTTCTGGTCCTGGACGTACGCGGCCGTCGCGTCGCGGATCAGGTCCCAGGCACTGGAGCAGGTGCTCGCGCCGCAGTAGTTGGAGCCGTAACGGGCCTCGTTCCAGGGCACCTTGACCCAGGCGGAGACCTCGCCGTCGACGGAGTAGCGGCCCGAGGACTGGCGCTCGTAGTAGGTGGCGAGCGAGTCCTTGCCGGAGCCGTGGCCGAAGTAGAGGTCCTGGAAGTGCGCCTGGTCGTAGTCGGCCTGCCAGGCGGTGCTGTTGTCCTCGGACCGGTCCGGCCGGGCGATCTCGTTGTGCGCCGGGCCCGGGTCGCCGCCGTACTTGGTGACGGGCTGCTCGGGGCCGTCGGGGCCGTCCGGGTCGTAGGTGCTGGTGCTGTCCACCTGGTCGCCGAACTCCGCGAGGATGGTGAAGATCTTGTCGGTCTTCTCCCGGCCCAGCTCGACGTACTTGGATCTGCCCTTGCCGCCCTTCGCGCCCGCGCCGCGGCCGAGGTCGACGACCTGCGAGCCGCCGATCTGCTGCACGGTGGCCCGGCCCGCGACGACCTGCTGGAGCGCGGCCGACCGCTCGGCGTCCTGCTGCTCGGTGAAGGGGCCCGGCAGGTCGTGGGGCTGGTTGCCCGCCGGGTCGTGGGACGAAGCCGCGGGCACGTCCGCCGGCGCGCCGGCCCGGTCCGCCCCGGCCGCACCCGCCGCGGTGGCGGTGGGCAGCACCCCCAGGACGGCGACGGCCAGGGACAGGGCGGCGGTGTGGGTGATCCTCCGCTGAATCTTCAAGATAAATTGACCTCCCCTTGGGAAAGGCCATTGCACCGGAGTGCCGGGGGAAAAAACAGATCTTGACTTGGGCATGGCAGGACAGTACGTTTACCGGCTCCACGGCACCGCTGAGCGGACGTCAGGCCCCGCGGACCCCCGTACCGGGCGCCCGCGGTGACGTTCCCTCCGGCCGTGCCCCCCGCCCGCCCCGCGTCCCGCACGGCATCGGACGCGCGTGCGACCCCGTGCGCCCCCTCGTGCACCGCGCCGGCGGTTAGGTTGTGCTTACCGGGTGGTGACCCCGGGCATGCCGAACACGAGCCACCCGTCAGCGTGCCCCCGCTTCGACGTACCCGAGGACGGTCCTTCCGATGCCACGTCCGACGACCGCGCAACTCGTCTACGGTTCCCTCACCGTCGTCCTGTCCACCCTCGCGGCTCTGCTGCTGTCCGACGTACGCTCCGGCGCCGCCGTCGCCGCCGTGGCCGCCGCCGGACTGGTGCTCGGCGTGCTCGTCGCCGTCGCCGTGACCATGCCGGCCGTGGCCCGCCGCCGCGCCGCCGCGCGTCCGGCGCCGCTGCGGCCCACCGCCGTACCGCTGCCCCGCTCCCGGGTGCCCGGCGGTGCGGAGCCCCGGCGGGTCGGCGAGCACAGCCTGCGGCGCTGAGACCCGGGGCGCCGCCGTCCCCTGCGTCCGGCGCCCCATCAGACGGCGGTCACGACCACGGTCCTGGCCGCCTTCTCGTGCAGCCCCTGCTTGTACGGCTTGTCGAACGCCACGGTGATCCCGATCAGCAGGAACCAGAAGCAGCTGCAGCAGAACGCCGGCAGCCACAGCACGGCGGCGCGCGCCGCCGCCGCGTTCGTCCCCGGCACGCTGCCGTCGGAGAGCATCGCGGCCCGCAGGCCCATCAGCTTCTTGCCCACCGTCTGGCCGGTGGACTTCGTCATGTACCACTCGTAGAGGAAGCCCAGGCCCGCGGTGAAGACGCCGCCGATCGCGGAGCGCCCGTAGCTCCAGTCGCTGCCGTTGACGCCGCCGGCCGCCCAGTCCAGCAGGCCCGCGGGGATCAGCACGACGACGATGTCGATGATGCGGGCGATCACGCGCTTGCCCGGGTCCGCGAGCGGGGGCATCCCGGGGAGGGGCTGCTGACCGCCGCCGCCCCCTCCGCCGTACCCGGGCGGGGGGCCGCCCTGGCCGGGCGGGGGGCTCCCGTACGGGTTCCCCGGCGGCGGGGGGTTCCCCCAGGGGTCGCCGCCCCACTGCCCGCCGCCCCCTCCCCCGGGCGGGGGGTTGTCGTACGGGTTGCCGCCCCCGGGCGGGGGGTTCCCGTACGGGTTGCCGGGCGGCTGCGGCTGGGTGGGCGGCGGCTGATCACTGCTCATGACCCGAGTGAAACCCGCGAGCTGACGGTGCGCCCGCCGCCAAGATCCATCCGGGGGACCCGGCCGTCGGCCCTCCGGGCGGCGCGTCAGGCGGCGGCGACGAACGTGTGGGAGGCCTTGTCGTGCCAGCCCTGGCGCCAGGGGCGGTCGAAGAGGACCCAGGCGACGCCGACGACGCCCACGGCGAGGGCGTTGAGGACCGAGCGGAGCGCCCAGCGGCGCAGACTGGCGCCGAAGCTCGGGGGGAGCTGGCCCTCGATGTCGAGCACCTTCAGGCCCATCAGCTTCTTGCCCGGGGTGCGGCCCCACCGTGCGGTCGGCAGCACCTCCAGGAGCACGCCCGCCAGGAGGGCGACGAGCAGGACGGCGCCCGCCTCCGCGCCCGTCGTGGCGTCCAGGAGCCACACCCTGACCGTCTCCCCGGTGAGCCTGGCCGCGTCGACCTTGTCCTTGGCGTGGTGGTACGCCGCCGAGCCCAGCGGCACCGCGGCCACCGCCGTGACGGCCGCGAAGAGCACGGTGTCGACGAGCCGCGCGGTGAGGCGGCGCCACAGGCCGCCGGGGCGGTCGTGGCCGCGCGCGGAGGCGAAGGGGTCGGCGGCGACCGGCCGCCACGGCACCGCGGCGCCGCCGTCCCTGGCGAGTTCCTGGACCTGCTCCGCCCAGGGCGCCGGGCCCTGCTGCGGCACCGCGGGCGGCGCGGCCACCGGGTGCGCGGGCGAGGGCGGCCCGACGGGCGAGGGCGTCGTCCACGAGGGCTGCTCGGGCGCCTGCGGCTGCGGCACGAGCGGCCGGGGCCCGTCCGGCGCGCCCCAGGAGATGGGCGGCAGGCCGCCGCCCGGCGGGTTCGCGGCCGGCGCCGGCCACACCGGCGCGGTGGGCGCGGGTCCCGGGGCGGACGCGGCGGCCGGCGGGCGGGACGCCGTGGGGCCGGGCCACACCGGGCCCCCGGTGGCAGGAGCCGGGGGAGCCGGGAAGGCGGAGGGGGCCGGCGCGGGCGGGCGAGCGGAAGGGGCGGGCTCCGGCTCTCCCTGGACGGCGGCGGGCGCGGTCGGATCGGCGTCCAGGAAGACGGGACCGGACTCGTCCAGGGCGGGCCCGGTGGGCGGGGCGGGTGCGGAGGAGGCGGCCGGTGCGGCGGAAGCGGGCGCGGGGCGGCTCGTCCCCGGCACCCAGGACGTGCCGTTCCAGTACCGGATGTAGTTCGGAATCGACGGGTCCGGGTAGTAGCCCGGCGCCGGAGACGACGAGCCGCCGGCCCCGGCCGCGCCGGAAGGACCTGAGGGACCAGAAGGGGGAGCGCTCATGGGTCACAGCTTCCGTATCTGCTCGGCCAGGGGATACAGCGTCCAGACATACCAGAACCGGGGGTCGGTTGGGCCCGCGCCACCGCGCGCCACCCCGTCTGCCACGTCATTACCCGTCCGCGCCGACGCGCGCCCCCTCTTCGAGAATTTTGAACCGGAAACCGCGAAGTCGCGTAATGGTGAGGGAGGCACGCGCTCTCTCCAGGTGCAGGCCCCGATCGCGACACCCGCCAACTGGGGCCACCGCGCCAAGGAAAGGACGTCGACCCGATGCAGACCGTGGTGGAACGCGAACTCGAGATGCACCTGGTGCTGTCGCCCGAGCGCAGCATCCCGGTGCCGGCCCGGCTGGTCTACCGCACGGACGACCCGTTCGCCGTGCACATCACCTTCCACGTGGGCTCCGACGTGCCCGTCAACTGGACGTTCGCGCGCGAGCTGATCGTGGAGGGTGTCTTCCGCCCCTGCGGGCACGGCGACGTGCGGATCTGGCCGACGAAGGCCGGCGGCCGCAGCGTGCTGTGCATGGCGCTCAGTTCGCCCGACGGCGAGGCGCTGCTGGAGGCGCCGTCGTCACCCGTCGCGTCCTGGCTGGAGCGCACCCTGCGGGCGGTGCCGCCGGGCACCGAGCACGAGCAACTGGGCATGGACGACGGCCTGGAGCGGCTGCTCGCCCCGGCGGCGGGCGACGACCTGTGGCTGCGCGACCCGTGGCAGGACTCCTCGGACGACGCCCCCGACGCCGGTGCGTGAGGCTCCCCGTCCGGGGGAGCCCGCGCCGGGCCGGCGTCAGAAGACCTTGCCGGGGTTGAGCAGGCCCTTGGGGTCGAACACGGCCTTGATGCCGCGCTGGAGCTCCATGCCGGTGCGGCCGACCTCCCGGGCCAGCCACTCGCGTTTGAGCAGCCCCACCCCGTGCTCGCCGGTGATCGTGCCGCCGAGCTCCAGGCCGAGCGCCATGATCTGGTCGAAGGACTCCCGGGCCCGCCGGGTCTCGTCGGCGTCGTGGCGGTCGAAGCAGACCACGGGGTGGGTGTTGCCGTCGCCCGCGTGCGCGCACACCCCGATGGTCAGGCCGTGCTTCGCCGCGATCGCGGCGACCCCGTCGAGCATCTCGGCGAGCCGCCCGCGCGGTACGCACACGTCGTCGATCATCATCGCCGTCGACACCTTCTCCAGTGCGGTGAGCGACAGCCGCCGCGCCTGGAGCAGCATCTCCGACTCCGCCGCGTCCTCCGCCGGCACCACCTCGGTCGCACCCGCGGCCGTGCACAGCTCCGCGAC
Organism: Streptomyces sp. NPDC020983; assembly: GCF_044333485.1. Lineage (NCBI taxonomy): Bacteria > Bacillati > Actinomycetota > Actinomycetes > Kitasatosporales > Streptomycetaceae > Streptomyces > Streptomyces sp. NPDC020983. Next base: position 93,132 of record NZ_JBIRRA010000004.1, on the reverse strand, counting down.
CCGCGCGAGGTCGGCCGCCGCGTCCGGGGTGTCGAACGCGGCGAGCAGCAGCGCCTCGGTGGACTCCGGCAGCCCCATCCTCGCCATCGCGTTGACCGCCCGCACGGTCGTGCCGTCCATCAGCTCCAGCAGCGAGGGCACGTGGCCGCCCGCCATGATCGCGCACACCGCGGCGCCCGCGGCGGCGGCCGAGGGGAACTCGGCGGCCAGCGCGAGCTGCTGGGGCGGCGCGGGCCTGAGCGCGAGCACCGCCTTGACGACGACCCCGAGGGTGCCCTCGGAGCCCACGAACAGCCGCGTCAGGTCCAGCCCCGCGACGCCCTTGGCCGTCCGCCGCCCGGTCGTCACCAGCCGCCCGTCGGCCAGGACGACGTCCAGTCCGAGCACGTACTCGGCGGTGACGCCGTACTTGACGCAGCACAGGCCGCCCGCGCCCGTCCCGATGTTGCCGCCGATCGTGCACTGCTCCCAGCTCGACGGGTCCGGCGGGTAGTACAGCCCCTGTGCGGCGACCGCGCGCGACAGCACGGCGTTGACGACGCCGGGTTCGACGACCGCGATCCGCTCGACGGGGTCGATCTCCAGGATCCGGTCCATCTTCGCGAGCGACAGCACGATGCAGCCGTCCACGGCGTTGGCGCCGCCCGACAGGCCGGTGCGCGCCCCCTGCGGGACGACCGGCACGTCGTGGGCGGACGCGGTCCGCAGCACGTGCTGGACCTCCTGCGCCGTCCGCGGCAGCACGACGGCCAGCGGCGTGCCCGCCGCGGAGAAGCCCGCCATGTCCGCCGAGTACGCCCCCGCGACCGCGGGGTCCGTGATCACTGCCCCGCCGGGCAGCCCGGCCGCCAACTCCTCGATGACCTCACCCATTCCCCCACCTTCGCATCCGCGGCGCCCGCCGCACCAGGGCCTGCCCCGCGCAGGGCCCCGCTCCCGGGGGCGCGGCCCGCCGCGGGGCGCTCGCCCCGCGGGGGCGCGGGAGCCGCGCGCCGGGCCGCCCGCGCGGCGCGGTGTGACGTCGGTCGCACGGGGGCGGGGGGCCGAGCGTCGGGGGCGAGGGCCGGGCCGCAGGCCGTTACGCTGAGGCGGTCCTACGGGCCGGCAGGGCCGGCCGCCGCTTCCACCCCCCGCCGGAGACCGTGACTACCTCGCACCCCCACCACCTGTCCCCCGCCTTCCCCGGCCGCGCGCCCTGGGGGACGGCGAACAAGCTGCGGGCGTGGCAGCAGGGCGCCATCGACGCGTACGTGGCGCGCCAGCCGCGGGACTTCCTGGCGGTGGCGACCCCGGGCGCGGGCAAGACCACGTTCGCGCTGTCGCTCGCGTCGTACCTGCTGCACAACCACCTGGTGCAGCAGATCACCGTCGTGGCGCCGACCGAGCACCTCAAGACGCAGTGGGCGGACGCGGCGGCGCGGATAGGGATCCGGCTGGACCCGCAGTACAGCGCGGGCCCGGTGGGGCGGGAGTTCCACGGCGTGGCCGTGACGTACGCGGGGGTCGGCGTGCGGCCGATGCTGCACCGCAACCGGTGCGAGCAGCGCAAGACGCTGGTGATCCTGGACGAGATCCACCACGCGGGCGACAGCAAGTCGTGGGGCGAGGCGTGCCTGGAGGCGTTCGAGCCGGCGGCGAGGCGGCTGGCGCTGACCGGCACGCCCTTCCGCTCGGACACCAACCCGATCCCGTTCGTGACGTACGAGGAGGGCAACGACGGCATCCGCCGCAGCTCCGCGGACTACACGTACGGCTACGGCAACGCGCTCGCCGACCACGTCGTGCGGCCGGTGATCTTCATGTCCTACAGCGGCAACATGCGCTGGCGCACGAAGGCGGGCGACGAGATCGCGGCGCGGCTGGGCGAGCCGATGACGAAGGACGCCACCGCCCAGGCGTGGCGTACGGCGCTGTCGCCGGCAGGTGACTGGATGCCCAACGTGCTGCGGGCCGCGGACCAGCGGCTGACGGAGGTGCGCAAGGGCATCCCGGACGCGGGCGGCCTGGTGATCGCCACGGACCAGGACTCGGCGCGGGCGTACGCGAAGCTGCTGCGCGAGCTGACGGGGCACAGGGCGACCGTGGTGCTGTCCGACGACGCGGGCGCGTCCAAGCGGATCGAGGAGTTCAGCGCGTCCGAGGACCGCTGGATGGTCGCGGTGCGGATGGTGTCGGAGGGCGTGGACGTGCCGCGGCTGGCGGTCGGGGTGTACGCCACGACGATCTCCACGCCGCTGTTCTTCGCGCAGGCGGTGGGCCGTTTCGTACGGTCGCGGCGGCGCGGCGAGACGGCGTCCGTCTTCGTCCCCACGATCCCGACGCTGCTGGAGTTCGCCGCGGAGATGGAGGTCGAGCGCGACCACGTGCTCGACAAGCCGAAGAAGGCGGGCGAGGACGACCCGTACGCCGAGGAGGACCAGCTGCTCGCCGAGGCCGAGCGGGAGCAGGACGAGGCCACCGAGGACGACCAACTGCCCTTCGAGGCGCTGGAGTCCGACGCGGTCTTCGACCGGGTGCTCTACGACGGCGCCGAGTTCGGCATGCAGGCGCATCCGGGCAGCGAGGAGGAGCAGGACTACCTGGGGATCCCGGGCCTGCTGGAGCCCGACCAGGTGCAGATACTCCTCCAGCGGCGGCAGGCCCGGCAGATCGCGCACAGCCGGCGCAAACCGGACGAGGAGGCCGATCTGCTGGAGCTGCCGGCGGAGCGCCGCCCGGTCGTCTCGCACCGGCAGCTGCTGGAACTGCGAAAGCAGTTGAACACCCTGGTCGCCGCGTACAACCATCAGAGCGGCAAACCGCACGGCGTGATCCACACGGAGCTGCGCCGGGTGTGCGGCGGTCCGCCGAGTGCGGAGGCGACCGCCGGCCAGCTCGGCGAACGGATCAAGAAGGTGCAGGAGTGGGCCACCCGAATGCGATGATTTCGGCTGTGTTACAGCGATATGAAAAGCAACGAGGCGTCACCACACCGCCCGGATTGTGGACGGCCTCTTCCGCTGAGCGGTACACGCCCGCTACCGTGCCGATCACGCACGCGCCGTGGCAGAGCCGCCGCGGAGCGCAGCCGGTAAGCCGACATCCGGCGGCCTCTCCGCGCACCGTCGCGGGACCGGCGGTGCATCCCCCCGGCAGGCGCCGCCGATTCTATGAGGGAGGGGCGTCGTGACCGCCGAGACGTCTCAGACACTGGACCGGGGCCTTCGGGTCCTGAAACTGCTCGCCGACACCGATCACGGGCTGACCGTCACCGAACTGGCGTCCAGGCTCGGGGTCAACCGGACGGTCGTCTACCGCCTGCTGGCCACCCTGGAGCAGCATTCACTCGTCCGCCGCGACCTCGGCGGCCGGGCCCGGGTGGGCCTCGGTGTGCTCGGTCTCGCCCACCAGGTGCACCCGCTGCTGCGGGAGGCGGCGCTGCCCGCGCTGCGCTCGCTCGCCGAGGACATCGGCGCGACCGCGCACCTCACCCTCGTCGACGGCAGCGAGGCGCTCGCCGTCGCCGTGGTCGAACCGACCTGGACCGACTACCACGTCGCCTACCGCACCGGCTTCCGGCACCCGCTGGACCGCGGCGCCGCGGGCCGGGCCATCCTCGCCGGGCGCGGCATGCAGCCCACCGCGGACGGCAGCCGCTGGGAGCGCTTCGCCGACAGCCTGGAGGACGAGGACGGCGACGGCGAAGGACCGGGCGGCGCGGGCGACGAGCGCGGCACCCTGGTGCGTACGGGCACGGCCACCGTCGGCACGGGCCTGGCGACCGACCGGGTCCGCTACGTCCTCACCCACGGCGAGCTGGAGGCGGGCGCCAGCGGCGCCGCGGCCCCGCTGCTGGGGGTGCCGGGCGTGGAGGGCAGCGTCGGCGTGGTGATGCTCGCCGAGGCGGTACCCGAACGGGTGGGCCCGCGTGTGGTGGAGGCGGCGACGGAGGTCTCCGAGGCACTGCGCTGAGGCCCGGCGGGGGCCGCGGATTCGGGGCCGGCGCCCGGGTGAAATAAGGTCGGGCGCATGCCTACGCTTTCCCGCCGGTCCGTGATCCTCGCCGCGTGCTCGGCGGTCGTGGCCGCCCTGCTGGCCGTGGCCGCCCTCGCCCCGCTGCCGGTGGTCATCGCCGAGCCCGGGCTCACCGCCGACGTCCTCGGCAGCAACGCGGGCACGCCGGTCATCACGGTCAGCGGGGCCCCGGTGCGGGAGACCAGCGGGCAGCTGCGGCTGGTCACCATCCAGGCGACCTCGCCGTCCTCCTCGGTGCACTTCACGGACGTGGCCAGGGCGTGGTTCGCCGACGACCAGGCGGCGATGCCGCGCGAGGCGGTCTACCCCAGCGGACGCACGACCGAGGAGATCGACAAGGCCAACCTGAAGGAGATGACCGCCTCCCAGCAGGACGCGACGTCCGCGGCCCTGAACCACCTGCACCTGTCGCCCTCGGCGGTGAAGGTGGAGCTGCGGCTCGAGGACGTCGGCGGCCCCAGCGCCGGGCTGCTCTTCACCCTCGGCATCATCGACAAGATCGCCGGCGACGGCCACGGCGGCGACCTCACGGGCGGCCGCGTCATCGCCGGGACGGGAACCATCGACGCGCACGGCAGGGTCGGCGCGGTCGGCGGCGTCCCCCTCAAGGAGCAGGCCGCCCGGCGCGACGGCGCCACCGTCTTCCTGGTCCCGCGCGCGGAGTGCGCGGACGCCAGGGCCCGGCTGCCCGAGGGGCTGCGGCTCGTCCCCGTCGAGACGCTGGACGGCGCACTGTCCGCGCTGGACGCGCTCGCGGCGGGCCGGCGGACGCCCACCTGCTGAGGCGCCTCACACCGCGTCCGGGGACACCGCCCCCCGGCCCGCGGCCGGTGCCGCGTGCGGGTGCGGGGCGTCCCAGCGGCGGAAGGCGGGCAGCACCAGCGGGCTCAGCGTCGTGAGCAGGTAGGCGGCGCTGACGGCGGCGAGCGTGCCGCGCAGCCCGGCGTACTGCACCAGGTAGCCGGCGGCGAGCCCGCCGAGCGGCATGGCCATCAGGCACCCGGACGTGGTCGCGCCGAAGACCCGGCTGCGCAGCCGCTCCGGGACCTGCCGCACCATCTCCGTACCGATGATCGGATTGAGCACACCCGCCGCGATCCCGCACGCCGCCGTGACGGCGACCAGCGGGGGGAGCCCCGGCACGAAGGCGGCGACCGCGGTGCGCGGGAAGCCCGCGACCAGGAAGGCCCCGATGAACAGCCCGCGGCGCGGCAGCCGGTGCCCGTAGACGCCGTAGAGCAGCGAACCGACCAGCGCCGCGCCGCCCGTGGCCCCGGACACCAGCCCGATCGCGTACGCCCCGCCGAGGTGCTCGCGCGCGTCGACCGGCAGCAGCACCGCCGACCACGCCTGGTCCAGCGCGTTGGTGACCATGACCATCACCACCACCGCGAACAGCAGCCGGGCCCGCACCAGATACGCGTACCCCTCGCGCAACTGCGCCGCGTACCCCAGCTCCCGGGGCTCCGCGTCCTCGCCGCGGGGCCTGCCGTGGGCGCGCGCGCCCAGGCCGATGAGCAGCGCGGACACCGCGAAGCTCGCGGCGTCCACCAGCAGCACGTCGGCCGCGCCGAGCGCCGCGACGAGCACCCCGGCGAGCGGCGCCCCGAGCATCCGCGCACCGCGCGCGGCGCCCTCGTAGGCGCTCGACGCCCGTCCCACGGTCGTGCCCGCCACCTCCGCGAGCCGCGGCATCAGCACCTCCCGCGCGGTCTCCCCGGGCGCGTGGAAGAGCCCGGCGACGGCGACGAGCGCGAGCAGCGCCCCGTAGGACAGCGCGCCCGCCATGTGCAGCACGGGGATCGCCCCGACCGCGACCGTGCACACCGCGTCGGACACCACGCTGCTCACCGTCTGCCCCAGCCGGTCGACGAGCGGTCCGCCGAGCAGCGCCGCGACCGCCACGGGCAGCGTCGAGGCGAAGGCGACGAGCCCGGCGCGCGCCGGGCTGCCGGTGGTCTGGAGCACGAACCACGGGACGGCGACGATCGTCAGCATGTTGCCGCTGACGGATATGACGTTGGCGGTGAGCAGCAGGACCAGCGGTCGCCGGTCGCGGTCGGTGGTGGGCATGTTTTCCCCCCCGGGACGTGGGTCGCGTACGGACCGCCCGCGCGCCGGGTGGGCGCCGCGGACGGGCGGTGCTCCGCGCCGCCCCGGCGCGGTGGTGGGGCGCGGGGCGGCGTCGTGCGGCTAGTCCGCGTGGCGCGGGAAGGCGTGCACGTGCACGCGGACCCGGGCGGCGTCCGCCGCCTCCGCCTCGGGGAGCCGGTCGCGGTAGGAGTCGACGAGCGCGTGCAGCCGCTCCCCCAGCTCGCGGGCGAGCAGCGGGGTGAGGTGGAGGGTGTAGTCGCTGACGTCGAAGGCCTCCTGCCACTGCTCGGGCCACTCCCCCATGGTGCCGAGCCAGGTGCCCAGCTCCTCGGAGTGCGCCACGGCCTGCGCGTACAGCAGGGTGTTGATCGCCCCGCGCACCTCGGGATCGGGGTGCCGCATGAACTCCGTGACGCTGTCCACCCGGCTCCCCCGGTGCGCGGCCCGCCACCACCGCTCCCGCCCCGTCCCGCGCCCGGGATCGTCGACGACGAACCCGTACGCGGCGAGCTGCCGCAGGTGGTAGCTGGTCGCCCCGCTCGACTCCCCCAGCCGCCCGGCGAGCGCGGAGGCGGTGGCGGGCCCGAACTCCCGCAGTGCCCCCAGCAGCCGCACCCGCAGCGGGTGCGCGAGGCCGCGCAGCGACCGCGGGTCGAGCGGGGGTACGTCGTCCTGGCGCGGCACGCCGGCCGCGGATCCGTCGGTCACGTGGACCACGCTAGAGGTGCAAAGGTTCCTTTGCAACGGATCGTGCAAAGGAACCTTTGCACGCCCGGGTCACGGACGCGCCTCCCGCGCCGCCTGCTCCACCAGGGGGATGACGCGCAGCGGGACCGGGTTCTCCAGGGCGATCGCCGTCGAGGCGCGGACGATGCCCTCGAAGCCGACGACGCGGTCGATCACGCGCTGGAGGTCGGCGTTGGAGCGGGCGACGAGGCGGCAGAGCATGTCGCCCTCGCCCGTCGTGGTGTGCAGTTCCAGGACCTCGGGCACGGAGGCGAGGTGGGCGCGGACGTCGGGGCCGAGGCCCTGGCGGATCTCCAGCGTCGCGAAGGCGGTCACCGGGTAGCCGAGGGCCGCCGGGTCGACCTGGGGGCCGAAGCCCCGGACGACCCCCTGGGCCCGCAGCCGGTCCAGGCGGGCCTGGACGGTGCCGCGGGCGACACCGAGGCGGCGGGAGGCCTCCAGGACACCTATCCGCGGCTCCTGGTCCAGCAGCACGATGAGCCGCCCGTCCAGTCCGTCGATCCCCATCCCCGCCCACCGGCCTTCCGCATGGTCATCCTGCACAGATTGACCCGTCGATCGTCGCTTCGGCTGAGCAGCTTGTCCAGGGAAAACCGGAACTGTTGCGCACCCTGAGGGCCGGGGAGACGCTGTGGGCATGACTGAGACCACGGACGTCTTCCCCGTCAAGGGCATGGACGCGGTCGTCTTCGCGGTGGGCAACGCGAAGCAGGCCGCGCACTACTACTCCACCGCGTTCGGGATGCGCCGGGTGGCGTACTCCGGGCCGGAGAACGGCAGCCGCGAGACCGCCTCCTACGTCCTGGAGTCGGGCGGCGCGCGCTTCGTCTTCACCTCCGTCATCAAGCCCGCGACCGAGCGGGGCCGCTTCCTCGCCGAGCACGTCGCCGCCCACGGCGACGGCGTGATCGACCTGGCGATCGAGGTGCCCGACGCCCGCGCCGCCTACGCCCACGCCGTCGGGCACGGCGCGACCGGCCTCGCGGAGCCGTACGAACTGAAGGACGACAACGGCACGGTGGTGCTCGCCGAGATCGCCACGTACGGCCGGACCCGGCACACGCTCGTCGAGCGCACCGGCTACGACGGCCCCTACCTGCCCGGCTACGACGCCGCCGGACCGCTCGTCGAGCCGCCCGCCCGGCGCTACTTCCAGGCCGTCGACCACTGCGTCGGCAACGTCGAACTCGGCCGGATGAACGAGTGGGTGGAGTTCTACCACCGCGTCATGGGCTTCACGAACATGAAGGAGTTCGTCGGCGACGACATCGCCACCGAGTACTCCGCCCTCATGTCGAAGGTCGTGGCCGACGGCACCCGCAAGGTCAAGTTCCCGCTCAACGAGCCCGCGGCCGGCAAGAAGAAGTCGCAGATCGACGAGTACCTGGAGTTCTACGGCGGCCCCGGCGTCCAGCACATCGCGCTGGCCACCAACGACATCGTCGCCACGGTCCGCGCCATGCGCGCCGCGGGTGTGGAGTTCCTCGACACCCCCGACTCCTACTACGACACCCTCGGCGACTGGGTCGGCGACACCCGTGTCCCGCTCCACGAGCTGCGCGAGCTGAAGATCCTCGCCGACCGCGACGAGGACGGCTACCTGCTCCAGATCTTCACCAAGCCCGTCCAGGACCGCCCGACCGTCTTCTTCGAGATGATCGAGCGGCACGGCTCCATGGGCTTCGGCAAGGGCAACTTCAAGGCCCTCTTCGAGGCGATCGAGCGCGAGCAGGAGCGCCGCGGCAACCTGTGAGACGACGGCGCGGGGCGGTGCGCGGGGCGGACCGCCCCGCGCACCGGTCCCGCGCACCGGTCCCGCGGGCTACAGCCGGACGGTCGCGCCGGGCGCGAGGCGGCCGATCGGGACGCCGGTGAGGCCGCCCTCGCCGAGGATGCGCGCGGTGGACTCCTGGCCGAGGTCGCTGAGCATCAGCTCGTGGATCTGGAGGACGCGCTCCGGCCCGACCGCCCGGACGTAGTCGGCGGCCTCGCCGAGCTTGGTCCACGGCCCGCTGGTCGGCAGCAGCAGCGTGCGCACGTCGGCCCCGGGGGCGAAGTACGCGTCGCCGGGGTGGTAGAGGGCCCCGTCGTCGAGCAGGTAGCCGACGTTGTCGGGGCGCGGGATGTCGGCGTGGATCGGCGCGTGGAGGTCGCCGTGGACGGTGACGGTGAAGGAGCCGGCCGTGAAGGCGTCTCCCGCGGCGACGGTGTGCACTCGGCCCCCGTGGCTGCCCAGGGCGGCCGCGACGGCGGCCGTGCCGTAGACCTCCAGCTCCGGCCGGGCCTCCAGCGAGGCGGCGACGAGCTTCTCGTCGAAGTGGTCGAAGTGCTCATGGGTGATCAGCACGGCGTCGGCCCCGCCGACGGCCTCCGCCGCGTCCGGGGTGAGGGTGCCGGGGTCGATGACCAGGCGGGTGCCGTCCTTCTCGATCGTGACGCAGGCATGGGCGTGCTTGGTGAGCTGCACGACGGTTCCTTTCCGGGGCGGCCGGTTCTTCTCCGTAAACTGTACAACCATGTTCCACACCCTAGGTGTACAGCCTGGCTGTCGGTATGCTGGCGGCATGGACGACGAGCAGCTGGGCGAGGAACTCCGCCTGACCGTCGGACGGCTGGTGCGCACCGTACGCGCCGCCGACACGATGCCCCCCGGCGAGGCCGCCGTCCTGGGCCACCTGGACCGCGACGGCCCGCTGACCACCGCCGACATCGCACAGCGGCGGGGTGTCAGCCACCAGGCGGCCGCCCGCGCGGTCAGGGACCTCGCCGGCCGGGGGCTGGTGCGCACCGAGGCCCATCCTCACGACGGGCGCAAGCTCCTGCTGCACCTCACGCCGGCCGGCAGCGAGCGCCTGGCCGAGGAGCGGCGCCGGCGCGCGGACTGGCTCGGCACCGCGATCACCCAGGCGCTCACCCCCGCGGAGCGCAGCGCGCTGGCCGGGGCGCTGCCCCTGCTGGCACGCCTGGACGCGCACCTGAGGGCCAGGTAGACGCGGCCGGCGGACCCCGTCACGCGGAAGGCAGGCCCGGCGGGCGCAGCCGGCGGGAGATCCCGGCGGCGCAGAGGGCCAGGGCGGCCGCGGGGAGGAAGACGGCGGCGAAGGCCGCGGGGTGGGAGGCGGTGTGCGCGGCGGTGTGGACCGCGGGGGCCACCGAGCCGCCGCCGAGGGCCGCGAAGACGGAGCCCGCGGCGCCGACGAGGACGACGTTCGCGAGGGCGTCGCCGACCTGGAGGGCCGCGGAGTTCGTGCCGGTGTCCGCCGGTCGGGACACCCGCAGCATGAGCACCGAGAGCGTGGAGATCGTCATCCCCATGCCCATGCCGCCCGCGCACCACGCCACCGCCACGACCCCCGCGGGCACCGCGTGGTCCAGCGCCAGCGGCACCACCGCGATGGCGCCCGCGGTGAGCAGCATGCCCACCTGGACGAGCCGCTCGCGCACCGGCTCGAAGCGCGGCCGGGCCTGCAGGTACGAGCCGAGCGCCCACGTCAGGCCGCCGCCGGCCAGGGAGAGGCCGGCCAGCGTCGGGGACAGCCCGCGCTGGGTCACCAGCATGAGCGGGATGAACGTCTCGGCCGCGGCGAAGGTGCCGGCGGCGAGCCCGCGCATGAGGACGACCGTGGGCAGCCCGCGCGCCGCCCGGAAGGTGCCGCGGGGCAGCAGCCGCAGCGCCGCGGGCACCATCAGGCCCGCCCCGGCGAGCGCGGGCAGCACCGACAGCGGCCGCAGGTCCTGGCCCGCGTACTGGAGCAGCACGGCCCCGCAGGCCAGCAGCGCGGCGAGCCCGATCCGCCGCCCGTCCATCCGCGGCCGCCCCGCCGCGTCCCCGCCCGCCCCGCCGCGTCCCGCGTGCGCCGCCGTACGCCGCAGCGCCGGGAGCATCACCGCGAGCGGCAGCACCACCAGCACCGGGATGGCCAGGAAGACCCAGCGCCACCCCAGTTGCTCCGTGACCGTCCCGGACACGAGCGGTCCCACGATGGACGGCACGACCCAGGAGGCCGAGAAGGACGCCATCACCGCGGGCCGCAGCCGCTCCGGATACGCCAGGCCCACCACCACGTAGAGCGCGACGATCACCAGGCCGCCGCCGAGGCCCTGCACCGCCCGGCCGAGCACGAACACGCCCATCGCGCTCGCGGTGCCGCTGATCACCAGCCCGGCGGCGAAGGCCGCGATCCCGGTGGCGAGCGGGGCGAGCGGGCTGCCGCGGTCGCACCACTGGCCGCTCACGACCATCGCGAACAGCGACGTGGTGAAGTACCCGGAGAAGCCGAAGGCGTAGAGGCCGAGCCCGTGCAGCTCGCGGGCGGCGACGGGCATGGCCGTACCGACCGCGGTGGCCTCGAAGGCGACGAGCAGCACGACCGACACGACCCCGAGGGTGAGGGCGCGGTAGTCGCGCCCGAGTATCCCGCCGTCGCCGGCGGCCTCCGCGGCCCCCTCACCAGCCGCGACCCCCGTTTCGGCCTTCCTGTCCCCTGCAACGCTCATCGCCCCAGCGTAAGGGGCGATCCCGCATGTCACCCCTGCCGTGCGACCGGGCCCCGCTCCCCCCGGGTCCCGTGCCCCGCCGCCCGTGCATGAACCCCTGTGAACGCGCCGTTGCGGTCGTGTGGCACTGCCCCGCATTCCGTTGACCCCCGCTCCCCGCACCGGCGATGCTCGTAGCGCAGGGAAGAAGCAGCAAGCAGCGCACGGCCGTGTGCCCGAGTGGTTCAGGGACTCGATTGCAAATCGAGTGACACCGGTTCGAATCCGGTCACGGCCTCTCCTCCCCGTCGCCCGCGGAGCCCCCGCGCCGCGCCGGATTGGCCCACGTTTTCCGGGGGCGAGTGGTCCAGTGGCGCGGGCCGCGCAGGACGTAACGTCAGGCGTATGACGACGCACCGGACGAACACCGCCCAGCAGAACGCCGACACGCCCGCCGGGAGCGGGCACGCAGCCCTCCTGCGGGGGCTCCACCACGGGCGGGCACAGGGGGATCCGCTGATCCTGCCCGGGCCGTGGGACGCCGCCTCCGCGCGGGTCTTCGCCGACGCCGGTTTCCCGGCGCTGGCCACGCCGAGCGCGGGGATCTCGGCCTCGCTCGGGTACGCGGACGGGCAGAAGACCCCGGCGGCGGAGATGTTCGCCGCGATCCGGCGGATCACCCGGGCCGTGGACGTGCCCGTGAGCGCCGACATCGAGGCGGGGTACGGGCTCGCCCCCGGGGAGCTGGTGGAGCGGTTGCTGGAGGCCGGCGCCGCGGGGTGCAACCTGGAGGACAGCGACCCGGCGACGGGCACGCTGGTGGACGCCGGGCAGCACGCCGACCGGCTCGCCGCGGTGGTCGCCGCGGCGGGCGGCGCGCTCGTCGTCAACGCGCGCGTCGACACGTACCTGCGCGGCGACCGCACCCCGCAGGCCGCGATCGAGCGCGCCCTGCGGTACGCGGCCGCGGGCGCGGACTGCGTCTACCCGATCATGGCGCCCGCGACCCACCTGGGGCCGATCGCGGAGGCGGTGGGCATCCCCGTCAACGCCCTGTGCAAGCCGGGCACCCCGTCCCCCCGGGAGCTGGGCGCGCTGGGCGCCTCCCGGGTGACCTTCGGCGGCGGGCTCCAGGCCCAGGCCCTGGAAGCCGTACGGGAGATGGCCGCGGGCCTGGTGGGCTGAAGGCCCCCGGGCCCCGGGGGGCCGTCAGCGCGGGGCGGCGTTCACGCCGTGGCCGGGGGCTTGACGATGGCGGCCTGCGGGCGGATCGGGAGGCGGGAGACGGGACGGCCGGTCGCGGCGCGGACGGCGGCGGCCACAGCGGCGGGCGCGGTCACGACCGGCACCGCGCTGACGGCCTTCGCGCCGAAGGGGGCGACGACGTCCCGCTCCTCCACGAGCCTGACGATGCGCACGTCGGGCGCGTCGAGGGCGGTCGGGAGCGCGTAGCCGGTGAGCGAGGGGCGCTTGACCACCCCGCGGGGCGCGCGCAGGTCCTCCATGAGGGCCAGGCCCATGCCCTGCGTCACGCCCGCCTCGATACGGGCGGCGAGCTGGCGCGGGTTGAGGACGCGGCCGACGTCCTGGGCGACGGCGAACTCGACGACCCGCACCGCTCCCAGCTCGATGTCGACGTCGACGACCGCCCGGATCGCGCAGAAGGTGAGGCCGACGAAGGCGTCGCCCTGTCCGTTGTCGTCGAGCCGGTCGGTGGGGTGCGGGCGGCACTGCGCGGTGGCCCACAGCTCCTTGCCGTCGAGCGTCTCGGCGACGGTCGTGGAGAGCACCCCGTCGTACGAGGTGATCTTGCCGTCGGCGATGGTGAGCAGCTCCACCGACATGCCGAACTTCGCGGCGAGCGGCTGGAGCAGCTGGGTGCGGACCATCTTCGCGGCGCGTTCCACGGCCCCGCCGGAGACCCAGGTGTGGCGGCCGCGGGCGGCCGGGCCGGCGGGCGGCTGGTCGGTGTCGGCGGGCAGCACGCGGACGTCGTCGACGCCGAGCACCTCCTGCACGATCTGCCGGGCGAGCGTGGCGAACCCCTGGCCGGTGTCGACGGCGGCGCAGATGACGGTGGCGCGGCCGTCGTGCACGCGGACGGTCGCGGTGGACACCTCGTCGGTGCCCTCGGCACCGAGGACGTGCACCATGCCCAGCGCGTAGCCGACACCGCGCCGCACCGCGCCCGGTTCGCCCGCGCCCGCGGTGCCGCCGGGCAGCAGCCACTGCGACTCGTCGTCACCGTCCGGCAGCGGCGGCAGGTCGGCGTCGCGGACCGCCTTGAGCAGCTCGCCGACCGGCGCGGGGCAGGTGACCGTCTGCCCGGTGGGCAGCAGGTCGCCGGTGGCCATGACGTTGCGCATGCGGATCTCGGCGGGCTCCAGGCCGAGTTTCGCGGCGAGCTTGTCCATCTGGCCCTCGTAGGCCGTGCAGACCTGGAGCGCGCCCTCCCCCCGCACGTGGCCGGAGGGCGGGTTGTTGGTGCGCACCGCCCAGCCCTCGACGAAGACGTGCGGGACGACGTAGGGCCCGGCGGCGAAGGCGACGGCAGCGGCGAGCGCGTCCGAGGACGCGTCGGCGTAGGCGCCCGCGTCCAGCAGGATCTGCGCCTCGACCTTGACCAGGCGCCCCTCGGAGTCGGCGTGGTGGCGGTAGCGCAGCAGCGTGGGGTGCCGGTGGGCGTGGCCGAGGAAGGACTCCTCGCGGGTGGCGACGAACTTCACCGGGCAGCCGGTCCTGAGGGCCAGCAGGCCCAGCGGCAGCTGGATCCCGGAGTCCTCGCGGTCTCCCATCGCGCCCGGCACGCCCGTCACGACGACCTTGACGTGGTCGGCCTCCAGGCCGAAGCACGCGGCGGCGATGTCGCGGTCGGCGTGCGGGTCGGTGGAGGCGACGTACAGCTCCACCCCGCCGTCCGGGCGCGGCACGGCCAGGCCCGCCTCGGCGCCGATCGGCGCGGGGTCCTGGCGGCCGACCCGGTAGAGGCCCTCGACGATGACCTCGCCCACGGCCTCCGGGTCGCCGAAGCGCAGCGGGATGTGCCGGATCAGGTTGCCGTCCGGGTGCAGCGGCTCGGCGGCGAAGGCCTTCTCCGGGTCGGTGACCGGCTCCAGCACCTCGTACTCGACGAGGATCGCGGCCGCGGCGAGCCGCGCGGTGTCCGGGTGGTCGGCGGCCACGGCGGCGATCGGCTCGCCGTGGTGCCGCACGATGCCGGTGGCGAAGACCGGCCGGTCGGCGACCCGGCGGCCGTGCATCGCGTCACCGGGCACGTCCTCGTGCGTCAGGACAGCGCGCACACCGGGCATCGCGGCGGCCTCGGTGGTGTCGATGCGGACGATCCGCGCGTGCGGGTGCGGCGAGCGCAGCACCGCGGCCCACAGCAGCCCCTCGGCCCACAGGTCGGCGGCGTAGGGGTAGGTGCCCTGCGTCTTGGCCGCGGCGTCGGTGGACGGCAGCGACGTGCCGATGCCGTGCGGGCTGCCGCCCGCGGGGGCCACCGCCGTCTCCGCGGCCGGACCCGGCCCGTCGATGACGCTCATCGCGCGCCTCCCGTCGTGTGCGGTGCCGTACGGGGGCGTGCGGGTGCGGCGTACGTGGCGGGGAGGCGGCGCGCGCTCATACGGCGTTCTCCGGGGATGCGGGTCCGGGCTGGGCGGGGATACGGGCGGCGGGCGGCGGTTCGTCCGCGTCGCGGCTGTCGCGGGCGGCCACGACCTGGCGCACGGCGTCCACCACACCGCGGTAGCCGGAGCAGCGGCACAGGTTGCCGGAGAGTGCCTGCCGGGTCTCCAGGTCGGTGGGACGGTGGTTGCCCTCCAGCAGGTCGTGCACCGTCATGGCCATGCCGGGGATGCAGAAGCCGCACTGGACGGCCCCGCAGTCGGCGAGCGCCTGCTGGATGTCGCACGGGCGGCCGTCCACGGACAGGCCCTCCACCGTGCGTACTTCGGACCCCGCGGCGGTCGCGGCGGGCACCAGGCAGGAGGCCACGAGCCGCCCGTCGACCTGCACCGAGCACGCACCGCACTCGCCCTGCTCGCAGCCGTCCTTGGCACCCGCCAGCCCCAGCCGCTCGCGCAGCACGTACAGCAGCGACTCGCCGAGCCACGCGTCGGTGACCGGGCGCTCGGCGCCGTTGACCCGCAGCACGTAGGAGGCGACCGGGTGCTCGCTGCGGGTCGGCTCGGGGGCCTCCTCCGCGGGCTCCGGCCCGGCCCCGTCCTCCTCCGGCGACGGCTCCACCGGCGCGGGCCCGCCGTCGTCCTCCGCCGGTACGGCCTCGGCCTCCGGCAGCGGCTGCGGCGCGGCCCCGGCGACGTACTCGCGCCCGCCGGCCCCGCCCTCGGCCTCCCCGTCCCCGGCGCCGTCCTGCGGCGCGTAGGGCGCAGCCTCCTGCGCCCCCGACTCCCCTCGCGGGTAACCGGACGCGTCCTCCGGCACAGTGCCGGACTCCTCCGGCGGGTAGGGCGCGGGATACCCGCGGGCGTCCTCCGGCGCGGCCGCCGGCTCACGGGCCGGGTACCCGGCACCGCCCTCCGGCACAGCACCGGACTCCTCCGGCGGGTAAGGCGCGGCGTAGCCGACCGGGTAGCCGGACTCCGGGGAGCCCCCGGCGGCGGGCCGGGCCTCCGGCACCTCGTCGACCGCCGAGGCCCATCCGGTCTCGGCGGGCGGCTGCCACGGCGCCGCCCCCGGCGCGGTGAAGGCGGACCACGGGGACTCCTGCGCGGCGGGCTCGGCCGGCTCCTGCGGCGGCTCGGCCCAGCCTGCGCCCTCCCCGGCGGCCTCCGCCTCGGCGCGGGCCTGCGCCTGCGCGGCCTGCGCGGCGGCGGCGCCCTGCCCGAACATCCCGGCGGGGAAGGACTGGGTGGTGGGCGCGGCGGGCGAAGGCGCCTGGTCCCAGGGCGAGGTGAAGGCGCCCACGGAGTACTCGCCGGAGTCGCCCTCGGCCTCGTCCCGGATCACCGGGATCGCCCAGGTGGTGGCGGCGTCCGGCTCCCCGGCGGGGCCGTGCGCGCTCAGCGGGTCCTCGCCGGGGCGCGGCTCGGGCGGCAGCTGCGCGGCGAAGGAGACGTGCATGGTCTGGTCGGGGTCGTAGTCCCCGCCGCCCGGAACGGGCTGCCAGGCACCGGAGTTGCCGGCGCCGCCCGGCGTCTGCGGCTGGTCGGTCATGCCAGGGCCCTCCCGAGCGCTCGGCGGGACAGTGCGGCGACGGTACGGCGCAGCTGGACGGCCGCCGGAGGCAGGTCCACACCGGGCTGGTCGGGGATGCACGCGGCGGCCACGTACTCCCCGAAGGCGGTGCACGCCTCGGGGGCGAGGCTGCGCTCGCCGTCCCAGTCGATGAGCCCGGCAACCCACTGCTCGGCCTCCAGCGGCCGCAGCGGCACCTGCGCGACCGCGCCGACCGCGCAGCGCACCTGGCGCCTGGCCGGGTCGACGACGAGCGCCACCGACGCGACGGCCCGGCCGGGGCCGGTGCGGCCGGTGGCCTTCAGGAAGGTCTGCGGCGCGTGCAGCAGCGGGATGCGCACGAAGGCGACCAGCTCGCCGGGACGCAGCGGGTCCATACCCGTCAGCAGGTGGCTGACGGGGATCTCCCGGTCGGACTCCGGACCGGCCAGGACGACGCTCGCCTCCAGCGCGGCCAGCACCGGCAGCGCGTCACCGGTCGGCGCGGCCGAGACGATGTTGCCGCCCAGCGTGCCGGCGTTGCGGATCTGCGGCGGCCCCGCGGAGCGCGCGGCGGCGGCGAGCGCGGGGATGAGCGCCGCGAAGTCCGGGCGGCCCATGCGCGCGTGGGTCAGCCCCGCGCCGAGCAGCGCGGCGCCGTCGGCGTACTGCCAGCCGCGGATCTCGGCGATCCGGCCCAGGCCCACGAGCGCCGCCGGGCGCAGCAGCCCGGAATTCACCGCCGCCATCAGGTCGGTGCCGCCCGCGACCGGCACGGCGGTGGGCATGGCGGCGAGCGCCGCCACCGCCTCGTCGAGCGAGGACGGCAGCGTGACGATCTCCGCCGCCTGCTGTGCATACGCGCTCACGCAGCTGCCCCTTCCCGGCCTTCCTCGGTCACGCGGTAGCCGTACCGTACGTGCTGACAGCCCGGACGTGGCAACTCTGGCACATCTTCCCCAGGGGCCGTCGCGCAGGTCCACGACGTACCGATCCGTCCGCCACGCCGGTGATCGTACGTCTCCCGGGGAAATCGGCACAGTGCCATGTTTGGCGTCCTTCGCGGTGTTGCGCCGGTTTATGCGTCCACCGTGCCAGGTTGCCCCGGACGGAGCACGGAAGTTCGCGGATTTCCCGCCGCCGGGCGGCCCGGTCACACGATCGGGGGCGGGCCGTCCTTCGGGCGCCCGACGACCCCGGGACGCCGCTGCCAGGGCCGCGGACCGGACGGCGGCCGGTACTCCACGCCGAGGGCGTCCAGCCGCGCGTAGTGCGTACGCATCCGCGCCTCGAAACCGGCCCAGTCCCGCTCCTCCGGCGCGGGCAGCCGCGACCAGGCGACCTCGGCGAACGCCGACAGCCGCGGGTAGACGGCGTAGTCCACCGCGCGCGGCGAGTCCAGCACCTCCGTCCACACGTTCGCCTGCGTGCCGATGACCCGCGCGGCCTCCTCCTCCGTCAGCTCCGCGGGCACGGGCTCGAAGCGGTAGACGTCCTCCAGCGTCCGCACGTGCGCGATCGGCGCCGGCTCGTCCGGGCCGCCGGCCTGCCGCCAGTCCAGGTAGACCTGCGTCTGCGGGCACATCACCACGTCGTGCCCGGCCCGCGCCGCCGCGATGCCGCCCGCGTAGCCCTGCCACGACGACACCGCCGCGCCCTCCGCCAGGCCGCCCTCCAGGATCTCGTCCCACCCGATGAGCCGCCGCCCGCGCTCCGCCAGCCACCGGTCGAAGTGCCGGACGAACGCGCTCTGCAGCCCGTCCTCGTCCCCGGCCCCCAGCTCCGCGATCCGCGCCTGCGCCGTCGCCGACTCCCGCCACTGCTCCTTCGGGCACTCGTCACCGCCGACGTGCACGAACGTGCTCGGGAAGACGTCCAGCACCTCGCCGAACACGCCCTCGTAGAAACGCAGCACGGCCTCCGTCGGCGCCAGCACGTTGGGGTTCACCCCCCAGCGGTCCAGCACGCCCAGCGCCGCGGTGTCCACCACGTCGGTGTTCCCCAGCTCCGGATACGCGGCGATGGCGGCCTGCGAATGCCCCGGCACGTCGATCTCCGGCACCACCGTGATGTACCGCTCCGCCGCGTACGCCACGATCTCCCGCAGGTCGTCCTGCGTGTAGAACCCGCCGTGCGGCCGCTCGTCCCACACCTGCGACGGCGCCAGCCCCACCAGCGTCCGCTCCCGCCACGCCCCGACCTCCGTCAGCCGCGGAAAGCGCTTCACCTCCATCCGCCAGCCCTGGTCGTCGGTCAGGTGCAGATGCAGGACGTTCAGCTTGTGCGCCGCCATCAGGTCCAGGTGCCGCAGCACCCCGTCCTTCGGCATGAAGTGCCGGGCCACGTCCAGCAGGAACCCGCGCCACCCGAAACGCGGCCGGTCCTCGATCTCGCACACCGGCACGCTCCACCCGCCGCCCCCCGGCAGCGGCGCCCGCCGGAACGCCGCCGGCCCCAGCAGCTGACGCAGCGTCTGCGCCCCCCAGAACACCCCCGCCCCGTCCCCGCCGGCGAGCTCCACGCGCTGCGGGGTGACCGTGAGCCGGTACGCCTCCGGCCCGAGCCCCTCCTCGACCCCGAGGGCCAGCACACCGCCCCCGCCGGCCCCGAACTCCACGCCCGTGGCCGCGCCCAGCACCCCCCGCACCCACCGCGCGGCGCGCTCCGCGCCGGGCCCCACCTCCAGCCGTACGGCGTCCCCCAGCGCGAAGCGCCCTTCCCCTGCGTCTGCCCGCACGGCGTGCGGCACCGGAATCAAGTCCACGCCGCCCATCTTCCCCCCGCCGCCGGGGGGCGCCACGGCCGGTACGTGGCCGGCTTGCCCGCCGCGGTGGTTTCCCGCGCCTGGCGGCGCGGGGTGCTCCCACCCCCACCACCCGTGCAGATTCGACGTCGGCTGACGGTCCACCTGTGGGGCGCATTCGCCGTCGGGGGCGAACCGCAGTCCCCGAACCGCATTCACCCCCACCGGCAGGCAGCCGCCACACCGGCCCGGGAGGGGGACGATCCGGGGGTGCCCCCGCAGGAATGCGCACCTACTCCCCGCCACCTACCGGGGGAGGTCAGACGCGCATTCCGAGGAGGTACCCCCGGAGTGGCACCCGACCCCACCCCCCGAGCCAAGGCGCGATGCCCCGCCGGGCAACCCAGGGGCGCGAGGAACTGCGCGACCAGCCCCCACCAAGCGAACGGCGAACCGCCCACCGCAAGCGGCACCCCCTCAGGGGCGCGAGGAACGGCGCGACCAGCCCCCACCAAGCGAACGGCGAACCGCCCACCCCAAGCGGCACCCCCTCAGGGGCGCGAGGAACGGCGCGAGCAACCCCCCCACCGGGCGAACGGCGAACCGCCCACCGCAAGCAGCAGCCCCTCCGGGACCCGCGGTCAGACCGCCCGGCGCGCCTGGAAGGACGCGGTGCCGGCCACCGCCCACATCGCCGCGAGCCACCCCGCATGGGCGATCGCGAGGTCACGCCAGGTGGCCCGCGTCGCCGCCCCGGCCACCGCCCCCGCGAGGCCCGCCCCGAGCAGGACGGCCGGTACGACGATCTGGAGCCGCCCGAACCAGGAGAAGAGGAACACCCGCCGGGTGAACTCGGGCCCGTACCACCAGTGCACGCCCACGAGGGCGAGCGCGACCCCCGCGGCACCGGCGACGGTGACCGGCACGGCCGCCCACAGCGGCCACAGCTCGCGCCGCCAGGCGCGGTCGGCGACGAGGCCGGTGGTGAGCAGGGGCGCGACGGGGATGACGGCCCCGACGTGCGCGGCGCGCAGCCGCCACAGCCGGTCGTCGGCGGCCAGCTCGGTGCGTACGGTCGCGCGGATGCCGCGCATCCGCGCGACCGCCCCGGTGCCGGTCCGCCGGCTGTGCAGGCGCACGAGCGCGACGAGCAGCAGGGCGGTCACGAGGAGCACCGCGCCCGCGGCGACGAACTGCCAGTCGTCGCCGGTCTCGATGCGGTAGAGCTGGATCGCCCAGAGCACGGCGACGGCGACCCCGCCGGTGAGGATCCCGGCGCGGGGCGCCTGGAGCTGCCCGGGGTCGGCCCCGAGGAGCAGCGAGCGCTCGACGGCGCCCCGGTGCTCGGCGCGCAGCCGGCGCGGGATGCGGCCGAGGAGGCCGCGCCCGGCGCTGAGCGAGCGGGCGAGCGCGACCTGCGCCTCGGCCTCGCGCGGGGCGAGCTCGACGGCCCGGCGGGCGGCGGCGACCGCGTCGGGGACGCGGCCGAGGCGCCGGTAGACGTCGGAGAGCAGCACGGCGGGCTCCCAGCCGTCCGGATCCGCCCCGCCGGCCCGCAGTGCGACGATCAGCGCGTCGTGGACCTCGTCGAGTGAGAGAAGGACCACACCGGCGAGGACGAAGACGTCGGCCGCCTCGGCGGGTCCGGCCAGGGCCAGCGCCCAGTCGACGGCCTCGCGGGCCTCGGCGGCGCGCCGCTCCTGGGCGAGCACCCAGGCGCGCAGCAGGTAGCCCGCGCTGCCGTTGCGCTCCACGAAGGCGTCGCCGACCACGGCGTGCGCCTCCGCGAAGCGCCCCTGGGCGACGAGCGCGTGGACGCGCTCGCCGCTGGTGGAGTCGTCGTCGGGCGCGTCCGGCGTACCGAACACGCCTCCGTCACCCTCGTCTTCCACGGGCCTCCCCTGTCCGCCGGAAGGGCGTCAGGCGTTGCCGCCGCTGCCCTTGCCGGACTTGTCCTTGTCCCCGCCGCCGAGCGGCATGCCCTCGTAGATCTCCTTGCACATGGGGCAGACGGGATACTTCTTCGGGTCGCGTCCGGGGACCCAGACCTTGCCGCACAGGGCGACGACGGGCGTGCCTTCCAGCGCGCTCGCCATGATCTTGTCCTTCTGGACGTAGTGCGCATAGCGCTCGTGGTCGCCGTCACCATGGGAGAGCTGCGGAGTCGGCTCGACCAGGGTGCCGGTGCCCGCCCCGCGCTCGGGCTCAAGAGTGCTCATAAGAGACAAGACTAGTTGAGGGAGGGATCGTCGGGATACGTGGCCACCATGGCCAGCTCGTTCCGCTGCCGGCGCAGCACGGAGCGCCACAGCCGCTCCGGGTCCGGCGAGGACACGTCACCCGGCTCGGACTCGACGACGTACCACGCCCCGTCGACCAGTTCGCGTTCCAGCTGGCCGGGCCCCCAGCCGGAGTAGCCGGCGAAGATGCGCAGGCTGCCGAGCTCGGCGGCGAGAAGTTCGGGCGGGGCCTCCAGGTCGACCAGTCCGATCGCGCCGTGCACGCGCCGCCAGCCGAGCAGCTCGACCCCTTCGCCGGGGCGCGGCTCGCCGGGGACGACGGCCAGGCCCAGGGCGGAGTCCATCGAGACCGGTCCGCCCTGGAAGACGACCTGCGGGAGCACCGCGAGGGCGGCCCAGGGCTGGAGGACGTCGCCGACGCCGACCGGGGTGGGGCGGTTCAGGACCACGCCGAGGGACCCCTCGGCGTCGTGGTCGAGGAGCAGCACGACCGCCCGGTCGAAGTTGGGGTCGGCCAGCTTCGGGGTGGCGACGAGCAGCCGTCCGGTGAGCGAGGACACCTCGGTCATGGTCCACATGATCCCGCATGCGGGCCGCGCTGGGGAGTCGTCCCCCGGACCGGTGAGCGGCGCCCGGGCGCGCCGGCCGGTGGTACGCACGGGCGTACGGGGGCGGCCGGGCCGCATGCGTGACGTGCGGGGGGCGGGGTAGGCGGGGTAGGCCGCCAGGCGGTACGCCACGGCACGGGCAACGGGAGGGGCGCGCGGGGCGCATTACCATTTCCCCTGTTCCTCAGTTCTGTGGCTCCACCCGCCGTCCCACGGCTGCACCCGTTCCGAACCGTTCCGACGATCGCGAGATCCATGACCGACATCGCCGATGTACTGCTTGTCCATGGCGGAACCCCTCTCGAAGGCGAGATCCGGGTCAGAGGCGCGAAGAACCTCGTGCCGAAGGCCATGGTCGCCGCCCTCCTCGGCAGTGAACCCAGCCGGCTGCGCAACGTGCCGGAGATCCGCGACGTCAAGGTGGTGCGCGGGCTGCTCCAGCTGCACGGCGTGACGGTCGAGGCGGGTGACGAGCCGGGCGAGCTGGTGCTGGACCCGACCCGGGTGGAGAGCGCCAACGTCGCGGACATCGATGCCCACGCGGGCTCCTCGCGCATCCCGATCCTCTTCTGCGGGCCGCTGCTGCACCGCCTCGGCCACGCCTTCATCCCGGGCCTGGGCGGCTGCGACATCGGCGGCCGGCCGATCGACTTCCACTTCGACGTGCTGCGGCAGTTCGGCGCGCGCATCGAGAAGCGGGCCGACGGGCAGTACCTGGAGGCCCCGCAGCGGCTGCGCGGCTGCAAGATCCGGCTGCCGTACCCGTCGGTGGGCTCGACCGAGCAGGTGCTGCTGACGGCGGTGCTCGCCGAAGGCGTGACCGAGCTGTCCAACGCGGCGGTCGAACCGGAGATCGAGGACCTGATCTGCGTCCTGCAGAAAATGGGCGCGATCATTTCCATGGACACCGACCGCACCATCCGCATCACCGGCGTGGACACCCTGGGCGGCTACACCCACCGGGCGATCCCGGACCGGCTGGAGGCGGCGTCGTGGGCGAGCGCGGCGCTGGCCACCGAGGGCAACATCTACGTCCGCGGTGCCCAGCAGCGCTCGATGATGACCTTCCTGAACACCTTCCGCCGGGTCGGCGGGGCCTTCGCGATCGACGACGAGGGCATCAGGTTCTGGCACCCGGGCGGCCCGCTGGACGCCATCGCGCTGGAGACCGACGTGCACCCCGGCTTCCAGACCGACTGGCAGCAGCCGCTGGTGGTCGCGCTGACGCAGGCGTCGGGGCTGTCGATCGTGCACGAGACGGTGTACGAGTCGCGGCTCGGCTTCACCGAGGCGCTCAACCAGATGGGCGCGCACATCCAGCTCTACCGCGAGTGCCTGGGCGGCAGCGCGTGCCGCTTCGGGCAGCGCAACTTCCTGCACTCCGCGGTGGTGTCCGGCCCGACGAAGCTGCAGGGCGCCGACCTGGTCATCCCCGACCTGCGCGGCGGCTTCTCGTACCTCATCGCGGCGCTCGCGGCGCAGGGCACCTCGCGGGTGCACGGCATCGGCCTGATCAACCGCGGCTACGAGAACTTCCTGGCCAAGCTGGAGGGCCTGGGCGCGCACATCGAGCTGCCCGGCGTGCCCGCGCCGGCGTCCGGCGAGCACCCGGCGGTCGCGGTCGCCTGATCCGCGCCCGCACCGTGCGCGAGGGCGGCCTCCCCGGACCGGGGAGGCCGCCCTCGCGTTTCAACGGCGTTGCCTGGGCCAATGGGGCCGGGCGCGCAGCTCAGTTGCCCTTGGCGGCTTCCTTGAGCTTCGAGCCGGCGGAGACCTTCACGCTGTAACCGGCCGGAATGCTGATCGGCTCACCGGTCTGCGGGTTACGGGCGGTCCGGGCGGCACGGTGAGTGCGCTCGAAGGTCAGGAAGCCGGGGATGGTGACCTTCTCGTCGCCCTTGGCCACAATCTCCCCGACGGTGTCGGCAAAGGCACCCAGGACGGCGTCGGCGTCCTTGCGGGTCACCCCGGCACGGTCGGCCAGCGCGGCCACCAGCTCACTGCGGTTCATATCTGTGTACTCCCGTGTTCTTTCTGCCATGGGGGCGCGAGCTCGAAGCTGTTGCTGTGTGCCTCACTGCCCAGGTGTGCATCCTGCCCCCATATATGGGCCGAAAGCCAATCGCCTGCCCGCGCGAGTCGCGGAAAAAGCGTTGCGGCACGGCGGGGATGACGGATTGTCGTCCGGTGTTCGACGCTCGGAATACGATTCCGGGCGCTTTCCTTACAGCCCCGCGGCCGGCTCCGCCGGAACGGCCGCCGAGACCGCGGGCCCCTGCGCGCGCGCCGCGGCCCGTACCGCGTTGGCGACGGCGCCCGCGACACGGTCGTTGAAGACGCTGGGGACGATGTAGTTGGCGTTCAGCTCGCCCTCGCCCACCACGTCCGCCAGCGCGCGCGCCGCGGCGAGCATCATCTCGGTGTTGACCGTACGCGACTGGGCGTCCAGCAGGCCGCGGAAGACCCCCGGGAAGACCAGCACGTTGTTGATCTGGTTGGGGAAGTCGCTGCGCCCGGTGGCCACCACGGCGGCCGTACGGCGGGCCTCCGCCGGGTCCACCTCCGGATCCGGGTTGGCCAGCGCGAAGACGATCGCGCCGTCCGCCATCGCGGCAACGTCCGCGCCGTCGAGCACGTTGGGCGCGGACACCCCGATGAAGACGTCCGAGCCCGCCACGGCCTGCTTGAGCGTGCCCGTCACGCCCTCCGGGTTGGTGTTGTCGGCGATCCAGCGCAGCGCCGAGCCCTCGGGGGCGTCCACCAGGTCGTCGCGCCCGGCGTGCACCACGCCGTGGATGTCGGCCACCACCGCGTGCTTCACGCCCGCCGCGATCAGCAGCTTCAGGATCGCCGTCCCGGCCGCGCCCGCACCCGACATGACGACCCGCAGGTCGCCGATCTCCTTGCCGACCACGCGCAGCGCGTTCGTGAGCGCCGCGAGCACCACGATCGCGGTGCCGTGCTGGTCGTCGTGGAAGACCGGGATGTCCAGCGCCTCGCGCAGCCGCGCCTCGATCTCGAAGCAGCGCGGCGCCGAGATGTCCTCCAGGTTGATGCCCGCGAAGCCCGGCGCGATGGCCTTGACGATCTCGACGATCTTGTCGGGGTCCTGGGTGTCCAGGCACAGCGGCCACGCGTCGATCCCCGCGAACCGCTTGAACAGGGCGGCCTTGCCCTCCATCACCGGCAGCGCGGCCTTCGGCCCGATGTTGCCCAGCCCCAGCACCGCGGAGCCGTCCGTGACCACGGCGACGCTGTTGCGCTTGATCGTCAGCCGCCGGGCGTCCTCCGGATTCTCCGCGATCGCCATGCACACCCGCGCCACGCCCGGCGTGTAGACCATCGACAGGTCGTCACGGTTGCGGATCGGGTGCTTGGACTGCATCTCGATCTTGCCGCCGAGGTGCATCAGGAACGTACGGTCCGACACCTTGCCGATCGCGACACCCTCGATGCCGCGCAGCTTCCGGACGATCTCCGAGGCGTGGTCCGTCGAACTCGCCGCGATCGTGACGTCGATCCGCAGCCGCTCGTGCCCCGACGCCGTGACGTCCAGACCCGTGACCGAACCTCCGGAGGACTCCACCGCGGTGGTCAGTGCGCTGACCGCGGTCCCGCCGGCCGGCACCTCCAGACGCACGGTGATCGAGTACGAGACGCTTGGCGCCGTTGCCATGACGACCTTCTTCCGGTTACTGCTGTCGTGCTGAGGGTGATTACCCGTGGAACACTACTTCCACGATGTGAATCTCCGGCAACGCCGGGGTTCACCCCCGCGGCGGGGAAGAGCTTCCCGCATTCGTTTGTTAGCCTGGGTACGGCACCGGCCCGATCCAAGCCCCCGGGCCCAACCTTAGGCGCTTCGAGCGCCCACTTGCCGCGAGGCGAGCATGGCGGGTCGGTGCCACCCATCTTCGCCGGGTCCCCCCGTCGGGCCCCGGCACGGGCCCGTTTCCGCGGCTCTTCCCGGCCGGCCCGGCCTTGGCCGCCCCCTTCCGGGGTGCGGGCCCCTCTGCCCCACGGGCTGCCTCTTCCCGCCGTCGCGGGACCGTTCCCTTCCGCTGTGACTGAGCGCGCGGTTCCCCGCGCCCCTGACGGCTGCCCTCTGCGCACAGAGTGACCGCTGTTCAGGGGCGCTGGGAACCGCGCGGCCGGCCCACCGCCGGCGGACGGTCGCGACACCCGCCGGAAGGGGCAGCCCGGGCGCAGCCCCTGCTCAGGGGAGGAGGAGGTCCGGGACACCCGCCGGGTCCGGGGAGTCGAGGGGCGTCGACAGCACGGAGAGCCGCTGGGTCGCCCGTGTGAGGGCGACGTACAGGACGCGCAGGCCCGCGGGGGACTCCTCCGCGATCTCCGCCGGGCTCACGACGAGCGTCGCGTCGTACTCCAGCCCCTTGGCCTCAAGGCTGCCGAGCGCCACCGCACGGTCGCCCAGCCCCTCCAGCCAGGCGCGGGCCGCCTCACGGCGGTGCATGGCGACGACGACCCCGACCGTACCCTCCACCTCGCCGAGCAGGCGCCCGACCTCGGCCCGCACGTCCGCGCCGAGGTCGTCGCCCGCGACGGTGAAACGCGGCGCGATCCCGGTGGAGCGGACCGCCCGCGGCGGCTGCGTGCCCGGCATGGCGAGCGCGAGCACCGTCGAGGCGACCTCGGCGATCTCCGCCGGGTTCCGGTAGTTGACGGTGAGGGTGAAACGGCGCCGCGGACGCGCCCCGAGCGCCTCGTCCCGCGCCTGCGCGGCCTCGTCGACGTCCGACCACGAACTCTGCGCGGGGTCGCCGACGATCGTCCAGGTGGCGGCGCGGCCACGGCGGCCGACCATCCGCCACTGCATGGGCGTGAGGTCCTGCGCCTCGTCGACGATGACGTGCGCGTACTCCGCGCGCTCCTCCTCCAGCCGCTCCGCGCGCCCGCGCCGCCCGCCGGACATCCGGTCGGCGTAGGTGGTGACCTCCTCCAGGCCGGTCAGCTCGTCGAGCGGGTCGGCCTCGCGCCGCACGGGCCGGGGCAGCGGCCCCAGGATCGCGGCCAGCTCGTCGAGCAGCGCGACGTCGTGCGTGCTGACGCCCTCGCGGCGCAGCGAGCGGGCGACCCGCCGGACGTCGGGCGGCGTGAGGGTGCGGCGCGCCCACCGGCCGAGCCGCTTGTCGTCGGCGAGCGCCGCGAGCACCGTGCGCGGCTCCAGCAGCGGCCACCACGCGTCGAGGAAGTCGGTGAAGTCCGGCTCCGTGGCGATGTCCTCGTCGAAGCCCTGGCGCTCCTCGGCGGCGAGTTCGGCGTCGTCGAAGGTCCGCCCCGTCTTGCGCCACAGCGCGTCCAGCAGGAGGCGGCGGGCGCGCGGCCGCAGCAGGTTGACGGGCGCGGTGCCGCCGAGCGCGGTGCGGCGCACGGCGGCCAGCTCCCCGGCGTTCAGCTCGATACGCCGCCCGAAAGCCACGACCCGCAGCCTCTCGGGGGCCCCCGGCACGGCGTCGAGGCAGCCGCGGGCGGCGTTGCGCAGCACCCTGAGCATCCGCAGCGAGCCCTTGACACGGGCGACGGCCGGCTCGTCGTACAGGCCGGCGGTCACGCCGTCGACGAGCGAGCCGAGCGCGCGGATCGCGACCTGCCCCTCCTCGCCGAGCGACGGCAGCACGCCCTCGGTGTACGCCACCAGCAGCGGCGTGGGGCTCACACACAGGATGCCGCCGGCGTAGCGCCGCCGGTCCTGGTAGAGCAGATAGGCCGCACGATGCAGCGCGACCGCGGTCTTGCCCGTGCCGGGCCCGCCGGTGACCTCGGTGACGGACGCGGCGGGCGCCCGGATGACCATGTCCTGCTCGGCCTGGATGCTCGCGACGATGTCCCGCATGCTGTGCGTCCTGGCCTGGCCGAGCGCGGCCATGAGCGCGCCGTCGCCGACGACCGGCAGGCCCGTCGTCAGGTCCGGGCGCAGCAGGTCGTCCTCGACGCCGAGCACCCGTCGGCCCTTCGAACGGATGACCCGGCGGCGGACGACACGCCCGGGCGCGACGGGCGTCGACCGGTAGAAGGGCGCCGCCGCGGGGGCGCGCCAGTCGATGACGAGCGGGGTGTAGTCGGCGTCCAGCACGCCGATCCGGCCGATATGCAGGGTCTCGGCGATGTCGGCCGTCGCGTCGGGACGGATCGCGTCCTCGGCGGGCTCGACGGAGGTGTACGCGCCGTCCGCGCCCTTCTGGCCGTCCTTGCCGCGCAGCAGGTCGATCCGGCCGAAGAGGAAGTCCTCGAATTCGGTGTTGAGGCGGTTGAGGTGCATCCCGGCGCGATAGACCTGCGCGTCCCGCTCGGCCAGCGCGCCCGGCGTGCCCACGTGGCCGGCCTTGGCGGCGTCGCTCATCAGGAACTCCACCTCGTGGATCTTCTCCTCGAGGCGGCGGTAGACCCGGTCGAGGTGGTCCTGCTCGACGGCGATCTCCCGCTCCCTGACGCCGCCGCCCCCCTGCCGGTCCTGAACTGCGGTCTGCGCGGCCACGCAGGGCCCCCTTCGTCCTTCGTCCGTACGTCATGCCTGCGCCGCGCGCGGTGTCCCGTCCCGCGCGAACGACAGCCTGCAACCGTACGCGACCTGCGCGCTTCTGCCCACCCGGCGGCCCGCCCGGCCCGGCGGATTCGCCCCGGCGGGCCCGCGACGGGGGTGCCGGTGGGCACGGTGGGGGGTGCCGGATGCCGCGGCGGGGGGTGCCGGATGCCACGGCGGGGCGGTCAGCTGCCGGTGGCCACGGCGGGGGTGCCGGTGGGCACGCCAGGGGTGCCAGTGGCCACGGCGGTGGGGTGCCGGTGGGCACGGCAGGGGGTGCCGGTGGCCACGACAGGGGGGTGCCGGATGCCACGGCAGGGCGGTCAGCTGCCGGTCGCCACGGCAGGGGGTGCCGGTGGCCACGGCGGGCGGTGCCGGTGGGCACGGCGGTGGGGTGCCGGATGCCACGGCAGGGCGGTCGGCTGCCGGTCGCCACGGCGGGGGGTGCCGGCGGGCACGGCAGGGCGGTCAGCTGCCGGTCGCCACGGCAGGGGGTGCCGGTGACCACGGCGGACGGTCAGCTGCCGCAGGGGCCGGACCCGGCGGGGCGGCTGTTGCGGGCGCCGCCCGGCCGGCGGGGTCCGCTCAGGCGTTCCGCAGCGCCGGGCCCGTGCGGCGGCGGTGCCGGGCGACGCGCTCGCGGTTGCCGCACACCTCGCTGCTGCACCAGCGGCGGCGCCGTCCGCGGGAGGTGTCGAGGTAGACCAGCGAGCAGTTCTCGCCCTCGCAACGGCGCAGCTGGGAGCGCGCGAGGGGGTCGGTGAACAGGTCCACCGCGTCCCGTGCGACCGCCGCGAGCAGCGACCCGGCGTCGAGGGGGGCGGCGAGGGTGCGGGTCAGGGTGCCGTCCGCTCCCACGGCCGCGCGGGGCACGGGGGTGGCCTGGCGGGCGAGGACGTTCAGCCGCGAGACCGCCTCCGGCGGGGGTGAGACGGCGGCGAGCTGGGCCTCCACGAGGTCCTCCACGAGCGCGCGCAGCTCGCGCAGGCCGCGGGTCCAGGCCGCCCAGTCGGCGTCCGGGGGCAGGGCGGTCCCGGGCGGTACCAGGCCCGTCCCGTACAGCCACTCGACGACGCGGTCGGCGCGGTCCAGGCGTTCGCCGACCGGGCGGGCCGCGCGCGTCGCGACGAGGTCCAGGCAGACGCGCCCCCCGTCGAACCTCAGTTCCCCCACTGTCCCCTCCTCCCACTGCGTCGCCCCCCAGAGTGCCGCGTCCCTTGCCGGGGGGCTAGATCCGTGACGCCGCGGGGTGCCACTTGCGGTGGGCCGCGCGGCCCTGTCCCCGGTGGGGGCTGAGCGCGCAGTTCCCCGCGCCCCTGAGGGGGTGCCACTTGCGGTGGCGGTTCGCCGTTCCGCCGGTGGTGGGTTGCTCGCGCAGTTCCTCGCGCCCCTGAGGGGGTGCCACTTGCGGTGGGAGTTCGCCGTTCTGCCGGTGGGGGCTGGTCGCGCAGTTCCTCGCGCCCCCGGGTTGCCCGGCGGGGCATCGGGCGCACTCTGTGCGGGGGTGGGGTCGGGTGCCACTCCGGGGGTACCTCCTCGGAATGCGCGTCTGACGTCATGACGTAGGCGTTGAGGGAGTGGGTGCGCATTCCTGCGGGGGCACCCCCGGATCGTCCCCCTCCCGGCGTCTCGTGGGCGGCTGCCTGCCGGTGGGGGTGAAGTCCTTCAGGGACTGCGGTTCGCCCCCGACGGCGAATGCGCCCCCACGAGAAGGCCGTCAGCCGACGTCGAATCTGCACGGGTGGTGGGGGTGGGAACACCCCGCGCCGCCAGGCGCGGGCACCCCGGCGGCGGGCCAGCCGCCAACTCACCCCAGGCGGGCACCGCCCGCAGCGGCGCCGCCAGGCGCGGGAACCCCCCGCGGAGGGCAAGCCGCCCACGCACCCCGGGCGGGCACCGCCCGAGCGCGGCGCCGCCAGGCGCGGGAAACCCCGGCGGCGGGTCAGCCGCCAACGCACCGGCAACCGGGCACCGCCCGAAGCGGCACCGCCCGCCGTCGCACCGCCCGAAGCAGCGCGCCGCCAGGCGCAAGCACCCCCCCCCGCGGCGGGGAAGGCGCGGCCCCCCGGGGAGGGGTCCGGCGGGGAAGGCGGGGTGGCTCAGGCGGGAGGGGCGTATTTGTCGGCGTGGGGGTCGAGAGCGAGCCGGTAGCCGCGCTTCACGACGGTCTGGATGAGGCGGGGAGCCCCGAGCGCGGCGCGGAGCCGGGCCATCGCCGTCTCGACGGCGTGCTCGTCCCGCCCGGCCCCCGGTAGCACGCGCAGCAGATCGGCTCGGGAGACGACCCAGCCGGGGCGCCGGGCGAGGGCGCGGAGGAGGGCCATGCCGGCGGGCGGGACGGGGCGGAGGGCGCCGTCGACGAGGGCGGCCTGGCCGCGGACCTGGACCTCGTGGCCGGCGACGGGGAGCGGCCGGACGCGGCCGGGGAGTTCGCGGGAGAGGAGCTGGACGAGGGGCCCGAGGCGGAAGCGTTCGGGCTGGAGGGTGGGGACGTCGTGGGCCTGGAGGGGCAGGGCGGTGACGGGCCCGACGCAGCCGGCAAGAACGTCGGTGCGGAGTGCGTCGAGGAAGGCGTCCAGGCGCCCGCGCTGGGTGGCGCGGCCGAGGAGGGACGCGGCGGCGGGGGCGCTGGTGAAGGTGACGGCGTCGAGGGCGCGGGAGGTGACGGCGTCGAGGAGGCGGTCGACGGGCGCGAGGTCTTCCGGGGGCATCCAGCGGTAGACGGGGACGGCGACGACGCGGGCGCCGGCGGCGCGCAGGGACTCGTTGAAGCCGGGCAGGGGTTCGCCGTGCAGCTGGACGGCCACGCAGCGGCCGTCGACGCCCTCGTCGAGGAGCCGTTCGAGGACTTCGGCCATGGATTCCGAGGCGGGCGACCACGCCTCGGTGAGCCCGGCGGCGCGGACGGCGCCGCGGACCTTGGGGCCGCGGGCGAGGAGTTCGACCTCGCCGAGCCGCCGCAGCAGCGCTTCGCCGAGGCCCCATCCGTCGGCGGCCTCGATCCAGCCGCGGAAGCCGATGGCGGTGGTGGCGACGACGATGTCGGGGGCGTCGTCGAGCAGTTGCCGGGTCGTGTCGAGCAGTTCCCCGTCGTCGGACAGGGGCACGATCCGCAGGACGGGCGCGCGCAGCACGGCGGCGCCGCGCCGTTCGAGCAGTGCGGCGAGCTCGTCGGCGCGGCGGGCCGCGGTCACGCCGACGGTGAAGCCCGCGAGGGGCGGCACCGCCGTGGGGGAAGTCGGCTCCATCGTCTCGTCCACCTTGCCCATTCGGTCTGCTGTTGCGCCCCGGCACCCCGCCCGGGAACGGCATCGTCCCAAGGCGGGGTGTCGGGTTCGGTTCGCCGGGATTTCCCGGGTGTTACGTGGTGGGTGTCGTTCACACCTCGGCGTACGCCGCGGCGGTCGCCGGAGTGGCCTGTTCCCCGGCCGCGGTGGTGCGGGCGGGGCGGCGCAGGTATACGGCCCAGGTGACGGCGAAGCACACCGCGTAGT
This sequence comes from Streptomyces sp. NPDC020983, assembly GCF_044333485.1. Taxonomy (NCBI): domain Bacteria; kingdom Bacillati; phylum Actinomycetota; class Actinomycetes; order Kitasatosporales; family Streptomycetaceae; genus Streptomyces; species Streptomyces sp. NPDC020983. The sequence goes on along the minus strand of NZ_JBIRRA010000004.1, from coordinate 60,997 downwards.
AGGCCAGGAAGGACACGAAGGCGGGGGTGCCGTCGGCCGCGTCGAGGAAGGACTCGCGGAAGGCCAGGTTGATGCCGACGCCGCCGAGGGCCCCGACCGCCCCGATGAGGCCCATGGAGGCGCCGGACAGCCGGCGGGCGTGCGCGGCGGCGGCCTCACCGGTGAGCCCTGCGGCTTCCGCTTTCTTCTGGAAGATGCCGGGGATCATCTTGTACACCGAGCCGTTGCCGAGGCCGCTGAGCACGAAGAGGGCGATGAAGCCGGGCAGGAAGAGGCCGAGCGACTCGCGCGCGGAGGCGGCGATGACGACGCCGGTGGCGGCGGCCATGGCCAGGAAGTTCCACAGCGTGATGCGTGCGCCGCCGAAGCGGTCGGCGAGCCGCCCGCCGAACGGCCGGATCAGCGAGCCGAGCAGCGGCCCGATGAAGGTGAGGTAGGCGGCGTGCAGCGGGGTGCGGCCGAACTGGTTCTGGAGCACGAGGCCGAAGGCGAAGCTGTAGCCGATGAAGGAGCCGAAGGTGCCGATGTAGAGCAGCGCCATGATCCAGGTGTGCCGGTCCCTGGCGGCGTCCACGGCGGCGCCGGTGTCGTTGCGCACGGGCGCGAGGTTGTCCATGAACAGCGCGGACAGCAGCGCGGCCACCACGATGAGGGGGATGTAGACGGCGAGCACGGTGCGGGGGTGCCCGGCGCCCGCGGTCGCGATGACCAGCAGCCCGACGAGCTGGATGGCGGCGACGCCGATGTTGCCGCCGCCGGCGTTGAGGCCGAGTGCCCAGCCCTTCTCGCGCAGCGGGAAGAAGGCGTTGATGTTGGTCATGGAGGAGGCGAAGTTGCCGCCTCCGACGCCGGTGAGCGCGGCGACCAGCATGAGCGTCCCGTACGACACCCCCGGGTGCATGACGGCGGCCGCCGTGACGGTCGGCACGAGCAGCAGGAGCGCGCTCACGATCGTCCAGTTCCGCCCGCCGAAGACGGCGACGGCGAAGGTGTACGGCACCCGCAGCACCCCGCCGACCAGCGTCGGCAGGGCGACCAGGAAGAACTTCCCGGCCGGGTCGACGTGGTACTCGGGCCCCATGAAGAGCACCATCACCGACCACAGGCTCCAGATCGAGAAGCCGATGTGCTCGGAGAGCACGGAGAAGACCAGGTTGCGCAACGCGGTGCGCCGCCCCCCGCCCTCGTTCCAGAACCGCTCGTCCTCGGGATCCCAGGTCTCGATCCACCGGCCCGTCAACCGACTCATGGCGCCTCCCTGTGTGCTCCGCCGGGTAGTCGCTCCCGACGATAGGAACGCCGCGTTACCCCCTGATGCCCCGACGTGACACGAGCGCAACCGTGCTCTCATTCCCCCGCCACGCCCCCTGTGAGCACCCGGAAACGCCGAACGGCGCCCCCCGGCTCGCGGGAGGCGCCGTCCGGCGCATGGGATGAGTGGAGATGGCGGGAATCGAACCCGCGTCCTGTGGTGCGGAACCAGGGCTTCTCCGAGCGCAGTCCGCTGTGCTTTTCTCGGCCCCGGCGGTCACGCGGACAAGCCGCCGACGGGCCCAGTCACTGTTTGATTTCCTTCCAGGACCCGTGACCGGTCCTAGAAGTTTAGATCCCTAGATGATGCCAGGATCCGGGTCGGGATCACGCCCGGGCTGACACTTCGCAAGTCGCTACTTAGGCAGCGAGGGCGAAGGAATCGCGCTTGGTGTTGGCGATTATTGGTTGCGACATATGGTTAACGAGATCATTGCCGCTTCCTCGGCTCGCTTCCCCTGCTTCGACATCCCCAGTCGAAACCGATCATCCCCATGTGGTGTTTTCAAGGTGCACACCGGACTCACCATGGCCCGGTGGCGCTGTCCCCATCGTACGTGATCAGCGCCGGGCGCGGCCAGCGTATTCCCCCGGAGGGCTCAGCGCCGGCGGCGGCGGGCGGCGGAGACGGCACGGTCGGCCTCGCGGCGGTCCTGCTTCTCGCGCAGGGTCTGCCGCTTGTCGTACTCCTTCTTGCCCTTCGCGACCGCGATCTCCACCTTGGCGCGCCCGTCCTTGAAGTACAGGGCGAGCGGCACGATGGTGTGGCCGGTCTCGTCGTACTTCTGCTGGAGCTTGTCGATCTCCGCGCGGTGCAGCAGCATCTTGCGCTTGCGGCGGGCGCTGTGGTTGGTCCACGTGCCCTGGGTGTATTCCGGGATGTGCACGTTGTGCAGCCACGCCTCGCCGCCGTCGAGCTGCGCGAAGCCGTCGACGAGGGACGCGCGGCCCTGGCGCAGCGACTTCACCTCGGTGCCGGTGAGCACCAGGCCCGCCTCGTACGTGTCGAGGATGTGGTAATCGTGCCGCGCCTTCTTGTTCTGCGCGATCAGCTTGCGACCGGTCTCTTTTGCCATAGCGGGCCCATTCTCGCACTACGAGGGGGTGCCGAGGCCAGTCATTACCGAGCGGGCCTCGGCGAGGGCGTCGCCGCCTCCGGTGACCAGGACGTCCGGCTCGATGCCCTGGCCGTCCACGCTGCGGCCGTCCGGCAGCCGGTAGTGGCCGACCGTGAGCTCGGCGACGGAGCCGTCCGGCAGGGTGCTGGGCATCTGCACCGACCCCTTGCCGAAGGTGCGCGAGCCGACGACGACCGCGCGGCCGCGGTCCTGGAGGGCGCCGGCCAGCATCTCGGCGGCACTCATCGTGCCGCCGTCGACGAGCACCACGAGCGGCACCGCGGTGTCGCCGCCGGGGTCGGCGTAGAGCGCCTGCTGCTTGCCGTGGACGTCGTAGGTGGCGACCAGGCCGCCGTCGAGGACGGCGGAGGCGGTGGCGACGGCCTCCTCGACCAGACCGCCGGAATTGCCCCGCAGGTCCAGCAGGACGCCGTGCCGGGCGGCCCGGACGGCGTCGCGCACCTGCTTGCCGGTGCCGAGCGAGAAGGCGCCGACGGCGACGAGGGCGGGGCCCTCCGGTCCGTCGGGGTGGCTCACGGTGACGGCCTCGGTGGGCAGCGTGGCCCGCTGGACGGTCACGGACAGCCGGCGGTCGCCGCGCAGCAGCACGAGGGTCACGGCGCTGCCCGGGACGTTGTCGCCGCGCAGGTCGGCGACGACCTCGGTGACCGCAAGTCCCGTGCACGCGGTGGCGTCGATCGACTCCAGCACGTCGCCGACCCGGATGCCGGCCGAGGCGGCGGGGCTGGCCTGCTGGACGCGGGCGATCTCGATCCGCCCGCCGTCGACCTGCCGCACCCACAGCCCCACGCCCACGTAGCGGCCGTTCAGCGCCTCCTGGAGGCCCGCGTACTCCTCCGCGGTGTAGTACGACGACCAGCGGTCGCCGCTGCGGCTGACGAGCTTGCGGACGGCCTGCGGGCCGACCTTGCCCTGCTCGATCTCCCGTGCCAGGCCCGCGGTGTCGACGGGCGCCCGGTCCTCCCGGCTCCCCGCCGCCGCCCGGCTCTCGCCGCTGCGGCCCGCCGCGCCGTCCGGCCGGGCGGAGTTGGCGCGGCCGGCGCCGGAGGCGGAGGGCGAAGTGGCCGCGGTCGCCCGGGTCCTGGCCGCGGCCTGTGGCTCGGCGAAGCTGCCCGCGGCCGCGCCGGTGGCGAGCATCGTGCCGAAGACCAACGTCAGGGTGGCCCCGCGGCGGATGCGGCGGGGCGTCCCGGGGAGCAACGGGCCGGACATGGCCGGAAGTCTAGGCGAGAAAGGGGCGACGTACGGAAAGTTACGACGTCCGCCGGAAGGCGCCGTGGACGCCCGGCGCGTCTCCTCTTTCCCGGCTGTCACACCTTCAGATAGCGGCGCAGCGCGATGAACGCGGCGAGCGCGGGCATCAGCAGGCCGATCAGCAGCACCAGCGGCAGCACCTTGACGACGGAGTCCCAGCCCAGGAAGGACACCAGCGGGATCTTCTCCTGGAGTTTCAGGCCCGCGTCGATCATGAAGTACCGCCCGCCGAGCAGCATCACGCACGCCACGCCCGCGCCGACCAGCCCGGCGAAGGCCGCCTCCATGATGAACGGCATCTGGATGTAGAAGCTGGACGCGCCGACCAGCCGCATGATGCCGGTCTCACGGCGGCGGCTGAAGGCGGACACGCGCACGGTGTTGATGATCAGCAGCATGGCGACGGTGAGCATGAACGCCAGCGCCACGTACGCGGCCTTGGTCATGCCGCCGAGCAGCGCGAAGAGGTTCCGCAGCGTGTCGCGCTGGTCCTCGACCGACTGCACGCCGGGCCGCCCGTTGAACGCGCTCGCGACGACGGCGAACTTCTTCGGGTCCTTGAGCTTGATCCGGTAGTTCTCCGGCATCTGGTCGGGCGTGATGGAGCTGGCCATCGGGGAGTTCTTGAACTGCTTCTCGTAGTTCTTGTAAGCGGCCTCGGAACTCTCGTAGTAGACCTTCTCCACCACCGGCAGGGCCTTGATGTTCTTGAGGATCTCGGCCTTCTGGTCGTCGGTGACCGCGCCCTTGGCACAGCTCGTCGTGGTCGTCGCATCGGCCTTGTTGCACAGGTAGACGGTCACCTGGACCTTGTCGTACCAGTAGCCCTTCATCGAGTCGACCTGCTTGTTGGCGAGCAGGGCGGCGCCGGCGAGGGCGAGGGAGAGCGCCACGGAGATGATCACGGCGAAGGTCATCGTGAGGTTGCGCCGGAGGCCGACGCCGATCTCCGACAGGAAGAACTGGAGGCGCATGGGGGGTCGGGGTCCTTTCGGAAGGGGGCTGCTGTCGTACGGCCGCACCGCCGGGCCGCGGCCCGTTCGGGCCTGCGAGGCTTCCGGCGGGGGCCAGCGGGGGCGCCGCCGCGGGCGCTAGTGCTGGTAGCCGTAGACACCGCGCGACTGGTCGCGTACCAGCCGCCCCTTCTCGAGTTCGATGACGCGCTTGCGCATCTGGTCGACGATGTTCTGGTCGTGCGTGGCCATGACCACGGTGGTGCCGGTCCGGTTGATGCGGTCGAGCAGCCGCATGATGCCGACGGACGTCTGCGGGTCCAGGTTTCCGGTCGGCTCGTCCGCGATCAGCAGCATCGGCCGGTTGACGAAGGCGCGGGCGATGGCCACGCGCTGCTGCTCGCCACCGGACAGCTCGCCGGGCATGCGGTCGTCCTTGCCGGCCAGCCCCACCAGGTCCAGCACCTCCGGCACGGTCTTGCGGATCGTGCCGCGCGGCTTGCCGATGACCTCCAGGGCGAAGGCCACGTTCTCGGCGACGGTCTTGTTCGGCAGCAGCCGGAAGTCCTGGAAGACGGTGCCGAGCTGGCGCCGCATGTGCGGGACCTTCCAGTTGGACAGCCGGGCGAGGTCCTTGCCGAGGACGTGCACGACACCGGTGTCGGTGCGCTCCTCGCGCAGGATCAGCCGCAGGAACGTCGACTTGCCCGAGCCCGACGAGCCGACCAGGAAGACGAACTCACCCTTCTCGATCTCCAGCGATACATCGCGCAGGGCGGGACGGTTCTGCTTCGGGTAGGTCTTGGAGACGTTGTCGAATCGGATCACGTTCGCACCAATGGTTTGCGGGGTGAGCGGACTGGGGATGTAGGGCGACATTACGCGAGAGCGCAACCGGTGCGCAGTCGCCGTGGCGGGTTCGTGCGCCGTCCCACAGGGCATAACCGGGCAAGCCCTGGCATTACCGTCCGGCAACCGCCGCCGTGCGCTCCCGCCTCCGGGCGCCCTCTTGCGCACACCGCCCGGGAACCTGGCACAGTAGAAGGAGCGTGTTCTGAGGCGAGCACACGGCGTCGCAGAACTGGAGCGCAGCCGCTCGGGAACGATTCACCCACCGGGAGCGTTCACCGGACGGAGTGAGGAGACCACCATGACAGTCGACCGGCTGGTGTGCGCGAACTGTTCCGGCCCGGTGGTCGAGGGCCGCTGCTCCGTGTGCCGCGCCAACCGCGCGCGGATGCAGCAGGAGTCCGGCTGGTCCTCGATATCCCCTGCGACCCTCGTCGCCCTCCTCGTGGCCCTCCTCGCCGTCGTCCTGGTCGTGGAGCACGCCACGGCGTGAGGCCGCCCTCACGCTCCGTGAGCGACTGGGAGCGCCTGCCCCACCAGCAGCAACCGAAGGGCGGGGCCCCGAACGCCAGGTGCGTTCGGGGCCCCGCCCTTCGGCGTGTCCGGCGCGGCCGTCAGGCCGCGGTGCCGCCGCCGCGGCGGCCCGCCAGGCGCGGGGTCAGCGTGAAGCCGACGCCGCCGGCGATCAGCGTCGCGGCGCCGATCAGCATGAAGGTGGTGCCGCTGGAACCGGTCTCGGCGAGCTGGGTCGTGGTGGTGCCCTGCGGAACCGGCGCCGTGTTGTCGGTGCTGGTGTTGTTGTTGCCGCAGTCGACGCTCTCGCCGGTCAGCGTGCAGGTGTTGTTGTTGCCGTCGGGCTTCGAACCACCGGCGGTACCGGTGTTGCCGCCGTTGGCGTTGCCGCCGTTCTGGTTCCCGCCGTTGGCGTTGCCACCGTTCTGGTTGCCACCGTTCTGGTTGCCCACGGTGGTGCCGGAGCCCGGCGCGGACGGCGGCGGGCTCGACGGCGGCTCGTTGGACGGCGGCGGGCTGGACGGCGGCTCGTTCGACGGCGGCGGGCTGGACGGCGGCTCGTTGGACGGCGGCGGGCTCGACGGCGGCTCGTTCGACGGCGGCGGGCTCGACGGCGACGCGCTGGAGGAGGGCTCGCCGGGAACACCGCCGATCGGGTCCGTCGGGTCGTCCGCGGTGAAGCTCTGGATCGTCGACGTGTGGCTCGGCTTGTCGGCGGCCTGCGCCACGCCCACGACCGTCAGCGACGCACCGCCGGCGATGACGGCCGCCGCGGCTATCCGAGCGACACGCACCCGCGTGTTGCGCTTGCTCATGAGTCAGATACCCCCAGTAGATGTCTGCTTCGGGCTGCGCAGCATCCTGGTGGTGTTGTCACTGGGGGGCTTCGACGCTCTCCCCCGTGCGCTGACGCCTCCGTGCATGCGCATGCCGCGCCTTACCTTCGCGGCTTTCCCTGGACCCGTCAAGGGCATTAAGCACACAATGCCCCAATTAGCCCGACGTGCACGGCACTTCCGTACACGTCTGTGACATGACGGACTGCCGGGGAATCAGGCGGCGGTCTTCTCACGGGACTTGCGCCAGCGGATACCCGCCTCGATGAAACCGTCGATGTCGCCGTCGAGGACGCCCTGCGGGTTGCCGACCTCGTGCTCGGTGCGCAGGTCCTTGACCATCTGGTACGGGTGCAGGACGTACGAACGCATCTGGTTGCCCCAGGAGTTGCCGCCGTCGCTCTTGCCGAGGGAGTCCATCAGCGCCTGCTCCTCCTGGCGGCGGCGTTCGAGCAGCTTCGCCTGCAGGACGTTCATGGCGCTCGCCTTGTTCTGGATCTGGGAGCGCTCGTTCTGGCAGGAGACGACGATGCCGGTCGGCAGGTGGGTGATGCGGACGGCGGAGTCGGTGGTGTTGACGCCCTGGCCGCCGGGGCCGGAGGCGCGGTAGACGTCCACGCGCAGCTCGGACTCGTCGATCTCGACGTGGTCGCTCTGCTCCACGACGGGCAGCACCTCGACGCCCGCGAAGGACGTCTGGCGGCGGCCCTGGTTGTCGAAGGGCGAGATGCGCACCATGCGGTGCGTGCCCTGCTCGACGGACAGGGTGCCGTAGGCGTAGGGGGCCTTGACGACGAAGGTCGTCGACTTGATGCCGGCCTCTTCGGCGAAGGACGTCTCGTAGATCTCCGTCGGGTAGCCGTGGCGCTCGGCCCAGCGCAGGTACATGCGCTGGAGCTGCTCGGCGAAGTCGGCCGCGTCGACACCGCCGGCCTCCGCGCGGATGTTGACCAGGGCCTCGCGGGCGTCGTACTCGCCCGACAGCAGCGTCCTGACCTCCATCTCGTCGAGCGCCTTGCGGACGTCGGTCAGCTCCGACTCGGCCTCGGCGCGCGTGTCCGCGTCGTCCTCGGCCTCGGCCAGCTCGAAGAGGACCCCGAGGTCGTCGATCCGGCCGCGCAGCGCCTCGACCTTGCGCAGCTCGGCCTGGAGGTGGGACAGCCGGCTGGTGACCTTCTGCGCGTTGTCCGGGTCGTCCCAGAGGGTCGGCACCGCCGCCTGCTCTTCCAGCGCGGCGATGTCGTCCCGCATCCGGTCGAGGTCGAGGACGGCCTCGATCGACCCCATGGTCGAGGACAGGGATTTCAGTTCTTCGGATACATCGACGATTGCCACGGGTCCAGCCTACCGGCTGGCCGAAACAAGCCGGGCCCGTGCGCCCCGCCCCGTGCCGTACGGCCGCGGGCCCGTACCGCGGCTCATACCGAGGCCGTCGCGCGGGTCAGGGTGCCGCCCGCGGTGCGGGTGAAGAGCTCCAGGGTGTGCGGGGACGCGGCGACCGTGCCGACCGCGCGGTCCGCGCCGGTGCCGGGCAGCGGGGCGGCCGACCAGTCGGCGTCCGGGGCGGCGGCGGCCTGGCTGCCGGCGGCGAAGGCGTAGAGGCGGCCGCCGGCGGCCACCGCGTCGGGCCGCCCGGTCGCGTCCAGCCCCCGGACGACGGCGGAGGGCCGCCAGGCACCGCCGGAGTACGGCAGCTGGAGCACCGCCCCGTCCGCCTTGCGGACGACGAAGGCGTCCAGGGTGCCGCGCTCCTGCGAGACCAGCGCGGGGGCGGCGGTGATACGGCCCGCGGTGGGCACCACGGCCCAGGCGTTCCAGCGGTCGCCGACGAGCGAGGCCGTCACCAGGTCGCCGCCGACCCGCCCGACCAGGTCGACCCGGCCGGGCTCGGAGGACGCGGCGGCGGGGGCCGCGTCGAAGTGGGTGCGCTCGTCGACCTGGGACCAGGCGTTCCACTCCCCGCCGGACGCGGCGCCGGTCGCACCGGTCATGGTGCGCCGGTAGAGCAGGCCGTCGGTGCCGAGCGCGAAGAGGTCGATCCGGCCGTCCCGGGCGGAGACCACCGCCGGGTCGTCGTCGACGTTTATGCCCGTGAGCTTGTGCCACCGCCCGTAGTGGCCGCGGCTGTCCCGCACGACGTACCAGACGTTCTTGTCCTTGCCCCGTGCGAAGACGTACGTCGCGCCGTGCACCGCGAGCGCGCGCGGGCCGCCGGTCAGCGGGACCCCCGCGGCCGGAACGCCCTGGAAGCCGGACCAGCGCGGCAGCGCGATCGGCTGCCCGGTACGGCTCTGCGGCACGTCCGCGGCCGCGGTCGGGGCGGCCGGGGTCGTCGCGTGCTTCTGCTGCGTCGCCGGCGGGTCGGAGGGCGGCACGTCGCCGCGCGAGTCGCCGGGCCCGGACGAGCCGGAGGAGCCGGACGACGCGATGCCCCAGCCGCCGATGCCGGCCACCGCGAGCGCCGCGGCCGCCGCGGCGGCGAAACGGATGCGGCGCTGCCGCACGGCGTCCGAGACCGAGCGGTGCCGGGGGCTCGCCGGCCGCCCCGGCGCCGAAGCCCGCGCCCTGCCGCCGCCGGAACGGGCGGCCGCCCCGTAGCCGGCCAGCTCCTCGGGCGTGGGCAGCTTGATGCTGGTGTGGGTGTCCCGGCTGGAGTCCGGCGCCGACCCGCGCACCAGCGGTACGGCCCCGCGCCGCCGGTCGCCGTCGTCCGCGCCCTGGGGCCGCGGGGGCGGCAGCGGGACGCCCGCGGCCGCGCCGTCCTCGGCGCCGTACCCGCCGTCACCGGCCTCGCCCTGGCCGCCGGGCGCCGCGACGTCGAGGGCGGGCAGGCCCGCCAGCCGCGGCAGCAGGTCGCGCAGCTTCGCACCCAGTTCGGCGGCCGTCAGCCGGGACGCGGGCGCCTTGGCCAGGCACGCGGTCAGGACGCGGTCCAGCTCCGGCGGCAGCCCCGGCAGCGGCTGGACGGCCTCCGTGACATGCCGCCGCAGCACCGCGCCGGGGTGCCCTCCGCCGAACGGCGTGAAACCGCCGAGCAGCTCGTACAGCACCGTGGCCAGCGCGTAGATGTCCACCGAGGCGCGCGGCGGCAGACCCTCGATGATCTCCGGCGCGAGGTAGTCGGGCGTGCCGATGATGCGGGTCGCGCGGGTGCGCCGCGGGGTGTCGACGAGCCGCGCGATACCGAAGTCCGTGAGCAGCGCGGGCGGCGCGCCGCCCGGCCCCGCCGGCGCGGCGGAGTCCAGCAGCACGTTCTCCGGCTTGACGTCCCGGTGCACCACTCCCGCCGCATGCGCGGCGGCGAGCCCGTCCGCCACGTCCGCGGCGATCGCGACCGCCGCCTCCGGGGTGAGCCGCCGCTCCCGCTCCAGCCGCGACCTCAGGTCCGTGCCCCGCACCAGGTCCATGACCAGGGCCAGGTCGCTGCCGTCCACCACGAGGTCGCGGATACCGACGATGTGCGGGTGGTCGAGCGACAGCAGGGCGGTCCGCTCCTGCACGAAGCGGCCGACGAGATCCTGGTCGGACGCCAGGTCCTCGCGCAGCAGCTTGATGGCGACCGGTCCCTCGGGGCCGTCACCGAGCCACACCGTGCCCGCGGATCCCCGCCCGAGCACCTGGTGGGCGGTGTAGCGGCTGCCGATCTTCCTGGCCAAGGCTTGCTCCGACTCCTCCGGCGGTCCGTCGCGTTGCCGACAAAGCTACGCGGATGAGGGCCCGTTCGGGATACGGGAGGTCGGTGAGGACGCTTTCCGCACGAGAAATCACCCTCCAGAAGTCGACAAATCCCCCCAGTGGCGTGCGGGTGGCTCCGCCGCGCGGGCCGGATTGCGCGCGGGCGCGCGGTCTTGCGGCGGTGGGGGGTGCGAGCATTTGCGCCGCGGGGTGGTGGGTGCGGTGGGCCGCGGCCCTGGTGCCGGTGGGGGCCGGTCGCGCAGTTCCCCGCGGTGCCTTTTGCGCTGCGGGGGTGCGTGGTGCGGTGGGCCGCGGACCTGGTGCCGGTGGGGGCTGGTCGCGGGGTTCCCCCGCGGGCCTTTTGCGCTGCGGGGGTGGTTGTTGCGGTGGGCCGCGCGATCTTCTGCCGGTGGGGGCTGGTCGCGCAGTTCCCCGCGCCCCCGGGTTGCCCGGCGGGGCATCGCGCACTCCGTGCGGTGGGTGGGGTCGGGTGCCACTCCGGGGGTACCTCCTCGGAATGCGCGTCTGACGTCATGACGTGTTCGTTGGGCGGTGGGGTGCGCATTCCTGCGGGGGCACCCCCGGATCGTCCCCCTCCCGGGCCGGTGTGGCGGCTGCCTGCCGGTGGGGGTGAAGTCTCTGCAGGGACTGCGGTTCGCCCCCGACGGCGAATGCGCCCCACAGGTGAACCGTCAGCCGACGTCGAATCTGCACGGGTGGTGGGGGTGGGAACACCCCGCGCCGCCAGGCGCGGGAAACCCCCACGGCGGGCAAGCCGCCCACGCACCCCCAGGCGGGCACCGCCCGAAGCAGCACGCCGCCAGGCGCGGGAAACCCCCACGGCGGGCAAGCCGCCCACGCACCCCGGGCGGGCACCGCCCGAAGCAGCGCGCCGCCAGGCGTGGGCTCAGTTGAGGCCGTTGAGGTTGGGCGGCAGGGTCTTGCCGTCGATGCCCGGCGTGGGCGTACCGGTGCCGTTGCCCCCTCCGGAGTCGCCGGTGATGGACGAGATCGTGTGCCACGCCGACTTGATCCAGTCCGAGGACGCGTCCCACAGGTTGCGCGTCGTGTTGAACCAGTCGGGCAGCGGCGTCGTGTACCAGACCAGGACGAAGAGGGCGACGAGCACCAGGATCACCACGAAGCAGCCCTTGAGGCAGCCCAGGCCCGGGATCTTGACGGGGTTGGCGCTGCGCCGCCGCGGCTCGCGCTCGGGCGCCTGCGGCCGCGGCTGCGGCTCGTACCGCTGGGGCTGCTGCTCGTAGCGCCGCGGGTCGTACGCCTGCTGCTGGGGCTGCTGGTAGCGGGGCTGCTGGGGCTGCGGCGGCTGCTGCTGGGGGTAGCCGTAGCCGCCCTGCCCGGCCTGCTGCTGCTGCTGCTGCGGGTAGCCGTAGCCGCCCTGCTGCTGCGGGTAGCCGTACCCCTGGCCTTGTCCCTGGCCCTGGGCGGGGCGGGCCGGCTGGCGGCGGGGGCGGCGGAAGAGGGGGTCCATCTCGGGGGGCAGGTAGTGCGCCTCGGTCTGGTCGTTGCGCTGCCGGGCGGCGTTGAGCTGCGACTCCCACGGGTGCGGGCCCTGCGGCTGCGGCGGCCCGGCGTCCGGTACGGGGGGCAGCACGCGGGTGCCGTCGCCGCCGGGGCGGTCGCCGCTCGGCGGGAGGACGCGCGTGGCGGCGGACGGGTCGTACTGCTGCCCGCCGCCCGACCCCGACGGCAGCACCTGCGTGGGATCGGCGTCCGCGGCGGCGGCGAGGTTGGCGCCGCGCGGCAGCGTGGGGGCCTCGTCCGGTACGAGCAGCGCGCCCACGCCGAGCGCGGCCTCGGCGGCAGCGGGCGTCGCGTGCACGCCGACACCGGCCGCGACCACCCGCAGCGCGCGGGCCAGCGTCTCCGCGCTGGGCCGCTGGCCGGGCTCCTTGCGCATGCAGCGTTCGATGACCGTCCAGAGCGGCTCGGGTACGTTGCCCGGCCGCGGCGGCTCCTGCCGCAGATGCGCCTGGAGCACCTCGATCGCCGTCTCGCCCTGGAAGGGGGCCCGGCCGGTGACCAGCTCGTAGAGCAGGATGCCCGCGCCGTAGACGTCCACGGCGGACGTCTGCGGGCGGCCCTGCGCGGACTCCGGCGCCACGTAGGCGGGCGTGCCGACGAACTCGTGCGTACGCGTCACGCCCGGGGAGTCCGCGAGCCGCGCGATGCCGAAGTCCGTGAGCATCGGGTGCATGCGCTCGCTGCCGTCCTCGTCCGTGAGGGTGGCGAGCAGCACGTTCGCGGGCTTCAGGTCGCGGTGGACGACACCGTCCGCGTGACTGGCGGCCAGCGCGTCCGCGACGGCCGCGGTCAGCAGCGCGGCCGCGACCGGGGAGAAGGGACCGTTCTCGCGGAGGTAGCGGTGCAGGTCGGGACCGTCGACGAGATCCATCACGAGCGCGAGCAGATCGCCCTCGACGACCAGGTCACGGACCCGCACGATGTGCGGGTGGCGCAGCCGCAGCAGGACGCTGCGCTCGCGCAGGAAGCGCATCACCACGTCGGGGTCGCCGGCGAGCTCCTCCTTGAGCACCTTCACGGCGACCGTCGCGCCCGGCTCCAGTCCCTCCGCCGCGGGCAGGGCGTCAGGGCCGCCCTCGGCACCACGCACCCGGGCACGCCAGACGGTGCCCGTGGCGCCGCGCCCGAGCGGCTCCTCCAGGAGGTATTTGCTGCCTACCGGCCGCACGTCATGCGCTCCCTGCTCCGTAGTGACCGGGCGCTTCCTCCCGGTGACCGATGCCCGGTTCCGCCCAAGCGTAGTGCCGTGCGGCGCGAGGCGGGGCGGGCGGCGAGGCCGAATACCCGGGTAGGACGCGTACGGGCTCCGCCCGGTTGCGTACGACGGCGGGCGCCGCGCCGCGCGGTGCCCACTTGCGGCGGAGCGTGCGGCTGCCCCGCCGCGGCAGCTTCCCGCGCCTGACGGCGCCGCGCTCGGACGGTGCCCGCCCGAAGTGAGCTCGCGGCTGCCCGCCGCCGGGGGTGCTTCGGACGGCGCCCGCCCGAGGTGCGTTTGCGGCTGACCCGCCACTGTGGTGCCCGCGCCTGGCGGCCCCGCTGCGGGCGGTGGCCGCCCGGGGTGCGTGGGCGGGTGTCCCGCCGTGGGGGTGCCCGCGCCTGGCGGCGCGGGGTGTTCCCACCCCCACCACCCGTGCAGATATGACGTCGGCTGACGGCCTTCTCGTGGGGGTGCGCCGCCGTCGGGGGCGAACCGCAGTCCCCCAACCACACTCACCCCCACCGGCAGGCAGCCGCCACACCGGCCCGGGAGGGGGACGATCCGGGGGTGCCCCCGCAGGAATGCGCACCCACTCCCCGCCACCCACGTCATGACGCCAGACGCGCATTCCGAGGAGGTACCCCCGGAGTGGCACCCGACCCCACCCCCGCACGAAGTGCGCGATGCCCCGCCGGATGACCCCAGGGGCGCGGGGAACTGCGCGAGCAACCCCCCACCGGCAGAAGATCGCGCGCACGACCGCAACAACAACCCCCCGCAGCGCAAAGCCCCGCGGAGCACCCCGCGCCCAGCCCCACCGGGCAGAAAGGCAAACCGCCCACCGCAAGCCGCACCCCCTCAGGGGCGCGGGGAACGGCGCGACCAGCCCCCACCCACCGCAAGGCCGCGGGCCACCGCACCACGCACCGCCGGGCCCGGGCCCAGGCCCCCGCGAACGGTCCGGGACCGGTGGTGGGGTCGCGCGGGACACCGCGAAACGCAGCCCGGCGCCGCCGGTGGGCGCGCCCACATGGGGACGTATGGGGCGGCGCAGCCACAGGCAAGATCACGTCAGGCCGGTACCGGCCGCGCGGTGTCGGCGGCGGGTGGGAGGATGCACCGGTACGGTCCGGTGGGGGCGGGCGGGGCGGCGGCTCCGCCGGATGTGCCCGCGTGGTGCCAGTGCCAGTTCAGTGCAGTGTCAACGCGCCCGCGCGCGGCCGGGGAGGGACGCCCCGACGTACGCCCGGGCAGAAGGGACCGCGGACGAGATGCAGATCCGGCTGACCGTCCTCGGGCCGCGCAGCGGCCGGGCAGCCCGCGGCAGCGACGTCCTCGTGACGGCGCCCGCCGGCACCGTGCTGGGCTCGATCTCCGGTGCGCTCGCCTCCGCGGCGGGTTCCGGGCAGCCGGGCCGCTCCGCCGGGGCCTCGGTGGCCCTTTACGCCGGGCAGGAGCGCGTGCCGCCGACCGCGGTGCTGGGTGTGCCGCCGCTCGTGGACGGCGCGGTCCTCGCGGTGCACGCTCCCGCGGGCCCGCACGACCCGGGCCCGTACGGCAGTTTCGGGGAGTACGGCAGTCCGCCGGCCGGTGCGGCGCGGCTGCTGGTGGTGGGCGGGCCGGACGCGGGCGGCGTGCACCTGCTGCCGGGCGGGCGGGCGACGATCGGCCGCTCCTCGGAGGCGGACGTACCACTGGACGACCCGGACGTGTCCCGGCTCCACTGCGAGGTGGCCTTCGGCCCGGACGGCTCGCCGACCGTCGCCGACCTCGGCTCGACGAACGGGACGGCGCTCGGCGGGCGCGCGGTCGGTCCGCAGCCCGTCCCGCTGCCGCCGGGGGCGCTGCTCCAGCTCGGCGAGTCCACGCTGCGCCTCGATCCGCCGGGTGCCCCGGCCCCGCAGCCGCTGCCGGCCGTCCCGGACGCCGAGGGCCACCTCCGGGTGGGCCTGCGCGATTCGGGGCCGGAGCCGGAGGCGGCACCGGAGGCGCACGTCCCCGCCGCCCGCGGGGAGGCCGCCGGGCCCACCGCGTACGGCCACGGCACGTTCCGGCCCCCTGCCCCGCCCCCGGCGACGCGTCCGGAGGCGGCCGCGGCGTTCGGGGACGCGGTTCCGCAGGTCCCGCGGCCCGCGGACGCCGAGGGCCCCTCCGGATACGGCAGGCGGGACACCGGGCAGGCCCGGCGGCCCGGGGTGGGCGGCGGGCGCGGCGGGGTCGTCGGGTCGATAGGGGCGTGGGCGCGGCGCAGGCTCCAGGGCGCGGGGCGCGCCGAGAACGCGGAGGCGTACTCCGGGACGCAGGCCGCGGAGCTGCGGGAGCGCTGGCCGGATCCGGCGGCGGTGCTGCTCACCGCGCTCGGACCGGGCCGCCGCCTGTGGGAGCGCGGCCCCGGCCACCCCGACGCGCTGACCGTACGGCTCGGCACCACCGGCTACGGCCCGCGGCAGCCCGCCGGGGTGCCCTTCGCCGTCTCCCTGCGCGAAGCGCACTCCGCCGCGCTGACCCTCGCCGGTCCGCGCCCTCGGCTCTCCGGGCTCGCCCGCGCGGTGCTCGCCCAGCTGTGCGCCCTGCACTCCCCCGGCACGCTCGAAGTGGTGCTGCTCAGCGCCGACCGCGCCCGCCCCGCCGAACAGCGCGCCGAGGAGTGGGCGTGGCTGAACTGGCTGCCGCACCTGCGCCCGGCCCGCGGCCAGGACTGCCGGCTGCTGCTGGCCTTCGACCGCGAGCAGGCGCAGGCGCGGACGGCGGAGCTGATCCGCAGAATCGAGGAGAGCACCGCGGGCGCCGGGGCGTCCGGCGCCGCACACCCCGCCCGGACGGCAGGCGGCGGGGCCGAAGGGGCCCCGGCCGCCGCGGGCTCCACCGGGGTCGCCCGGGCAGGGGGCGGCGCGCCCGGGACGTACGCGCTGCTGGTCGTCGACGGCGACCCCGGCTCGGCCGCGCTCCGCGAGACCGTCTCCCGTATCGCGGCCACCGGGCCCGCCGTGGGCGTGCACGTGCTGTGCCTGGCCGAGCCGGGCGAGCGGCCCCCCGTGGACACCGGTGTGGTGGCCCGGCTGTCCGGGGACGTCGCGACGACGCTGCGGGTCGAGCCCGCGGGCGCCCCGGCGGACACCGACGGCACGGACGAGGCCGACGAGATCGTGCTGGACGCGGTGTCCGCCGCCTGGGCCGAGCACTTCGCCCGGGCACTCGCGCCGCTGCGGGAGGCCGACGCGGAATCGTACGGCGCCGCGTCGCGGCACGCGCTGCCCGCCACCGTACGGCTGCTCGACGAGCTGGACCTCGCGCTGGCCACCCCCGCGAAGATTGCCGCGCGCTGGGCCGCCGCGCACCCCGCGGTGCCGGCCGCCGGCGCGGTCCTCGGCGCCGGGGCGGGCGCCGGGGCGCCCGGCGGGCGGGTCGCCGTCGACCTCGTCGCGGAGGGACCGCACCTGCTCGTGGGGGGCGCGCCCGGCTCGGGCAAGACCGAGCTGCTGCGCTCGCTCGCGGCGGCGCTCGCCGCGAGCGAGCGGCCCGAGCGGCTCGCGCTCGTCCTGCTCGACGGCGGCGGCCAGGAACGCGGCGAGGGGCTCGCCGCCTGCGCCGACCTGCCGCACGTCACCGAGCACCTGGTCGCCACCGACCCGGTGCGGATGCGGGACTTCGCACAGGCGCTGGGGGCGGAGCTGAAGCGGCGGGCCGCCGTGCTCGGCGAGCAGACGTTCGCCGCGTGGCACGCCGAGCGCGTCGTCACCGCGAGCGTGCCGCACCAGGGCGGACGGCCCGCGGACGCTTCGGACACACCCGACGCGCCCGAAGCGCCGCCGATGCCGCGGCTCGTCCTGCTCGTCGACGACCTGGACGCACTCGTCGCGCCCGCCCTCGGCAGCCCCGGGCGGCCCGCGGCCGGCAGCGTCGTCCGCGCGGTCGAGGCCGTCGCCCGGGAGGGCGAGCGGCTCGGCGTCCACCTCGTCGCCGCCACCGGGCGGCCCGAGCGGACCGCCGGGACGGACGCGGACGAGCGGGCACCGCTGCGGATCGCGCTGCGGAGCGCGGATCCGGAGTCCGCGGCGCTCCTCGTCGGCGTCGAGGACGCGGCGGGGCTCGACGAGGCGGTGCCCGGGCGGGGCTACCTCCGCCGGCCCGGCGGGGCGGTGACGGCCTTCCAGGCCGGACGGGTCAGCGGGCGCATCCCCCGGACAGCCACGCTGCGGCCCACGGTCGTGGCGCTCGAATGGGAGCGGATGGGGGATCCGCCGGCCCGGCGCCAGGTCCGCGAGCTCGGAAACGGGCCCACGGACCTCGCGCTCCTCGCCAGCGCCCTTCAGCGCGCCTCGGAGGCCGCCCCGCTCTCCTCCTGACCTCCACGCCCGCCCCGGCGGCGCCCACGCCTGGCGGCGCCGCGCTCGGGCAGTGCCCACGCCTGGCGGCGCCCGATTGCCCGTGCGTGGGCGGCTGACCCGCCGCCGGGGTGCCCGCGCCTGGCGGCGCGCCGCTCCGGGCCGTGCCCGGTTGCCGGTACGTAGGCGGCTTGCCCGCCGCCGGGGTTTCCCGCGCCTGGCGGCGCGGGGTGTTCCCACCCCCACCACCCGTGCGGGACAGATGTCGGCTGACGGTCCACCTGTGGGGGTGCTTCGCCGTCGGGGGCGAACCGCAGTCCCCGAGAAGACCTCACCCCCACCGGCAGGCAGCCGCCACACCGGCCCGGGAGGGGGACGATCCGGGGGTGCCCCCGCAGGAATGCGCACCTACTCCCTCACCGGACACGGGGGAGGTCAGACGCGCATTCCGAGGAGGTACCCCCGGAGTGGCACCCGACCCCACCCCCGCACAATCAGCGCGATGCCCCGCCGGATGACCCCAGGGGCGCGAGGAACTGCGTGACCAGCCCCCACCAAGCGAAAGGCGAACCGCCCACCGCAACCCGCCCCCCCCAGGGCGCGGAGCACCCCGCGCCCACCCCCCACCGGCGGAACGGCGAACCGCCCACCGCAAACCCCGCCCCCGTCGAACCCCAGTCCCCCGCCCCACCCCCTACAACGGGTTTGCGCCAAGATCACGGAGTGGTCACAGCACCCCAGACGTGGCGTTCGCGGCCTTGCCGGGGGAAGTTCACCGGGCGTAGGACAGGACGCCACGGGACTGAGGGGATGCGAGATGCACACGTTAAAGGGCAAGCCGCAAAGAGCCACCACCAGCCGCGGCGTCCGCCGCGCTACGCGCATAGCGGTGGCGACCGCGGCGGCGTCCGCCCTCGCGTTGACCGCCGCGGCGTGCGGCGGCGACAAGAAGGACGACGGGGACAAGAAGAGTTCGCCCAGCTCCACCGCGAGTTCGGGCAGCGCCGCGGGCGGCGCGCTGCAACTGCCCGACCTGCACGGCCAGAAGCTGGAAGTGGCCGCGGTCTGGACGGGCCCGGAGCAGAAGAACTTCCAGAAGGTGCTGGACGAGTTCGACAAGCGCACCGGCGCGAAGAGCACGTTCGTGCCCACGGGTGACAGCCAGTCGACGTTCCTGGGCGCGAAGATCCAGGGCGGTGCCCCGCCGGATGTCGCGTTCCTGGCGCAGAACGGCGTGATGCACCAGTTCGCCGACAAGGGCTGGCTCAAGCCGCTGGGCGCGCAGGCCAAGGCGGAGCTGCAGAAGAACTTCTCCAAGGGCTGGCAGGATCTCGGCGCCTGGAAGGGTACGCAGTACGGCATTTACGCCAAGGCGTCCAACAAGTCGCTGATCTGGTACAGCACTTCCGCCTTCAGCAACGCGGGCGCGGCGGAGCCGAAGACCTGGGACGACTTCCTGAAGACGGCGGAGACCGTCTTCGACTCGGGGACGGCGCCGGTGTCGATCGGCGGCGCGGACGGGTGGACCCTCACCGACTGGTTCGAGAACGTCTACCTGTCGCAGGCCGGGCCGGACAAGTACGACCAGCTGGCCGCGCACAAGATCAAGTGGACGGACCCGTCCGTCAAGACCGCGCTGACCACCCTGGCCCAGCTGTTCGGCAAGAAGGAGCTGCTCGCGGGCGGCGCGAAGGGCGCGCTGGCGACCGACTTCCCGAAGTCGGTGACGCAGACCTTCACCGGCAATCCGCCGGCCGCCGCGATGGTCTACGAGGGGGACTTCGTCTCGGCCTTCATCGCGGGCAACACCAAGGCGAAGGTCGGCACGGACGCCAAGGAGTTCGCCTTCCCGGCGGTCGGCGGCGGCAAGGCGCCGGTCGTCAGCGGCGGTGACGTGGCGGTGGCGCTGAAGGACACCCCGGCGGCGCAGGCGCTGCTGACGTTCATCGCGTCGCCGGACGCGGCCAAGATCTGGGCGCAGGGCGGCGGTTACCTGTCGCCGAACAAGAACCTGGACATGGCGGCGTATCCGGACGACGTGCAGCGCAACATCGCCACCTCGCTGATCGGCGCGGGCGACGACTTCCGCTTCGACATGTCGGACCAGGCTCCGGCCGCCTTCGGCGGCACGAAGGGCCAGGGCGAGTGGAAGGACCTCCAGGACTTCCTGGCCAACCCGTCGGACGTCGCGGGCGCGCAGGCCAAGCTGGAGGCGGACGCCGCCAAGGCCTACGGGGGCTGAGGGTGGCCCCGGCATCGGTGGCGGACGCCACCGCGGGGGCGGGCGGCGGCGGTGGCGCCGCCGTCCCGTCCCCGCCGGGCTCCGCGAAGGGGCCGCGGCGCGGTGTGGCGGCGACCCGGCCGTGGGTGGCGGTGCTCTTCCTGCTGCCCGCGCTGGTGCTGCTGGGCGCGCTGGTGGCGTATCCGATCGTCTACACCGTCAAGCGCAGCCTGTACGACGCGGACGGCAGCGCCTTCGTGGGGCTGAAGAACTTCGGCACGGTCTTCAGCGACCACGGCATTCTCACGGCGGTCCGCAACAACGTCGTCTGGGTGCTGGTCGCGCCGACCGTGGCGACCGCGCTCGGCCTGGTGTTCGCGGTGCTGACGGAGAAGGTCCGCTGGGGTACGGCGTTCAAGCTGGTCGTCTTCATGCCGATGGCGATCTCGATGCTGGCCGCGGGGATCATCTTCCGGCTGGTGTACGAGCAGGACCCGCACCAGGGCGTGGCCAACGCGGTGGTGGTGGCGGTCCATGACACCTTCAGCGACTCGGCGGCCTATCCCGGCGCGAGACCGCGGCCGAACAGCGACCTGAAACCGTCCGCGGGCGGCTCGTTCACGTCGCGGGCCAGGGCGGGCGCGGGCACCCCGACGGATCTGCCGCTCGTCGGCATCCCGCAGAACAAGGTGCCCTCCGGGGCGCGGGACGCCAGGCCGGCGGCGCCGAAGTCCGGCGCGGTCACCGGCACGGTGTGGCTGGACTTCCGGCCCGGCGGCACGGGCACCCCGGGGAGGATCGACCCGGGTGAGAAGGCGCTGTCGGGCGTGAAGGTGCAGGCGGTCAAGGACGGCAAGGTCGTCGCGTCGGCGAAGACGGGCAAGGACGGCACGTACGAGCTGCCCGCGGACGCGGTCGGCGCGCAGCTGCGGCTGCCCGGGTCGAACTTCTCCGGCAAGTACGAGGGCATCAACTGGCTCGGCCCGAGCCTGGTGACGCCGTCGATCATCGCGGCGTACATCTGGATGTGGGCAGGCTTCGCGATGGTGCTCATCGCGGCTGGCCTGGCCGGGATGCCGCGCGAGCTGCTGGAGCAGGCCCGGGTGGACGGCGCCAACGAGTGGCAGGTCTTCCGCCGGATCACGGTGCCGCTGCTGGCGCCGGTGCTGGTGGTCGTCACGGTCACGCTGATGATCAACGTCCTGAAGATCTTCGACCTCGTCTACATCATCGCGCCCGGCGACAGCCAGCAGGACGCCAACGTGCTGGCGCTCCAGCTGTACGTGTCGTCCTTCGGCGGCGGCAACAACCAGGGCGTGGGCAGCGCGATCGGCGTGATCCTGCTGCTGCTGGTGCTGCCGGTGATGATCTTCAACATCCGGCGGCTGCGGAAGGAGGGGCGCCGATGAGCGCGGACGCGACCGCGGGATCCGCGGGACCCGCGGTGGAGCCGGTACGGGCCACGCGGCCGGCCGAGCGCCCGGGCCGGCGGCTCGGGGCGCGGCTGGCGGAGCTGGCGAGCGGCGGGCTGGTGCGGATCGTGCTGCTGGTGGTGGGCCTGTTCTGGCTGCTGCCGACGGTGGGTCTGCTGCTGTCCAGCCTGCGCCGGCCGACGGACATCGCCGCGAGCGGCTGGTGGAAGGTCTTCACCTCGCCCTCGCAGCTGACGGTGAGCAACTACCGCTCGCTGCTGGACAACCACGCCGTCACCGACTCGCTGGTGAACACCGCGCTGATCACCGTCCCCGCCACGCTGCTGGTCGTGGTGATCGGCGCGCTCGCCGGCTACGCCTTCGCCTGGATGGACTTCCCCGGCCGCGACTGGTGGTTCATCGCGGTCGTGGCCATGCTGGTGGTGCCGGTGCAGGTGGCGCTCATCCCGGTGGCGAAGCTCTTCGGCGACATCGGGATCTTCGGCGACATCTCCGGGGTGGTGCTCTTCCACACCGCCTTCGGGCTGCCGTTCGCGATCTTCCTGCTGCGGAACTTCTTCGCGGAGATCCCGCGCGAGCTGCTGGAGGCGGCGCGGCTGGACGGCGCGGGCGAACTGCGGCTGTTCCTGCGGGTGGTGCTGCCGCTGGGCGGCCCGGCCATCGCGTCGCTGGGCATCTTCCAGTTCCTGTGGGTGTGGAACGACATGCTGGTGGCGCTGATCTTCGCGGACAGCGACTCGCAGCCCGTCACGGTGGCGCTCCAGCAGCAGGTACGGCAGTTCGGCAACAACATCGACATCCTGGCGCCCGGCGCCTTCGTGTCGATGATCGTCCCGCTGGTGGTCTTCTTCGCCTTCCAGCGGCAGTTCGTCAACGGGGTGATGGCCGGCGCCGTGAAGTGAGCCGGCCGGGTACCGACCGGGCATTCCGGGCTGCGGGGGGCGTCTACACTGACGCCCCCCGCAGCCCGGAACGGCCCCCTCCGGGGGCCGCCGCCCCTTCGAACGGATCCCCATGACGCTCTCCCCCGCCGCCGCCGGACCGGCCGGCGAGCAGCTTCCCGCGCCCGCCTCGCTCGACGAGGTCAAGGGCTGGTTCTTCCCCGCCGACCAGGTGCTCTTCGACTGGTTCCTGACCCGGCAGCTGGAGCTGACCGAGCCCGGCGACCTGCTGGAGATCGGCGCCTACATGGGCAAGAGCGCGATCTTCATGGGCGGTTACCTGCGCGACGGCGAGACCTTCACCGTCTGCGACCTGTTCGATTCCCCGGCGCAGGACGACGCCAACTCCGCGGAGATGCGCTACTCCTACCCGACGCTCACGCGTCGCTCGTTCGAGGCAAATTACCTGTCCTTCCACGACACCCTGCCGACCGTCGTCCAGGGCCTGTCGTCGGTCGTGCCGGACCGGGTGCCGGCGGCCAGCTGCCGCTTCGCGCACATCGACGGCTCGCACCTGTACGAGCACGTGCGCGGCGACATCGACAGCGCCCGCGCACTGCTGCACCCGCACGGCATCGTGGCACTCGACGACTACCGCTCCGAGCACTGCCCGGGTGTGGCCGCCGCGGTGTGGGAGGCCGTCGCCACCGGCGGCCTCAACCCGGTGTGCGTGACCGGCACCAAGCTCTACGGCACCTGGGGGGATCCCACCCCCGTGCGCGAGGCGCTGCTGGCCTTCCTGGCCGGCCGCGACGACCTGTGGCACGGCACCGAGGCGGTGGCCGGCGGCACGCTGGTGCGGGTCAAGGGCACCCGGGCCGAACCGCCGCCGCACCCGGTCTCCCGGCACCGGCCCGCCGAACCGGCCGCCGGCGCGGCCGCGCCGGAGCTGCCGCAGCCGGAGCC
Source organism: Streptomyces sp. NPDC020983 (assembly GCF_044333485.1). NCBI lineage: Bacteria > Bacillati > Actinomycetota > Actinomycetes > Kitasatosporales > Streptomycetaceae > Streptomyces > Streptomyces sp. NPDC020983. The sequence goes on along the minus strand of NZ_JBIRRA010000004.1, from coordinate 37,898 downwards.
GGCGTCCGTACGGCGGCGGTCGCCGCTGCGGCGGTTCGCCCTCGCGGTGCTGCCGCCGTTCGTGGCCCAAGGCTTGGTAAGGCTTCGGGCGGCACTGCGCCACCAGGCGTAACCACCGGGGCGGCCGCGCGTTCGCAGGATATATAGCGTCACACGCCGCATTCCTCGCGTATGCGGTCGTAAGCCTCCCTGCCCCCGCGCCGAACCTGGATGTGCTGCTGTGCCCCGCTTCAGCGTCATCGTGCCCGCCTACCACGTGCAGGCCTACCTGCACGCCTGCCTGGACTCCGTGCTCGGCCAGTCCTACGGCGACATCGAGGTCATCGTGGTGGACGACTGCTCGCCGGACGGCAGCGGGGAGATCGCCGACGCCTACGCCGCCCGCGACCCCCGCGTCACCGTGCTGCACCTGCCGGAGAACGTCGGCCTCGGCCCGGCCCGCAACGCCGGGCTCGCCCGCGCCACGGGCGAGTACGTCCTCTTCCTCGACAGCGACGACACCTACGCGCCCGGCGCGCTCGCCGCCGTCGCCGCCCGCATCGACGCCACCGGCCACCCCGACCTGCTGGTCTTCGACTACGAGCGCACGTACTGGAACGGCCGGGCCGAACGCAACCAGTTCGCGGCGCTGCTCGCGCAGACCGACCCGCAGGTCTTCACGCTCGCCGAGCGCCCCGAGCTGCTGCGGCTGCTCATGGTCGCGTGGAACAAGGCGTACCGCAGAGACTTCCTCCTCCGCACCGGGCTGACCTTCCCGCCCGGCTACTACGAGGACGTGCCGTGCACGTACCCCGCGCTGATGATGGCGCAGAGCATCGCGCTGCTGGACCGGGTGTGCGTGCACTACCGGCAGCGCCGCAAGCGGAGCATCGTGCGCACGACCAGCCGCCGGCACTTCGAGATCTTCAGGCAGTACGACCGGATCTTCGCCTTCCTCGACGCCCACCCGGAGCTGGAGCGCTGGCGCCCGGCGCTCTTCCGTCGGATGCTCGACCACCTCACGACGGTCTTCACCCTGCCCGACCGGCTGCCGCGGTCCTCGCGCCCGGACTTCTTCCGCCGCTGCCGGGCGCAGTACCGCAAGCTGCGGCCCGCGGACCTCCGGCTGTCGCCCACCCGGCGCAGCGACCTGCGCTACCTGCTGTTCTCACTCGGCGCCCGGCGCACCTTCCTGGCCCTCGGCGCGCTCCACCGTGCGGGGCTGCGCGCACGCCGCCGCGCCGGGGAAGCCGGGCGGCGGCTGCGGACCGCCGCCGTCCACGCCTACTACCTGCTCCAGCGCCGCCGCCCGCTCGACCCGGACCTGGCGGTCTTCTCCGCCTACTGGAACCGCGGTTACGCCTGCAACCCCGCCGCGATCGAGGCCGCCGTCCGCGAGCTCGCCCCGCACATGCGCACCGCGTGGATCACGACCCGGGCGTACGCGCACACCGTCCCGCCCGGGGTACGCCGGCTCGAACCGGGCTCGGCGGCGTACTGGAAGGCGATGGCGCGGGCGACCTACCTGGTCAGCAACGTCAACTTCCACCGCCGCTACGCCAAGCGCCCCGGCCAGGTCAACGTCCAGACGCACCACGGCACCCCGCTCAAGCACATGGGCATCGACCTGATGCCGCACCCCGCCGCCGCCCGCGGCATCGACTTCGAACGGATGCTGCGGCACGTCGACCGCTGGGACTACAGCGTCTCCGCCAACCGCCACTCCAGCCTGGTGTGGGAGCGCGCCTACCCCGCCGCCTTCACCTGCCTGGAGTACGGCCAGCCCCGCACCGACATCTTCCACCGGGCCACCCCCGAGGACGTCCTGGCCCTGCGCGACAGCTTCGGCATCCCCCGCACCGCGACGGCCCTCCTCTACGCCCCCACCCACCGCGACTACGAGCGCGGCTTCCGCCCCCTGCTCGACCTGTCCCGGCTCGCCGAGGAACTCGGCCCCTCCGTCGTGCTGCTGCTGCGCACCCACTACTTCCACGCGGCGCCGCCCGCGGCCCACCCGCGGGTCATCGACGTCAGCGGGCACCCGTGCGCGGAGGAGGTGTGCCTGGCCTCCGACGGGCTCGTCACCGACTACTCGTCCCTGATGTTCGACTACGCCGGGCTCGACCGGCCCATCGTCCTGCACGTCCCCGACTGGGAGACGTACGTGGCCACCCGCGGGGTGTACTTCGACGTCACCGCGGCGCCGCCCGGGCTCGTCGCCCGCACCCAGGAGGAGCTGACCGACATCCTGGCGACGGGGGCGTACCGCGGTGAGACGGCGGGGGCTCTGCGGGCGGCCTTCCGGGCGCGGTTCTGCCTGTACGACGACGGGCACGCCGCCGAGCGGGTCGTCCGCCGCGTCTTCCTCTCCGAGGAGGGCGGGCTCCCCGCAGTCGTCCCCCTCCCCGACCGCACCCCCGTCCCGGGGTTGCCCCCGGCCCCGGCCCGCGGCACCGTCCGCCCGGCCCCCTGAGTCCGGCCGCGGACCTCGCGGTGGGTGGGGGCCTGTCGCGCCGCTCCCCGCGCCCCGCACCAGCGCGTGCCCGGCGCAGCAGGGGCTCGCGCATGCCGCGCAGCGCAGCACACCAGCGGCGCGGGGAAAGGCGCGAGCGGCCCCCCACCGGGGAAGGCCGCGGGCGCCGCAGCAGGGGCGGGCCGGAGCGTCAGGGCGCCGGCACCGCGGGGGCCGGGGGCTGCGGCGGGGCCAGGCACGCCGCGGGCGACGGCGCCGGGCGGCGGTCCCCCGGCGGCCGGTAGGGGAGCAGCCCCTCCTCGGAGAGGAAGACGCGGCGGACGACGCGCTCGGCGGCGAGCCCGTCGTCCCACGTGCAGAAGCGGGTGCGGAAGGCCGCCCGCAGCGCGGCCGCGGCCTCGTCCGCGTAGGCGCCGGAGCGGAACGCCGCCGCGAGGGCGGTCTCGTCTGCGGCGACGGCCCCCGGCGTCTCGCCGGGCCGGCCGGACAGCAGGTCGAAGTAGACCCCCCGCGCGGCGCGGTAGGCCGCCCAGTCCGCGGAGTGGATCACGATCGGCCGGTCCAGGTTGGCGTAGTCGAACATCAGGGACGAGAAGTCGGTGAGGAGCGCGTCGGACGCCAGGCACAGCTCCTCCACGCACGGATGCGCGGAGACGTCCACGACCGCCCCCGCGGCGTGCAGCGCCGCGAGCTCGGGGCTCTCCCCGTAGAAGTAGTGCGCGCGCACCAGCAGCGTGTGCCCGGGGCCGAGTTCGCGGGCGAGGCGTTCGAGGTCGAGCGGCAGCACGAAGTCGCGCTGGTAGTCGCGGTGGGTGGGTGCGTAGAGGATCGCGACCGTGCCGTCGGCGATGCCGAGCGCCTGCCGCGCGGCGCGCACCTGCTCGGCGCCCGCGGTGCAGAAGACGTCGTTGCGCGGGTATCCGCTGGGCAGCGTGGTGTAGCCGCTGGGGTAGACGCGGTCGAAGACCTCCGCGGAGTGCTGGTTGGCGACGAGCGAGTAGTCCCACTGGTCGGCGTGGTCGAGCAGCCGCCCGAAGCTCATGCCCTTGCCGACGGCGGGCCTGGCCCGCAGGTCCATGCCCATGTGCTTGAGCGGGGTGCCGTGGTGGGTCTGGACGTACGTCTGGCCGGGGCGCTTGACCACGGTGCCGGTGAAGTTCGCGTTGTTGACCAGGTAGCGGGCGCGGGCGAGGACGTCCCAGTAGCGGCGGGTGTTGACGACGACGTGGTCGGTGCCGGGGGGCAGCGCGTCCCGGTCACGCTTGTTGACGACCCACACGGCGCGCAGGTGCGGGGCGATCTCCGCGGCCTTGCGGGCGATCGCGGCGGGGTTGCAGGCGACGCCGCGGTTCCAGTAGGCGGCGTAGACGACGAGGTTCGGGTCGATGGGGCGGCGCAGCCGCATGCGGTAGTAGCGCTGGTGGACGGCGCGGGCCAGGCCGTGCCGGTGGGCCCGCAGCCGCCGGGCGGCGCCGCCGGCGAGGGTGCGCAGGGCCAGGGCGGCGCGGTAGCGCGGGTAGGAGCCGCTGCCCGCGGCCCGTACCCACCGGGCCTGGCCGGGCTCGGGCGCCGTCCAGCCGGCGGGGCGGTGGGCGCCGAGCAGCCGGCCGGCGCCGCGGACGAACTCGGGGGTGGCGTCGGGGGTGAGCCGGTCCTCGCCGACGGCCATGAGCTGCGCGGTCATCTGCCCGTAGAGCGCGGCGCGCTGCGGTGCGGCAGTGATCTCGGCGAAGAGCTCGTCGTAGCGGTCGAGGACGGCCAGGTGGTGGCGGCCGCGGGTGGTGCTGAGGCTGCCGGAGCGGCGCTTGCGCCACCGTACGCACACCCGGTCCAGGCACGCGACGCGCTCGGCGGTGGTGAGCACCCGGGCGGCGACGGCGATGTCGGCGTAGGGGGCGTCGCCGAACGCGAAGCCGTGCGCGGTCCAGTGGGTGCGGCGCACCGCGCGGTTCCAGGCGGCGGGGTGGCACGCGAGGCACCCGGGCCGTTCGGCGGCGGTGAAGACGCTCTCGCCGGCGGCGGCCAGGAAGCCGCCGTCGCCGCTCTCCTGGACGTTCTCCCACACGGTGAAGCGCTCGTGGTCGAAGAGCAGCACGTCCGGGTCGCCGGTGCGGGCGAGGCGGGCGTCGACGGCGGCGAGGGTGCCGGGCGTCATGAGGTCGTCCGCGTCGAGGAAGAGCAGGTAGTCGCCGGTGGCGTGGGCGGCGCCCGCGTCCCGCGCGAGCCCGGTGCCGCGGTGGACGTCGAGCCGGACGGGGCGGACCCGCGGGTCGGCGGCGGCGAGGTCGGCGATGACCGCGCCGGACGCGTCGGGCGAGGCGTCGTCGACGGCGACCAGTTCGAGATCGCCGTAGGACTGGCCGAGGACCGACTCGGCGCAGACGCGCAGGTAGCCCTGCGCTCGGTGGGCGGGGACGACGACGCTGAAGCGTGGCATGACCATCCTGGACAGATCGGCGGTTTCCGGCACGGGACAGCCTCCGAGAGTAATCACACGGGCACTCTGTGTCGAAACACGGTGCCGTGTCGCTCGTTCGGCCTACCTTCGGTGACCGCTCGGGGCGCGGCGAGTTGAACCACACGGCATGGTCTGCCGCCGCCACTGAAAGGAGCGTTGCCGTCCCATGACGCCCCGCCTGACCGTTGTCGTGCCCGTCTACAACGTCGAGCAGTACCTGGAGGAGTGCCTGCGGTCGATCGCCGCGCAGACGCTGGCCGCCCTCGACGTGGTGATCGTCGACGACGGGTCCACGGACGCCAGTGCGGACATCGCCCGTGCGTTCGCCGCGGGCGACTCCCGCTTCCGCGTGGTCTCCCAGGACAACGGCGGTCTCGGCCACGCCCGCAACACCGGTGCGCGGCACGCCCACCCGGAGACGGAGTACCTGACCTTCGCCGACAGCGACGACGTCCTCCCCCCGCACGCGTACGACCGGCTCACCGCGCTGCTGGACCGCTCCGGCTCGGACTTCGCGACCGGCAACGTCTACCGGCTCACCGCCGCCGGCCGCAGCCAGGCCTGGCAGCACCGCGGCATGACGAGGACCGTCAGCCGCACCCACATCACCCGCGACCTGGGCCTGCTGTCGGACCGGGTGGCCTGGAACAAGGTCTTCCGCCGCGACTTCTGGAACCGGCACCGGCTCGCCTTCCCCGAGGGCGTCCTCTACGAGGACACACCGGTGACGATCCCCGCGCACTTCCTCGCGGAGGCCGTGGACGTCTCCCACGAGCACGTGTACTACTGGCGCATCCGCGAGGGCTCGATCACCCGGCGGCGCACCGACGTCAAGGGCGTCACCGACCGCATCGCCGCCGTCGACGGCGTCTCCCGCTTCCTCGCCGACCCCGCCAACACCCGCTGGAGCAGGTACAAGCGGGACTACGACCGCTCCGTCCTCACCGACGACCTGCTCTACTTCATCGAGGCGCTGCCGATGGCGGGCCCCGACTACCGGCGGGTCTTCATGGACCGTGCCGCGGACTACCTCAGCCGTGTCGACCCCGGCGTCCTCCCCGGCCTGCCCGTCGAGCTGCGGATGCGCTGGGAGCTGATCCGCGAGGGCCGGCTCGACGACCTCCTCGACGTCCTCGCCCACGAACGGCACGGCGGCCGCACCGTCTTCGACCTCGCCGGTCCGCCGCTGCGCAAGCGCGCCGCCCTGCCCCGTCCGGACGGCACCCCCGTACCGCTGTCCCGCGCGGCGACCGCCGTGGGCCGCAAGGACCTCCCCGTCGTCGCCCGGCTGCGCGACCTGCGCCGCCGCGACGGCAAGATCGTGCTCACCGGCTACGCGTACGTCCGCAACGCCGACGTCCGCAGCCGCCACGCGCAGTTCACCACGGCGGTGGCCACGTGCGGGCGGCGCCGGCTGCTGCTGCCGCTGCGCACCGTCCGGGTGCCGGACGTCACCGACGAGCAGCGGCAGGAACGCCACTGCTACGACTGGTCGGGCTTCGAGATCACCCTCGACCCCGCGCGGCTGCGCGAGCAGGGGCAGTGGAAGCCCGGGCAGTGGCGGATCGGCGTGGTGGTCGCGGGCGCCGCGGGCGTCCGCCCGGCCGCCCTGCGCGCCGCCGAGACCGGCGCCGGCTCCTCCCCCGTGCCCTTCCCGCTCACCGACGACATCCGGCTGGTGCCCTGGTACAGGGACGGGCGGCTGCTGCTGTCCGTCGAGCCCGTCACCCGCCGGCTCACCGGCCACCGGCCCGGCGACGGCGGCACGGTGCGGCTGGAGCTCGACATCCGCGACACCCCGCTGCCCGTCTCGCTGCGGCTCGCCCAGCAGGCCGGCGGCTCCGTGCTGGACGTGCGGCTGGAGCCGGGCGGGACGTCGGGCGGCTGGACGCCGCTGACCGCCGAGGTGCCGCTCGCCCGGCTGGGCCGCGCGCGGCCCGACCACACCGGGCTGCCCAAGGAGGTCGCGCCGGAGACGACGGCGACATGGACCGCCGAGCTCGTCCTCCCGAACGGCGGCACCGCCCGCGTCGCCCTCGACCGCGACCTCCCGCCGGGCCGCTACCCGCTGCCCGCCGACGAGCGCGGCACGGGCGGGCCCGTCCCCCGCGAGCTGTCCGTGGAGGGCACGGCGGCCGGCAACCTGGTGCTCCGCGACCGCATCCCCCACGCCGTCGCCGACCGCCTGGCCCTCACCCCGGACGGCCGCCTCCTCGTCGAGGGCGAGCTGCCGACCCCCCTGGTCCTGCCGCCGGGGGCGCCGGGGGACGCGGACGAAGGTGCGGTGACGGCCGGGGCCGCCCCCGGCAGCGACCGCGCGTCCGCGCAGGCCACGACCACCGAGCCGGGCCCTGCGGACGGCGCCGCAGGGCCCACCGCAGCCGCGGGACCCCGGTCCGGCCCGCACCCGGAACCCGCCGGCGCAGCTGCCGCGGAACCCGAGCCGCAGCCCGGCACGGACCCGCAGCCCGAAGCGCACCCGGGCGCGCGGACGGAAACCGCCCCGGACACCGAGCCGCAGCCCGCCGCGGACCCCTCAGCCGCACCGCACCCCGCCACCCAGCCCGGCACGGACCCGCAGCCCGAAGCGCACCCGGACGCGCGGACGGAAACCGCCGCGGACCCCGGGGCCATGCGGCTCGTGCTGCGGCACGGCACGTACGGCGCCGAGACGGGCGCCGAGGTCCGGAGGGAGCCGGGCAGCGGTGTCCGGTTCTCCGCGGCCGTCGACGTCGGCGCCCTCCGGCACGCCGGCCGCTGGTACCTGCACCTGCGGGCGGACGGCCGGGACACCCCCGTGCGGATCGCGCCGGCCGCGATGCCCCTGCTGCCGCTGGCGCTCCCGGAGGCGGAGGGCGCCCGGCCGGTCACCGTCGACCGCCGCTTCCACGACCACCTGTTCGTCGCCGCGGGCGACCCCGCCCCGGACGGGGACCGCGGCCCGTACCGGCAGCGGCTGCTGCGCGAGCACCGCTACCCGGTCCTGGCGCGGCGCGAGCTGACGGAGACGGTCCTCTACAGCAGCTTCGACGGCCGCCGCTGCGACGACTCGCCGCGCGCCGTGCACGGCGAACTGGTGCGGCGCGGTGTGGCGATGGAGCACGTGTGGGCGGTCGCCGACCGCGGGGTGCCCGTCCCGTCCTCCGCCCGCGCGGTGGTGATCGGCAGTCACGCGTGGTACGAGGCGCTGGCGCGCAGCCGCTGCGTCGTCACCAACACCCACCTGCCGGCCTTCTTCCGCCGCCGCGACGGCCAGCACGTCGTGCAGACCTGGCACGGCTCCCCCGTCAAGCGCTTCGGCCAGGACCTGGCCGGCACGCTGTGCGCGGACCTCACCCACATGTGGCCGCAGCCGCGCCGCGGCGACCAGTGGAGCCTGCTGCTCTCCCCGAACGCCCAGAGCACGCCCGTGCTGCGCCGCGCGCTGGACTTCCACGGCGAGACGGCGGAGACGGGACTGCCGCGGACCGACCTGCTCAGCGGCGAGGACCGGGAGAAGGTCGCCGAGGAGGTGCGCGCCCGGCTCGCCCTGCCGCCGGGCCGCACCGTGGTGCTGTACGCGCCGACCGTCCGCGACGACGAGGCCTACGACGCCACGCACCAGCGGCTGCACCTCGCCGCCGACCTCGCGGCGCTGGAGGCCGAACTCGGCGACACGCACGTGCTGCTGGTGCGCGCCCACCCGCGCGTCGCCGACACCGTGCCGGCCGCGCCGGACGGCACCGGTTTTGTACGGGACGTGTCCGGCCACCAGGACCTGGCCGAACTGCTCCTCGCCGCGGACGTGCTGGTCACCGACTACGCCTCGCTGCTCGCCGACTTCGCGGTGACCGGGCGGCCGATCCTCCTGCTCGCCCCGGACCTCGCGCACGTCCGCGACACGCTGCGCGGCTTCGCCTTCGACTTCGAGGCGCAGGCCCCGGGCCCGCTGCTGACGGACACCGCGGAGCTGGCCGCCGCGCTGCGCGACCCCGCCGCCGCGGTCGGGCCGTACGGGGCCGCGTACGACGCCTTCCGCGCCGCCTTCTGCCATCTGGACGACGGCGGTGCCGCCGCCCGCGTGGCGGACTTGATTCTGCGCGGGCCGCGGATCTGATGAGGCGGGGCACAGCGGCCCCGCCTCCTCTCCCGCCCCCCGCGCGGCCCCCCGCCCCTCCCTCTCACCCCTCTGGTCCCCCATGCCCCCTGCGCCCCAGCACCCCCGCCCTTCCTGGAGGCCGTCGCCGTGCAGCTGTCCGTGATCACCTCCCTCACCGGACTGGCCCTGCTGGCCTGCATCCTGGAGCTGCTGCGCCGCCACCAGCTCAAGGAGAAGTACGCGGCCCTGTGGCTCGCGGTCGGCTCGGCGGTCGTCCCGCTCGGGCTCTTCCCGTGGATGCTCGACTCGGTCGCCGGCAGCGTCGGCATCAAGTCGGGCGTCAGCCTGGTGCTCTTCGCCGGCATCGTGCTGCTGCTCCTGGTGTGCCTGCACCTGAGCTGGGAGTCCAGCCGCCTGGAGGAGAAGACCAGGACGCTGGCCGAGGAGATCGCCCTGCTCAGGACGGAGATCGACACCACCGGCCCGGCCCCCGCCCCCGCCGCGGCGCAGCGCCCGGAGCGCTCCGGATGAGGTCGGGCGCGGGATTCGACGCGGGCGCCGGCCTCGGCGCCGGAGGGGGCGGCGGCGCCCGTACGGACTCGGCCGCGGGGACGTCCGCGGAGCCCCGGAGGGCCCCCGCCCACCCGCAGGGGGCGCGCCGGGTGCTGGTCATCGTGCCCGCGTGGAACGAGGCCGCCGGGCTCGCCGCCGTCCTCAAGGAGCTGCGGACGGCGGTGCCGTGGGCGGACGTCCTGGTCGTCGACGACGGGTCGACCGACTTCACCGCCGCGACCGCCCGCACCGCGGGCGCGATGGTGGCCCGGCTGCCGTACAACCTGGGCGTGGGCGGCGCGATGCGCACCGGCTACCGCTACGCGCTGGACCACGGCTACGACGCCGCCGTGCAGGTCGACGCCGACGGCCAGCACGACCCCGCCTACGTGCCCGCGCTGCTGGCGGCCCTGGACACCGCCGACCTCGCCGTCGGCGCGCGCTTCGCGGGCGTCGGCGACTACCGGGTGCGCGGACCGCGGCGCTGGACGATGCGGCTGCTGTCGCTCGTGCTGTCCGCGCTCGCCGGCACCCGCCTGACCGACTCCACGTCGGGCTTCCGGGCCTGCAACGCCGACCTCATCGCCTTCTTCGCCCGCTGGTACCCGGCCGAGTACCTGGGCGACACCGTGGAGAGCATGGTGGGCGCGCTGCGCCGCGGCTACCACGTGTGCCAGGTGCCGGTCGCGATGCGGCCGCGGGCCGCGGGCGCGCCCAGCCAGTCCGCGGGCCGCGCCCTGGTCTACCTCGCCCGCACCGGCCTGGTGCTGCTGCTCGCGCTGACCCGCCGGGTGCCCGCCCCGACCCGCGCCGACCTGCCGCGTATGCCCCGCACCCCGGGGGCCCACCGGTGAGCGGCGGCGTGCGCTTCGACGTGATGATCCCGTACTACGGCGACGTGCCGCTGCTCCAGGCGGCGGTGCGCAGCGTGCAGGCGCAGGACGGCGACGACTGGCGGCTCACGGTCGTCGACGACGGCCGCGAGCCGGGCGTGCCGGAGTGGTTCGCCGGACTCGGCGACGAGCGCGTCCGCTACCTGCGCAACCCCCGCAACCTCGGGGTGACGGGCAACTTCAACCGCTGCGTCGAACTGGCCGGCGCGCCGCACGTCGTCCTCATGGGCTGCGACGACCTGATGCTGCCCGGCTACCTGCGGACGGTACGGCGCGCGCTGGGCCGCTCCCCCGGCGCCGCCATGGTGCAGCCGGGCGTGCAGGTCGTGGACGCCGCCGGGCGGCCGTGCCGCACCCTCACCGACACCGCGAAGAAGCGGCTCTACGCGCCCGCCCGGGTGCGGCACGCCCCCGCGCTGCTCGCCGGGGAGGACCTGGCGGTCTCCCTGCTGCGCGGCAACTGGCTCTACTTCCCGTCCGTGTGCTGGCGCACCGACGCGCTGCGCCGCCACCCCTTCCGCGCCGACCTCGGCGTGATCCAGGACCTGGCCGTCGTCGTCGAGCTCCTGCTGGACGGCGGGCGGCTGGCCACCGACCCCGAGGTGTGCTTCCGCTACCGGCGGCACGGGGAAAGCGCGTCCGCCGCCCAGGCCGCGACCGGCGCCCGCTTCGACGAGGCCCGCGGCTTCTTCCTCGACGCCTCCGCGCGCCTGCTCGCGCACGGCTGGCCGCGTGCCGCCCGTGCCGCCCGCCGCCACTGGTCCTCCCGGCTGCACGCCCTGACGCTGCTGCCCGCCGCCGCGTCCTCCCGCCCGGCGGCGCAGGCCCTGCTGCGGCACGCCTTCGCCCCGCGGCGGGCCCCGGTGCCGGTGGCCGCACCAATGCCCGCAGGCGCGCCCGGAGCGCCGGACCCGGCGGGGGCGGCCGGGCCGCACGCCGTACCGGAGGACCCGTACCAGCCACCCCGGCCGTACCAGCTGTGACGTGAAAGGCGTGAAAGACCAGCGATGTCCGACACCACGACCCCCGACTACACCGCCCGCCTGCTCGGGCGGCGGCTGCTGCCCACCCAGGCGCCCTACCGCTGGAATCTGCGCCGGCTGCGGCTCGGCACCGTGCTGGACGTCGGCTGCGGGGTGGGCCGCAACCTCCAGCACTGCCCGCCCGGCAGCGTCGGCGTCGACCACAACGCGTACTCCGTCGCCGCCGCCCGTGAGCGCGGCCTGACCGCCTACACCCCGGACGAATTCACCGCCGCCGGCTTCGCGCACGGCTCCTTCGACGCCCTGCTGTGCGCGCACGTCCTGGAGCACCTCGACGCCGGCACCGCCACCGCGCTGCTGGCCGCCTACCTGCCGTACGTGCGGCCCGGCGGGCGGGCCGTGCTGATCACCCCGCAGGAGGCGGGCTTCGCGAGCGACGCCACGCACGTGCGCTACGTGGGCTTCGAGGAACTGGCCAAGGAGGCGGCGACCGCGGGCCTCGCGGTACGCCGGATGTACTCCTTCCCGCTGCCGCGCGGGGCCGGACGCCTCTTCAAGTACAACGAGTTCGTCGCGGTCTGCACCCTGCCCGCGGCCCCCTCGCCCGACCGCCGGACCGCCAGGTGAGCGTCGACGTGCCCCCGGGGGCCGGCGCCCGCCGCCTGCCGGCGGCGCCGGCCGCGCTGCGGCGCGCCGCCGACCGCATCCCCCCGCACGCCCGGCTGCCCGTCGCGGTGGCCGCGGCCTGCGAGTTCGTGCTGCTGCTGTGGTGGCTGGCCTTCCTCCCCGGCCTGATGAGCTTCGACACGGTCACGTACGTCTGGCAGGTGACGACGGGTCACTGGCGCAGCGACCACTCCGTCGCCTACGACGTGCTGGTGTGGCTGTCGCTGCAGACCACCGGCGGGCTCGGCGCCCTGACGTTCCTCCAGACCGCCGTCCTGGCCGCCTGCCTCGGCTACGCCTGCCACGGGCTGTGCGCGCTCGGGGTACGCGGCCGGTGGGCGGGCCTCGCCGCGCTCGCCGTCGTGCTGATCCCCTCCACCGGCACCTTCGCCGTCTTCGTGTGGAAGGACAGCGCCTACGGCATCGCCGCCGTACTCGCCTTCGGGGCGTGCGCGCACCTCGCCGCACGGCAGCGGCCCGCACTGCACTGGTGGATGCTGGCCGCCGCCATGACGGGCCTGTCGGTCTTCCGCAACAACGCCTACCCCGCGGTGCTCGTCGCGGGCCTGGTGCTGCTCGCCGCGATCCCCCGCTGGTGGCGCCGGATCGCCGCCGCCACGCTGGTCCCGACCGTGCTCGCGCTCGGCCTGAACTTCGCCGTCTACCCGGCGATCGGCATCCAGGCCCCGCGCACCAGCTCGTACTACGCCTTCAACTACGCCGACATCGCGGTCGCCTACCACCGCGCCCCGCAGTCCTTCCGCGGCCCCGACCTCGCCGTGATGCGGCAGGTCGCACCCCTGTCGCACTGGTCGGGCGGCGGCGCCAACTGCGCCTGGGTCGACCCGCTCATGGGCCCGCCCTTCGACCGGGCCGCCGCCGAACGCCTCAACGCGCGGCTGCTGGACGTGTGGGGCCACGTGCTCAAGAAGCGGCCCGACCTGGTGATCTCCGCGCACCTGTGCCGGGGGCGCATCGCCTGGGCACTGCCCCACCGCACCACCGACATCTACGTCCAGCCCCCGGTGATCCCCGCCGACCGCTTCGGCTACGCGCTGCCCGGCCACCCCATGGCGCACAGCCGCTGGCTGCCCGCGCTGCGCACCGCCGCGCCCTCCGCGACGCTGCACCGCGCGGGCGTGTGGGCCTACACCGCCGCCCGCGCGCCGGAACTGACGTGGCTGCTGTGGACGGGCTCGCTGTGGTGCTGGGCGACGTACCTGATCGTGGCCCGGGTGATGCGGCGGCGGCCCCTGCGGGCCGCCCTCGCACTCGCCGCGACCACCGCGGGGCTCCAGGTCGCGGTGCTGGTCGCGACGCCCGCCGGGCTCTTCCGCTACATGGCGGCGCCGGTGCTGCTGGGGTTGCTCTCGCTGCCGCTGCTGGACGCGGCCCACCCCGCCGACCGGCCGCCCGCGGAGCCGGTGCCGCCCCGGAGATGGGCCCTCCGCGGGCGGCCGGCGCCGCCGCGCCCGGAGGAGGAGGCGACGGCGTGAGCGCGGTTCTCGCGGTTCTCGCGGTGCGTGCGGGGCGGGGTGCCCGGTGACGGGTGAGGCGCGGGTCGCGGTCGCGCCGCGGGTGCTGGCGTGGCGGCCGTCGCCGTACCTGCTGGCCGGCGGCGCGTTCTGGCTGCTGATGGCGGTGGTGGCCTGGCACACGCCGGTGATGTCGGACTTCGGGCAGCACGCCGCCGCCGTCCAGCGGATCCGGGACGACCCGTGGCACCCGGCGAACCCGCTGCTGGACGAGTCCGGCGCCGGGAGCCCCTACTACTCGCCGTACGTCGTCGCGCTGGGGCTGGCCGCGCGGCTGACCGGGGCCGCCGGGTGGCAGGCGGTGCGCTGGGCGGGGCCGGTGAACCTGGCGGTGCTCGTCGCGGGCGTCGGCGCCTACGCCCGGACACTGAGCGCGCGCCGCCTCGCGCCGGTCCTCGCCCTGCCGGCCTTCACACTGCTGTGGGGGGTGCAGGGCAAGGAGTGGAGCGGCTTCTGCGGCGTGTGGTCGCTGACCCGCGGGGCCTCGTACCCGAGCACCTTCGCGGTGGGGGCGGCCTTCCTGCTGTGGGCGTGGACCGACCGGCTGGCCCGCCGCGGCGGCTCGCGGTGGCAGCACGCGGGGCTCGGGGCGGCGGGCGGGGCGCTGCTGCTGATCCACCCGATCACCGCGCTGGGCGCGGCCGTGGGCATCGCGGCGACCGTCGCGGGGCGGCAGCGCGGATGGAGCCGGGCGGTGTGGCTGCGCTGGGGGCTCACGGCGGCCGCGGGCGTCGCGGCCGCGGCCGCGTGGCCGTACTTCGACGTCTTCGCGCTGGCCGGCGACACCACCGTCGACGCCGTGCACCGCCGCCTCTACACCCACCCCTGGCAGTGGTACGGCCTCGCCCTCGCGGGCCTGCCGGCCCTGGCCGTGCGGGCGCGGCGGCTGCCGCGCGACCCGCTGGTGCTGATGTTCGCCGCCGACGCCCTCCTCACCGGCTACGGCTGGGTGAGCGGGCACTACACCTACGGGCGGGCCATCGGGCTGCTGCTCGTCCCGCCGCAGTTCGCCCTCGCGTTGGAACTGGCGGCCGTGCCGCCGTGGACGCGGCTGCGGGCGGCGCTCGCCCCGCTGGCGGCGGTGGCCCTCGGCTTCGCGCTCTTCGCGCAGGTCGGCGCGGTGGTGCCGCAGCGCTGGCTGCCCGTTTCGACCCCGCACCCGGCGCGCTGGCCGGACTACCGGTGGGTCGCGGACCGGGTGCCGGCCGGCGCGACCGTCCTGACGGACGACAACGTGCCGCTGCACGTGCTGCCCGCCTACGGCCTCTTCCTGGCCGCCCCGACGTGGCCCGACCCCTCCACCCCGGCCGCCGAGCGGGACCGCCGCTGGGCCGACGTCCGGGCGTACTTCGCCCGCGGCACCTCCCCCGCCCGCCGCTCGGCCATCGCCCGCCGCTACGGCGCGAAGTGGCTGCTGCTTCCCGCGGCCCGTCCCGCGCCGCGCGGCGTCACCCTGGTCGCGACCTCGCCGCGCACGGGTGAGCGCCTCTTCCGCCTCGCGCCGTAGGAGCCCCCCGGCACGCGGCCGGCCGGTGCGGGCCCGGACCGGCCGGCCGGGGACGCCGGTGTGTGCCGTGCGCCCCCGGCGGCGGCTCAGTGGTGCGTACGCAGCAGCGTCCGGAAGGTGCGCATCGCCACCGACAGGCTGGCCAGGTCGAAGTCGTCGGCGCCCTGGATCTCCTCCAGGGTCGTCCGCGCCCGGCTGATCAGCCCGGAATTCCGGTCCTCCCAGGCCCGGTAGCGCTGTTCGGGCGTCGCCACGTCGTCCCCGGCGGACAGCACCTCGGCCGTCAGCGCGGCGTGCGCGGCGAAGAGGTCCTCGCGGATGGCGGCGCGGGCCATCGACTGCCAGCGGTCCGACCGCGGCAGCAGGATGATCCGGTCGAGCAGCTGGGTGATCTGCAGCCGGTCGGCGAGGTCGAAGTAGACCTCGGCCACGTCCAGCGGCTCCCTGCCGCTGCGGTGCGCGACCTCCACGATGTCCAGCGCCGGGAAGGCGGAGGACAGCCCGGCGACCCGGGTGGCGAGGTCCTCCGGCACCCCGCTGCCGGTCATCTCGCGGTGCACGGACTCGAACCACTCCAGGTCGGCGCCGCGCAGCAGCTTCGGCAGCTGCGACCAGACCGCTGCCACCCCGTCCTCGAAGTGGTCGATGGTCTCGGCGATCTGGAGCGGCTGGAGCCGGTTGTTGAGCAGCCAGCGGGTGGCGCGCTCGACCAGCCGCCGCGAGTGCAGCCGGATGCGGGTCTGGACGTCGGCGGTCACCCGGTTGTCGAGCGACTCGACCTCGTCCCAGATCCCGCTGAGCCCGAAGATCGTCCGGGCGGCGGTGTGCGCCCGCACGATCTCCTCGGTGGTCGCGCCGATCTCCTCCCGGAAGCGGTGCAGGAAGGTCGTGCCCGCGGTGTTGACCGTGTCGTTGACCAGCAGCGTGGTGATGATCTCGCGGTGCAGCGGGTGCGCGTCGATCTGCGCGGCGAAGCGCTCGCGCAGCGGCACGGGGAAGTACGCGTGCAGCAGCCCGCGCAGGTAGGGGTCGTCGGGCAGGCCGGTGCCGATCAGCTCGTCGGCCGTGGTGATCTTGGCGTAGGCGAGGACCACCGCGATCTCCGGCTCGCTGAGGCCCTGCCCGGCGCTCGCCCGCTCGCGGATCTGCCGGTCGGTGGGCAGGAACTCCAGCGCCCGGTCCAGGTGGCCGTCCCGCACCAGCCGCCGGATGAACCGCTGGTGCGCCTGGAGCAGGCTGCCGGCCTGCGCCATGCTGTTGCCGAGTGCGACGTTCTGCGCGTAGTTGTTGCGCAGCACCAGGTTGCCGACCTCGTGGGTCATCTCCGCCAGCAGCGCGTTGCGCTGCTTGACCGTCAGGTCGCCGTCGATCACCAGACCGTTGAGCAGGATCTTGATGTTGACCTCGTGGTCGGAGGCGTCCACCCCGGCGCTGTTGTCGATCGCGTCGGTGTCGATCTTGCCGCCGGTGCCCTCCGGGCCGCCGGAGCGGGCGAACTCGATGCGGCCGAGCTGGGTGAAGCCCAGGTTGCCGCCCTCGCCGACCACCTTGACCCGCAGCTGCGCGCCGTCGATGCGGATCGGGTCGTTGGCCTTGTCGCCGACGTCCGCCTGGGTCTCGGTGGAGGCCTTGACGTACGTCCCGATGCCGCCGTTCCACAGCAGGTCGACGGGGGCCTGGAGGATCGCCTTCATCAGCTCGGCGGGTGTGAGCTTGACCGGGCCCGAGCCGGTGCCCAGGTCGATCCCGAGGGCCGACCGCACCGCGGCGCTGACCGGGATCGACTTGGCCGTGCGCGGGTAGACCCCGCCGCCGGTCGAGATGACGGAGGTGTCGTAGTCGGCCCAGCTGGAGCGGGGCAGCTCGAACAGCCGGCGCCGCTCGGCGTAGGAGGTGGCGGCGTCGGGGTTGGGGTCCAGGAAGATGTGCCGGTGGTCGAAGGCGGCGACCAGCCGGATGTGCTCCGACAGCAGCATCCCGTTGCCGAACACGTCACCGGACATGTCGCCGATACCGACGACGGTGAAGTCCTCCTCCTGGGTGTTGACACCCATCTCCCGGAAGTGGCGCTTGACCGACTCCCAGGCGCCGGAGGAGGTGATGGCCATCTTCTTGTGGTCGTAGCCGACCGAGCCGCCGGAGGCGAAGGCGTCGCCGAGCCAGAAGCCGTAGGAGACGGCCACCTCGTTGGCGATGTCGGAGAAGGACGCCGTGCCCTTGTCCGCGGCCACCACGAGGTAGGTGTCGTCACCGTCGTGCCGCACCACGCTCTGCGGCGGTACGACCTCGCCGCCCACCAGGTTGTCGGTGATGTCCAGGAGCCCGGAGATGAAGGTCTTGTAGCACTCGATGCCCTCGGCGAGCCACGCGTCGCGGTCGGCGGCCGGGTCGGGCAGCCGCTTGCCGACGAAACCGCCCTTGGCGCCGACCGGCACGATCACCGTGTTCTTCACCATCTGCGCCTTGACCAGGCCCAGCACCTCGGTGCGGAAGTCCTCCCGGCGGTCGGACCAGCGCAGCCCCCCGCGCGCGACCTTGCCGAAGCGCAGGTGCACGCCCTCGACCCGCGGCGAGTACACCCAGATCTCGTACGCCGGGCGGGGCGCGGGCAGTTCGGGGACGGCCTGCGGGTCGAACTTCATCGACAGGTAGCGGTGCGGCTGCCCGTCCTCGCCCCGCTGGAAGTAGTTGGTGCGCAGTGTCGCCTTGATCAGGCTGAGGAAGGACCGCAGGATGCGGTCCTCGTCGAGGCTCGCGACCTGGTCGAGCGCCCCGTCCAGCTCCTCCAGGATGCCGTCGGTGAGCTCGCTGCCCGCCCGCTGGTGGTCGGGCGACAGCCGCGCCTGGAAGAGGTTGACCAGCAGCCGGGTGGTGTGGACGTTGGTGCGGAGGGTGTCCTCCATGTAGTCCTGGCTGAAGGTCGACCCGGCCTGGCGCAGGTACTTGGCGTAGGCGCGCAGCACCATCGCCTGCCGCCAGTCCAGGCCCGCGCGCAGCACGAGCGAGTTGAAGCCGTCGTTCTCCGCGCGGTCGGTCCAGGTCGCGGCGAAGGCCTCCTGGAAGCGCTCGCGGGCGTCCTCGCCGAGGTCGCCGAGCGCGGGGTCGAGCCGCAGCCCGAAGTCGTAGACCCACACCCGTGATCCGTCGGCCCGGCGCAGCGCGTACGGGCGCTCGTCGACCACCTCGACGCCGAGCCGCTGGAGCACCGGCAGCACCGCCGACAGCGACACCGGCGCCCCGGTGCGGTAGATCTTGAAACGGCGCTCCTCGGGCGCGGCCCCCACCGGCTCGTAGAGGCTGAGGGTGAAGTCGTCCTCGCCGAGGTTCTCGAAGTGCTGGAGGTCGGCGACCGCGACCCGCGGGGGGAAGTCGGCGCGGTAGCCGTCGGGGAAGGCCTGCCCGTAGCGGCGCAGCAGTTCGGCGGCCCGCTCCTCGCCGCACTCGGCGCCCAGCGCCTCGGCGAAGCCGTCGGACCAGGACCTGGTGGCCTCCGACAGCCGGTTCTCGATGTGCTCGACGTCGGCCTCGGTCAGCTCGCGCAGCGAACCGCCGGGGTCGATGCGGATCACGAAGTGCAGCCGGGACAGCACCGACTCGGTGTTCCAGGCGGTGAAGTCGACGCTGCGGCCGCCCAGTTCCTCCTGGAGGATGTTCGTCAGCCGCAGCCGCACCGCGGTGGTGTAGCGGTCCCGCGGCAGGTAGACCAGCGCGGAGAAGTAGCGGCCGTACTCGTCCTGCCGCAGGAACAGCCGGAGTTTGCGGCGCTCCTGGAGGTAGAGCACGCTGGTGGCGATGGACTGGAGGGTGTCGGCCGGGGTCTGGAACAGCTCGTCGCGCGGGTAGGTCTCCAGGATCTGCAGCAGGTCGCGGCCGTCGTGGCTCTCGGCGGTGAAGCCGGCGCCCGCCAGCACCTCCTCGACCTTGCGGCGGACCACCGGCACCCGCCGGACCGACTCGGTGTAGGCGGCGGACGAGAAGAGGCCCAGGAAGCGCCGCTCGCCGATCACGTTCCCGTCGGCGTCGAACTTCTTGACCCCGATGTAGTCCAGGTACGAGGGGCGGTGCACGGTGGAGCGGCTGTTGGCCTTGGTCAGGATGAGCAGCTTGTGCTCCCTGGCCTTGGCCCGGGCGTCCGCGGGCAGCCGGCTGAAGGACGGGGAGTTGGGGTGCCCGGGGTGGCCGGGGTGGGTGCTGTCGGCCTGCGGGTGCT
Source organism: Streptomyces sp. NPDC020983 (assembly GCF_044333485.1). Lineage (NCBI taxonomy): Bacteria > Bacillati > Actinomycetota > Actinomycetes > Kitasatosporales > Streptomycetaceae > Streptomyces > Streptomyces sp. NPDC020983. The sequence continues at coordinate 18,564 of NZ_JBIRRA010000004.1, read as the reverse complement.
GGGGGTCGGAACGCAGGATGCCCAGGCCCGTCCCCGGCACGGCCACGAGCACGTCCTCGGTGCTGCCGTCCTCGGCGGTCTCGGTGATCAGCTCGTACTCGCGGTAGCCGAGGTAGGTGAAGTGGTCGCCGTCGAGCCAGCGGAGCAGCTCCAGCGCGTCGTCGATCTCCCGCTGCGGCAGCAGCGGCGGCCTCGCGGCCAGCTCGTCGGCGACGGACTGCGCGGCCTGCCGCATCTTGGCCCAGTCCTCGACGGACTCCCGCACGTCGGACAGCACCCGGCGCAGGTCGGCGGTGATCTCCTGGAGGTCGGCCCGGTCCGTCTCGCGGTCGATCTCGACATGGATCCAGGACTCGACCAGCGCGTCGTGCGGCAGCCCCCCGGCGTCCGGATCCGGGCCGGCGGGCAGGATCTCCAGCAGCTTGCCCGTCAGATCCCGGCGGACGGTGAACTGCGGGTGGACCACGACGTGGATCGCCCGGTTGGCCTGGGTCAGCGCGTTGGTCACCGAGTCCACGAGGAAGGGCATGTCGTCGGTGACGACCTCCACGACGGTGTGGCTGCACTGCCACCCGTTCTCCTCCACCGTCGGGGTGTGCACCCGCACGTTCGCGGTGCCCTGCGGGCGCAGCTCGGCGAGCCGGTGGTGCGACAGCGCCGCCCCGAAGATGTCGTCCGGATCGCGGTCGACCAGGTCTTCCGGTGCGCTGTGCAGGTAGTACCGCTGGAGGAACGCGCTCAGGGCCTCCGCGTCGAGTCCCTGGCCCGGCAGCCTCCCCTGCTGGCTGTGCTCACCGACCTGCGCCGCCTGCGCCAGCCGCTCGGCCTTGGTTTCGTCCAGCTTGCTCTGCATGTCTTCTGACTCCTGTCGCGCGCCATTGCGTGACGTCGGTTGATGGCACGACGTACCGGTACGCGGGGTTTCCGCCACGGGACGACGCTGTGCCGGGAAAGAGGTCGGTCGTGCGCCTCGTCACTAACCTGCCCCCGGAGAACGGATCACCAGTGATCACGGCGTCCAGGCTATCGCTCAGCCCGGGAGGCCTGTCAGGCGACGTCTTCGTACAAATGCACCGGCCACCTTTGGCCCTGGTGGACAGAACGGCACCGCAACCAGGCCCCGACCTGCGGCGATCCGTCAGGACGCTATTCGCTCGGCCTGCTCGACCGCTTCGGCCAGGGAGTCCACCACCGGCACCCCGGCGGCCTCCAGGGCCGCTCTGCTGTGCGAACCCCCGGTGTAGAGGACGGCGTGCGCGCCGACGTGCGCGGCGGCGGCCGCGTCGTCCAGGGCGTCGCCGATCACCACGACGCGGCGCGGGTCGACGCCGCCGAGCGAGCGGATGTGGCGGAGCATCTGCTCGGACTTGCCGGCCGTCGAGGCCCCGGTGCGGCCGTCGACCCGCAGGAAGTGCCCGGTGATGCCGTGCGCGGCCACGACCGGCACCAGCTCGGTGTGCGGTGCCAGCGAGCACAGCGACTGCGTGACCCCCGCCGCCTGCCGTGCGGCGAGCAGCTCGGCGGCGCCCTCGGCCAGGCGGCAGGACCCGGCCAGCCGCCAGTAGTGCCGGTGGAAGGTGCTGTCCATGACCTCCCACTCGGCGTCGGACGGCAGCCGGCCGATCAGCCGCTCGTAGAACCGGGGCACGGGCACGCAGTACAGCTCGCGGTAGCGCTCGAGGGTGATCGGGGGCAGTCCGAGCTCGGCGAAGGAGGCGTTGGTGGCCTCGATCACCGCGTCGATGTCGTGGAAGAGGGTTCCGTTCCAGTCCCACACGAGGTGCGTGCTCATGGAAGAAACCGTACTCGCGTGAGTCCCCGGCCGGTCTCACAGCCTGTGGACAACCCCACCCGCGGTGGGACGTCCGGACCTTCCGACCGTCGGAAGATCGGAAGGCCGCACCATCGGACGGTCGGACGGTCCGCACATACGGGTGATGGGCCGCGGGGCGGACCGGCCGTTCACCCGATCAGGTTGGGGATCTCCTGCGTCGCGTACCAGAGCAGTTCGTGGTCCTCGGCGCCGTCCACCGTGAACTGCGCGTCGTCGTCCCCCGCGTCCGCGGCGCCGAGCGCGGCCGCCGCGGCGGACACGTCCTCCTCGGCGTCGTCCGCGTCCAGGTGGACGGCCGCCGCGTCGGACAGCGGCACCGGGCGGGTGAGCCGCACCTCGCCCAGCGCGGCCGGGTCCAGGGCGCGGTCGGGGTCGAAGCGCACGGCGGCGTCGGGCACGTCCACGGCGACGACGGTACGGCGGCGCGGCAGGCCGGGCTGGACGGCCAGCAGCCGCAGCGACGCCTGGGCGGCCCGGGTCAGCGCCGCGTACTCCAGTTCCTCTATGTCGTCGGAGACGTACCACTCGCGCAGGCTCGGCGTCACGGCGAAGGCGTCGATCGGAGCGGGCCCCACCTCACCCGCCTTGTACGCCTCGGCGAGTCCCGCAATGGTCGTCGGAATATAGACGCGCATGGCGTGAAGCATACGTGCGCAACCAGCCTGATAGGTGAATTCCGCGGCGGCTCCGCGCACCGCCGCTCGCGCTTGCCCGCCCGTCGCGGAGCCCCCTAGAACCGGACTACCAGCCGGTAACGATCTTGGGGAGCCACCGTGCCGCAGCCACCGCACCAGCCCGCCGCCTCCGCCCCGCGCCCCGCCGCCGGCGCACCGCCCCGCAGGCCCGGGGGCGCGGGCGCGGCACCTCCCGGGCGCCGGGACCCGCGCCGTCCCGCCGGCCGCCCGCCCGCGGGCCGGGTGCCCGGCGGGGTGCTGCGCCCGCAGTCGCCGCACGACTGGTTCGCCGGCCGGCTGCTGGACGTCCTGACCGGGCGGCAGCCGCTGACGACGCTGGCCGGCAAGGTCCGCGACGAGGCGTACCAGCGGCTGTGGGAGCTGCACGCGCGGCGGGCGGACTGGCGCCCGCGCGGCGCCCGCGGCCGTACCCCTTTCGTGTACCGCTGCTACCCCTTCCGCACGGCCGGCGGGGCACTGGAGGTCTGCGCGGTGGTGTGCCTGGGCCAGGACGTCTTCCGCGCGCTGGCCTTCCGGCTGGAGCCCGGCGGACCGGACGCCGCCACCGGCTACGGGCCCGAGCGCTGGCGCTGCACCGCCGTGGAGGCCGCATGACGCGGCCGGGGGCCGGGCCCCGCGGGGCCCGGCCCCCGGCCGGTCGTCGTGGCGGCGCTGCCGCTACTTCTTGCGGCGCCGCCCGCCCTTGGCGGCCTTGCGCCGCTCGGCGCGCGTCGAGCCGTCCTCGGCGGCCGGCGCGGCGTCCGCCGGGGCACCGGCGAACTCGCCCTCGACGACCCCGCCCTCGCCGTCCACCGTCGGCGCGGAGAAGTGCAGCCGGTCGGCGCGCTTGGGCGCCTCCAGGCCCTTCGCACGGATCTCCGGGCGCTCCTTGGTCAGCGACGGCACCTCGTCCTGGACGTCGGCCGGCACCGGAACCTCCTCGACCTGCTGCTCGACCTGGACCTCCAGGTTGAACAGGTAGCCGACGGACTCCTCCTTGATGCCGTCCATCATGGCCGTGAACATGTCGAAGCCCTCACGCTGGTACTCCACCAGCGGGTCGCGCTGCGCCATGGCACGCAGGCCGATGCCCTCCTGGAGGTAGTCCATCTCGTAGAGGTGCTCGCGCCACTTGCGGTCCAGCACCGACAGGACCACGCGGCGCTCCAGCTCGCGCATGATCTCCTCGCCGAGCGACTTCTCCCGCTCGGCGTACTGCGCGTGGATGTCCTCCTTGACGGCCTCGGCGATGAACTCGGCGGTGAGGCCCGCGCGGTCGCCGGCCTCCTCCTCCAGCTCCTCGATGGTCACCTTGGCCGGGTAGAGCTGCTTGAAGGCGCCCCACAGCCGGTCGAGGTCCCAGTCCTCGGCGAAGCCCTCGCTCGTCTCGGCGTCGATGTACGCGTCGATCGTGTCGTCCATGAAGTGCTGCACCTGCTCCTGCAGGTCCTCGCCCTCCAGGACGCGGCGCCGCTCGCCGTAGATGACCTCGCGCTGCCGGTTGAGCACCTCGTCGTACTTCAGGACGTTCTTGCGGATCTCGAAGTTCTGCTGCTCGACCTGCGACTGGGCCGAGGCGATGGCACGGGTGACCATCTTGTTCTCGATCGGCACGTCGTCGGGCACGTTGGCCATCGACATCACGCGCTCCACCATCTGCGCCTTGAACAGCCGCATCAGGTCGTCGCCCAGCGAGAGGTAGAAGCGGGACTCGCCCGGGTCGCCCTGGCGGCCGGAGCGGCCGCGCAGCTGGTTGTCGATACGCCGCGACTCGTGCCGCTCGGTGCCCAGCACGTACAGCCCGCCGAGCTCGACGACCTCCTCGTGCTCGGCCTTGACGGCCTCCTCCGCACGCTCCAGCGCCGCCGGGAGGGCCGCGGCCCACTCCTCGACGTGCTCGACCGGGTCCAGACCGCGCTGCCGCAGCTCGGCCTCGGCCAGGTCGTCGGGGTTGCCGCCGAGCTTGATGTCGGTACCGCGGCCGGCCATGTTGGTGGCCACGGTGACCGCGCCCTTGCGGCCGGCCTGCGCGACGATCGACGCCTCACGGTCGTGCTGCTTGGCGTTCAGCACCTCGTGCGGCACACCGCGCTTGGACAGCTGGGCCGACAGGTACTCGGACTTCTCGACGGACACGGTGCCGACCAGCACCGGCTGGCCCTTCTCGTGCTTCTCGACGATGTCCTCGACGACCGCCTCGAACTTCGCCTCCTCCGTGCGGTAGATCAGGTCCGGGCGGTCGATCCGCGCCACCGGACGGTGCGTCGGGATCGGCACCACGCCCAGCTTGTAGATCTGGTGGAATTCGGCGGCCTCGGTCATGGCCGTACCGGTCATGCCCGACAGCGTGGTGTAGAGGCGGAAGAAGTTCTGCAGGGTGATCGTGGCGAGCGTCTGGTTCTCGTCCTTGATGTCCACCCCCTCCTTCGCCTCGATCGCCTGGTGCATGCCCTCGTTGTAGCGGCGGCCGGCGAGGATACGGCCGGTGTGCTCGTCGACGATCATGACTTCGCCGTCCATGACGACGTAGTCCTTGTCGTTCTTGTAGAGCTCCTTGGCCTTGATGGCGTTGTTCAGGTAACCGACGAGCGGGGTGTTGACCGACTCGTAGAGGTTGTCGATCCCCAGCCAGTCCTCGACCTTGGCCACGCCGGACTCGTGGATGGCGACGGTGCGCTTCTTCTCGTCGACGTCGTAGTCGCCGGTCTCCTCCTTGCCGATGCCGCCTGCCTCACCGCGGTTCAGCCGGCGCACCAGGCGCGCGAAGTCGCTGTACCACTTGGTGGCCTGGTCGGCGGGGCCGGAGATGATCAGCGGCGTGCGGGCCTCGTCGACGAGGATCGAGTCGACCTCGTCGACGATCGCGAAGTTGTGGCCGCGCTGGACGAGTTCGTCCTGCGACCAGGCCATGTTGTCGCGCAGGTAGTCGAAGCCGAACTCGTTGTTCGTGCCGTAGGTGATGTCGCACGCGTACATCTCGCGGCGCTCGGCCGGCGACTGGTTGGAGAGGATGCAGCCCACCGTGAGGCCGAGGAAACGGTGCACCCGGCCCATCCACTCCGAGTCGCGCTCGGCGAGGTAGTCGTTGACGGTGATCAGGTGCACGCCCTTGCCGGACAGCGCGTTGAGGTACGCGGGCAGGGTGCCGACCAGCGTCTTGCCCTCGCCGGTGCGCATCTCCGCGACGTAGCCCATGTGCAGGGCGGCGCCGCCCATCAGCTGCACGTCGTAGTGCCGCTGGCCCAGAACGCGCCGCGCGGCCTCGCGTACCGTGGCGAACGCCTCGGGCAGCAGGTCGTCGAGGCTCTCGCCGCCCTCGTACCGCTCCTTGTACTCGTCGGTGAGAGCCCGCAGCTCGGCATCGGAAAGGCTCTCGAAGTCCTCTTCGATGGAATTGACCTGGTCCGCGATGCGGTGCAGTTTGCGCAGGATCTTGCCTTCGCCTGCACGCATGATCTTGGTGATGACGGACACGTAGGCTGGCTCCTTGCCGGTCGGGCCTGGCGCGGTTGCCGCGCGGGGCACAGCAGGGGTTTTGTCTGCCGGGGCCCTGCTGCAACGGCCATCGTAAGCGAGGAGAGCATCGGGCCGGGAGGCCCGGCGGCGGCAAAACGGTTTTCCCGTGGTTCCGGGGCCCGCGATACTCGCCGCAGAGCCGCCCGACGGCCCCGGAGAAAGGTGCACGCCGCCCATGGAACCCGTCACCCTGACCACCGAGCGCCTGTACCTGCGCGCGCTGGAGCCGGCCGACACCGACGCGGTGCTCGCCGCGTGCCAGGACCCCGAGATCCCGCGCTGGACCAGCGTGCCGTCGCCGTACACCCGCGAGCACGCGGCGGATTTCGTCCAGCGGCTCAGCCCGCTGGGGTGGCAGGACGACACCATGTACAACTTCGGCGTCTTCACCCGCGCGAGCGGCACCCTGGTCAGTTCGATGGCCCTGGTCAGGCTCGGGCAACTGGCCGCGCCCGTGCGCCAGGCGGAACTCGGCTTCTGGACGGTGAAGGAGCAGCGCGGCAGGGGCTACACGGTCGAGGCGGCCCGCGCGGTGTGCCGCTGGGCGTTCGAAGACCTGGGCGTGGAACGGCTGGAGTGGTACGCCGAGGCCGGGAACGAGGGTTCGCGCGCGGTCGCGCTGCGGCTCGGCTTCGTCATGGAGGGCGTGCAGCGCGCCAAGGTCGCACAGCGCGGCACCCGCCGGGACGCCTGGGTCGGCGCCCTGCTCCCGACGGACCTGGGCCTGCCGGCACAGGCCCCGTACCTGCCGTACGACCCCGGGCACCCGGCGGACTGACCCCGGACGGGCGCCCCCGCGCAGCCGCCGGGAGGGGTCGTGAGCAGGCCGGAGCCGATTGTCAGTGGGTCCCCCTAGCCTGGCCCGCATGACAGCGCTGCCCCCTCCCCAGCTCTCCCTGTCCGCCGACGAGGCCCGCAGGATCGCCCTGCGCGCCCAGGGCCTCCTCGGCGCTCCCGACCGGCGGGCCGGCGCCCGAGGCGTGCTGCGCGCCCTCGGGGCCGTGCAGCTGGACACCATCTCGGTGCTGGCACGCTCGCACGAGCTGGTCCCCTACGCGCGGCTGGGGGCGATCGGCCGGCAGGCGGTCGAGCAGGCCTACTGGTCGGACGACCACGCCTTCGAGTACTGGTCGCACGCCGCGTGCATCCTGCCCATCGAGGAGTGGCCGCACTTCGCCTTCCGCCGCCGGGCCCGCCGGGCGCGCGGCCACCGCTGGCACGTGCTGGCGGACGCCGAGCGCTCCTGCGCCGCCGTCCTGGACCGCCTGAAGGCCGACGGTCCGCTGACGTCGACGGATCTGGGCGGCGCCAAGAACGGCGGCCCGTGGTGGGACTGGTCGGAGACGAAGATCGCCGTCGAGTGGCTGCTGGACACCGGCGAGGTCGTCTGCACCCGGCGGCGCGGCTGGAAGCGGGTCTACGACCTGGCGGAGCGCGCCGTCCCCGCCGAACTGCTGCACGACGAGCTGGACGACACCGAGTGCATGCGGCGGCTGGTCGCCCAGGCCGGCGCGGCCATGGGCGTGGCCACCCGCGCCGACCTCGCCGACTACCACCGCCTCAAGGGCGAGCAGGTCGCCGCGGTCATCGACAGCACGGGCCTGGTGCCCGTCGAGGTCGAGGGCTGGGGCAAGCCCGCGTGGGCCGATCCGGCGGCGCTGGCGTCCGAGCCGCGCGGCCGGCACCGCACGACCCTGCTGTCGCCCTTCGACTCGCTGGTGTGGGACCGGCCGCGGACGGAGCGGATCTTCGGCTTCACCCACAGGCTGGAGGCCTACACCCCCAAGCCGAAGCGGGTGCACGGCTACTTCGCCATGCCGCTGCTGGCGGGCGGGCGGCTGGTGGGCCGGGTCGACCCGGCAAGGGAGGGCGGCACGCTGGTCGCCCGGCAGGTGACGCTGGACGGCCCGAAGGCGGTGCAGCCCGCGGCGGACGCCATCGCGGAGGCGGCGGGCTGGGTGGGCTGCGTGGAGGCCCGGGTGGAGCGGGTGCTGCCGGAGACACTGCGTGAGCCGCTGGAGAGCGCCCTCCGGCGCACCCACGACCGCCGCTGAGCCGCTGACCCGCCGGGTCCACCGGCCGCCGGGCCCACCGCGGAGGGCGGGCCCGGCGGATCAGCGGATCTCCAGGATCTTCTCCCGCATCGCGTAGACCACGGCCTCCATCCGGGAGTGCAGCTGCAGCTTCTCCAGGATGTTGCGGACGTGGTTCTTCACGGTGTTCTCGCTGATGAACAGTTCCTTGGCGATGTCGCGGTTGTTCAGCCCGGTGGCGACGAGCTTGAGCACCTCCAGCTCCCGGTCGGTGAGCCGGGGCGCGGGCAGCAGCCGCCGCTCGTCGGTGCGCTGGATCATCGACTTGAACTCGGTCAGCAGCTTGGACGCCATCGACGGGCTGATCTGCGACTGCCCGTCCGCCACCGCGCGGATCGCGGTGGCCACCTCGTCGGTGGAGATCTCCTTGAGGAGGTAGCCGGTCGCCCCGGCCTTGATCGCCTCGTAGAGATCGGCCTCCTCGTCGCTCATCGTCAGCATGATGATCTTGGCGCTGGGGGCCACCTCCTTGATGGAGGTGCACGCCTCGATACCGCCGCGGCGCGGCATCCGCACGTCCATCAGCACGATGTCGGGCAGCAGGTCGGCGGCCTTCTCGACCGCCTCCGCGCCGTCCCCGGCCTCGCCGACGACCTGGATGTCCTCCTCCTGCGCGAGCACGATCTCCAGACCCCGCCGGAAGAGCGCGTGGTCGTCGACGACCAGGACCCTGATCGGCTCGGCGGGTGGTGGGCCGTCCGCATCGGGGTCGCGGTCGCTCCCGCCGGCAGCCCGGTGCGCGAATTCCGGCATCAATTCCTCCCCGTCAGACCGCAGTTGCCCCACTGCTGGTCCAGCATTTCACGTCCTGGCGCGGCGGTGCCCCCAGGGAGAACCCGGGGGCACCGCCTTGCCGTACCGAGCGGTCGGCCCGTCTCGGCCGCCGCCGCACCGCGCCGCTCAGCGGCGCAGCGCTCCGCCCGCACCACCGGGGGCCTGCGTCATCGCCTCGTCGGAGTCCAGGTGGATGACGCCGTAGTCGTAACCGTGCCGCCGGTAGACGACGCTCGGCTGCTTGGTGTCGGCGTCCACGAAGAGGTAGAAGTCGTGTCCGACCAGCTCCATCTGGTAGAGCGCCTGCTCGAGCCCCATGGGCGCGGCCGCGTGCGTCTTCTCCCGGACCACCAGCGGGCCCTCGCCACGCACCTCCAGCGACCCCATCCGCCTGGTCGGCACGTCGTCCTCCTCGGCCGGGCTGCCGACGAGCTCCCCCTCCCCGTTGAGATACGCCGCGTCGGAGACCACGGAGGGTACGTCCGCGGCGGGGATCCGGCCCGCTCCGCGGCGCGTGTGGCGCTTGCTCGCGGCCTTGCGCAGGCGCGCCTCCAGCTTGGTCACCGCGACGTCCAGCGCGGCGTACGGGTCGGCTGCGGCGGCTTCCGCCCTGATCACCGGCCCGCGCGAATTGAGCGTGATCTCCACGCGGTCGGCACGCTCCGCCTGCCGCGGGTTGAGCTCCTTGGACACCTCGACGTCGAGGCTGATCACCTTGCCGTCGAGCTTCTGGATCTTGTCCAGCTTCTCGGCCACGTGCTTCCGGAACCGCTCGGGCACCTCGGTCTTGCGGCCCTTGACGACGATGTCCACGCAGAACTCCGTTCCCGGACCCCGCCGGGTGACCGGCGGCGGTCCCTTTCGCTGAGGCCGGCCCGGGAACAGTCCCGCCCGGCACTGCGTCGGCAGCCGCTCCGCCTCCCGATCTGCCGGGAACCGCGGAGCTGCGGCTTTCACCTCCTCCTGCCCCACGAGGAAGATCATCACCCCATGGCGCTGTCATCCCTCTACCCCGAACATAGTCCCGGAGTGCGGAAGTCGGCATCCGCAGCGACCGGCTACCTCCGTTCGAGTGAACCGTTACAGCCCCCACCAGCGGCGACACGCATCGGAGTGGATTTTCACCGGCCGTCGGCGCACGCCACCACAGCCGCCCCCGCCACCCTGCCTCCCGCCACCGTGACCGCCCGCGCGGCCACACTGAGTGACGTCCCGGTCGTCACCAGATCGTCCACCAGCACCACCGGCACCGCCGCCAGCAGCCCCGCCGAGCCCCCGGCCGCCTCGATCGCACCCGACAGGTTGGCCAGCCGCCCGGCCGCGTCGAGCCCGGTCTGGTCGGCGACCAGCCTGCGGTGCCGCAGCAGCACCGCCGCCCGCGCCGCGGTGCCCTGCCCGCGCAGTACCGCCGCGGCCGCCCTGGCCATCCGGGCGGTCGCGTCGTGGCCCCGCCGCGCCACCGCCCGCCGCGCGGAGGGCACCGGCACCAGCAGCACCGCCCCGGCGACCCCCAGCCCCGCCACCGCCGCGGCGAGGGCCCCGCCCAGCGGACGCGCCAGCCCCAGCGCGCCCCGCTCCTTGTGCGCCAGCAGCACGGCCCGCACCTCGTCGCCGTACCGCGCGGCCGCGCACACCGGCGGCAGACCCGGCGGCTCGGGCACCGGGCGTACCCGCCGCACCGAGGCCGCTCCGCCCAGCAGCCCGCGGCAGCGCCCGCACAACTCCGTACGCGGCAGGCCACAGCCCGCGCAGTCCGCCGGGAGCACCAGCCCGGCGATCTCCTGCCACCAGCCCCGCATGAACCAACTGTGGGGCCGCGCGGGGGTGCGCTGCCAGTCACCCGTTCGAGGGCTGTGGACAACTCCTGCCGGCCGGAAGGGCCCCTCAGCCCGGGTAGACGGGGCTCCCGCCGGCCGGGGTGACCTTCTTCCAGTTCAGGTCCGGCGACTGCCAGTAGACGCTGTCGTGGGACGAGGCGAGCAGCGACACGTCCCTCTGGTCCGGGTTCTCCGACGCCGCCACCGAATCCGCCTCACCGATGGTGTCCGTCGCGGGCGACACCGACCCGTCGGTGCTGACCCACTGGATCTGCTGCCCGCTGCCCTCCGGATCGCTGCCGAGCACGACCAGCCGGCTCGCGCCGGCCCAGGACACCGAGACCACGCTCTGCTCGGACGGGGTGATGTCGAGCAGGTCCCGCACGGCGAACTCAGGCTGTGCGACGGTCCCCCCTCGCTCGACCCGGCCCAGCATCAGCCGGTCCTTGCCGTCCTCGGACGCCACCACCAGCGCGATCCGCAGCCCGTCGGAGGCCACCCGCAGGGACTGGATGCGCCCCTGCAGTCCCGGGACGTCGACCACCGAGGGCTGCCCCGTACCGCCGGGGAGCACGTAAAGCCGGGAGGCCGCGGGATTGCGGTCGGCCACCCACAGGTCGTCGTAACCGTCCCAGCTCGGCGCGCTCAGCCCGTTCTTCGGGTCCTGCGCCGCACTCGTCAGCGGTGCCGTCCGGACAGCGGCGCCGTCCATCAGCGCGCTCACGACCAGCTGGCGCCCGTCGGACCTGACCGCCGCGGCCAGCTGCCCGTCCCGGCGCACGGCGACCGACCGGAGCCCGGCCTTGTCGGCACCGAACGGCCCCCGCACCGGGAAGCCGGAGGTACTGGTCCCCTGCCGCACCAGCAGATTGTGCTTCTGCGAGCCGATGTAGAACTGCTCCCCCGTCGTGCCGACGAGATTGCCCGGCCCGTACTGCTTCGCCTCCCCGCTGCCGAGCGTGCACGCCTCGGCCCCGTCCGTGCGCTGCACCTCCACCGAGGACAGCTGCACCGACGACTGACCCTGCACCGTGGCGAAGAGCTGGGCGGCGAGCCGCAGGCACGCCTCCCCGTGCAGGCCGTCCGCCTTGTCCAGCCGCACCCGCAGGCGCTGCGAGTCGTCCAGCGAGACGCTCGTCGTCCGGCCGTCGTGCAGCCGCGCGCCGGCCGGGACGGCCGTGGTGACCGCGGGCGCCAGCCACGTACTCGGACCGCCGAGCAGCGCGGTGACCGTCGCCGAGAGCGTGTCCGGCTGCTGCCGGCGCAGGTACACCGGATCGGCGATGAGCGTCCTGCCGCCGCTGCCGCGGGGGTCACCGGCCCCCTGGACGGCGAAGTAGTACATGTTCACCGAGTGGTATATGCGCTGGAAGTCGGCGGCGGAGAGGACCAGGCCGTCCTTCAGGCCGTCGATCCGCCACTCGCCGCCCTGCTTGACCAGGTGGACCTGCTCGTGGAAATCGTTCACCGAGAGCTGGTAGGCGTCCTTCGCGTCCACCTTCGCGGTCTGCTCGGCGTCCAGCGGGACGGTCTCCTCCGTCGCCTTCGCACCCGGATCGGACATCGTCGGCGCCCGCGGTACGGCGGACAGCACCGTGATGCCGGCGAGCGGATCCCAGCGCTTCTTCAGGTCCGCCGCCAGATACTGCTTGGCGGTGGCGAAATCGGCCTCGCCGCTGGTGGTGGCCTCCAGGAAGCCGTTGACGATCTCCGTGGGCGACTCACCCGGCCGCGGCGGAATGCCGAACACCCGCACCTGCGTGTCGCCCTCCGCCTGCTGGCTGTCGTCGACCTTGCTGACCTCGCCGCCGCCCGGCATGGACGCGCACCCCGCCAGCAGCAGTGCCGCGGACAGCGGCAGCGCCACCCTGGCCGCCCGGCCCACGCGGCCCCCCAGCAGTGCCATCAGATCTCGTCCTTCCGAACCGCGTCCCGGTGACCGACGACCCGTGCCCCGCTGCCCGGCAGCGCCGCCGGATCTGCCGTGGGCGGCCGCGCGGGCGCACCGGACGGCATCGGCGGGATGAGCGGCGGCCGCGGCGATCCCACGTCCCTGCGGTGCGCCTGGCCGGGCGCCCCGTTGCCCGCCGGACCCGAACCGTCACGCGGTCCGGGCACGACCGGCGACCCCGCGGCCGCCGCCCCTCCCGGAGCGGTCAGCCCGCGGTTGCGGCGCGAGTCGTCCGGCTCCAGCGGGAGCGGCGACGTACGCAGACTGTCGCCCGCCGTCCGCGGCAGCGTCATCCGGAACTGCGAGCCGCCACCCGGCTCGCCCCACGCCTGGAGCCAGCCGCCGTGCAGCCGCGCGTCCTCCACCGCGATCGACAGGCCCAGGCCCGTCCCACCCGTGGTGCGCGCCCGCGCGGGATCGGCCCGCCAGAACCGGTTGAACACCCGGGTCGCCTCACCCGGCTTGAGCCCGACGCCGTAGTCCCGCACCGCCACCGCGACCGCGCCGTCCGCCGTCGCGAGCCGCACGACCACGTCGCGGCCCTCACCGTGCTCGATCGCGTTGACCACCAGATTGCGCAGCACCCGCTCGACCCGGCGCGGATCGGCCTCGGCCACCACCGGCTGGGCGTCGCCGCGTATCAGCACGGTGCTGCCCTTGCGCTCGGCCAGCGGCTCGGCGGCGTCCACCACCCGCCGCACGACCTCACGCAGGTCTATCGGCTCCGCGGACAGCTCCGCGGCGCCCGCGTCGAACCTGCTGATCTCCAGCAGGTCGGACAGCAGCGACTCGAAGCGGTCCAGCTGGTTCTGCAGCAGCTCCGCGGAGCGTGCCGTCACCGGGTCGAAGTCCGAGCGCGCGTCATGGATGACGTCCGCGGCCATCCGCACGGTCGTCAGCGGAGTCCGCAGCTCGTGCGAGACGTCGGAGACGAAGCGGCGCTGCATCCGCGACAGGTCCTCCATCTGCTGGATCTTGACCTGGAGGTTCTGCGCCATCTTGTTGAAGGACTCGCCGAGCCTGGCGATGTCGTCCTCGCCGGAGACCTGCATCCGCTCCTGGAGCCGGCCCGCGGCCAGCCGCTCGGCGATCCCCGCGGCCATCCGCACCGGCGTGACCACCTGCCGCGTCACCAGCCACGCGATCGCGCCCAGCAGCACCACCACGAAGATCCCGGCCGTCGCCAGCGTGCCCTTGACCAGGCCGAGCGTCTTCTGCTCCTGGTCGAAGGCGAAGAGGTAGTAGAGCTGGACCTCGCGCCCGTTCGGATCCGTGATGCGCTTGCCCACGGCGAGCGCCGACCGCGGCGGTTCGCCGTCGTCGGTGTACACCGTCGTGTACTGCTTCATGGCGCCGGCGGACTTGTCGACGGCGCTGCTGAGTGCCGGCGAGATGGTCTTCTTCGGCAGGACACCCGAGGTGCGCGCTCCACGCGGGCTGGTGTCGCCGCCCTGCGGGCCGGAATCCTCCGCACCGCCCGGGCTGAGCGCGACGATCCAGTACACGCCCTTGCCGCCGCTGGAGAGCTGCTGGGTCAGCTGGGTGATCCACGTCCCGGAGTCGATCTGCTTGTCGTTCCCGCCCACCTGGCCGCCGGTGCTCGTCGCGTCCAGCTCCTGGCCGCCCTGCGTCACCATGTTCTGGACGAGGGAGAAGCCGCTCATGGCCTGCTTGACCGAGGCCTTCTCCTTCGCGTCGAGCAGGCCGTTGCGGACCTGGCCGATCACGACGAAACCGAGCAGCAGCACCACGCCGACGGACATCAGCAGCGTGAAGGCGACGACCCGCAGCTGGAGATTGCGCCGCCACAGCCGGGACGCCGGCTGCAGCGGCCGCCGTGCCCAGCGCACGCACGAGCGGATGACCGGCAGCAGGCCCCGCATCGGGTCCGCGAGCCGGCCCTCCAGCAGCTCACGCTCGTACGGTCTGCGCATGTCAGCCCGGTCCCGCCTTGTAGCCGACCCCTCGGACGGTCACGACGATCTCGGGGCGCTCCGGGTCCTGCTCGACCTTGGAGCGCAGCCGCTGCACGTGCACGTTCACCAGGCGGGTGTCCGCCGCGTGGCGGTACCCCCACACCTGCTCCAGCAGCACCTCGCGGGTGAAGACCTGCCACGGCTTGCGCGCGAGCGCCACCAGCAGGTCGAACTCCAGCGGGGTCAGCGCGATCGGCTGCCCGTCGCGCTTGACCGAGTGGCCGGCCACGTCGATCACCAGATCGCCGATGGTCAGCTGCTCGGGCGTGGGCTCCTCGGCCCTGCGCAGCCGCGCCCTGACGCGCGCGACCAGTTCCTTCGGCTTGAACGGCTTGATGACGTAGTCATCCGCGCCGGACTCCAGCCCGACGACCACGTCAACGGTGTCGCTCTTCGCCGTCAGCATCACGATCGGGACACCCGACTCCGCCCTGATCTGCCGGCAGACGTCGATACCGTCCCGCCCCGGCAGCATCAGATCGAGCAGGACCAGATCCGGCTTGGCCTCCCGGAAAGCGGCAAGCGCCTTGTCGCCGTCGGCGCAGAACGACGGCTCGAAACCCTCTCCGCGCAGCACGATGCCAAGCATCTCTGACAGCGCGGTGTCGTCATCGACGACCAGGACACGTCCCTTCATACCGACCATCATCCCATTTGCATATCGATAATGGTGACCTTTGGTGATCAAGGTCACGCTATGCGACTATTGTCCCCGCTTGTGCGGACTTGCGCTGCCCCCCATGTGCAGCCTGTGGATAACGGACGGAACGTCCCGCGTCCAACGATCGACGGAACGTCACCGAACGGTCTGCTGTGCGCCCACCGACGCGAGACTCGCGGCGGTCACGGGTGACGCCACACCGTTCTCCGTGACGATCGCGGTGATCAGCTCCGGCGGGGTGACGTCGAAAGCCGGATTATAGGCCTGCGCGCCCAGCGGTGACGGCGCGAGGTCGGTCACCTCGCTCCCGGGGCGCTGCTCCACCTCGATCGAGGCGCCGTCCGCGGTGGCCGGATCGACGGTCGTCGACGGCGCCACCACGATGAAGGGCACCCGGTGGTAGCGGGCGAGCACCGCCAGCGGATAACTCCCCACCTTGTTCGCCGTCGAACCGTCCGCCGCGATCCGATCCGCCCCGACCAGCACCGCGTCCACCTCCCCCGCCGCGAAGAGCGACCCGGCGGCATTGTCCGCGAGCAGCGTGTACGGCATCCCGGCCCGCGCCGCCTCGTACGCCGTCAGCCGCGCGCCCTGCAGCAGCGGCCGCGTCTCGTCCACCCACAGCCGCCGCAGCCGGCCCGCGCGGTGCGCCGCCAGGACGACACCCAGCGCCGTCCCCTGCCCGCCCGACACCAGGGCGCCGGTGTTGCAGTGCGTCAGGATCCGGTAGCCCCCACCGGGCGACAGCTCCTCCAGCAGGCCCAGCCCGCGCGCGGCCATCTCCGTGCTCGCCGCCGCATCCTCCGCGTGCAGCGCGCGCGCCTCGGCGAGAGCCGCAGCCGCGGCCCGCTCCGGCGAGGCCGCACGCCAGGCCTCCAGCGCCCGCCGCACGCCGTAGCCCAGATTCACCGCCGTCGGCCGCGCGTGCGCCAGCTGGTCGGCCGCCTCCTCGACGTCGAAGCCGCGGGCCGCCGCGAGCGCGACCCCGTACGCCCCCGCGAGGCCGAGCACCGGCGCCCCCCGCACGGCCAGCCGGCGTATCGCCGACACCAGCCCCGGCACGTCCGTGCACACCAGCTCGACCTCCTCCCGGGGCAGCCGGGTCTGGTCGAGCAGCACCACGACCGGGCCCTCCGGCGGCTCCTCCCACCGCAGCGCGGGGACCGGGACGGAAGCGGAATCCACGAGGTGATCGTCCATCCGTCCAGTCTGCCCTGCCCGGTCCGCCCAGCGGCAGCCCGTGACACGATGGCGCGGGTACGGGCACCCGTACCCGCAGGACACACAGGACAGCACATACGAAAGGGCAGCCTCCGATGACCAACACTCCGGGCTGGGCCTCGCCCGGATCGTCCGGATCCCCGGATCCGGGCAGCGGCGACAGCACCGAGGACACGCCTCCCGCAGCGCCGCCGGGCAGCGGCGGCGCCACCCCGGACACGGCCGCCGGCGCCTCAGCCGCCTCGCCGGGCACTCCGGAGGTCCCCGACGACGCCCCCGGCGCACCGCAGAGCCCCGGCTCCGACGCGCCCGCGCCCGCAACGGCCAACTGGTCGCAGCAGCAGCCCCCGGCCGGCACGTGGCAGGCCTCGGCCACCCCCGAGCCCCCCGCACCCGCCGCCGAGCAGCCCCCGCCTCCCCCGGCGCCCGTGCCCCCGCAGCCAGGTCCGTACACGGGCGGCTGGAGTGGCCAGTGGACTCCCCAGTCCCCGCCCGACCCCGACCGCAGCGGCCCCCGCTGGGGCCCCAACGTCCCCTACTACGGACCCCCGCCGACCGGCTGGGGCACCATCCCCGCAGCACCCCAGCCCGGTGTCGTCCCCCTGCGCCCGCTCGACGCCGGCCAGATCCTCAGCGGGGCCTTCGCCACCTTCCGCGCCCACTGGCGCACAGCGATCCTCCTGGTCGCCGGCGTCGCGGTGCTGACCGAGGGCGCCAGCGCACTGGCCAGCAAGTACCTGCTCGACGACGGCCGCCTCGACGACCTCAAGAACGAGTCCGACCCGAGCATGGGCGACATCGCGCACGCGCTCGGAGGCAGCGCCGGGGCGTCCTTCCTGGTGATGCTCACCAGCGTGTTCGGCGTCATCCTCACCTCGGGGCTGCTCACGGTCGTGGTCAGCCGCGCCGTCCTGGGCCGCCCGGTCTCCGTCCGCGGCTCCTGGCAGGAGCTCCGCCCCCGGCTGCCGCAGCTCCTCGGCCTCGCCGTGCTGCTGCCGCTCGCGCTGGTCGCCGTCATCGCGGTGGCAGTCCTCCCCGGCGCCCTGGTCGCCTGGGCCGGCTCCGAGGACGGTGGCGCCTCACTCGCGTCCCTCGGCCTTGTGGCGGCCGCGGTCGTCTGCCTGTGGCAATGGAACCTGTGGAACCTGGCCGCCCCGGCCCTCGTCCTCGAAAGGCAGGGCATCCGGACGGCGGTGAGGCGCTCGGTGAAGCTCGTCAGCGGTTCCTGGTGGCGGGTCCTCGGCGTGCAGCTGCTCGTCGTGCTCGTCACCGGCGTCGCGTCACTCGTCATCCAGCTCCCCGTGAACACCCTCGCCGACGCCGTGGGCAACGGGAACGGCGGCCTCTTCTCCACGGACGGTACGCCCGACTGGCCCACCGTCCTCATCACGGCGCTCGGCGGCGTCATCGCCTCCGTCCTCACCCTGCCGATCAGCGCGAGCGCCGTCTCCCTGCTGTACGTCGACCAGCGCATCCGCCGCGAGGCCCTGGACATCGACCTCGCCCGCGCCGCGAACGTCCCCGGTTACGAGCCTCCCGCCACACCGCCCGGCGCCCGCCGCTGACGTACGAAGGGGGCCGCCCTCCTGCGGGAGGGCGGCCCCCTTCGTGCGTACGGGCATTGCGGTGGCCCTGGCACCTGGCACCTGGTCCATGGACCAGGGACCATGGACCACGCAAAGACCCCCTGGGAAAAGCAAAGAGCCCCGCTCCCGGAATCAGATCCGGGAGCGGGGCTCCTTCAATATTTGTTCGGCGGTGTCCTACTCTCCCACAGGGTCCCCCCTGCAGTACCATCGGCGCTGAAAGGCTTAGCTTCCGGGTTCGGAATGTAACCGGGCGTTTCCCTAACGCTATGACCACCGAAACACCATGAAACACACACCACAACCCACACCCCACAGGAACAAAACCCTGGGGAGGATCATGGTGGCTGGTTGTTTCAGAACCACACAGTGGACGCGAGCAACTGAGGACAAGCCCTCGGCCTATTAGTACCGGTCAGCTCCACCCCTTACAGGGCTTCCACATCCGGCCTATCAACCCA